>JEMX01000011.1:86562-188373 GCA_000585055.1 Candidatus Accumulibacter appositus
TTCGCCTGACTGAGTTGCTCGATTTGTTGCTGCCGTTCCGCAGCGGTCTTCACTTGTTGATCTCGGTCAGCCGCCAGCTTTTCGACTTCCTGCTTGCTATCTCTCACATAGATCACGTGCCCCAGCTCCGGTTGCCGTGACTCCGCGACTTGAAGACAGCGAAAACCCCGCCCGGCCAGCAGTTGATCAACGCTTGACAAATCCGCACCGACGCCGCTTAGCCCTGCCGTTGGAAGGGCTACCCGCGCCACAAGCACATCGACACCCTCCAGGAAGTCGCCCATGCTCTCCGCAATATGCGCGGCTGGAAAACAACTTATGAACACCCAGTTGAACAGCTTTGCACCCGGGCCACGGCTGGACAGCAGAGAATCAAGGCGCACGCCTTCCAGCCGTTGCTCACCAATCGTCTTCAGGTTGCGCCAGATTGGCGCGAGCGTTTCTGGCACGAGCAGCCCACTTTCGGCGGCATTACTGGCAAGGAAGAAATCAGTTTCACCATTAACCTTATCGATCAGTGACTGCTTTACAGACCACCCTCCGTGCAGTTCGGCTATTTTCGACAATGATTTACAGTTGCGCTCATCCGCATCAATCAGCAGAGCGTTTTCAATTGGCCATTCCTGATACGCAACAATGCCCACCCCCCCCCCAGCGCCTACATGAAGGAGCCCCGTCGGCGTGAAGAGAAGCCTAAGGTGTTGGATCCAGCTATCGAGTGTGGTAACGGGCATAAGAATCTCGCTTTTTAGCTACTGCTAAGTGGCTTCAGGGTCACGTTCTTTAAGCGGATTGCAAGCATACGTTGATCGGCCGAACCCCGGCTTGCTGGCGAAATGAGTTTGACGAATGAAAACTCCAGCTCTAGATCACTGGCGCACTGCTCCGGCAAGAGCTGAACCTCAGCAACCAGCTTGATCGGGTAGTGACGCCTCTTCCCAAGAGCTTGTGTCAGCCAGCCCTGCGGATAGGCATCGGCGAAATATACCGGCTTGCCGGCGAGTTTGTATTGCACGCCCTTGAGCACCTCCGGAGCGATGGCATCGACAATCTCCAAGCCGATTTGATAACGGCCTGGTTTCACTGCCGGCAAAACCAGCATGCTTACCGGCCCTGGTCCGGCCCAACGGCCGTCAATTTCCGGCTCGTACCAATTACGGCCAACAATTCTGTTCCGCAGATCAACCCCGTGGATCTCTCTGTCGAGTATTGGGACAATACGCACGGTCTTGAGAAATATAGCGTGTTTGCGGGCACCGCCTGCCCTAGGAGGAAGCAGCCTGGAAAAATCGAAGCGAAGTTTCCCGGGCTGCTCCGCATCAGCTACCAAGACCCGAAAAACCGTCTGCCACGTAACCGGATAGTCGACTTGCTTCGCAGACCTACCGTCAAAAACCGCTGCGGACACCGGCTGCCGATCATCTCCGGTGAAGAACAGGGTTCTATCATTAAAGCTGATTGCCATGTTTTGGAGAATTGAGGGACTCATAGCGTCCAAAATATCCAGTTCCATCCGGTATTCACCCGGCTGTAGCAACGGCACTGAGATCGTACTGCTCCTCTCCGGCCCGGCCCAGCGGCCATCCGGCTCCGCCTCGTACCAGTTGTCCCCCTGGACATCGCTTGTCAGATCAATGGTGATTGGCAAGGATGGCGCGGAATTCGCTTGGGCAGATGCTGCCTGTTTGTTGGCGTTGACCTCCTGGTACTTCAGAAAATAGTTTTCAAGCTCTTCCTGAACCTGATGAAGCTGAAGAAGCAGTAACTCATTTTCTTGCTCTAGTTCTCTTAGCTTGGTTGCTTGCCGCTTTCCCTCCGCCACCTCCCTCTCAAGATCATCCGCACGCCTCTTTGCCTGCGTAGCGTCTTTTTTGTGCCGCTCCGCTTCAGCTTCGCGTACGGAAACGATTTTCTCCAAGGCCGCCAGTTTTTCAACAGATAGTTGCCGCGCCCTATCCCGTTCTATCGCAAGTTCTTTCGCTTTCCGCAAATCCCTTTCGAGCGCTTCCTGCGCCTGCTGCAACTGAAGGCGCAACTGTTTGGCTTCGTGCTCGCCCTGTCTTATCAGTTCCTCGTTTTTTGTTGCTCGTTCCGCGGCAGTAGCGGTCAGCCGCTCTGCTTCACGCTCCCGCGTTGCCAGTTTCCTCTCTAGTGCAGACAGTTTGTCAGCAGACAACCGGCGCGCCTCGTCTCTCTCTGAGGTCAGCTCTTTCGCCTTCAGGAAATAGACTTCGAGCTCTTCTTGAACCTGATGCAATTGGCGCAGCAGAAGCTCCTTTTCCTCTTGTTTCTCCTTGAGTTCTTCCTGATTTTCCTTTGCTTGTTTCGCGTCGTTCTTGTGCCGTTCCGCTTCACGTTCACGCACTGCAAGCGCTTGCTCAAGTGCGGAGAGCTTCTCCAAGGATAGCCGCTGCGCTTCGTGTTTTTTTGAAGCGAGCTCCCTCAGCGCAATCTGACCAGCTTTCAATGAATTGGCCAATCGCTGGTATTCCGCCATAGCCATCTCGGCCAGAACGCTGCGCGGATTGGACTCTCCAGAAAACAAATCTGCAGAACCTTCAAGCTCGTCATAGAGAGCTCGAACTTCCGGCATCTCCTCAAGCATCTGACTGGCAATCAAACCAAAAATCGGACTCTCTCTATGCTCCAGTGCCGTTGCTTTGACAACTTGCGTGCCCAAGGAAAGCCCACGCTGCTCTCTTAGCAACGGCAACAGCTTCTCTTGGCCTTCAACGCGAGCCACAGCATCGGCGTTTATTAGCAAACAGCGATCTTGGTGACGCGCATAAAATCGCAAGAGCTGGTCATTGAAGAAAAGCCATGACTGCAAGGCATCCTCGATCACCTCCTTGACCTGCTTGTCCGCAACGTTCTCCAACCTGGCCAACGCCGTCGCTGGCGAACTGTAGGTCAGAACAAAGCGTATTTGAGGATCAAAATCATGCCAGAAAGCCAGCAAGTGAACCGTATTGACATCAGCCCAACCCCAGTTTTCATTTTCCATATTGGCAATAAACAAATCAACCGCCAGGTTTTGCCAAACCTTTCCTGGGTCGACTTGCATCACTTCTCCTGCGCCAACTGCCGGAACTTCATGTGCAATACAGAGCTTACGCTGAAAATCTGCAGGAGAAAATTGCTCATGCCGACACGAGACTGCTTCGTGTAGTCCGCTATTAAGCAAAACACGATGAATCATTTCATAACCAGAAGTGGGATGTCCGCAGGTCAAGACAATCTTCATTCACGGATTCCTGATCAAGTATTAGGAGCTGATTTATTAACATGCTGGTCAAAGAAAGCTTCCCATTGGGGGAGTAAGCTTTCCCGAGAAAACCGGGCTGCAACCCGCGCAGCGGCGGCGCGTTTTTCATTTGCCTCTCCAGCCCCTTCCTTGCCGAGGAGATAACGAATCTTCTGTGCAGCTTGCTCGGACGAATACGGATCAAAGTAGGCTGCAGCCGATTGAAATATTTCCTGATGCACCGCAATATCGGACGCTATCACAAGGCCGCCACAACACATCGCTTCGACACCGGAGTAGTCAAAGCCCTCCGCTACACTCGGGCAAATCGTCGCTGCGGCATGCTGGTACAGAACCCGTAGCTCGTCGGATGGCACATTGCTGAGATGAACGAGGTCGCCCTGATCGAGCCATGGCTGGAACGATTTGAGAATCGGTTTACTGTCCCACCCAGGGGCGCCAACAATGACCAGTCGAAGCTCGGGAAGATCCGTGAATTTCAGTCGCTCCCAGGCAGCAACGAGCAACTGATGGTTCTTTCTCGGCTCGAGGGTCGACACCATCAGCAGATAGGGTGCATCGATCAGGGCTTTTCCGGGCTTGAACGATGCCGCTGCCGGTGACGCTTCGTCGCGATGCCAACGTGTCCGCAAGATCCGCAGCGCATACGCTCGCTCGGTGGCCTCAACAAAGTAATCTGGCGAAACCATATTGTGGATCACGGCCGTCCGTGGCTCTGCTTCCGGGAAGAGAGTCAGCAGATCCTGCCGCGTCGCCTCGGAAACACACACGAAGCACGCCCCGGAGGCAACATTGTCGCGTAAGGGATAGAAGTGCGAAGCCTGGTGAAATCCCTTGTCGCTGATCGTATGCGGCATGAGAATCGGCACGGCATCATGGTATCGAACGACCAATTGCGTACCGGACGCGACGCGACCGGGGAAAGGCATCTGGGCCAGGAGGAAATCGTACCCGCTGGTGTCTACCGCAAGGAAGCGCGACTTGCCGCATAGCGGAAATGCAGACATTCCGACTTCGTACATCAGGCGTCTGGCTGGCCGAAGGATCCTGTAGTTGGCAGACGTAACTAGCGATTTCTTCTCTGCCGCGAGCGTCTTGCTGAAAAATCTCGACCAGATGAAGTCGGCAAACAGCCGTTCATCAAATAAACCGAGAGTGACTGGCCGTGGCGTCCGTGCTTGCCAACGCAGGCGGAATAACTGGGTGAGTTTTCCGATCTCCCTGATTACCTGGGCAAGCAAGTCCCTTTTTCCGGCACCGTAGAAGGAAATAACGCTACGGGAGTGCCGAAGGATTCGCTCAGCAGGCGCGAAGTGGCTGTCAACGTCGTCGATCTCGCAAACCAGTGGGCCGCCTCCGTGTTGCAGCAAGCCCTCGACGTGGAACTTGTCTGAAAGGCATCGCAAACCGGCGAAAAGCAGACGCGTTTCCTGGGGAACACCGGCGTAGCCATCCAGCGCCGGCTTGAGATCCACAAGGATTCTGCGCCTAGTCATTCTTGCGCCGCAAAAATTTTTCCGGGCTGTGTCTGCATCATCGAATCGTTCAATCTATCCTGGCGCCAGCGCCGGCCACCAACAATAAATCCTGGCCAGCATGCCGGCGACGTGAAAGCGTCATGGAAAGGAATCCCCTTAGCGAACACCTGCTGCTCAGGGGACGGTTTAGGTCCGATCAATTTCGGGTCGGCGAAGCGGTCGATTCTAGCGAGGCGCGCTTTCCTGGTCAATGAACTCGGCGAACGATGAACGACATCACACCGGCACTGAGCTCATGCGACGGGCGTCTGCCACACCCGTGATCGTCGCCAAGTCTGTCGCTTCATCACCTCTAACGGTCATGACACGAAGGGGCACCACAAATCACGAAAGTCATGACCGCCCCCTGGCACTTGCAGTGCACATCCCGGTCCTTGCTTGGGTGCCACGAACCGCTTCTTCCAAGATGGTAGCCGGGATGCTCCTGGATGACCTGAAAGCAGCCGATCGCCGCGCGTTTGGCGCAATGCGCACATCCGTCGATAGAATGGGTGCCTGGAAGCAACTGCGACGCCCGCATGGCGCCGCCCCCCCCACCAGGAGCATGCGCATGAACCGCCCCCGCGTTTTCGCCATCGACGGCATCGTTCCGGTCGTCGACCCCAGTAGCTACGTTCATCCGTCGGCGGTTCTGATCGGCGACGTGATCGTCGGGCCCGGCTGCTATGTCGGCCCGTGCGCCAGCCTGCGCGGCGACTTCGGGCGCCTGATTCTCGAACGCGGCGTCAATGTGCAGGACACCTGCGTCATGCACGGCTTTCCCGGCACCGATACGATCATCGAGGAGGATGGCCATATTGGCCACGGCGCGGTACTGCACGGCTGCCGCATCGGCAGGAACGCGCTGGTCGGCATGAATGCGGTGATCATGGACAACGCCGTCGTCGGCGAATCGTCGATCATCGCCGCCTGCGCCTTTGTCAGGGCGGGAATGGAGGTGCCGCCGCGCTCCCTGGTCGCCGGCGTTCCCGCCAAGGTCATGCGCGAACTCAGCGAGCAGGAAATGACCTGGAAAGTAGAAGGCACGCTGACCTATCAGGATCTCACCCGACGCTCGCTGGCGACGCTGGTCGAGACCGAAGCGCTTACCGCCGTCGAGCCGGACCGCAAACGTTTCGATCTGCCTGGTGTTCAGCCGCTGATCGAGTTACGCAAACAGGCGCCGGGTGGGAACGGAGGCTAATAGGAAGAGGATGGTGCTGGCTTGCCGCGTCGGCTGCGCCTCCTGCAATTACCCTGGGTGCGGAATGGGCGCCGGCATAGCGCTGGTCGCGGCAACTGCAGTCCATCCGCTGCGCCTTCTCGACGCCCGGAAAGGTGTCACGCGGCGCGCAAACAGATCGCTCGGCAAGCGCTTCGCGCTGGCCCCGCTTACTCGCGATTGACGATGCGCGCTCGACCAGATATGGTCCACCGTCACCATTCCTGTCACGGCGCTTACCTGTCCACTCTCGCCGACTCGGCCTTTGCCTACGCCTGCAACCGCAACAACCGGAACCCGGTCGCCTCTGCGTGCCATAACGACTTGCTCAGCCCAGCGTGCGCTTGCCTTGCGCCAAGTCGAGGACAGCAAGGCCGGCGCATCAAGCAGCGCCAGCAGCCAGCTGGCGAACGCGCTTGAAGGAAACCCGCAATGAGGCCTCGACCGCGACCCTCGCTCCCGCCGCCACTCCCCCGCAGCACAGCAGGTCGACAGCACCGCGCGCAACACCGACGCTGTGCTGTCGCGCCTGCGCACTCCCCGTACCCCCAAGTCAAGCACCCCAGCACGCATTCATACTGCATGCCCGCAGGCGCTCGACCACACCAAGGAATACCCGTAAATGAACGAAGCTTTTATCTGCGACGCCGTCAGGACCCCGATCGGCCGCTATGGTGGCGCGCTCTCCAGCGTGCGCGCCGATGATCTCGCGGCGCTGCCGATTCGTGCCCTGATCGACCGCAATGCCGGGGTTAACTGGGCGCTCGTCGATGACGTGATCTATGGCTGCTCCAATCAGGCCGGTGAAGACAACCGCAACGTCGCGCGCATGGCGGGCCTGCTCGCCGGCCTGCCGGTCGAGGTCGCGGGGATCACGGTCAACCGTCTCTGCGCCTCGGGAATGGATGCCGTCGGCCTGGCCGCGCGCTCGATCAAGGCCGGCGAAGCCGATCTGATGATTGCCGGTGGCGTCGAGAGCATGTCGCGCGCTCCCTTCGTGATGCCCAAGGCCGACAGCGCTTTCTCGCGCAGCACCGCGATCCACGACACGACGCTTGGCTGGCGCTTCGTCAACCCGCTGCTGAAGAAACTCCACGACACGCACTCGATGGCGCAGACCGCCGACAATGTCGCCGCCCGGTTCAGCGTCTCGCGTGCCGACCAGGATGCTTTCGCCCTGCGCTCGCAGCAACGTTGGGGGGCGGCGCACGAAGCGGAGCGCTTTGCCGACGAGATTATTCCGGTGCGCCTGGCGCAAAAGAAAGGCAGTGGGAACGTCATCAGCGCCGACGAGCACCCGCGCCCGGACATGACCCTGTCCAGACTGGCCAAGCGCGAAGGCATCAACGGTGCCGGACTCACCGTCACCGCCGGCAACTCGGCGGGCATCAATGACGGCGCCTGCGCGCTGCTCATGGCCAGTGAAGAGGCGGCCGTCAAGCACGGCCTGACGCCGCGTGCTCGCGTTGTGGCCATGGCCACCGCCGGCGTCGCGCCAAGGATCATGGGCTTCGGTCCGGTGCCGGCGATCCGCAAACTGCTCGCCAGTACCGGGCTGCGCCTGGACCAGATGGACGTCATCGAGATCAACGAAGCCTTTGCCGCACAGTGCATCGCTGTGCTGCGCGAGCTCTCGATCCCGATCAACGCCGCGCACGTCAATCCGAACGGCGGCGCGATCGCCGTCGGCCATCCGCTCGGCATGACCGGCGCCCGCCTGGTGGCCACCGCCACCTGGGAGCTACGTCGCCGCTCCGGGCGCTACGCGCTGTGTGCCTTGTGCGTCGGCGTCGGCCAGGGCGTAGCGATGATCATCGAGCGCGTCTGAGCCAGCTACCGAGCACAAGGTAGCGACGCTGCAAGCAATGGGCGGCCTGCCGCTTGTTGTGGCAAGCGGATCAGACTACAAAGCGTGCCAGCCACGCGCGGGCGTCACCGATGCTGCGAATCCAGTCCGCCACATTCATGAAGTGCGGCGCACCAGCAATCACCCGGTAAGCCAGCCGCTCCGGCTGCTCGGCGTAGTAACTCGCGAGCTGTTCGTGCAGAGCACGCGCCGCTGCTGGCGGAACGACGGAGTCCTTCTCGGCGGTGATCGAAAGCAAGGCCGTCGGATAGAAGCGCGCCGCTGCAGCATCGGCGTACTCCGCGAGCAATCCGGCCGGCGAGCCGAGCAACGCCACGGCAGCGCGCAGGCGACGATCAGCGCTGACGGCACCGTAAGTGATGCAGCCGCCCATCGACACCCCGGCGACGGCAAGTCGCTGCGGGTCGCTCAGACCGCTGTCGACCAGCGCGTCGAGCAGGCCGGGAAGCTCGGCGACCGTTCGCGCCACCAGCGTATTGAACAAGCTTTCCCTCACTTCGGGCGGCTGCGCGAACTGTTGCTCGAAATCGCGCAACCGTCGCTGCCCGTGGCCCACCGCATCGACGCCGACCGCCAGTAATCCTGCCGCGGCAAAGCGCTGCAGTTCGGGCAGGTGCAGTTCCTTGTCCGCGCCGAGTCCGTGAAACCATAGCACCGTTGGCAGCGGCATCGTAGCGCCGGCCCGGCGAACGATCAGCAGCGGCACCTCTCCGAGCTGCCGACGCTCGGCGGTCGTATTGATTACACTCATCGACCCACCGACCTACCGGGAGGCCGCGTTTTCAGAATTGGCCTGACCTGCGGCTTGCGCGGCCACCTTGGAATCGCTCGGCATGTTTATTCTCCCGTCGGAATCGCTCGCGGAACCGCCACTCGCGTATGGCGCCCCGCCCGACGCTTTGACCGCAACAGGCGTGGCTCGGCCGCCATCATATTGCGGCACCAGCAAGGCCTCTATTTCAGCGACATCTTTTTCCGAGAGCACCCCGGCAGCCGTTTTCAGGAGCAAGGTGCTGGCAAGAAACTCATAGCGCGCCTGCGCGAGATCGCGCTTGGCAAAGAACATTTGCCGTTCGGCGTCGAGAACGTCGGTATTGGTGCGGATCCCCGCCCTCATCCCGCGCTTTGTTCCTTCGACCGCGACGATGCTGGCATCAACCGCCTTGCGATACGCGGCGACCCTGCCGACACCGGTCTCGACGGCCAGAAATTGACGCTTGACTTCGACCATCACCTCATTGCTGGCCAGGTCAAGCTCGGCCATCGAGCGCCCGCGATTGGCGATCGCCTGCCCGGTCAGAGCACTCACCCGGCCACCGGCAAACAAGGGGATATTGAGCTGCACCCCAACGGTGTTGATCGAGCTTTTCTGGTTGAGCGTCGAGATGGTCTCGTTCTCGGCTTTCATCGCGCGCGCCACCAGGTCCAGTTGCGGCAGATGGCCCGCGCGCGCGCGTTCGACTTCCAGACCCGACAGCTCAACGACTTTTCTGCGTGCACGGATCTCAGGGTTATGCTCCTGCGCCAACGCAGACCATTCGTCGAGCTGGCTGGGCACGATCCCGGTCGGGATGAAATCCGGCTGCAGCACCCACAGATCGCGCATCGGCGCACCGGTCATGCCTTCCAGCACGCGCCTCGTCACGGCCACCCGGTCGAGCGCCTCGGCACGATTGGCGCGGGCAAACTCCAGCCTCGATTCGGCCTCGGCGATCTCGGTAATCGTCCCTTCACCACCGCGCCGCAGGCGCTCGGCAAGCTCGCGCTGAGCGCCATAGGCGGCAATTTCGGCGTCGGCCAGCGTCAGTCGCTCGAGCGCCAGCAGAGCCTCAAAGTAGGCGGTCGACACCTTGCTGGCCAGTTCCGCTTCCTTGCGATCGAAGACGGCATTGCTGTAGGCCACCTGCACGCCCCCTTGTTGGTAGCGCACATAGCTCTCGTAGTTGAACAGCGGCTGGCGCAGCGTAATCGCCGCCTGCTTGTCGTAGTAGTCGAGGTCCTGAGTCACGTCAACCGTCGTCGACTGGCGTTCGCCGGTGTTCTTCGAATAGCTGCCGGTAATCGAGATCGTCGGCAGCAGGCCGGCGCGCCCGATGTCGATCGCGTACTGGCCGGCGTCGCGCTCGAAACGTGCCGCCTGAAAAGCCGGGTCGTTCTGGCGGGCGGCACGATAGGCGTCGAGCAAACCCGTGGCGAAAACCCCGGAAGACAGCAGCGCCAGGCTGCAAGCAGTGAGGCTGACGAGGCACTTGCGCATGCTCATTCCTCGGTCAACGCGGCATGAAAGCGGTCCTGCAGCGGCTTGAAGAGATAGTTGAGCATCGTCCGCTCGCCCGTCTTGACGAAGACCTGTGCCGGCATGCCGGGCTTGATTTCGTGCGCCTTCAGTTTCTTCATGCCGGCCTCGGTAACTACCACCTTACCGCGGTAGAAGGGCGGCAGCTTGCCTTGTGGATCGGTCGTCACATCGGCGTCGACCTGCACAAACTCGCCAGGAATCTGCGGCGTGGTGCGCTGGTTGAACGCCGGAAAGGTAATTTCTACAGGCAGGCCCAGGCGGACCTTGTCGATCAGGTCGGTGGGAATCTGAACCTCGATGCGCAAGGGCTCGTTCTTCGGCACGATGTCCATCAAGGACGTCCCCTGCGCCAATACGCCACCGACGGTGTGCACGCTGAGACCAACGACGATGCCTTCACTCGGGGCATGCACGGTGGTGTTGGCCAGTTCGAAAGCCAGCCCTTCAAGGCGACTCTCCAGCGAGCTGGTTTCCTTCTGCACGTCCGAGAGCGCGTTCTCGACCTCCTTGTGGTACTCCTGCTGTCGCGCAACCATGCGCATCCGTGTCTCGCCAATGCTCTGCTGAGCGCGCCCGAGATTGCCGAGGTCCTCGGAAATAGCGCCATGGAGTTGCGCCAGCAGGCGTTCCTGCTCCGACAGACGATTGCGTGGCAAATAACCTTCGGCTGCCAGCTCGCGTAGCCCCTTCAGTTCTTCAAGCAGCAGCCGCGCCTGTTCCTCTTTCGAGCGCCGCGTCGCCTCGAGTCCCTTGACATACGATTGCAGGCCGGCCAGCGTATTCTGCATCGCGCCCAGTTCGGCTTGCAGTCCCGCCTGCCGCGAACGCAGCAGCTGCGTCTGCACGGCCATGGCACTCGCCGCACGCGGATCGTCCTTGTTCTTCAGCAGTTCCTCGGGAAAGACGATCTCCGCCTCTCCGGCCACGTCGGCGAGCAAACGCGCCTCGGTGGCCTTGGCCACCAGCCACTGACTGTGCGTTACCTGGAATTGCGAACGCGCCGTGGTCGGGTCGAGGCGCAGCAGAACGTCGCCTTTGCGAACTTCATCGCCGTCCTTGACCAGGATCGCCTCGACCATCCCCGGCCCCAGATTCTGTACGGTCTTGCGATTTCCCGTGACCACCACCTGTCCGCTCGCCGGTACGCCCTGGTCGAGCGGAGCCAGCGCCGCCCACAGCATGAAGCCACCGAAGCCAAGAATCAGCACCAGCCAGCCGATTCGCGAAACATAGTGATGATTGATGGCGACACCGCTGGCGCCCGCCTTGGCCGTCGCAACCGAGACATCGGTCAATTCGGTGATCTCGCTGTCGGAAGCATCCCTGCGCGTGAACAAACTCTTTGCCATCGTCCTCTGCCTGGTAAATTAGACGCCGATGACGGGCGTCGATGGGAGCCCGCTCGCCGCAGCTGCCGAAGTCGCAGGTCGAACCGCGCCGGCCCTGCGCCCGGCTGGCGGCGAAGCGGCTGAACCTGTTGCATTCGCAGCCTGTGGTGCGCCTGGCGCATTCGGGGCGTTGGGCGCATTGGCCGAGCGCATCGCCGCCAGAATCTGGTCGCGTGGACCGTGCGCCTTCACCGTTCCCTCATGCAGAACCAGAATGCTGTCGGCAATGGCGAGGGTGGTGATCCGGTGGGTGACGATGACCACCGTCCGCTTCTTCGCTTTCAAGCGCCGGATGGTGTCGGCCAGGGCCGCCTCGCCCAGATCGTCGAGGTTGGAGTTCGGTTCGTCGAGGACGATCAAGGCCGGGTCGCCGTAAAGAGCGCGCGCCAAGCCTATGCGTTGCTTCTGGCCGCCTGAGAGCGCACTACCCGCCTCGCCGAGTGGCGTGTCGTAACCGTTCGGCAACAGCAGGATCAAGTCATGGACACCAGCGGCCTGCGCCGCCGCCAGGACCTGCTCCGAATCGACTTCGCCAAAACGGGCGATATTCTCGGCGACCGACCCGCCAAAGAGCTCGATATCCTGCGGCAGGTAACCCAGATACGGGCCCAGCTCGTCCTTGTTCCACTTGAAAATCTCCGAGCCGTCCAGGCGCACCGATCCCGCCAACGTTGGCCAGATGCCGACCAGCAAGCGCGCCAGTGTCGACTTGCCGGAGGCACTGGGACCGATGACGGCGACCACTTCACCGGGCTGCAGCTTGAAGCTCACATTCTTGAGAATCAGCGTCTTGCTTCCCGGCGCCGCCGTCGCCGCGTTCTCGACAAGCACTTCGCCAAGCGGCCTGGGCAGCGGCATTCCGGCCTTGCGCGCCGGATATACGCTCAGCAGTTCGCTCAAGCGCTTGTAGGCGGCGCGCGCCGAAACCAGTTGTTTCCAGTTGCCGATCAGCGCCTCCACCGGCGCCAGGGCCCGACCAACCAGAATCGAACCGGCGATCATCATTCCCGGTGTAATCTCGCCCTCGATGGCCAGCAGCGCGCCATAGCCCAGGGCCAGGGACTGCATCGAGATGCGGGCGAAGCGGGTCAGCGCCGTCAACATGCCGGCACGATCACTGGCCAGCGCCTGTTGCTCAAGGAACTTCTGGTGCAGCTTGAACCAGCGGCCGCGAATCGCCGGCAGCATGCCCATGGCCTCGATCACTTCGGCATTGCGCAAGTTGTTGTTGGCCTGCGCATTGGCCGCCATCGAGAGCTTTTGCGCTTCGCCGAGAGGGCCCGCCGACACGCGCTCGTTAACCACCGCCAGTGTCAGCAGGACCAGCATGCCGACCAGCGCAAAAACGCCCAGTTCGGTGTGCATCATGAAAATCACTACCAGATAGATCGGCATCCAGGGCGCATCGGTCAGAGCAACCAGCCCGGCACCGGTCAGCGTCTGCCGCATCGACGTCAGATCGTGCAGTGCCTGCGCGGGATTCTGCCCTGCCTGGCGTAGGTTGCGTTCGAAAGTCGCGTCGAAGATGCGCTGGTTGATGTCGAGGTCGAGGCGAGCGCCGACACGCACCAAGACCATCGACCGGATCCATTCCAGCAGGGACATCAGCGCCAGCAGGCCGAGCGCCATCACCGTCAGCATCAACAAGGTGGTCGGATTGCGGCTCCCGAGCGCGCGATCGTAGAGCTGCAGCATGTAGATCGCTGGCGTCAGCATCAACAGATTGGTGAAGAAGCTGAACGCGCCAACGGTCATGAACGCCTTACGAAACGATAGCAGCACCCGCTCGAGCTCGGGGCGTTGGGAGGGCTCAGTCATGCATACTCATCCTGGGAAACAATGATCCCGGCAAAAAACACGGGCCGGCACGCCGGCCGCGAAGAACTCGCGAGTCGGGCAGCGGCGCCAGCGGTGCGCGCAATGGAATGGGGAACTGCCATACGCATGCGGCCTTCCCAAGTGACGCCGAGCATCGGTCACGGCTTCGACGGCCTTGTTGGTGCTCCCCACTTGTTGCTTGTTATTGCTTCTTGGCATCAAGAGCCATGCTCAGCAGTCATTTGGGCAGCAGGGATAATGACATAAGGGGCAGGGGTAAGCCAGCCCGCTGACTGCCTCGGTGTGACAACCGTCACCCTTCCGCGAGATTCGCCGATAACACTCGGCCAATCTCCAGCGCACCAGCAAGAAACCCGGCCCGCGAGTTCCACGCAGGCCGCGCTCACCTCGCTCCGGTGCGGCGTGAACAGCGAAGCGCTGACCACGCGCGGCACCTGTTCACGGCGCCGATAGAGCCAAAGCCACTTGCTGCGCCGTAGTTCCCGGGGGGGTCAGGGCCGAAATGAGGCGACTGGGGCGGCGGCCTGGACTCCGAAACGGGTTCGGTAAACAGCAGCGTGCTGGTACCGGGATAAAGGCTGTCGAAGACGAGAGCTAACAGCAGCATGGCGTCGCTCTGTCGCGCGTCTGGCCTGCGTCGAGGATGAAGGTCAGCTTCTTCTCGATTTCTGTCGAGGCACTCACCTCCTGACTACCCGAAGCCTGGCTGACAAAGACGAATCCCCGGGTTTCGATTCACCGAGCATGCATCCTTTCAGCATGATCGATGGGGGAACCGCCCCACCGATCATGCTGCCACTTCGATAGATCGGCGATGCCGGCTCCTACCGGCAGCTCCGCCTGGGGGGCGTCTCTGGCCGCCCTCTTGCTGTCCGTTACGCGCAAAACGATCCGCAACATCGACCCGCCGCGCACCAGCACCTTGCCGTACCATTGCCTCTTCCCAAGGAAATCAGGAACGTCCATGCACGCCTTCTTGACTCGTTCCTTTTTCGCTCTCGCGATCCTCGTGGTCAGCGCGGCGGTTTTCGCGCAATCCGCCAGTCCCGTATTGACCGTTGACGGTGAGAACGGCCGTCAAAGTCTTAGCCTCGACGACTTGCGTGGCCGCCTGGAAACCCACGAGATCGAAGTCGTCAATCCGGATCTGGGCAGACCCGTTCGCTACCTGACTTTTTCGCTCGCCGATGTTCTCAGTCTGATGGATGCCGGCGACGCGGAAGATCTGGTTTTCCATTGTCTGGACGGTTACGAGAGCAACACCGCCGCCGCCAACGTCGCCAAACTCGATCTCCGGCTCGCTTACGGCGAAGACGGTGTTCCAGGACGGTGGTCACCCATTCCCACCGGGAAGACGATGACCGACCCGGCGCCATTCATCGTCATCAGCGCCAACACCTCGGACTCGAAGATCTTTTCCTGGCCATTCCAGATGACCCGCATCGAAGCCGTCTCGTTTGCCACGAAGTTCCCCCTGACCCTGCCCACCGGCGCGCCCGCCGACAGCGAGGTTTCCAGGGGCTTCACCGTATTTCGCGAGCAATGCCTAAAGTGCCACTCGGTCAATCTGCAGGGCGGCGAAGTCGGCCCCGAGCTGAATATTCCGAAGAACATCACCGAATACCGCAGCACCGGCTTTCTGCGTCAGTGGATCCTCGACCCCAGTCAATTCCGGGCACGCGCAAGAATGCCGCCCACGCAGCTGACGCCCGGGGAAATCGACGAGGTCATCGCCTATCTACGGTATATGGCTGGCCACAAAAAAGGCGGATAGCTCGCGCAGGCTGTGATCCGGTGCCGAGCGATGGACGCGTACGACGATCACACCGAAACGAGTGGGGCTCTCCGCATTGGACGGCGACCCTTCCCGTGCCTCGCTTCGATGCCCCTTTTCCCACGCGGGAGAATTCGTTGGTATATTTTATTTTGTGGGCTATTTTGTGGCCCACCGCCGAACATAACTATATTATTTTTATTTTTTCAATCACTTACGAGGCCATGCTGGCGGAGAGAGCGGGATTCGAACCCGCGTTAGGATATTATCCTAAACACGCTTTCCAGGCGTGCGACTTAAACCACTCATCCATCTCTCCGCAAGAGGGCGGAGTTTAGCAGAAGGCGACGCCAACACCAAACGTAAAACGAGCCAGAACGACAGTGCACCGCGCCGCGCTAGCCCGGACCCGAGCCAAGCGACGGCTCGGCCACCTGACGCTGGCGCAGGGTTTCAAAAAGGCAAACGGCAGCGACGGCAGCGACATTCAAGGACTCACTGGCTGCAGCCATGGGGATGCGCAGCTGCCGGCTGGTTTGCGCCGCGACTAGCGGCCGGACGCCAAGACCTTCGCTGCCAAAAACCCAGGCCAGCGGTCGGCCAAGCGTAGTGCTGTAGAGACTGCTCGATGCGGCGGGTAGCGTGGCGACGGACTGGCCACGATAGGCGACGAGAAAAGCGCTCAAATCACGGTCTTCGTGGATCGCGAGTTGGAAATGCGCTCCCATGGCCGCGCGCAGGGTTTTGGGCGACCAGGCTTGCGCGCAATCCGCCGAGAGCAGAATCTGATGGAAACCGGCGGCGGCTGCGCTACGCAGGATCGAACCAAGATTGCCGGGATCCTGAACGCCATCAAGCAGAACCGTATCGGCGGCATGATCACCGCCGCCAGCCGGCTGTGGCCGCGCCACGACGGCCATGATGCCGCTGGGCGTATCGACCAGCGCCAGCTCCTTGAACAAGGCATCGGCGACGTAGCTGATACTGCTGCCCGCTGGCCGGCGATCAAGGTAGCGCGCATTCTCCGGCCGGCCTGCACCGCTGTCGCTGACCACGATCTCTTCCGGCACCCCGCAGCTCGCCTCGTAGGCCTCGATCAGGTGCATGCCATCGAGCAGCACGCGGCCGCTCTTGCGCCGCTCACGACTGCTTTGCGAGAGTTTCAGTAGCCCCTTGTAATGGGCATTGTCGCGCGAGGCGATCCGTTTCATGATTCGCCGAGGCGCGCCACCGGCGCGAAGCTGCGGCGGTGCTGCGGACTTGCACCATGTTCGCGCAAGGCCTGCAGATGAAACGCGGTCGGGTAACCCTTGTGGCGATCAAAACCGTACTGCGGATAGCTGGCATGCAGCGCGAACATGCCTGCGTCACGAGAGGTCTTGGCGAGAATCGATGCGGCGGCGATCGCTGCGAACTTGCCGTCACCGCCGACGACGGCTTCGACCGAACACGCCAGTTGTGGACAATGGCTGCCGTCGACCAGCGCATGGCTCGGCCTTACCCGACCCTGCGCGCCGGCAAGCGCCGCGACGGCGCGCTGCATGGCCAGCAGGCTGGCCTGCAGGATGTTGATCCGGTCGATCTCGGCGACACTGGCTTCAGCGACTGCCCAGGCCAGCGCGGTGCCGCGAATCTGCTCGGCAAGTGCTTCGCGCTTGCTGGCCGAAAGTTTCTTCGAATCGTTCAGGCCGGCGATTGGCCGACCTGGATCGAGGATCACGGCGGCAGCAAGCACCGGTCCCGCCAGCGGCCCGCGGCCAGCCTCGTCGACGCCGCAAACGAGGCCCTCAACCGGCAACAGCAAGTGCATCGACGCGTAGCGCTGCGCTTGGCAAGCAAGCGATGACTGCGTCAGCCGCCTTCTCGGCGGCGTTCTGCCGCAGCTGCAGATGAATCCCCCGAAATACGGACTTGATGCGCTCACACGCCGCCGTGTCCGCATAGAGATTGAGCAGCGCCTGCGCCAGATTATCGGCGGTCGCCTCGTCCTGGATGAACTCCGGAACGACGAACCTGCCGGCGAGAATGTTCGGCAGACCGACATAGGGCAGGTAGCCCATGCGCCGCATCATTCGGTAGGACAGCGGCGCCATCTTGTAGGCGATGGCCATTGGCCTCTTGAGCAGCGCGGCCTCGAGGGTCGCCGTACCGCTGGCGACCAGGACGGCATCGGCAGCCATCATCGCCTGATGGGCATGTCCGAAGAGCAAGCGAATGGGCAACTGCTTCGCCCGCCGACGGTGCAGCGCGGCTTCGAACAGCAGGCGCGTTTCACGCGTCGCCAGCGGGGCGAGAAAAATCGCCTCCGGAATCTGCTCATGCATGCGGCGAGCGGTTTCGATAAAGGTCTCCGCCATGTACTGCAGTTCTGACTGCCGGCTGCCGGGCAAGAGCGCGAAAACCGGCGTCGTCGGCGAAATGCCAAGTAGTGTGCGCGCCGCATGGCGACCGTCTTCGAGGGGCAACATGTCAGCCAGCGGATGGCCGACATAGCTCACCGGAATGCCCTGCTTCTCGTAGAGCGCGGTCTCGAAGGGAAAAAGTGCCAACATCCGCGAAACGGCCACCCCGATGCTGTGAATGCGCTCGCCGCGCCAGGCCCAGATCGACGGGCTGACGTAGTGGACGCTGGCGACCCCTTGCCGCTTGAGCACCTTTTCGAGCGAAAGGTTGAAATCCGGCGCGTCCACGCCGATGAACACGTCCGGCGGGTCGGCCAGCAAGCGGCGCTTGAGGTCACGGCGAATCGCGGCGATCTCGCGATAGTGCCGCAGAACTTCGACATAACCGCGGACAGCCAGCTTTTCGAGCGGATGCCAAGCCGTAAAGCCTCTCTCGAGCATCTTAGGCCCACCGACACCGAAAAACACCGCCCCGGGAAGCCTCGCCTGCAAGGCCTGCATCAGCTGACTGGCTAGAAGATCGCCCGAGGCTTCGCCGGCAACCATCGCGATGCGCACCGGTCCCGCTACCCTCATCGAATGATGCCGCGCTTCGACGCCGCGAGGAAATCCAATAGCGGCTGGATCTCCGGATGAACGAGCACCTCTTCGCTCAGCTTGACGCGCGCCTCGTCAAGCATCAGGCCCGACTTGTAGAGTGTCCGGTAGGCGCGCTTCAAAGCCAGCAGCGCCTCGGGGGAAAAACCTCGCCGCTTGAGCCCTTCGGCATTGATCCCAAAGGGGCTGGCCGTGTTTCCGGCAGCCATCACGAACGGCGGAATGTCCTGCAGAACCACCGTCCCGACGGCGGTCATGGTATGCGCGCCGACGCGGCAGAACTGGTGCACCCCGGTATAGCCGCCGAGAATTGCCCAGTCGTCGATATGCACGTGGCCGGCCAGCTGCGCGTTATTGGCGAACACCGTATGGTTACCCACCTGGCAGTCATGCGCGATATGCACATAGGCCATGATCCAGTTGTCATTGCCGACGCGGGTGATACCGACATCCTGGGCAGTGCCAAGGTTGAAGGTGCAGAACTCACGGATGGTGTTGCGGTCACCGATCTCCAGGCGCGTCGGCTCACCGTCGTACTTCTTGTCCTGCGGCACCTCGCCCAGCGAATTGAACTGGAAAATCCGATTGTCACGGCCGATACGCGTCCGCCCCGAAATCACCACATGCGGACCGATCACCGTGTTGTCGCCGATTTCCACGTCTTCGCCGATGATCGAATAGGCGCCGACTGAAACATTGCTACCAAGTTGCGCGCCGCGCTCGACGAGCGCACTTTGATGGATCATGGCACCTGTCACACCCCGGCTCCGCCGACATCGCGCTTCGCGCACATCAGTTCGGCCTCGGCGACGATCTCGCCGTCGACGCGGGCTTCCGCCTTGTATTTCCAGATGCCGCGCATCTGGCGCTGGATCTGCACGTGCAAGTGCAACTGATCGCCCGCTGTCACCGGCTTCTTGAAGCGCGCGCCGTCGATGCCGACGAAATAGAAAACGGAATTCGCGTCGGGCTTGGCGCCCATGGTCTTGAAAGACAGGATGCCGGCCGCCTGCGCCAGAGCCTCCATTATCAGCACCCCCGGCATCACCGGATGATGCGGAAAGTGACCGACAAAAAATGGTTCATTGACGGTCACATTCTTGTAGGCATGGATTGACTTGCCGAGCTCGAAATCGAGCACACGGTCGACCAGGAGAAACGGATAGCGGTGCGGCAGATGTTCGAGGATTTCGTTGATATCCATTGCGTTCAAGTCGTGTTCTCCCTTTGTTCGAGTTTCTTTTCAAGTTCGGCGACCCGCTCGGCGAGTCTCGCCAGACGCTTGATCTGTGCCGCATTATGCAACCACTCGTGGTGCCCTTCGAGCGGAAAGATGCTGGTGTACTGCCCGGCTCTGGGCAGGCTCTTGGTCACCATACTGCCCGCCGAGATATGCACGTCGTCGGCGAGCTCCAGGTGACCGATGATCATGCCGGCACCACCGACGGTACAGCGACGGCCGATGCGCGTGCTGCCGGCGATCCCGACACAGCCGGCCATCGCCGCATGCTCGCCGATACTGACGTTGTGGCCAATCTGAATCTGATTGTCGAGTTTGACGCCGTTGCCGATAATCGTATCGTCCAGTGCGCCGCGGTCAATCGACGTGTTGACCCCGACCTCGACATCGTCGCCAATCACCACCCGGCCGATTTGCGGGATCTTCACCCATTGCTCACCGTCCTTGGCAAAGCCAAAACCGTCGCCGCCGAGGACCGCACCAGCGTGAATAATCGCCCGCTTGCCGATCACGCAGCGGTCATAGACGACGACGTTCGGGTAGAGCACGGAATCTTCGCCGATCGCGGCATCGTCACCGATCACACAGCCGGGGTGGACCGTGACGTTCTCGCCAATGCGCACGCGCTCGCCGATGACTGCATTCTCACCAACGCTGACCGACGCTGGCAGTTCCGATTTGACCACGGCCCCGCAATGGACGCCGCGCCGAGGTTGGCGGCTCGGATTGAGCAAGGCCACGACACGCGCATAGTAGGCGTAGGCATTGGGGTGCACGATTCGCGGCAGCGAGGTCTCGTGCGAGAACTGCGGTGGCACAATGACCGCCGTCGCCCTCGTTGCCTTCAGCTGCTGTCGGTATTTGGAACTGGCGAGAAAGGCGATCTGCCCTTCACCTGCCGAAAGAAGGCTGGCCACCTGTGAAACGAGCACCGAGCCATCACCTTCAAGGGCTCCGCCGAGATTCGCGACGATCTCGTCCAGCCGCAGACCTCCTGACAGCGCCGCTCCGTTGCCAGGCGAGTTAACGGTCATCACATGTCGAACGATCCCAGATCATAAAAGTCATGACCATTCCTCTCCAGCTGCAGTGCCCATTCCGGCTTGTACGCGGGAACCAATCGCCGGGTAGGGAGTATGCGCCCTGAATTCCCCGTCTCCCGCCCCGCCCTTCTCCTGCGCGGAAAAGGGAGGTTCGTGAGTCGCGTAGGCAAGACTTTCACGTCAGCCGCTTACTTGCCGCCGTCCCTGGGATCGGACAAGGCCTGTATCACCTTGTCGGTGATGTCAAGTTTCGGGCTGACCCAGACCACATCCTGAACGATCAGGTCGTACTTCTCATTTTCGGCAAGCTGCTTGATCGCCTTGTTGGCCCTTTCGATGATCGCCGCGTTCTCTTCATTCTGGCGCAGGTTCAGATCCTCACGGAACTCGCGTTGCTTGCGCTGGAACTCTCTCGACAACTCGCCAAGATCCTTCTCCTTGGCACGGCGCTCGGGCTCGGCCATAGTCACACCATTCTTCTCGAGCGTTTCCTGCAAGCCTTGCAGCTGCTTCGCCAGACGCTGCAAATCCTGGTCACGCTTGGAGAACTCCTGCTCGATCTTCTTGGCCGCTCGTACGGCTGCAGGTGCGTCACGGAAAAGACGCTGGGTATTGACGTACCCCACCTTGAGTTGATCCACCGCCGACGCATAGGACGCCGGCAGCGAGGCCATCAACGCAACCAGCAGACTGGCAATCGTCTTCTTCAAGCTTGTTCTCCTGAGTTAATGTGAAAGTTGCTAACGCGACTCACGAATATACCTTTTCCGTAGGGAAACAGGGCCGGGAGGGGGAGACGGGCAACCCATGGAGCATGCTCCGTGCACGCCGGAAAGCACACTGCGCGTGAGGGGGGACGGTCACAACCTTCATGATCGGTGGAATCGCGGCAGGTCATGCGCGCTAGAAAGTCGTCCCGAACTGGAATTGGAACTTTTGGAGTTTATCATTATTCTGCTCGTTGATCGGCTGACCGTAGCTGAATTTCAGCGGCCCGAGAGGCGAAATCCACGCTGCAGCGAGACCGACAGAAGTCCGCAAGCCTTCATCGGCATAGGTATAGCTGTCGGTGAAAACGTTGCCGGCATCAAAGAAAGGACCGAAGCGGAAGGACTTGTCGATGCCCGGAAACGGCATCAGGATCTCCGAATTGAACACCGCCTTTTTCGTGCCGCCAAGACGCGTATCCGGATACTGGGGATCGACCGGCCCAAGACTAGCGGTATCGTAACCGCGCACCGAACCTACGCCACCAGCATAGAAATTCTTGTAGAACGGCAAGGTCTGCCCCGACAAGCCGTCCCCGTAGCCGAGGTCGACGTTGAGCATCAGCACCAGGTCCTTGACGATTTCAAAGTATTGCTGATTCTGATAGGTCGCTCGATAGAACGTCAGGTCGACGCCGGGAATCGCCACCTCCAGTCCGGCTCGCTGGGTTCCGCCCTTGGTCGGATAGATGGCGCTGTTCCGCGTGTCACGCACCCAGCCCACGGTCGCCGGCAGGGTCACATTGGAGTCGCCGTTCTGCGCCTGGAACTGGATGTACTGGATCGGCGTCGCCAGGGTGACCGGCGTGATGTCGATATTCGTTTGGTCGATCGCCAAACCCAGGGTGAGCGAGTCCTTCTCGGTCAGAGGATAGCCAAAGCGGATGCCACCGCCGTATGACGTAGACTGGAACGCGTAGCCGAGAGAAGTCGGGTTGAGCGTCCGGTAGTAGAGATCGAAGCCCTGACTGATCCCGTCAACGGTGAAGTAAGGATCGGTGTAGTTGATTCCGAGGGTACGGTTCAACTTGCCCGTGTTCAACTGCAAGGCCAGGAACTTGCCACTGCCAAAAATGTTCGACTGCGATATCGAACCTGACAGGATCACCTTCTCCGAACTGGAGTACCCCGCGCCCAGGGAGATATTGCCGGTCGACTTCTCGGCGACATTGATGTTGACATCAACCTGGTCAATGGTCCCCGGCACTGGCGGCGTCTCGACGTTGACTTCGCCGAAGTAGCCGGTCCTGTCGATTCTCTCACGTGACTTCACGACTCGGCTCGCGTCGTACCAGGCGCCCTCCATCTGGCGCACTTCCTGGCGAATGACCTCGTCGCGCGTCTTGGTGTTACCGGTGATATTGATCCGCCGAACGTAGGCGCGCTTGCCGGGATCGACGAAAATCGTGAACGCCACCAAATGCTTTTCCTGGTCCAGTTCCGGCGCAGCGTTGACGTTGGCAAACGCGTAGCCTTGGGCGCCCAGTTTGTCGCCAATCGATTTGGTACTCTCGTTGAGCTTCTCGCGCGAGAAGACGTCGCCCGGCTTGATCTTGACCGATTCCCTGAACTCCTCTTCCGGCAGAATCAGATCACCGGCGAGCTTCACCGAGGAAACGAGATAACGCTCGCCTTCCTTGATGCTGATCGTGATGTAGATGTCCTTCTTGTCAGGACTGATCGAGACCTGTGTCGACTCGACGTTGAACTCAAGAAAGCCACGATCCAGGTAATACGAACGCAGCGTTTCGAGATCTGCCGCCAGCTTCTGCTTCGAATATTGGTCACTCTTGGTGTACCAGCTGATCCAGCTGGGCGTCTTCAGCTCCAGCACGCTCAGCAGGTCCTTCTCCTTGAGTGCGTCTGCGCCAACAATGTTGATCTGCCTTATCTTGGCAGTGTCCCCTTCGTCGATGTTGAAGTTGATCGCCACGCGATTGCGATCCAGCGGCGTGATGGTGGTAGTGATATTCACCGCATAGCGGCCGCGCGACAGATACTGGCGTTTCAGTTCCTGCTCGGCCTTCTCGAGAGTCGCTCGGTCGAAGGTGCGCGAGACGGAGATCCCGACCTCCTTTAGCCCCTTGAGCAACTGTTCCTTGTCGAACTCCTTCAGGCCGACGAAGTCGATCTGTGCAATCGCCGGTCGCTCGTGGACGACGACGATCAACACGTCGCCGTCGACTTCAATGCGCACATCCTTGAAGAAACCGGTGGCGAACAAGGTCTTGATGACCTGCGCCGCCTTCTCGTCATTCATCGTTTCGCCAACTTTGATCGGCAAATAGCTGAACACCGTCCCGGCTTCGACGCGTTGGATGCCTTCGACACGAACGTCCTTGACCGTAAACGGTTCCATGGCCGTGGCGCCAGCAGCGAAAAGGGCGGCCACCAGACCCGCGAGCAGGGATTTGTTCATTAGTTCAGCCGGAAAACAGTCGATTGATATCGTTGTAGAAAGCGAAAGCCATCAGCATGAACAGGAGCGCCATACCGATCTTCTGGCCGATTTCCATGCTGCGCTCGGAAACCGGCCCACGCTTGATGATTTCGACGAGATAATACAACAAATGCCCGCCATCCAGAATTGGGATCGGCAACAGATTCAGGACGCCGAGGCTGATGCTGACCAAGGCCAGGAACTTGATGTAGTAGTCCAGTCCCAGCTTCGCCGATCGGCCGGCGTAGTCGGCAATGGTCACCGGCCCGCTGATATTCCGCCACGAGACTTCACCGGTGATCATCTTGCCGATCATCAGTAGGGTGAAGGTGGACTTGTCCCAGGTTTCCCCAAGCGCTCTGTGCAATGCCACCAGCGGGCCATAGCTGACGGTAA
This sequence comes from Candidatus Accumulibacter appositus, assembly GCA_000585055.1. Classification (GTDB taxonomy): domain Bacteria; phylum Pseudomonadota; class Gammaproteobacteria; order Burkholderiales; family Rhodocyclaceae; genus Accumulibacter; species Accumulibacter appositus. The sequence continues at coordinate 110,619 of JEMX01000011.1, forward strand.
CCATCAACTCGGCGCGCGAGCGATCACCGTCGCTAACCGCGACACCAATGCGCCCGATCTCCTGCCCCTGCTCGTCGACCGAGGCCGGGGTTACGGTAAGCCTGATTTGCTGGCCGTTCCGCAGCAAATCCAGGGCCAGCGGCTTACCAGGCGAGCGGCGAACGATGCGCACGAAGTCGGACCAGGTGCCGATGGCCTGCCCATCAACGGCCAGCACCTCGTCTCCCGAAAGCAGACCGGCGTCGGCCGCGGCGCTGTTGCCGCTGACCGTGCCAAACACCGCCGGCAGTTCGGGGCGGAAGAGGCCCAGGCCAAGCCGTCCCAGTGCGTCGCCGTCCCAGCCTGATTGGCGGATCGGCGAGACATCGAGACGGCGGAGGCTTATCTCGTGCCGCGCATTGATCACCTCGAGATCGATCAGATCCTGATCGACCGCCCGCTGCAGCAGCAGCCAGCGCATCTCCTGCCAGGTCTGGACTTGCTCACCAGCCACCTTGAGCACCAACTCGCCATCTTCCAAGCCGGCTGCAGCCGCAGCGCTGGCCGCCACCGGCGCAGACAGGCGTGGCCTGAACTCTTCGGTACCGTGCCAGAAGAGCCCCCAATAGAGCACGATAGCCAGCAGAAAGTTGGCCGCCGGGCCCGCGGCAACGATGAGAATTCGCGACAGCACCGGCTGCCGGTTGAAGCTGCGCGGCAAGTCCTCGACAGCAACTTCGCCTTCGCGCTCATCGACCATCTTGACATAACCGCCCAGGGGAAAAGCGGCAATCGCCCACTCGGTACCGTCCGCCCCCAAGCGCTTCGCCCACAGCGGCCGGCCGAAACCGACCGAGAAACGCAGCACCTTGACACCGACCCAACGGGCGACCAGATAGTGGCCGAACTCATGCACCACGATCAGAATGCCGAGGACCAGGGCGAATGCCGCCAGGTAGTACAGGAAGTCGCTCATTGTCGGCCCAGCGCGCCTACGAATTGCTCAGCGGCGACGCGCGCCCTGTGATCGGCGGCGAGAACATCGGCCAGCGAGCCCGGTACCGGCATTGCCGGCAGCTCGTCCATGACGCCGGCAATCACCCGGGGAATCGCGGGGAAGCCGATCCGCTCGTCGAGGAAAGCCTCAACCGCCACTTCGTTGGCCGCATTCAGCGTCGTTGGCGCGCAACCGCCCTCCTTGAGCGCACGATAGGCCAGGGCAAGACAGGGAAAGCGCTGCAAGTCGGGCCGCTCGAAATGTAGCGATGCGACCTTGAACAGGTCCAGCGGCTCGACACCGGCGGCAATGCGCTGCGGGTAGGCCAGTGCGTGCGCGATCGGGGTGCGCATGTCCGGATTCCCTAGTTCGGCGATTACCGAGCCGTCCGCGTATTGAACCAGCGAATGGATAATGCTTTCCGGGTGGATCACCACTTCGATGCGCTCGGCCGGAACGTTGAACAGCCAATGCGCCTCGATCACTTCCAAACCCTTGTTCATCATCGTCGCCGAGTCGACCGAAATCTTCCGTCCCATCACCCAGTTCGGATGCGCGCAGGCCTGCTCCGGGCTCACCGAAGCGAGGTCCGCAAGGGTCGTCAGACGAAACGGACCGCCCGAGGCGGTGAGATACAGACCAAGTACCCCGCCGTCGTCGAGATCGCCCGAATAACCACTTGGCAACGACTGAAAGATCGCATTATGTTCGCTATCGATCGGCAGCAGAATGGAAGCGCTCTGGCGAATGGCGCGCATGAACACCGCGCCGGCCATGACCAGGGCTTCCTTGTTGGCGAGCAAGATCTTTTTGCCGGCGACGGCCGCTGCCAGGGTCGGCGGCAAGCCGGCCGCGCCGACAATGGCCGCCATGACGGTGTCAACCTCCGGCAGCGCAGCCATGCGCAACAGGGCATCGGGGCCGTAGCCAACCGCGGTCCTGCAGCCGACGGCGAGCAAGCGCGCTGCCAGTTCGGCGGCCAGAGCGGCCTCGCCGACAACGGCATGGGGCGGCTGAAATTCGACGCACTGCTCGAAGAGGCGATCGATCTGCCGATGCGCACACAGGGCCACCAATCGATAGCGCTGCGGATGGCGACGAACGACGTCCAGGGTATTGACCCCGATCGACCCCGTAGAGCCGAGGATGGTCAGGTTTTGCACGGTGCTGCCCGTGCTCACGGGATGCTCACCAGCCAGACCAGGGCCAGCAACGGCAGCGTCGAAGTTAGACTATCGATACGATCGAGTACCCCTCCATGGCCAGGCAGTACGTTGCTGCTGTCTTTCAGCCCCGCCTGGCGTTTGAGCAGCGACTCGAAGAGATCGCCAACGACACTGATCGAGGTCAGAGCGATCAGCACCACGAGCAGCAGCAAAGGCTTCTCGGCCAGGGCCACGGGCAGTTTCGACGACATCAGAAAGCCATAAGCGATGACTGCGATGCCGCCGCCGATTGCCCCCTCCCAGGTCTTGCCCGGGCTGATAGTGGGCGCCAGCTTGTGCTTCCCGAAGCGGCGGCCGGAAAAATAGGCACCGATGTCGGCCAGCCAGACGACGACCATGATCGCCAGCAGAGCCAGCGCCCCGGCTTGCCGTAGCTGTACCAGGGCCAGCCAGGTCGGCAGGATCAAGACCATACCCGTCAATAGGCCAAGCAGCGCGTTTGACAAAGGCCAGCGTTGTTTTAGCCAGATGGGGACTGCGAGCAGCCAGAAAGCGGCCGCGGGCGGATAGAGGAAGGCACCCAGACGCCACGCTGCTGGCTGAGAAAAGCTCGAGCCAAGACCAACAGCTGCCGGTTCGAGGGCGCTCAACAAGGCACACAGCGCGACCGCCAGGACCGCGAGCGAGATCCGTGCCACAGCAGTGAGGCGCATCAACGCCCCCCACTCCCAGGCGGCGACAGCGGCTATCGCCGTGACGAAGACCAGCCAACCCGCAGGCGGAAGGTAGAAAAGGGCGGCAAAAAAAGCGGCAAACAGGAAGACCGCGGTGATTACCCGCGTCCTAAGCATCTATGCGCCGGCTCGTTGCTGCCGCGGTGCTCGCCGGAGAATCGTCAACCCGCTGCCCAAGCTGCTCGCTGGTTCGTCCGAAGCGGCGTTCGCGTTGCTGAAAAGAGGCCAGCGCGGCGTCGAAAGCCGCGGCATCAAATTCGGGCCAAAGCAGGTCAGTGAAATAGAACTCGGAATAAGCCAGCTGCCAGAGCAGAAAATTGCTGATCCGTTGCTCGCCACCGGTGCGGATGAACAGGTCGGGCTCCGGCGCGTAGCTCATCGCCAGATGCGGCGCCAGATCACTCTCGGCCCACTCGCCGCTTTTTTCCGGCTCACTGAGCAACATGCGGTTGACGGCCTGCAGAATGTCCCACCGCCCACCGTAGTTCGCGGCCACCGTCAGAATCAGCCGGCGGTTGCCGGCGGTCCGCTCCTCGGAACTGCGGATCAGGGCCTGCAGGTCGGCATCAAAGCGTGACAGGTCGCCAATCACGCGCAGGCGGACGCCATTGCGATGCAGCTTGCTGACTTCATCCTTCAATGCTCTTACGAAGAGCTGCATCAGCAGGGAGACTTCTTCTTGCGGACGACGCCAGTTCTCGGAGCTGAAGGCAAAAATGGTCAGGAACTCGATCCCCCGCTCAAGGCAGGTCCTGACCGTGGCCCGTACCGTTTCGACACCGCGATGATGGCCCGCAAAACGCGGCAGCAAGCGCTTTTTGGCCCAGCGCCCATTGCCGTCCATAATGATCGCCACGTGCCGCGGCACCGCCGACGTTGCCGGAACATCGCAAGTGGAGCTGGCGAAAAGAGCCATTTCTATAACTGCTCCAAAAGCCCTAGATGGCCATCAACTCGGTTTCCTTGTGACTTAGTTGCTGATCGACTTCAGCGACGTGGCGGTCGGTGAGCTTTTGAATGTCGTCCTGAGCGCGGTGCTCTTCATCTTCGGAGCACTCCTTGTTCTTGAGCATCTCTTTCAGCGTTGCCATGGCGTCGCGCCGCAAGTTGCGGATGGCGACCTTGGCACCTTCAGCCTCGGCCTTCACCACCTTGATCAGATCGCGCCGTCGATCCTCGGTCAGTGCCGGCATCGGCACCCGGATCAGATCACCTTGCGAAGAGGGATTGAGCCCAAGGTCGCAGTCGCGAATGGCCTTCTCGACCTTCGCCGCCATCCCCTTTTCCCAGGTCTGAACGCCGAGCGCACGGGCATCGATTAAAGTCACGTTGGCAACGGTGTTGATCGGCACCATCGAGCCGTAGTATTCAACCTGCACATGGTCGAGCAGGCCGATGTGGGCGCGTCCGGTGCGCACCTTGGCCAGGTCGACGCGGAGCGCCTCCAATGATTTGTGCATCTTCTTTTCGGTCGTCTTCTTTACATCTGCTATGGACATCTTGGTCTCCGTCAGCAATACACCAGTGTACCTTCGTGCTCGCCCATCGTAACCCGCCGCAAAGCATCCTTCTTGAAAATAGAGAACACGTTTACGGGCAACTTCTGGTCCCTACAAAGCGCGAAGGCAGTAGCATCCATCACCGCCAGATTCTGCGCGATCGCCTCGTCGAAGCTGATCCGCTCATAACGGATGGCCAGCGGATCCTTCTTCGGGTCGGCAGAGTAGATGCCGTCGACCTTAGTCGCCTTGAGCACAATTTCAGCACCGATCTCGGCGCCACGCAAGGCGGCCGCCGTATCGGTGGTGAAGAAGGGATTGCCGGTACCGCCAGAAAAGATCACCGTTCGACCCTGCTCCAGATAGCGGATGGCCTTGGCACGAATGTAGGGCTCAACCACCTGCTCGATGTTCAGCGCCGACTGCACGCGCGAGACCATTCCGGCCGAACGCATGGCGTCGTGCAAGGCCAGGCCGTTCATCACCGTCGCCAGCATTCCCATGTAGTCCGCCTGCGCCCGGTCCATGCCGGACGCGGCAGGCGCAACACCACGAAAGATATTACCACCCCCGATCACCACACCGACCTGGACGCCCAGGTCGACAATCCCCTTGATTTCGGCAACGATTCCCGAAATTGTCTGCCGGTTGATGCCGTACGCATCGGAGCCCATAAGGGCCTCACCGGAGAGCTTGAGCAGGATGCGCTTGTATTTCGGCGATTTGTCGGACATCGTCATCTGGCTCCTTGGTCGGTCTGGATGGACAGCTGTGCGCTTACTTCTGTGCAGCGGCAGCCTGGGCAGCCACTTCGGCCGCGAAGTCGTTACTTCGCTTGGCAATGCCTTCGCCAACGACATACAGCGCGAAGCCGGCAACCGACGCCGCCTTGGCCTTGAGCAATTGCGCGACCGTCTGCTTGCCGTCTTCGGCCTTGACGAAGACCTGCCCAAGCAGCGTCACCTCATTGAGGAATTTCTGCACCGAACCCTCGGCGATCTTTTCCAGCATCGCTTCCGGCTTGCCCGCCTCTTTCGCCTTCTCGATGGCAATGCGCCGCTCACTCTCGATCAGCTCAACGGCAACGCCCGTCGAATCCAGCGCCTTCGGCTTCCCGGCGGCAATTTGCATGGCCAGATCCTTGCCCAGCTGCTCGTCACCACCCACGTAGTCGAGCAGAACGCCGATCTTGGCACCGCCATGAATGTAAGAAGCGAACTTGCCTTTAGCCTGCATACGCACAAAGCGCCGGATGGACATGTTTTCACCGATCTTACCGACCAGGGCCGTGCGCGTCGATTCAACGCTCCCGTCACCCAAGGGCAAGGCCGACAAGGCGGCCACGTCAGCCGGATCATGACTGACGACCAGCGCCGCGCAATCACTGGCCAGCTTCAGAAATTCATCGTTCTTGGCGACGAAGTCGGTCTCGGAGTTGACTTCGATCAGGGCGCCAATTTTGCCATCGTCCGACAGATGGACCGCCACCACGCCCTCGGCGGTAATGCGACTTGCTGCCTTGCTCGCTTTCGAGCCAAGCTTGACGCGCAGGATTTCTTCAGCCTTGCTCAGGTCGCCAGCAGCCTCGGTCAGCGCCCGTTTGCACTCCATCATCGGCGCGTCGGTTCTTTCGCGCAACTCTTTAACCATGCTTGCGGTAATTTCCGCCATTTCATTCTCCACTTGTGAACGCGGCCGGTATGGCCGGCCGCGCCTCACTGAACATTCAGGACAAACCGAGCGGCGGCGTCAGCACGCCGCACGGCCACAGCAGCTGACGATCAGTCGTCGCTGGCCTCTTCGATGAATTCGTCGCCGGAAACCGCTTCGATGATTTCCTCGACAAACTGGCTGCGCCCCTCTAGCACGGCATCGGCGACACCGCGCGCATAGAGACGAATGGCGCGTGAAGAATCGTCGTTACCCGGAATGACGTAGTCGACGCCTGCTGGCGAGTGGTTGGTATCGACAACCGCCACCACCGGAACACCGAGCTTGTTGGCCTCAGTAATAGCGATCTTGTGGTAGCCCACGTCGATCACGAACAGCGCGTCGGGCAAGGTCGCCATATCCTTGATGCCACCGATCGACTTGAGCATCTTGTCCAGTTCGCGCGTGGTCATCAGCGCCTCTTTCTTGCCCAGGCGTTCGAGAGAACCATCTTCGACCATAGTTTCCATCTCCTTGAGACGCTTGGTCGACTGCTTGATCGTCTTGAAGTTGGTCAGCATGCCGCCCAGCCAGCGCTGGTCGACGTACGGCGAGCCGCAACGCGAAGCCTCCTCGGCCACAATTTCACGCGCCTGACGCTTCGTCCCGACAAACAGGATATTGCCTTTGTTGGCAGACAGTTTGCGAACGAAGGTCATGGCCTCGTTGTATTTGGCAAGCGTTCGCTCCAGGTTGACGATATGAATCTTGTTGCGGGCGCCAAAAATGTAGGGCGCCATCTTGGGATTCCAGAAGCGTGTCTGGTGACCGAAGTGGACACCGGCCTCGAGCATTTGACGCATCGTTGTAGACATATGTTTTTACTCTCAATATTCAGGGTTTGACCACCATTCGCCGAGCTACAGTCTGCCGTAGTGTGTTGGCAGGCACCCTTGAACAGGCGAATGTGCGAAATGAGACGTGCCTCGTCGGCACGCCCGGCGCGCCACAGCGGCGCAAGCTCGTGCTTCACTGACCGCGGCCAGCAAAACCGGGCGATAGTACCATCAAAGAGGCCCTGCAGTTCAAATGACTTCGCCAGCCGTTCAGCCGCAACACATCCGACGGCCCGGCCGGATGCTCATGGCGAGCGCTAGCGCTCGGCAAATTGCCTAAGCGCTTGGCTTCCTTTATCCTTCCGTCTCTTACCCTTGGCGCCGACCCGAACGAATGAGTATTACCCTCAAAACACCCGCGGAAATAGAAAAAATGCGTGTCGCCGGCCGCCTCACGGCCGAAGTACTCGACTACATCACACCGCACCTGCGATCGGGAATCACCACCGGCGAGCTTGATCGCCTTTGCCACGACTACATGGTTGATGTGCAAGGCAGCATTCCGGCACCGCTCAACTACGCGCCGCCAGGTTACCGGCCTTATCCGAAGTCGGTCTGCACCTCGGTGAACCACCAAGTCTGCCACGGCGTTCCCGGCGATCGCCAACTGAAGAACGGCGACATCGTCAATCTTGATGTCACGGTAATCAAGGACGGCTATCACGGCGACAGCAGCCGCATGTTTCAGATCGGAGAGACCTCGGTCCAGGCGCGGCGGCTGTGCGAAATCACTTTCGAATGCCTTTGGCTCGGTATCGCTCAGGTTCGGGCCGGCGCACACCTCGGCGATATCGGCCATGCCATCCAGCAGCAAGCCGAGAAATCGGGCTACTCGGTGGTCCGCGAGTTCTGCGGTCACGGCATCGGCGCCAAGTTTCACGAAGAACCGCAGGTTGTTCATTATGGCCGCCCGCACACGGGTCTGCAGCTACAGGCGGGAATGGTCTTTACCATCGAGCCAATGATCAATGCCGGCAAGGCGGCGATCAAGACCATGGCCGATGGCTGGACGATCGTCACCAAGGACCACAGCCTGTCGGCGCAATGGGAGCACACCATCCTGGTCACCGAAACGGGTTACGAAGTACTCACCGTGTCAGAGGGGACGCGCCCGCCGCCCGACGGAATCCGGGCCTTAGGGTCATGACCAGGGGAGACACCCAAATCAGGAAAGCCATGACCGCCCCCCTCTTCCCCTGGCCCTTCTCCCGCAAGTGGAGAAGGGAGGTTCGTGAGTCGCATGCGCGGCTCCTAGATTAAGCCGTGAACACCGCTACCGTCGACCCGCTGGCGCTGGTCGCGCACTACCGCTCACACCTGCAACAGGGCCAGGCGGCTATCCGCGAGCGTTATCTGGCCAGCGGCGATGCGCCGCGCCTGTTGCACGAACGCTGCCATCTGATCGACGAGGTGCTCTGCGATCTGTGGCGATCATTGCACCTGCCGGCGTCGCTGGCCCTGCTCGCGGTCGGTGGCTACGGGCGTGGCGAACTCTATCCAGCCTCGGACGTCGACCTGCTGCTTCTTCTCCCCGCTCCACCAGAAGGCGATCTGACGACGCAGCTGGAACAGGCGGTCACCCTGTGCTACGACATTGGACTGGAAGTCGCTCCCAGCGTGCGCACCGTCGATGAGTGTTCGCAAGCCGCGGCCGGCGACCTCACGATCCAGACGGCACTGCTCGAAGCACGCCTGCTGATCGGCAGCGAGACACTATTCCAGGAGTTTTCCCTCGAACTCGAGAAAGTCCTCGATCCGCTGACCTTCTTCGAAGCCAAGCGCAGCGAACAGGACGAACGTCATTTGCGCTACGACGACACCCCCTACAGCCTGGAGCCCAACTGCAAGGAGGGTCCGGGCGGGCTGCGCGATCTGCACACCATCCTCTGGATTGCCAGTGCGGCAGGCTACGGTTCCACCTGGGCAGAGCTGGCACAATACGGTTTTCTGACCCACGAAGAAGAGACGCAGCTGCAACGCAGCATCAAGTTCCTGCAGCAATTGCGGACCCGGTTGCACGTTCATGTCGGCCGCCGTGAAGATCGCCTCCTCTTCGACTACCAGACGGCGCTCGCTGAACAGCTTGGCTACCGGGCGACAGCGACCCGGCGGGCCAGTGAGCTGCTGATGCAGCAGTACTATCGCACGGCAAAGGAAGTCACCCAGATCAACGCCATCTTGCTGCTCAATATCAGCGCCGCCATTTCACCGCTACCGGACCAACCGCCACAGCCAATCAACGAACGCTTCGAGAATACCCACGATTTTCTCGACATCACCGATGAACAGGTCTTCGACCGCGAACCGGCCGCCATCCTCGAAGCCTTCCTGCTGATGCAGAAGCATCCTGCGCTGCAGGGTATGACCGCACGCACCCTGCGCGCGCTGTGGCACGCCCGCACGCTGATCGACGACGAGTTCCGCAGCAATCCCGGCAATCGGGCGCGCTTTCTCGAAATCATGCAGCAACGACGCGGTGTGCTGCATGAACTCCGGCGCATGAACCAGTTCGGCATTCTTGGCCGCTATCTACCGAATTTCGGCAAGATCGTCGGACAGATGCAACACGATCTGTTCCACGTCTATACCGTAGACCAGCACATCCTCCGCGTCCTGCGCAACCTGCGACGCTTTCTCGCCGATGAGTTCACACACGAGTATCCGCTGTGCAGCGAGTTGATGAGGGATTTCCAGCGCCCCTGGGTGCTCTACATCGCCGCCCTGTTCCACGACATTGCCAAGGGACGAGGGGGAGATCATTCGCGCCTCGGCGCCGTCGATGCAGCCCGTTTCTGCGCGGATCACGGTCTCGATGCAGTCGATAGCGAACTCATCGTCTGGCTGGTCGAGGAGCATCTGCTGATGTCGACCGTCGCCCAGAAGCAGGACATCGCCGACCCCGAAGTGATTGGCGCATTTGCCGTGACGGCAAAGGACGAACGCCACCTGACGGCGCTTTACCTGTTCAGCGTCGCCGACATACGCGGTACCAGCCCGAAAGTCTGGAATAGCTGGAAGGGCCAACTCCTCGAACAGCTGTTCAGGGGCACCTGCCGGGCACTGCTGGCTGGCGGTGAAGTTCCCGTCAGGCAAGGGCTGATCGAGGAGCGGCAACAAGAAGCATTGCGCCTGCTGCGCTATTTTGCGCTCCCCGAGGCGGTACAAGAACGGCTGTGGAAACAACTCGACACTGTGTACTTCCTGCGCCATTCGGCGGAGGAAATTGCCTGGCATACGCGTGCCCTGCACTATCGACCGATGGTCGAACAAGCGGTTATCAAAGCACGCCTCAACCCTCAGGGCGAGGGTTTGGAGGTTATGATCTACGCTCCGGATCAACCAGATCTGTTTGCGCGCTTGGTCGGTTTTTTTTCCCGCGCCGGTTACACCATCGTCGACGCCAAGATCCATACCACCCGTCACCACTACGCCCTGGATAGCTTCATGCTGCTCAAGGTTGGCGAGCTCGGCAGCGATCGCGCGATGATCAGCTACATCGAACACGAGCTGGAAGAACGGCTGAGTCACCCGGGTCCGCCTGAGCCCCCCGGCAGCGGACGCATCTCGAGGCAGGTCAGACACTTCCCGATACAACCGCTGGTCACCATCGAGCCGGACGAGAAAGGCCTGCACTACGTGCTTTCGGTGAGCGCTGCAGACCGTCCTGGCCTGCTGTACACCATCGCCATGACTTTGGCTGCCCATGGTGCTAATCTACATACGGCAAAGATCTCCACTCTGGGTGAACGGGTAGAAGACACCTTTCTGATCAGCGGCGGCGACCTCGGCATGACTGCCCGCCGCATCAAGCTGGAAACCGAGCTGCTGGAGCGTTTGAAACTCTAACAGCGCTCTTGGCAGCGACGATGATGAGCATCTGAAGAACTTTCCTGCAAAAGGGGAATCGGAAAAGAGTTCGGCAATACTGTCCGCTGCAGCGTGTCGGTTTTTTTTACACTGAAGCCGTCGAGGATCGATCGGCGCCACACGGAAACCAAGCAAGCGGCTGATTTATATAAAATGTATGTTTCTATTTGCGGCCTGGTATAGAGTTTGCTTATAGTTTCCTGAACGATACTTTGACCATTGGCAGTGTAGTCTCGAACTAACGCCTTGTTTTATTCTTTGGCGCGATCGTGACGTACTTCGCAGGCGGTCCCTATCGCGAACGCCAGAATGACGCTAGTCAGTCAAGGAGCCGCGGATCTCGGTTCTGGCTTGGTGAGCGCCGCGGAAGGGCCGGCAGCTCTCCACGGTTGCTTATCACTGCCGAACATGCTGGAGATGATGGCGCGATGCTTACCGACGACGAAACAAGAATGCTGGATGACCAGCGTGTGGTCCAAGCTCAGACAACTTTGGGAGCAGCATCATGAAGGCTAAGGAATCAATTAGCGACTCGCGGGAATCGACGGATCTATCGCCCACGAACACCGGAGCAATCATCCAAGGTGGATCTTCGGCGCCGGAGAACAAACGGCGACGCTTGGTTCGCGGCGCGATGGTCGCCGCGCCGCTGGTCCTGACTTTGCGAAGCGGGGCGCTCGCGGCGGCGGCTTCGTGTACCGGTACAAAGCAACTGCCCACCTTGGATGTCAACAGCGAATTTACCGCGAGTGGCGCACAGGTGGGAGATATTTGCATTACGAATTACGAACGCAACAGCTGCCCCGGTAGCAAGATCAGCGCTGGAAGCAACCCGGGCATCCCGGTTACAGCGGGCACGGTCGATTTAACGAAGCTGAAATGCCAAAACCTGACAGGCAACGTCGCCATACTCAGCACCCCTGCAGTGAACTCGCTAATACCGAATTAATGCCAAGCAGGCTTACCGTTCAGGAGCATCCCGGTGATCAACTTTGTGAGCCTTCGCCCATTTCCTACTTGACCAAGACAGCAGCGGAAGCGGGCTTGATCTGGGAAAACTGGGATGATCTCTTCGTCGTGTACCAGCCTTCGTCCGCCGAGACCCATGTCTTTAACGAAACCACCGGATCGATCCTGGAGTGCTTGGGGGAAAGTGCCCTATCGGCAGACGAACTGAAGAATCAGACCGAAGCAGCCCTCGGCGTCAGCCAAAGCGAACTGGACGACACGGATTTCGCGTTCGCCCTACAGAGGCTTGAAGAACTGGGCCTCATAGAGCGCCTGGACGACCCCAGCGCTGCGCAATGATCGTCGGTGACCTGAGTCGCCGGGAATTCGGTACGCGCTTGGCGGGAGACGGACTAAGGCTACAGTTCGGCCCGTTCAACCTCTGCATTCGCTCCAACCTCGACTCCTTCGCATCCCTTGCGCATCGGCTCTACACTCCTTACCCCCTCCTCGACGAGGAAACGCTCAGCGATTTTCACGTCGAGATACGCAGTCCGCGCGGACTGCACCGATGGTTTCGCCGACAAGCTTGTTTTGGCGTCGATGGCCAGACACCTTTCGCTCCCTATACCGTCGAACATGCTTTCCCCGCCCTCGAATGGGGAATCAACTGGTGTGTCGCCACGCGCTCGCATCATCTGCTGATGCTGCATTCGGGGACCGTTGAACGAAATGGCCAGGCGATACTCTTTCCCGCCTCACCCGGCGACGGTAAATCGACGCTCTGTACTGCGCTGGCGCACTCCGGATGGCGCCTGCTCTCGGACGAATTCGGCTTGGTACGGCCCGAGGATGGCATGCTGCTGCCGCTGCCGCGCCTGATCCCACTGAAGAATGAATCGATCGAGGTAATCAGACGATTCAGACCTGAGGCGACCATTGGCCCGTCGTTCCTCGATACACGCAAGGGCACGGTAGCGCATGTTCGGCCACCGCTGGAGAGCATCAGGCGAGCTCAAGAACCGGCCCGACCGCGCTGGTTGATCTTCCCGCGTTGGGTTGCAGGTGCGCCATTCGCCCTCGAAGCAATGCCGAAGAGCCAAGCCTTCCTGATGGTCGCAAGCAATGCCTTCAACTACGACGTGCTCGACGAAACGGCTTTTCGGCTGGTCAGCGAGATAGTTCGCTCCTGCGATTGCTACTCGCTGGTGTACTCCGATCTAAACGAGGCGATCCCCGCGCTTGACGAGCTCTGCAACACCATGGCCGGCTAATGGCCAAGGCTGCCAGCGAAAGGCTGCGGGCGCGGAGGCTTCTGCTCGACGCCCTGAAGATGCCGGAAACCCTCACCGCTCTGTCCCTCGCCGACTGGGAACTGCTGTTGCGCGTCGCCCGTCGCGCCCGCGTACTGGGCCGACTGGAATCAGCTCTGGACAATGCCGGCCTGCTTGGTGACATCCCGCCACGTGCCGCGGCCCATCTGAGAGCCGCCCGTAACGTCATCGCGCATCGGAAGACGCTGATATCCTGGGAGGTAAACCGATTGTTCTGGGCGCTCAAGGAAATCGACGCGCCGCTGATTCTGCTCAAAGGTACCGCTTACCTTCTCGCAGACCTGCCGCCGGCGCAGGGGCGAATCTTCGCCGACGTGGATCTTCTGGTCCCTGAAGAGCGGATCGTGGAAATCGAGGAAAAGCTGGTCGCACGCGGCTGGTTCAAGACCGAAATAGACCCCTACGACGACCGCTACTACCGCGTTTGGATGCACGAAATTCCTCCGCTCCGTCACCGGGAGCGAGGAACCGAAATCGACATTCACCATCGGCTCTTGCCGAAAACCAGCCACCTAGCCTCGGATCCCGCCCCTCTGTTTGCCGCAGCGCGGCCGCTCGCCGACCGGCAGCTGCGCGTTCTCGCGCCTGCCGACATGATACTGCACGCCCTGGTGCACCTGTTTCTCGAGGGCGATCCCGACGAGGGTCTGCGCCTGCGGGATCTGCTCGATGTCCATGATCTGCTTTGCCACCATGGTCAGGAGCCAGGTTTCTGGGCGAGCCTCGTACCACGCGCACGGGTCCTGGGTTTCCAGCGCCCATTGTTCTACGGGCTGCATCATGCGCAAGGACTCTTGGGCACGCCGGTCCCCCCGGATGTGCTGCACGATCTGGAGGGCGAGGCGCCCGCCTGGCCGATCCGCAAGCTGATGAATCGTCTGATCCCCCTGGCGCTGCTACCGGGACACCCGGATCACCCTTCCCGCCAGGCGACTCTTGCCCGCTGGCTGATTTACGTGCGCGCCCATTGGTTGCGAATGCCACCCGGCCTACTCATCAGGCACCTGTCACACAAGGCTTGGCTGCGCTTCCGCGGACGGCGGAAACGGGTCGACCTGGCGCAGCTCGATCTAAAGCAGCAGTAGTCGGACAAAAACAAGCTTCCGCGGCGAATCTCGCGGCAAATTCGAGCGACCGAGCCTGTGCCACCAGTCATGGCGACACCTCTGCCGCGAAGCCCGTCGAGGCCAGCAAGGGAAATCGATAACGACACTGCTCACAAGGCGCAATAAAGGTTGGACGAAACGCTATACTGTATTTTTGTACAGCGCTTGGTATGTCCGACCTCCTGCCCCCCTACGTAGAACTTCACTGCTGTTCCAACTTCTCATTCCTGCGCGGTGCCTCGCATCCGGAAGAACTTGTCGAGCACGCACAGACGCTCGGCTACAGCGCGCTGGCCATCACCGACGAAGCGTCGCTGGCCGGCGTCGTGCGGGCGCACCGAGCAGCCAGCGCGCGCGGCCTGCCACTGCTCATCGGTGCCGAGTTTCGTCTCTCCAGTGAAACAGGTACTGGCCTCCGACTGCTTCTGCTGGCACAGAACCGCGCCGGTTACGGCAATCTGTCGGCGCTGATCACCCTGGCACGGCGGCGCTCGCCCAAGGGCCAATACCGTCTCTCCCGTGGCGATCTCGAAAGTCCCGGCGGCTTTGCCGGCAGCAGCGGCGCCCTGCCGGACTGCCTGGCGCTGTGGATCCCGGACGCTGACGCCAAGGTGGAAGACGGTCGTTGGCTGGCGACGCGCTTTCCGACACGCTCCTGGCTGGCCGTCGAACTTCATTCCGGGCCTGACGACGCGACACGCCTGGCAATGCTGCTTGAACTGGCCACGGCAAGCGGTCTGCCGGCAGTTGCCGCTGGCGACGTGCACATGCACCGGCGGGCGCGCCGCCCGCTGCAGGATACGCTGACTGCGATCCGCCTGAAGAGTACGCTCTTTGCCGCCGGCCACGCACTCTTTGCCAATGGCGAACGCCACCTGCGCAGCCGCTTGCGGCTGGCACGACTCTACCCGCCCGAACTACTCGCCGAAACCCTGAACATCGCCGCACGCTGCGATTTCTCGCTCGCCGAATTACGCTACGAATACCCCGACGAAGTGGTACCCGCCGGCCAGACCGCGCCGGACTTCCTGCGCGCGGAAGTCGAAAAAGGGCTGCGCCGACGCTATCCCGGCGGGGAGACAGCAGCGGTACGCGAGCGCGTCGAGCACGAACTCGCGCTGATCCGCGAACTTGCTTACGAACCCTATTTCCTGACCGTCTACGACCTGGTCAATTTTGCACGCAGCCGGAACATTCTTTGCCAGGGACGCGGCTCGGCCGCCAATTCGGCAGTTTGTTACTGCCTGGGCATCACCGAAGTCGACCCGGCGCGTTCGCGGCTGCTTTTCGAGCGCTTCATTTCCCGGGAACGCGGTGAACCGCCGGATATCGACGTCGATTTCGAGCACCAGCGACGCGAGGAAGTCATCCAGTACCTCTATCTCCGGTACGGACGTGAACGCGCAGCTCTGACGGCAACGGTAATCACTTACCGGACGCGTGCTGCCTTGCGTGATGTCGGCCGCGCGCTCGGCTTCGGCAGCGCCCAGATCGACGCACTGACCACCTCAATGGCGTGGTGGGACAAGCGCGAGCAACTGCCCGAACGCCTACGTGCAGCCGGCCTCGATGCGGAGGCGCCGCGCGTCGCCAAATGGCTGGCACTGAGCGACGCACTGCGCGGTTTTCCCCGCCACCTCTCGCAACACGTCGGTGGCTTCGTCATCTCGCGCGGCCCGCTGGCGCGGCTGGTGCCCATAGAAAATGCCGCCATGCCCGAGCGCACGGTGATCCAGTGGGACAAGGACGATCTCGACGCGCTCGGGCTGCTGAAGGTCGATGTGCTGGCGCTGGGCATGCTCTCGGCGATCCACCGCGCGCTGGATCTGGTCGGCATCGCTTTGCCGGACGTCCCGCCAGAAGACCCGGCGGTCTACGACATGCTCTGCGCTGCCGACACGATTGGCGTCTTTCAGATCGAGTCACGCGCGCAGATGGCCATGCTGCCGCGCCTCAGACCGCGCAGTTTCTACGATCTGGTCATCGAAGTGGCGCTGGTCAGGCCAGGCCCAATCCAGGGCGACATGGTCCACCCCTATCTGCGTCGCCGACATGGCCAGGAAACCATCGAGCCGATGCGCCCGGAAATCGCTGCCGTTCTTGGGCGCACTTGTGGCGTGCCTATTTTCCAGGAGCAGGTGATGCAACTGGCGGTCGTTGCCGGCGGCTTCACCCCCGGCGAGGCCGATCAGCTACGTCGGGCGATGGCTGCCTGGCGACGCAAAGGGGGGCTGGAGCCCTTCGAAGAGAAACTGATCAGCGGCATGCGCCAGCGTGGCCACGACGACGCCTTCGCGCAACGCGTCTTCGCGCAGATTCGCGGTTTCGGCGAATATGGCTTCCCCGAATCGCACGCCGCCTCCTTCGCCTTGTTGGTGTACGTCTCGGCCTGGCTCAAACGCCACCATCCGGCGGCTTTTCTCTGCGCCCTGCTCAACAGCCAGCCGATGGGCTTCTACTCCCCCTCACAATTGCTGCAGGACGCGCGCCGGCATGGTGTCGATGTGCGTCCAGTAACGGTAAACGAGAGCGCCTGGGAAGCGCGGCTCGAAAGCACCGGCTGCGAGCCGGGAACGACGGCCAGCACGCTGCCGGCTGTCCGCCTCGGTCTGTCCAGTATTTCCGGCCTAGCGCAGGCCGCCGTCACACGCCTGCTGGAAGCCCGCCAACAGCGACCTCTGCACAGCGTTGCCAATCTCGCCACACGTGCACGACTGACAGACAAGGATCTCGCGCTGCTCGCTGCGGCCGGCGCTTTGGCGTGCCTCGCCGGCCATCGTCGGCAAGCCGCCTGGTTAGCCGCCGGTAGCACCCTGGCCAAGCTATCCAAGCGACCCAAAAGACAACTCGATCTGCTGGGCAGCGTAGAGCCAACGGAAGCCGCGGCCCAACTCGCCACGCCATCCGAAGCCGAGGAGCTGATTGCCGACTACGCCGCCACCGGCTTCACGCTCGGCCGCCATCCCCTGACGCTACTGCGTAGCCGGCTCAGCGCGCAGCGTTTCGTTTCCGCCAGTGAGCTGCAGAACGCGGCCGACCGCCAACTCGCGCGTGCCGCCGGAATCGTCACCTGCCGGCAACGCCCGGGCACCGCCAGCGGCATCGTTTTTGTCACCCTGGAAGACGAAACCGGGCTGGCCAACATTGTCGTGCACTCGCGACTGGTCGAGCAACAGCGCCACGAATTGCTCGCTGCCCGTCTGCTCGGCGTTCTCGGGCAGGTGCAGCGCGAAGGTCAGGTTGTCCATCTGGTGGCCAAGCGGCTCGTTGATTTGTCTGCACTGCTTGGTCGCCTGCCGACGACAAGCCGCAATTTTCATTGAGCGTCAGGAAGACCGGAGACCAGGGTCCTCAGGCGGCGCTGGCAACGACCTCGGCGTAAAGGTCGTGCTCGTCGGCATCGACCACACGCACGCGCAGGAAGTCGCCAGGTTCGGCAGCGTAGTATTCGTTGACGAAAACCAGGCCATCGATCTCCGGCGCATCCGCCGCCGAGCGGGCAATCGTTCCGTCCTCGTCGACCTCGTCGACCAAGACCTCGATCTCGCGCCCGATCTTCGCCGCCAGCAACTCGGCCGAGATATCCTCCTGAATTTCCATCAAACGCCGCTTGCGCTCCTCGCGAACTTCCTCGGCCACCGCGCCAGGCAACGCATTGGCCGTCGCGCCGTCCACTGCCGAATAGGCAAAGCAGCCGACGCGATCCAGACGCGCCTCTTTGATGAAAGCCAGCAATTCCTCGAACTCGGCTTCGCTCTCCCCCGGAAAACCGGTAATAAAAGTGCTGCGCACGGTGATATCCGGACAAACTGCACGCCAAGCGCGAAGCCGCTCGAGATTGTTCTCGGCGCTCGCCGGTCGCTTCATTGCCTTCAGGACACGGGCACTGGCATGCTGGAAAGGCACGTCGAGATAGGGCAGGATCTTTCCCTCGGCCATCAACGGCAGCAAGGCGTCCACGCTTGGATAGGGATAGACGTAGTGCAGACGCACCCAGATGCCGAGTTCCGCCAGCGCTTCGCAGAGCTCGCGCAGTCGGGTACGCAGCGGCCGACCACCGGCAAAGCCGGTTCGATACTTGACATCGACACCATAGGCGCTGGTGTCCTGCGAGATGACCAACAATTCCCGCACACCCGCGTCGGCAAGATGCTTTGCTTCCTGCAGCACATCGCCGATCGGGCGGCTGACCAGCGGGCCACGCATCGACGGGATGATGCAGAAGGTACAACTGTGATTGCAACCTTCGGAAATCTTCAGGTAGGCGAAATGCTGCGGGGTCAGTTTGATTCCCTGCGGCGGCACCAGGCTGGTAAACGGATCGTGCGGTTGCGGCAGATGCGCATGCACGTGCTGCAAGACCTCGTCGGCGGCATGCGGGCCGGTCACCGCCAGCACCTGCGGATGCGCCTTGCGAATCACCTCTTCCCTGGCCCCCAGGCAACCGGTAACGATGACCTTGCCATTTTCGGTCAAGGCCTCGCCGATGGCGTCGAGCGATTCCTCCACAGCGGCGTCGATGAAGCCACAGGTATTGACAACCACCAGATCGGCACCCTCATACGACGGAGAGATCAGATAGCCTTCGGCGCGCAGTTTGGTGAGAATCTGTTCGGAATCGACAAGCGCCTTCGGGCAACCCAGCGAAACGAAACCGATGTTTTTCGGTTTTGACATGGCAGACCAGTGCAATTGAATAGCCTGCCAGTATACCGCCAGCCAGACGCCATTCAGACCTTACGAAGAACGGCACCAGTTCCTCCGGCAGGCATGCCTCCAGCGCCAAGTCCCCACCCGATTGCCAGGATCATCGGCGCGAGCGCAAGGAAGCGTCCGTGCGGCCTTGTGCGACCAATAGCAGAAAACAGCCAATGACGACGCCGGCAATGCCCGCCTGCATCAGGGTCCCCACCTGGAAGCCAGCCAGCCAGTAACTGCCGGTTACACGTACGACAGCAGCGACGACGCACAGCAGCACACCGGCAAAGCCGGTAGCACGTCCCAACAACAGCAAAAAACCGTCCATTGTCATTACCCTTTTCTTGCATGGAGAACGAGTGATGTTGCGCTGTCATGGGCGCAACAGGCGGCGAGATTCCCTGACCGAACATGCGCCTTGAGCAAAGCGGCAGCGCCGACGCCGATCGACCCGATTGTAAGCAAGACCGCTCCGGAGTCAAGAATACTGAATTCCGCCTTTCAAGGCGTGAGAAGGAGGCAAAGGACGCGACAGCGTTCTGCGGCCATCACCCACTTCCACCTACGGAGGAGCAGCGGGTGAGCGCCCGAGGCCGCATGATGCCGCCAACCGCTTACGAATACTGCACAGTGTGTTATATAAACGAAACGCCCTTACTCGTAGTGCAGCATGCAGCCTTTCGCCAGACACGTGAGCGGAAACCGGCCAGAGAAGCCGGGGCCAGTACTGCTGCGAAGTGCGAAGCACCAACAAAAAAACCAAAGGAGGCTCGTCAATGAGCGAGAACGATACGCCTGGCTCAGCAAACCCTGCCAGCCGCTTCCCGGTCATCCGCCGCGTAAAAGCCGGCGCCGTCGTCGGTTGGATGCGTGGCGGCTGGCATGACCTGCGCCGAGGAGGCCGGGCCAGCCTGTTCTACGGGAGCTGCTTTGCCATCGCCGGCTGGTTGATGCAGGTGGTGTTTGCCGAAGCCTACGCCCTCTTCGCAGGCCTGACGACGGGCTTCCTGCTGGTCGGCCCCTTCCTGACGCTGGGGCTCTACGCTCTCAGTCGGCGCATCGAATTCGGCATGCCGCCGCGACTGTTGCCAACCCTCGCCGCCTGGCGCCCGAACCTGCCGAACGTTGGTCTCTTTGCCGCCCTGCTGGCCATCGTCCTGCTGGTCTGGGCGCGCGCATCGATCATCGTGTTTGCACTCTTCTTTACCGGCGGCTTGCCGACCTTCGGCAATGTCGTGCATACCGTTCTGACTTTCGAGCAGCTCGACTTCGCGCTGGTCTACTTCGCCGTCGGGGGCTTTTTCGCGATGTTCGTTTTTGCCATCAGCGTCATCGCTGTACCCCTGATGTTCGATCGCGAGACCGACGCGGTCACGGCGACCATCGCCAGCCTCGTCGCCTGCGGCCGCAACCCGGTCCCGCTCTTGCTTTGGGGAATCTGTATCGGGATCCTGGGCATCGTCGGCTTTGCGACCTTCTTTGTCGGCCTGATCGTCACCATGCCGCTGGTCGGACACTCGACCTGGTATGCCTATCGCGACATCGTCGCCCCCGAGGAGGACGAGTCGGGCGCAGCCCTTACTTCTTGACTCCTCCTGCCGCGCTACTCCGGCAGGCCGTTAAGGAAGTAAAGGCTTTCCAGTCTTGCTTCCGGTTTGCCGAGCACACCGAACCAACGCTCATGAATGGTGTTGATCTCGCCGCTGCGGCTGAGACGAGCCAATTCGCGGTTGACGACCAGACGAAAGTCCGCATCGTTGCGACGCAGCATCAGGGCATAGGGCTCATACGAGAAGATGTCGCCGGCAAGCGACCAGGTATCCTGGTTGCCCGAATCGAGCGCCAGGCCGATCAGCAAGGCGCGATCCGAAGCGTAGGCGTCGGCCCGTCCCGTTTTCATGGCGTCGATCCCCTGCTGATGATCAGCGACCTTGACCAGGTTGGCACTGACCCCGTTCTTCCGGAGCGCTTCGACCAGGCTCTGCTCGGTTGTCGTGCCGACAGCCACTGCGACCTTCTTGCCTGCCAGGTCCTTTAGACTCGTGATACCCGCCGCGGAAGGCGACAGGTAGCTGCCGCCATCGACGAAAATCGGCAGGCTGAAATCGACTTCCTGCATGCGCGACAGGGAACTCGTCGTTGACCCGCATTCGAGGTCGATTTCACCGGATATCACTTTGCCGATTCGTGTCTCGGGCGTCACCGGAACCCACTTCAGCTTCAGATCGGCAAGGCCCAGGTCCTTGCCAATCGCTGCTGCCACGCTGGTGCAAAGGTCGACCGAGTAACCCCAAGGCTGCCTGTCGTTGCCGGCAAACGAGAACGGCACGGACGCTTGGCGATAGCCGAGCGACAGTGTCTTCGACGCCTTGATCTTGTCGAGCGTCCCGGCCGCCTGCGCAGGAGGCATAGGAACGCAAAGAACCAGACTTGTGGCAACAGATAGAGCCCAGGAATACAGCCTCATGACATTCCTTTTCAAAGATCACACCAGAACCAAGAAAACTATGGCATATGCGCTACGAATTGAAATCGACCGCCGCTGCACTCGCCAGGTGGTCCACGAGCTTGCCGCCGGGCCGCCTACTGCCAGGCCGCCAGGAACTCCTGCCAGTGCGGCTTGCCAATTTTCTCCAGCTCGTTGCGTACAAAAGACATCTCGGCATCGTATTCCGACCGTGACAGCTCGCCGCGCAGCAGGCGAAAACGCACGGCAACGAGGTAGGTATTGAGCACATCGGTCTCGCAGTAGTCACGCACCTCGGACATTCCGCCCGCCAGCCACGCCTGCCACACCTTGCCGCCATCCATGCCGAGCTTGCCGGGAAATCCGATCAGTTTGGCCAGCTCGTCAAGACGAACGCTGGCGCGCGGCTGATACATGGCCAGCAGATCCATCAGGTCGAGATGGCGCGAGTGGTAGCGGCTGATGTAATTGTTCCACTTGAACTCACGGCTATCGGCGTAGTCGCCGTCACCGAGATCCCAATAGCGTGGCGCGATGGCGCCGTGGATGAGGCCCCGGTAGTGCAGCACCGGGAGGTCGAAGCCACCACCATTCCAGGAGACGATCTGTGGTGTGAATTTCTCGACGCCGTCAAAGAAACGCTGAATGATCTCGCCCTCGCCCTGCTCGGGCTCGGCCAGCGACCAGACGCGGAAGTCCTTGCCGGCACGCAAGGCACAGGAAATCACGACCACCCGCTGCAGATGCAGCGGCAGGAAATCATTGCCGTGCGTGGCACGACGATGTTGGAAGGCGAGTTCTGCCACCTCGTCATCAGACAGCGTCGCGTCGAGCGCATGCAGCCGGCGCAGACCTGCAACATCCGGGATGGTTTCGATATCGAAGGCGAGAACAGGTTTCATGGCGCGCATTGAGAACCCCGAGGACCCTCAGCAAGCTCGACCCCGTGCTGCCACGGGCACCGCCAAGGCCGGCGACTCGCCTCGGCAGCGAGCGTCGTGACCGCCAACAACGCCAGTGCCCTCACCGCCAGGCCGCCCCTGTTGTCGACGGCAGTGACCGGTTTCACGCCGGAAAGACGCCCGTCGACAGATAGCGATCACCGCGATCGCAAACGATGCTGACGATGGTCGCGTTATCGAGTTCGCCCGCCAGACGCAAAGCGACGGCCAACGCGCCACCGGACGAGATACCGGCGAAAATGCCTTCCTCGCGCGCCAGCCGGCGGGTCATTTCCTCCGCCTCGCCCTGGGAAACCGACTCGACACGATCGACCCGAGTGCGGTCGAAGATTTTTGGCAGGTAAGCTTCCGGCCATTTGCGAATCCCTGGAATCTGCGAGCCGTCTTCGGGCTGGCAGCCAACGATACAGATGCCGGAATCCTGCTCCTTGAGAAAGCGCGAGACGCCCATGATTGTTCCAGTGGTCCCCATGCTGCTGACGAAGTGGCTGATCCGCCCCTCGGTCTGGCGCCAGATTTCAGGGCCCGTCCCCTCGTAATGGGCGAGCGGGTTATCCGGGTTCGCGAACTGGTCGAGGATGATTCCACGTCCCTCCTTACGCATGCTTTCGGCGACGTCGCGTGCCAGCTCCATGCCACCGTCACGAGGCGTCAACACCAGTTCAGCGCCAAAAGCGCGCATCGTTTGCCGCCGTTCGACGCTCTGGTTCTCGGGCATGACCAGAATCATCCGGTAACCACGCATGGCAGCGGCCATCGCCAGCGCAATGCCGGTATTGCCGGACGTGGCCTCGATCAGCGTGTCACCGGCACGGATATCGCCCCGCTGCTCGGCGTGGACGATCATCGACAGCGCCGGTCTATCCTTCACCGAACCGGCTGGGTTGTTGCCCTCCAGCTTGGCCAGAATGACATTGCCACGCGCCTCGCAGGCGGCGCCCGGCAAACGCTTCAGGCGCACCAGAGGGGTGTCGCCAACGCTGTTCTCGAGTGTCCTATACACCGCCGCTCAACCATTTGACGTACTGCGGAACCGCTGCTTCGACGCTGCAAAACTCGTGCTTGTAACCCGCCTTGCGCAGTTGCGAAAGGTCGGCCTGGGTAAAGTTCTGGTACTTGCCGCGCAGATCCGTTGGAAACGGGATGTACTCGATCAGGCCACGCTCGACCAGTTCCGCGAGCGGCAGCGCTTCCTCTCCGGCCAGCGCGCGGCAGGCATTGACATTCGCCGTTGCCAGCTCGTTGAAAGTCTGCGCCCGCCCCGTGCCAACGTTGAAGATGCCCGACTTTTCCGGATGATCGAGGAAGTGCAGGTTCACCCGTGCAATGTCGTCGACGTAGACGAAGTCGCGCCGCTGCTCGCCATCGGCGTAGCCATCGCTGCCCGCAAAGAGTTTGACCCGGCCTTCGCTCTGGAACTGGTGATAGTGATGAAAGGCGACCGACGCCATCCGCCCCTTGTGCGATTCGCGTGCGCCGTAGACGTTGAAATAGCGAAAACCGACAACCTGCGAATTGCACGAGCCGGCAGCCGCGAGGCGCTGGCGAACGATCTGGTCGAAGAGAAACTTCGAATAGCCGTAGACATTCAGCGGCGCCTCGTATGGCCGCTCTTCCCTGAAGACACCGCCACCGCCGTAGGTCGCCGCACTCGAAGCATAGAGAAACTGCGCTTCCTGATCGAGGCACCAGTCCAGAATCGCCAGCGAGTAGCGGTAGTTGTTCTCCATCATGTAGCGGCCATCGCTTTCCATGGTGTCGGAACAAGCGCCCTGGTGAAGAATGGCATCGACATCGCCATCGAAATCGCCGGCGACCAGGCGCTCGATGAATTCATTCTTGTCGAGGTAGTCGGCAATCTCGCAATCGACGAGATTCCTGAACTTGTCGGCCTTACTGAGATTGTCGACGGCAATGATCTCGCGCACACCGCGTTCGTTCAGCGCCTTGACCAGATTGGCGCCGATAAAACCGGCGGCGCCCGTGACAATGGTATACATGTTTCTACCTCAGTTCAGTGCAGCATCAAGCTCGTCACGGCTGACCACCGCCGTGCCGAGTTTTCCAACCACCAGGCCGGCGGCAACATTCGCCGCATGCACGGCGTCCGCCCAGGCGGCCCCACCCGCCAACATCACTGCGAGCGTCGCGATGACCGTATCGCCAGCGCCGGAAACGTCGAAGACCTCTCTCGCCACCGCCTGCTCGTGCACGGCTCCAGTGGCGTGAAAAAGGGACATCCCCTCCTCGCTGCGCGTCACCAGCAAGGCCTCCAGTCCGAGCTCGGTGCGTAGCGCTGAAGCCTTGCGGGCAAGCCCGTGCTCGTCCTGCCAGCGACCTACCACTTCGCGCAACTCGGCACGGTTTGGAGTGACGATCGTCGCGCCGGCATACTTGGAGAAATCATCACCTTTCGGATCCACCAGCACTTTCTTGCCGGCAGCGCGCGCCATGCGGATCATCTCGCCAATATGCGCCAGACCGCCCTTGCCGTAGTCGGAGAGAACCACCGCATCGCAATCGCAAAGGCGGGCCTCAAATTCGACAAGCTTGGCGCGCAGGACCTCGTGTGAGGGCCAGGTTTCGAAATCAATGCGCAGCAGCTGCTGTTGGCGACCAATGACCCGCAGCTTGACCGTCGTGCTGATCGCCGCATCAACATGCAGGCTGACATCGATCCCACCCGCTTGCAGCAGGTCTTGCAGATGTCGCCCGGCTTCGTCGTCGCCGACGACCGACAGCAGGGCGACGCGGGCACCCAGCGCGGCCACGTTGCGAGCGACATTGGCGGCCCCGCCCGGGCGCTCCTCGCTACGCGTCACCTTGACGACCGGCACCGGGGCCTCGGGAGAAATGCGCGCGACGTCACCAAACCAGTAGCGATCTAGCATCACATCGCCGACGATCAGCAGCCGAGCTTCCGACAGACTAGGGAGTTGCATGGCGCTTCCTTTTGGCAAGACAAGCTGTGCTCACCAGGCGGGCCGGCCGGGTAGCCAGCGCGGTGGCAGGCGACATGGAACTCCTAGGGTGTCAGATCAAACTCTTCGGTGCGCTTCGGCGAGTAGGTCTCCCAACCGCCACAAGCCGGACAACGCCAGTAAAACTGACGCGCCTTGAAGCCGCAATTATCGCACCGATAGCGAGCCAGGCGACGCGTGTAACTTTGCACGATCCCCTTCGCCAGATCGAGGTCGGGGCGGATGTCCGGCGAGGCAAAATGCAGCCTTGCCTCGAGCAGCTTGTCGAAGCCAAGCAGCGTCGGATTCCGCTTCAGTTCGTCGCGGACGAGCCGGTAGGCGGCTTCCGGCCCACTGCTTTCAAGTTCCAGCTGAAAAACCACGTCGAGAAGGTCGAGCGAAGGGTAGTGATCAAGATAACCGCGCAACAGTTGCAGGCCCGCCTCTCGCCGCTCTTGCTTGCGAAAGGCGTCAAGCAAGCGCTTTGCGACCAGCGCCAGATAGGTCGGATCCTGCTGTTCGATCCGCTGCCACGAGGCGATGGCGGCAGCAAAATGATCCTGCTGAAACTGCAGGTCGCCCTGAAGCAGGCTGGCGCGAACGCACTTGCGGTTGCGTTCAAGTGCCATTTGCAGGAAGTTTTCCGCCAAATCCGGACGCGAGCGAATCATTTCGGCAGCGGCCAGTTCGCAATAGTACTCGGCGATCTCTTTGTGCGAAGCAAAATCCGGCAGCTCCGAGGCGATCGCTATCGCCTTCTCCCAATCTTTCTCCAACTGGTAGATCTCGAGCAGGTTGCGTTTCGCATCTTCGGCCATCGCCGAATTACGTAGCTTTTCGAAGACTGCTTCCGCGCCGTCGAGTAGCCCGGCCTTGAGGTAATCCTGGCCCAGTTCGGCGAGCGCCTGCAGTTTCAAGTCCTGCGGTAGATCTTCGCGCTCGGCGAGGTTCTGGTGCATGCGAATCGCGCGCTCGGTCTCACCACGGCGGCGAAATAGGCTACCGAGTGCAAAGTGAATTTCGACGGTCTGCGGGTCGACTTTTACGGCTTCGACAAAGGCCTCGATGGCCCGGTCGGGCTGCTCGTTGAGCAGGAAGTTGAGACCCTGGAAATACGAACGTGGCAGGGTTCGCGATTCCTTTACCAGGTGTCTGATATCAACGCGCGCCGCCGCCCACCCCAGCCCGAAGAAGAGCGGGAAAAGCAGCAGCTGCCAGTACTCGAACTCGATCATCCGGAAAACCGCCGGCGTGCACCCTCTGCTCCGCGAGGCCGGGAAGTGAGAACCGCAACTGCGGTTTCCCCGGCGACGGGCGTGCGACAAGCTGCGCTTGTAGGTCTTAGGCAGCGCCTGACGATGGCCAACTCACCTGCTCGCTGCTTTCCGAGCACACTCACATCGGCCTCTCGCGATGAGCGACGAGGCGTGCACGAACCTGGCTCAGCTCGCGCTTCAAGCGGGCGATCTCGCGGCGCCGGCCAAGCAAGGAAGCAAGCAGGAAAAGCATCCCGGAGGCGACGCCGGCCGCAAAAAAAGCAAACAGCATGATCGCCAGTGGCGCCTGCCAAGCGGTGTCAAGAAAAAAACGGACGTCTACCGGATCTGTATTTCTGATGGCAAACGCACATAGAAGGAGAAACACGGCAAATCTCAGGATCCAAACCAACCAACGCATTATCAGCTTCCCATAGGAAACGGGCGACAACTCGCGTTGCCGCCCGCAATAAGACATAGCCTGACCATTCAGATCACGTCCAGCGAGCCATCGACGCGCTCCCGCAGTTCCTTCCCGGCCTTGAAATGCGGAACCCACTTTTCGGGAACGTCAACCTTCTCACCGGACTTCGGGTTCCGACCAACACGCGGCGGCCGGTAATTCAGCGCAAAACTCCCGAAGCCGCGAATCTCGATACGATCGCCCTTGGACAAGGCCTCGGACATCGCATCGAGAATCGTTTTCACCGACAAATCAGCGTCCTTTGCGACCAGTTGGGGAAAGCGCCCGGCCAATTGACCGATAAGATCCGACTTGGTCATCCTCTATAACCCTACTGGGGGTTGTTGAGCTTGGCCTTCAGCAAGGCGCCAAGGTTGGTAGTCCCAGCACTGGCACTGCTATCCGCAGAAAACTTCTGCATCGCCTCGTGCTGCTCTGCCTGATCCTTGGCTTTGATCGACAAGCTGATCGAACGTGTCTTGCGATCGACATTGATGATCATCGCTTCGACGGAGTCCCCTTCCTTATACACCTTGGTCAGATCGTCGACGCGATCGCGCGAGACCTCGGAGGCACGCAGATAGGCTTCCATGTCGCCATCGAGCATCACCACGGCGCCACGTGCGTCAACCGACTTGACGATGCCGCGGACAACACTGTTCTTCTCGTGGGTGGCAATATAGCTGGTGTAGGGATCGCCATCGAGCTGCTTGATACCCAGGGAAATCCGCTCCTTGTCGGTATCGATTGCCAGCACCACCGCGTCGACTTCGTCGCCCTTCTTGAAGTTGCGAATCGCTTCGTCACCGGGCTGCGACCACGAAAGGTCGGACAGGTGAACCAGACCATCGATGCCGCCGGGAAGACCAATGAAGACGCCGAAATCGGTGATCGACTTGATGGCACCGCGCACGCGGTCACCCTTCTTGTAGTTCATCGAGAAGTCGTCCCACGGGTTGGCAGCACACTGCTTCATTCCCAGCGAAATACGGCGGCGATCCTCATCGATCTCGAGGATCATCACTTCGACCTCATCGCCCAGCTGGACAACCTTGGACGGGTGGACGTTCTTGTTGGTCCAGTCCATCTCTGAAACGTGAACCAGCCCTTCGATACCCTGCTCGATTTCGACGAAGGCACCGTAGTCGGTAAGGTTGGTGACCTTGCCGAAGAGGCGGGTCGTCGCCGGGTAGCGGCGCGAAATACCCACCCAGGGATCTTCGCCGAGCTGCTTGAGACCGAGGGAGACACGGTTCTTTTCCTGGTCGAACTTGAGGATCTTGGCCTGCAATTCGTCGCCCACGGCGAGAACTTCAGAGGGATGGCGAACACGACGCCATGCCAGATCGGTGATGTGCAGCAAGCCATCGATACCACCGAGGTCGACAAAAGCACCGTAGTCGGTGATGTTCTTGACCACGCCCTTGACGACACTGCCTTCCTTGAGGGCAGCCAGCAGCGCATCGCGCTCTTCGCCAACGCTCGCCTCGAGCACCGCACGCCGCGAAACGACGACGTTGTTGCGCTTGCGGTCGAGCTTGATGACTTTGAATTCGTAGGTCTTGCCTTCGTA
Organism: Candidatus Accumulibacter appositus; assembly: GCA_000585055.1. Classification (GTDB taxonomy): domain Bacteria; phylum Pseudomonadota; class Gammaproteobacteria; order Burkholderiales; family Rhodocyclaceae; genus Accumulibacter; species Accumulibacter appositus. The sequence goes on from JEMX01000011.1 coordinate 139,174, forward strand.
CGGAGTGGTGTCCTTGACCGGACGCATGTCGACCAGCGAACCTGGCAGGAATGCACGCACGCCGTTGGTCATGACCGTCAAGCCGCCCTTGACCTTGCCGGTAATCGTGCCGGACACCAGGCTGCCGTCGTTGAGGGCCAGTTCAAGCGCGTTCCACGCCGCGACCCGCTTGGCGCGATCGCGCGACAGGCGAGTTTCACCGAAACCGTTCTCGAGTTGCTCGATGGCGACCTGGACGAAGTCACCAACGCCAACTTCCAGTTCACCCTGATCGCTCAGGAATTCTTCAAGGTCAATATAGCTTTCCGACTTGAGGCCGGCGTTAACCACGACAAAGTTCTGGTCAATACGCACGACTTCCGCAGTGATGACCTCGCCGGGGCGCATCTCCTGACGGCCAAGACTTTCTTCGAAAAGTTCGGCAAAGCTTTCTTCCATGGTGGGATTGTCTGACATATGAATTGAGTTACCTAACCGCAGAGCTGCGGGGTGAGTTGAAAATGATCACCAGCTCCGATCACCGCACAGTGTTCGCCGGCAGGTGAGCACGGACAGTGCACTGGCAGCCCCTGAACGGAGCGGCCACTGTGCCGACGGAACGACGCATGGAGCTGGCAACGCCTTTGGCGAACGGAAAAGCCGTTTCACCGTTTTTCGGAGACCTTGTTGACCCATTCCAGCACCTGCGCCACCGCTGAGGCGATTGTCAGGTTTGTCGTGTCGAGCAATTCAGCATCCGCACTCTGCTGCATCGGAGCGACGCTACGTTGGCTATCCCGTTCGTCACGTTCGCGCAGATCCAGCAAGAGGGCTGCAATACTAGCAGCGATTCCTTTTTCGATCAACTGCTTATGACGCCTCTCAGCGCGCACCTCGACGTCTGCCGTGAGGAAGACTTTGCGCATCGAATCCGGGAAGACCACCGAGCCCATGTCGCGCCCATCGGCCACCAGTCCGGGCGGGCGGCGAAAAGCCCGCTGCCGGAACAGCAAGGCGGCACGTACGGCCGGCAGCGCCGCCACCCGCGACGCGCCGAAGGAAATTTCTTCGCTGCGAATGGCGTCCCCGACGTCCTCGCCGGCAAGCCTGATCAGGCCGCCCGAGAAGTCGACGTCGAGATTGGCCGCAATCACCGCGACAGCCGCTTCGTCGTCCCAGCCGACAAGCGCCCGGCGAGCGGCCAGAGCAGTCAGGCGATAAAGCGCCCCGGAATCCAGATAATGCCAGCCGAGCGCCTCGGCGACGCGCGCAGCGACGGTCCCTTTGCCGGAGGCCGACGTGCCATCGACAGCCACCACCGGCACCGGCCGGGTGACTGCTGCAAAGCGCTCGAAGTAGTCGGGAAAGGTTTTGCTGACCACCGCCGGGTCGTTGATGCGCACTGGCGTAGCCAGTGCCGCCAGCGAAAAGCACATCGCCATGCGGTGGTCATCGAAAGTCGCGATCGCCGCCGCGCGCAGATCCTGTGGGCTGGCGGGCGGTACGACGCGAATGAAATCGTCGCCGGTTTCGACCCCGGCACCAAGCTTGCGCAGCTCACTGGCCATCGCTGCGATGCGGTCGGTTTCCTTGACCCGCCAGCTGGCAATGTTGCGCAAAGTCGTCGGACCCTCGGCAAACAGGGCGACGGTGGCCAGCGTCATGGCCGCGTCCGGGATGTGATTGCAGTCCAGATCGATGCCCTGCAGCCGGCCATCGACGGCGGCCGCTGCCTCGATCCAGTGGTCGCCAAAAGTCATTCTGGCCCCCATCGCGGCGAGTGCGTCGGCGAAGCGCACGTCGCCCTGAAGCGAGTCCCTGTCTACACCTTCGACCCGTAGCGGACCGCCGCCAATCGCCCCCAGGGCGAGAAAATACGATGCCGACGACGCATCGCCCTCAACCGTGAGGACACCCGGCGAGCGATAGGCACTCGCGGCCGGCACGGTAAAACGCTGCCAGCCTTCGCGACGCACCTCGACGCCAAAGCGCGCCATGCTGGCCAGAGTGAGTTCGACGTAGGGTCGCGAAATCAACTCGCCGACTACTTCGACCGTCGTCGCGACAGTGCGCAGCGGCAAGGCCATCAGCAGGCCGGTGAGAAACTGGCTCGAGACGTCACCGCGTACGCGGACCACCTCGGCCAGGCAGGACGTCGGTGAAGAAATCGCCAAGGGCGGAAACCCGTCCTGCTCACGGTAAGCGATCTCGGCGCCAAGCTGCCGCAAACCGTCGACGAGATCGGCGATTGGTCGTTCGTGCATCCGCGCCACGCCCGACAGTCGATAGTCACCGCCAGCCAGAGCCAGCACCGCGGTCAATGAGCGGAAGGCCGTACCGGCGTTGCCGACAAAAAGCTCCGCCTCGCGCACCGGAAAAACGCCGCCGACGCCACCGACCCGAAAGCTATTCTCAGCCAGCGCCTCGACCTTGACACCCAGCGTGCGCAGCGCGTCAATCATGCGTGCCGTATCGTCCGACTGCAGCAGGTCGCGAAGCTCGGTGTCGCCGCTGGCCAGCGCAGCGAGCAGCAATAGCCGATTGGAAATGCTCTTCGAACCGGGTAGGCGCACCGTGCCCTGAGCGCCGAGAAGCTGCGGCAGATCGATGAAGTCCATGTTCAAGTCCTTGTTTTGCTCGCGGCCCACTCGCGCCGCGCCGTGCGGGCAAGGTCGAAAGTCGCTTCCAGGCGGGCACCATCGCCCTGCTGCAGGGCGTCGCGCAGCTCGTCAAGCTGCTCGCGGTAACGATCGAGTTCCTCGAGCAGCGCCTTCTGGTTGGCCAAGCAGATGTCGCGCCACATCTCGGGATGGCTGGCGGCAATGCGTGTGAAGTCGCGGAAACCGCTGGCCGCATAGGCGAACAGGAGCTCGCGGTTGTCGCGACACGCCAGATCATGCACCAGGGCAAAGGACAGCAGATGCGGCAGATGGCTGACCGCTGCAAAGATGCGATCGTGTTCCGCCGGAGCCAGCTCCCGGATCAGGCCACCGCAGGCTTCCCACGCTGCGCGGACGCAGGCGATATTCGCTTTGCTGCTCTCCGGCAAGGGCGTCAGCACCACCTGCTTTCCCTGATAGAGATCAGGCCGCGCGGCAAGTGCGCCACTGTTTTCGGCGCCGGCAATCGGATGCGCCGGGACGAACTGCCCGATACGCTCGCCAAAGCACGCGCGCGCCGCCCTTACCACGTCTTCCTTGGTACTGCCGGCGTCCGTGACCACCGTCTGCGCCCCCAGACAGGGCGCAATGCGCGCCATGACCTCGGGGGTCGTCCCAACCGGCGTGGCGATCAGCACCAGGTCGGCATTCGACACTTCCTGGCCGACGTTGAAACCGGCCCGATCGACGATCCCCAACTCCAGTGCCTGCGTCAGTGAGCCAAGCGTGCGCCCGAAACCAACGACCTCCGTGGCCCGCCCGGCGGCTTTGAGCGCCAGTGCAAAAGAGCCACCGATCAAGCCGACGCCAAAGACCACGACCTTGCCCAAGGGAGCCGCGCCGCTCACAGCCGGACACCCGCGCATGAATCGCTCATAAGGACCTCTCCAGGGCGTCCAGGAAACGGCTGTTTTCGCTTTCGGTGCCGATCGTCACCCGCAGCCAGTCGGTCATCCCGTACGCGGCGATCGGGCGAACGATGACTCCGTTCTGGAGCAGCTTCTGGTTCACTGCCGCCGCGTTCGCCGCGCAAAAGCTGACGAAATTGCCGTGCGACGGGATATGGCGACAGGCCAGTCGTTTCAGCCCGGCAACGAGTTGCTCCATGCCTGCACGGTTCAGTGTGTAGCTCCTGGCGACGAATTCGTGGTCGTCGAGCGCCGCCTGTGCCGCCGCCAAGGCCAGGTTGTTGCAGTTGAACGGCTGGCGAACACGATTCATCAGGTCGGCAATCTCCGCCGAGCCCAGCGCATAACCGATGCGCAGACCGGCCATGCCGTAGATCTTCGAGAACGTGCGGGTAATCACCAGGTTCGCGTGCTCGCCCAGCCAAGCGCTGGTGTCGACACGGTCGGCCGGCGACAGGTATTCGTTATAGGCTTCATCGAGGACCACCACGACCTCCGCCGGCACCGCCTGCAGAAAGGCCTTCAGCCGCGCATACGGCAAGAAAGTGCCGGTCGGATTGTTGGGGTTTGCTATCCAGATCAATCGCGTATCGGGCCGGATCGCGCTGTGCATCGCGTCCAGGTCATGGCCATAGTTGCTGGCCGCAACCGCGATCGGCTCAGCGCCCGCCGAGATCGTCGCCAGCGGATAGACGGCAAAAGCATACTGCGCGAAGATCGCCGAGCGGCCCGGCGCCAGAAAAACGCGCGCCACCAGATCGAGCACGTCATTCGAGCCGTTGCCGAGAACGATGCGCTCCCTTCCCAGCCCCGTACGCTCGGCAAGCGCCTGCTTCAGGGCGAAGTCATCCGGATAACGCGACAGGCCGGCGATCGCCTCGACCACCGCCGCCCGCGCCTTGGGGCTCATGCCGAGCGGATTCTCGTTAGACGCCAGCTTGACGATTTTCTCGACGGCAAGACCCAGGTCGCGCGCCAGCTGCGTGATCGGCTTGCCCGGCTGGTACGGTGAAATGGAGCGGATGTACGGCAGGGATTGTTCGTGGATGGGCATCCATGTTCCTCGAAGAAGTGCGACCGGCCTAGTAGGCGGCCATCGGGTACGAGCCAAGGATCTTGAGATAGGGCGCGCGCCGGGTCAGTTCGGCAAGCGCTGTACGGACCGCCACATCGTCGCGATGACCTTCGAGGTCGACGAAAAAAACGTAGGCCCACAGCGTATGCCGCGCCGGTCGCGACTCCAGCCGAGTCATCGACACACCGGCATCGGAAAACGGCGCCAGCAGCTTGCTGAGGGCACCGGTCTGATTATGCGCCGACATGATCAACGAGGTCCGGTCGCGCCCCGAAGGCCCGGCCTCCTGACGGCCAAGAACGACGAAACGCGTCGTATTGTTCGGTTCGTCCTCGACATTGCTCGCCAGTTGCGGAAGGCTATAGCGGTCGGCAGCTGCCTGACCCGCCAGCGCCGCGGCACCCGCCTCGGCAGCCGCCAACTGTGCCGCCTGCGCATTGCTGCCCACCGAAATACGCTGCGCGTGTGGTAGGGAGCGGTTCAGCCACTCGTGGCACTGCGCCAGCGACTGGGCGTGTGAATAGACTTTCTTGACCTCGCCCAGCGAAACCTCGTTCGACAGCAAATGCTGGTGGATGCGCAAGACCACTTCGCCACAGATTTTCAGCGGCGTGGTCAACAACAGGTCGAGCGTGCGCCCGATGGCCCCCTCGGTCGAGTTCTCGATCGGAACCACCGCGTAGTCGGCATGGCAGGCCTCGACTTCCCGAAAGACATCATCGATCGAGATCTGCGGCATCAAGCACGCGGCGTGACCGAAATGCTTGGTGGCGGCGCTCTCCGAAAAAGTCCCGAGTGGGCCGAGAAAAGCAATTCCCAGAGGCTGTTCAAGCGACAGACAAGCGGACATGACCTCGCGGAAGAACCAGGTCACGGTCTCGTTCGACAGCGGCCCGGCATTCTCTTCCTGGATGCGATGCAAGACCTGCGCTTCACGTTCGGGGCGATAGATGAAACCCGCCTCACCGTGACGCGCCTTGATCTCACCCACCTGCTGAGCAAAGCGCGCACGCTGGTTGAGCAGCTCGAGCAGCCGCCCGTCGAGGCTATCAATCTGCTGGCGGACAAGCGCCAATTCGCGCTGCAGCTCGTCGCTCATCGAGCACACGCCGCCTGCCCGGCCGAAGCCAAGGGCAGCCAGACGAGCAGCAGGGGCCGCTCAGCCACACTTCGATAGCGGCGATCGAGCACCCATGCCATGCGCCTCACTCCTGCTCGGGATCGGCGGCCGGGTCCTGCTCCGACGGCTCGCTGCTGCTCTCGTCCAGTTCGCTGCTTTCGGGACCCTGAGCACCCCCTACTTCTTCTACATCCTCTTCGCTCTCGACGACTTTTTCCAGGCCGGCGAGCTTTTCACCGGCATCGAGCGCAATCAAGGTAACCCCCTGCGTCGCCCGACCGAGTTCTCGGATTTCGCGAACCCGGGTGCGGATCAGCACCCCACCTGTGGTAATCAACATGATTTCGTCATCGTCGGAAACCAGACGGGCGGCGACCACCTTACCGTTGCGTTCGCTGGCGGCAATGGCGATGACTCCTTGCGTGCCGCGCCCAGAATGCCGGAAATCGGCCAGCGCAGTGCGTTTTCCAAAGCCGTTTTCGGTAGCCACGAGAACCGTTTGCTGGTCGCTATCGGCGATCAGCAGCGACAAGGCCTGCTGCTTGTCGCCAAGCCGCATGCCGCGCACTCCGCGCGCGGTACGCCCCATCGGGCGCACGTCTTCCTCGTCAAACCAGACCGCCTTACCGGCATCGGAAACCAGGATCACGTCCTGGCTGCCATTGGTGACCTCGGCGCCGATCAGGAAGTCTTCCTCGTCGAGAGCAACGGCAATGATGCCGTTCTTGCGCGGATTGGAGAAATCGGAGAGTGGCGTTTTCTTTACCGTTCCCTGCGAGGTGGCCATGAAAATGTAGCGATCGTCGACGAACTCCTTGATCGGCAGGATGGCACTGATTTTCTCGCCGTCCTCGAAGGGGAAGACATTGACCACCGGTTTGCCACGACTGGTGCGCGTTCCCTGCGGCACTTCGTAGACCTTCAGCCAGTAGACCCGGCCGCGGTTGGTGAAGCAGAGAATCGAATCGTGGGTATTGGCAACGAACAGGCGATCGACGAAATCGTCGGTCTTCATCGCCGCCGCCTGCTTGCCGCGCCCACCGCGCCGTTGCGCACGATAATCAGCCAGTGGTTGCGACTTGATATAGCCGGTGCGCGACAGGGTCACCACCATATCCACGGGGGTGATGAAATCGGCGATGCCGAGATCCTGGGTACTGATGACGATTTCCGAGCGCCGCTTGTCGCCGAACTGGGCGCGAATGCCGGTCAACTCTTCAACGATCATCTCGGTAATGCGCTCCGGTCGCGCCAGGATATCCATGAGGTCGGCAATACGCGCCAACAACTCGCCGAAGTCAGTAACGATCTTGTCACGCTCGAGGCCGGTCAAGCGTTGCAGCCGCAGTTCAAGGATGGCCTGGGCCTGCGCTTCCGAAAGCAGATAGCCGCTCTCGGAGAGCCCGAATTCGAGCCCGACTCCGTCCGGGCGGGTGGCGTCGAGATTGGCGCGACGCAGCATCTCGGCGACCGTCGGCGACTGCCACGGTCTCGCCATCAGGGCCCGGCGCGCATCAGCCGGCGTCGGCGAGGCCTTAATCAAGGCGATGATTTCGTCGACGTTGTCGAGCGCCACCGCCAGACCTTCCTGGATATGGGCCCGCTCACGCGCCTTGCGCAGCTCGAAAACCGTCCGCCGGGTAAGCACTTCACGGCGATGCCAGAGGAAACACTCGAGCATCTGCTTGAGGTTCAGCAGCCGCGGCTGGCCATCGACCAGCGCCACCATGTTCATGCCAAAGGTGTCCTGTAGCTGCGTCTGCTTGTACAGGCAGTTGAGCACTACCTCGGCGACTTCGCCACGCTTGAGCTCGATGACCACGCGCATGCCCGACTTGTCGGACTCATCGCGCAGGTCAGAGATGCCGTCGATGCGCTTGTCGTTGACCAGTTCGCCGATCTTTTCGAGCAGCGTCCGCTTGTTCACCTGATAGGGCAGCTCGTCGATGATGATCGCCTGGCGGTTGCCCCTTTCGAGATCCTCAAAATGCGTCCGGCCACGCATCACCACCCGCCCGCGCCCGGTCCGATAGCCTTCGCAGACTCCCGCGATGCCGTAGATGATGCCGGCCGTCGGAAAATCGGGAGCCGGCATGAGGGCGATCAGCTCGTCGATCGTCGCCTCCGGATTGCCCAGCAAGGCCAGACAAGCGTCCACCACTTCGCCCAGGTTGTGCGGCGGAATGTTGGTCGCCATACCCACCGCAATACCCGATGAACCGTTGATCAGCAGGTTCGGAATACGCGCTGGCATGACCAACGGCTCTTGCTCGGAGCCGTCGTAGTTGGGCCCGAAATCAACGGTTTCCTTGTCGATATCGGCCAGCAACTCATGGCCGATTCTCGCCATGCGCACTTCGGTGTAGCGCATCGCTGCCGCGTTGTCACCGTCTACCGAGCCAAAGTTACCTTGCCCATCGACCAGCATGTAGCGCAGAGAAAAATTCTGGGCCATGCGCACGATCGTGTCATAGACGGCGATATCGCCATGTGGATGGTACTTACCGATGACGTCACCGACGATCCGTGCAGACTTCTTGTACGGCTTGTTCCAGTCGTTCGACAACTCGTGCATGGCGAAGAGGACACGACGATGCACCGGCTTCAGGCCATCGCGGGCATCGGGCAAGGCACGCCCGACGATCACGCTCATGGCGTAGTCGAGATACGATCGGCGCATCTCGTCTTCAAGACTGATGGGCAGGGTTTCTTTGGCGAAGGCTTCCATCATTTTTTCCGCTGTCAACGTGACTTCCGGAGGAATGTCATCGTCTTGATCAAGCCCGTAATTCTAGCACGCCAAGCCCTTCCACAGGCCCGGCGAGTGGCTGATTTGCGGAGGTTTTTTTGCGCGAAAGCGGTCAGTCGGGGACCAAAAAGACGCCTCAGACAAGCCACGGCTGGCAAGGCCGCACGCGTGCGCCGCCAGGGTCGCCAGCGGCGGTCAACAGATCAGCGCTTTGCGAGGCGCTCCGCGTTGGCCTGCACCTCGCGCAACAGCGGCGCCATGCCCTGGCTGCCGATCTCCGCGAGGCCGCCAAAGGCCCGCCACCAGCCGACACCGACATTGATCAAGGTGGCGCACAGTTCCGCCTGGCGCTCGCGAAACTCCTCGGCATTGCGGCTGCCGAGCAACGACATGCTGTCGCTGCTGCACGCCAGCATCGACAGCCCGGCGTGTGTCCAGAATTGCTTGGCGGCCGGAAGCATCGCCACGGCCACAGCGCTTGCGGCTTCCAGAGGGACTTCGACCTTCTCGCGAGTCATCAGCGCCACCTCGTCCCAGTCGGCCTGCCGCGAAATCGCGCCCGCGCGCAGCAGACGGCGACTGCGGTAACTGATGACCGCGTTGCTGGCCGTCATCAGGCGGCTGGTCTGCCGCCCAAGGCGGGTCCACTGCAGAACCGGCGCCAGCAGCTGCTCACGGAGTTCCTCTCGATTCATGCCTGCCCCTCCTCAATTGTTGGCAGGGATAGCACTGCATTTCCCTGCTTCGGCGATTGTACGATAGCAGAGCCCACATTCCGTAAACGATGCCGCCGCCACCTACCGCGAAAGCGCAGCGCAGTGCGCGGCCTTCGTACTAGAGGTAGCGCGCCGCGGCGTCGAAGTTGATCGTCGGGGAAGCCATCTCGGCGCGCGCAAAACGCGCCAGCACGAACGCTCGCTGCAGCGGCTGCGGTCCCGACAGCTCGGCCAGCGAGAAACTGACGTCGGCAGCGCGATCGCTGCTGGCGTCGTCAGATAGCACGTTCATCGTGTCCAGGCGCAGGTGTTTCTGCGCCACGCTCAGGCTGCGCTGGGGATGCTCGAGCACCTCCTTGAGGCACTCCAGCTCCATCTCCAGGGCCGCCTGGCTGTCGCCGATGGCTTCCAGCTGGCGTTCGTTCTCCAGCAATTTCGCCTGCAGTTCGGCTTGCTCGGAGGCGCCCGCCGGCGCTCCAGCGAACATCGATCCCAGGCCCGGCCCTTGCCGGCGAAGCAGGCGCAGACGCGCCCGGATCAGCGCTCGATTGGCCTCCAGCTCCTGCCTTTCGACACGGACTTCTGCGATCTGCGACAAGGCCTGTGCCAGCACATACTCGAAGGCCTGCGCGCCAATCAGGCGACGCAGTTCAGCTTCGTCCTGAGCACAAATATGCGCCCGATGGTCCGAGAAGCTGACCCTCGTCTGCACCACGTCACGGCGGACGATTTCGCCGTGCAGCGCGATGCCGAACACCCGCTGCTCGTTGAAGCTCATGCCCATGAGCACGCAGGCCTCGTCAAGGACAGGGTACTTGGCGAACAGGGTGCGTAGGTTTTCCGAACGACCGAGCGATGAGTGGATATCCGACGGCGCAACGAAAAACGCCCGCAAGGCGCGATCCGCTGACCAGATGGCCGGCGAGACAGGCCTGGCGCCGGGCAACTCCTCGACCATCGCCCGTAGATACCTGATCGTCGTGTCGACGGCTGGCGCCAGGCGCGCATGGCAGGAGGGCAGGACGCTCAGGCGTGGGTTGGTCAGCGTGATCGCTTTCTCCGTCGCCCCGCGAATCATCGTCTCCGACACCCGATCGGTGTCGAATTGCGCCGGCCGGTTCATGAACCAGTCGAGAATTCCCATGCCCTCCTCCTGCTGTGGCGAAACCTGGCGGCATGATAGCAAGGAAGCCGGAGAGAGATGTCGGGACGCCATCGACGCAGCGGACGAAGCGGAGCAGAAGGAGCTATGCCGGCCATACCGAGCGAAAAGCACAACGCCACGCACCGAGGTGCGCACGCCAGCCCGGATCAGCCCAAATCAGCCCAGCGGATGACGGTGAACCACCGTCTCACCGCGCTCGGGCCCGGTCGAAACAATATCGATCGGCACTTCGCACAACTCTTCGATTCGCGCCAGATAGGCGCGCGCGGCAACCGGCAGGGCGTCCATCGTATTCGCGCCGACCGTCGACCCTGACCAGCCGGGCAAGGTCTCAAGCACTGGCTCGCAAGCTGCGACGTCATCGGCACCCATCGGCAGCAAATCTGCGGACTTGCCGTCAAGCAGATAACCCGTACAGATCTTGAGCTCGGACAAGCCATCGAGGACGTCGAGCTTGGTGATGCACAGACCGGTCACGCCGTTGATCTGAATCGAACGTCGGAGCGCCGCTGCATCAAGCCACCCGCAGCGCCGCTTGCGTCCGGTGACGGTGCCGAATTCGCGGCCTTTCTGCGACATCTGGTGGCCCGGCAGGCCGTCCTTCTCGATATCCAGTTCGCTCGGGAAAGGCCCCCCACCGACGCGCGTGCAATAGGCCTTGGTGATTCCGAGAACGTAATGCAGCATCCCCGGACCGACACCGGATCCTGCCGCCGCCTGGCCGGCCACGCAGTTCGACGAGGTCACAAAAGGATAGGTGCCGTGATCGATGTCCAGCAAGGCGCCCTGGGCTCCTTCGAAAAGCAGGTTATGGCCGGCCTTGTTAAGCGCATACAGCGCCGCTGAGACGTCGGTCACCAGGGGTTTGATCGCTTCGGCATCGGCCATCGCCTGCGCCAGAACGGCCTCGCCATCGACCGCCTGCGCACCGAGGTAGCGGGTCAGAACGAAGTTGTGATAATCGAGGTTCTCGCGCACGCGCTCGGCAAAACGGGCCGGATAGAAGAGGTCGTAGACCCGCAGGGCGCGCCGTGCCACCTTGTCCTCGTAGGCCGGGCCAATGCCCTTGCCAGTGGTCCCGATCTTCAAATCCGCGCACTTTGCCGCCTCGCGTGCATGATCCAGGGCCGCATGGTAGCCGAGGATGAGCGGGCAACCAGGACTGATCTTAAGGCGCGAACGTACGTCGATGTTGCCGGATTCGAGCACCTTGATCTCGCTGATCAGGTGATGAATGTCGAGCACCACACCATTGCCGATGAAGCAGTCGACCCCTTCGCGAACGATCCCCGAGGGAACCAGATTGAGCTTGTACACCTTTTCGCCGACCACCAGGGTATGGCCGGCATTGTGCCCACCCTGGAAACGAACGACTCCCTTGGCACGATCGGTCAGCCAATCGACGATCTTACCCTTGCCCTCGTCGCCCCATTGCGTCCCCACGACTACGACGTTCTTGGCCATGCTTGTCATCCGTCCCTGTTGATTGCCTTGATTACCCATTGGCCGTCGCGCTCGACCAGTTGCCGGTCACACGACGGTCCGTCGCTGCTTTTTTCGTCGGGCAGCAGTTCGACGACCACCTCGCCGCGCGCGCGCAAGGCGGCAATCGCTTCAGCCAGAGCACCGCTGCCGGCCGCGTATGGCGCCAGCACCGCCCCCGTCTCCGCGCTGCGCGCACTCGTCAACCGCGCCAGCTCGCGCAGGTCCATCGAAAAACCGGTCGCCGGGCGTGCCCGACCAAAGCTCTTGCCAACGCCGTCATAACGCCCGCCAAGCGCGATAGCGCTTGGGAAGGCCGCGTGATAGGCGGCAAAGACAACGCCATTGTGATACCGATAGCCACGTAAATCGGCCAGATCGAAAGACAAGGGCAGGTCCGGCAGCGCCGCGTGCAGCTCGCGCAAGGCGTTCAGGGCCGCCGTGATGGCCGACAGGGGAGGCAGAGTGCTAGCCGCCACGGTCAGCGTTTCGACGTCACCGTAAAGGTTCGGCAAGGCCAGCAGCGCCGAGCGCCAGGGCTCGCCTATGGCGCTGCAGCGCTCGCGGAGTCGCGGCATGTCCTTGTCTTGCAGCAACTGCAGCAGCGCCCCTTCGAGTTCGCTATCCAGACCGGCAGCTTCTACCAGCGCGCCGAACACGCCAACATGGCCGAGGTCGATGCGCGCGGCTGGTACGCCCGCCGCCTGCAAGGCATCGGCCATCAGGCGGATCACTTCGCGATCTGCCGCCAGACCGGCATGCCCGAAGACCTCGGCACCCACCTGGATGGGTTCGCGACTCGAGGATAGCGATGCCGGCAGCGTATGCAGCACGCTGTCGCAATAGCATAGCCGGGTCACCCCCTGGCGATTGAGCAGATGGGCATCGATGCGGGCAACCTGCGGCGTCATGTCGGCACGCACGCCGAGCGTGCGTCCCGACAATTGATCAACCAGCTTGAAGGTACGCAACTTCAGATCCTGTCCGGAACCAGTAAGCAGCGAATCGAGATGCTCAAGCAGTGGCGGCAGGACCAGTTCGTAAGCATGCACGCGGAAGAGGTCGAGGAGCACGCGCCGTAGCCGCTCGATCTGCGCGGCTTCCGACGGCAGCGCATCGGCAACATGTTCAGGAAGCAACCAGTTCATCGGAAGACCATCAACAGGACCAGGCCGATCAGCATCGACGTCAGGCCAACGAAACGGATTTGCCCGTCCGAACAGCGGATCAGGCGACGAAATGTCTCACGCCAGGCATTCGGTGCCACGAACGGGACCAGTCCTTCAAGCACCAGCATGAGGGCCAGAGCAAGCAGCAGATTGTCGGTCATTTGGCGGTGTTGTCGCCACCTCGGCCGATGCTCTTCATGTACTTGAAGAAATCCGAACTCGGCTCGACGACGATCACGTCGCTCTTGCCGTTGAAGCTATTGCGATAGGCTTCCAGGCTACGATAGAAGGCGTAGAACTCGGGGTTGCGCTGAAACGCTTGTGCATAGGTTGCCGCCGCCGTGGCATCGCCCTCCCCCTTCAGCTTCTGAGCGTCGCGATACGCTTCGGCGACGATCACCTCGCGTTGCTTGTCAGCGTCGGCACGGATCTTCTCGGCCTCCGCGGCACCCTGCGAACGCAGCTCGTTGGCCACCCGTTTGCGCTCGGCGTCCATCCGCCGATAGACCGATTCGCTGACATCGCTTGGCAGCTCGACGCGCTTGACGCGCACATCGACAATCTGCACACCGATCTTGCGCGCATCGAGGTCGGCTTTCTCGCGCATCAACTCCATCAGCTGATCGCGCTCACCCGAGACGACATCATGCACGGTGCGTTTGCCGAATTCCTCGCGCAGGCCGGCATTGACCGTTTGCGACAGCCGTGTCTTGGCACGCGACTCGTCACCGGCCACCGAGACGTAGTACAGCTTGGGATCGATGATCCGCCATTTGGTGAAGGAATCCACCAGGACGTTGGTCTTCTCGGAGGTAATGAAACGCTCGGGTTCGGCCGCGTCCAGGGTGAGAATTCGCTTGTCGAAATAGCGCACGTTTTGAATCAGCGGCCACTTGAAATACAGGCCCGGTTCGTCAATGACCCTACGCACTTCGCCAAGCTGGAAGACAAGGGCGTGCTGGCGCTGATCAACGGTAAAAATCGTCGCGCCAAGCACGACCAGCGCGCTTACCACGAGAGCCGCGAAAACATTCATGCCCGTTCTCATTAGCGCCCCCCCCGGTCACGCTGACGCAGGGTTTCGCGCGAACGTCCTTCGCTCATTTGCGGCGGCACCTCGTTGGATATTGGCGGTGACGAACGATTGACGCCCGGCGCCTCCGCGCTGCTGCCGACACCACCAGGCGCAGCCGCGACCGCTCCGGCAGCCTGGATCAGCTTGTCGAGCGGCAGATAGAGCAGATTGCCCTGCCCCTTGCTATCCACCAGGACCTTGCTGGTGTTCGCATACACCTCCTGCATGGTGTCCAGATACATGCGACTGCGGGTCACTTCGGGCGCCTTGGCGTACTCGGCATAAATCTGCGTGAAGCGGCTCGCATCACCCTCGGCCGTAGCAATCACCCGCTGCTTGTAGCCTTCGGACTCCTCGAACAGGCGCGAAGCCGTACCGCGGGCTCTCGGAATGACATCATTTGCGTAGGCCTGGCCCTCGTTTTTCTGCCGGGCACGGTCCTGCGAGGCCTTCACGGCATCATCGAATGCCGCCTGAACCTGCTCCGGAGGTTGTGCATTCTGCATGGTGACCTTCGAAATCAGAATCCCGGTCTTGTAGCGATCGAGTATTTCCTGCATCAGCTGTGAAGCGGTCACTGCCACCTGCTCGCGGCCTTCGTAAAGAACGAAGTCCATTTTGTTCTTGCCGACGATCTGGCGAATGGCGGTCTCGGCGACCTGCATCACGGCTTCGTCCGGATTTCTGTTGGCAAACACGTAGTCAACGGGGTCCTTGAGAATGTATTGCACGGCAAACTGAATGTTGATGATGTTTTCATCGTCAGTCAGCATCAGGGCCTCTTTGAGAACCTTGTTCCTTTCGGTGCCACGATAACCGACTTCGAGCGTTCGCACGCCAGCGATGTTCACCAGCTCATGCGACTGGATCGGATACGGCAGACGCCACCTCAGACCCGGCTCAGAGCTCTCCTTGTAGCGACCGAACTGGAGCACCAGGCCGCGCTGCCCGGCGTCGACAATGTAGAAGCCGCTGGCCAGCCAGACGACGAGCACCAGAACCAGGAGCAAGCCAATGCCGCCGCCAAGGAACTTAGGGCTGAACTGTACCGGCGGACGGTCGCCGCCATCGCCGCCGCGGTCACCACCGCCGCGCTTCTTGTCGAAAATTCCCGACAAACGACGATTGAGATCACGCCACAACTGATCGAGATCGGGCGGCCCCTGATTGGGACGTCGCCCACCGCCACCATCGTCATTGCCATCGTTGCCGCGATTTCCCCACTGCGGATCATTCAGCGACATAAGCGCTCCAAGGCTTGAAATCATGCGGAACCATCTGAATCTAAGAACATATTTATATCCTGTAAGGCAGCATCGCCGGACGTTCGCGGGCGCGGATTGCGGGTCTTGGCGAGCGCGATTTCAGCCAGTGCGTCGCGCAGCAGCGAAAGACCGTCGCCGCAACGAGCGCTGACGCGAACCCGCAGGAGTGTACCATATTCATCCCTTTCGACTGTCGGCGGCAGGCCGGTCAGATCGAGCTTGTTGAGTACCATCAGTTGCGGAACCTCGGCGGCGCCGATCTCGGCGAGCACCTTATTGACATCGCCCACCTGTTCATCACGCGCCGGACTCGCCGAATCGACCACGTGCAGCAGCAGATCGGCCTCGGCTGTCGCTTCGAGCGTGGCGTGGAAAGCAGCAACCAGCGAGTGCGGCAGATCGCGAATAAAGCCGACGGTATCGGAAAGCACGATATGGCCAACCTCGGCCAACCACAGCTTGCGGGTCGTCGTATCCAGCGTCGCGAAGAGCTGGTCGGCAGCAAAGACGCCGGCATGGGTGAGCGCGTTGAACAAGGTCGACTTGCCGGCGTTGGTATAGCCGACCAGCGACACGTTCAGCAACTCGCCTCGCCCGCGCGCCTTGCGCTGCACGCCGCGCTGACGCTCGAGCTTGACCAGCCGCTCTTTTAGCGACTTGACCCGCAGACCCAGCAGGCGGCGGTCGGTTTCCAGCTGCGTTTCGCCCGGACCGCGCAGACCGATACCGCCTTTCTGCCGCTCCAGGTGCGTCCAGCCACGAACCAGCCGCGTTGACAGATGTTCGAGCTGCGCCAGCTCGACCTGCAACTTGCCTTCGGCACTCTTTGCCCGCTGCGCGAAGATATCGAGGATCAGGCTGGTCCGATCGATGACCCGGCACTGCAGCGTGTGCTCGAGATTGCGCTCCTGACCAGCGCTCAATTCGTGATTGAAAATCACCAGGTCGGCCTCGTGCGCCAACACTTCGGCAGCAATCTCCTGGACCTTGCCCTTACCGGCGTAAGTCGCCGCATCCGGGCTGTGACGGCGACCATGCACGACAGCACCGATCGACGCGCCCGCAGAAAGCGCCAGCAGACGAACTTCTTCAAGTTGCTCGGTCAGGTCGTCGCGGCCGAAGTCCAGTTGGACGATGACCGCCCGTTCCTCTGCTGAGGGACGCTCATGCATGCAAATATTCCGGGAGAATTGGCTCAGACTTCAGAAGATCGGAGCGGGTCAGAAAGTGGGAAGAGAAGCGCTGGGGCGCGACCTGACACCCATGCGACCAGGCACTGATCGATCAGCCCTCGCTGTTGGCGTCCTGCTGGATGGTGATTGGACGCGACGGCACAACCGTCGAAATCGCGTGTTTGTATACCATCTGGGTAACAGTGTTCTTGAGCAGGACGACATACTGATCGAAGGATTCAACCTGCCCTTGCAGCTTGATGCCATTGACCAGATAGATCGAAACTGGAACCCGTTCGCGCCGCAAGGTATTGAGAAACGGGTCTTGTAAAAGTTGCCCTTTATTATTCATGCTACGAACTCCATGTTTATTCGTGTTTTGGAGAGACCAGCATAATTGATTTCACTGTCGTTTGCCATAACGCGTTCAAAGGGGATTTTGCCCCCGCTATCTCAGGGTCCTGACGGCCGGCAGCCTGGCGGCGGTCCCGCGACCAGGGGCGGCCGTCGGCGTGATTGCGCGGCCGTAGGCGCCGCCTCGCCTTCCGACAGGCCTGCCGCCCCAGCCGCTTGCGTGGCGTGACCAGAGAGTGCAGTCACGCCCGCTGGTGGCGTCGCCTTGGCGAATCGTCCTTCAAACGCGTCCACTCCGCTGGCGGCGACGACGTCACCGCCCCACGGAAACCGTCACCATGATTGGCGCCATCACCCAAATTCTGGTTTTTCAGCTGATCGGCGAGTTCATTGTCAGGACGCTGCTCTTGCGGATCCCGGGCCGCGTGATCGGCATGGCGCGACGCTTCGCCGCCCTCGTCGCGCGCGGCGGGCCGTCGAAGGAACTGCGCAGTGCCGCACAGGGGCAGGCACCACTGCGGTCTGAAGAATTGGCGGTTGCGCAAGCGCTTGTGTGACGCTGGAAGGGCGTGGCATGGAACGGACCTCCAGCCGCGCTTCGGCAAGCTGGCGGCCCGAGCACACATGTCTGTGGCGCAGGAATCCGGGAGCTCAGCAGCTCGCGGCGGACTTTTCGCGTGCCAAGGCACACTGCAAACGGTCAATGAGCCTGTCGACGACCAGCATCTGGTGCATGGTCTGCGGCGTTTCCGGAAGTCGTTTGCGCAGTTCTGACGCGGAAGTGAATGGTGCCGTGAGCGCAGCGTAGCGGCGTCGAAGCTGCGGTTCACCGGCGAGTTCGAGGAAGCGAAGCTGGATGTACAAATGGGCGAGGTCCTTAGTATGGTGCGTACCGATGCTGGTGCCACCGACGTGATACACACCGTCGTCCGTGGCCAGCTCGATCTGCCCGAGGCTGAAGCCTTCGCCATAGGCCAAGGCGAGCAGAACGTGCAGCGTGTCGTAGAAGTCGTGGTAGCTCTTCATCGCTGCACCGTCGTTCAGCCCCAGGGCGGCGAGCCGGCTTCGCGCTGGTTCGGGAACTTGGCGGTAACTCTGAGCACCCACACCGTATTTCGCCATCAGGCACCTGAAGACCTCCACCCGAAAGTACAGGAAATGGGTCAGCGGGTAGACCCACTTGCCGTCAGCGCTGGCATCACTCAGCAGGCACAGCAAGAACTCCTCGTCGGCGAATAGAAGCTGCGTCAGCACCGTCTTGTCGAACAGGTAGAGATCATGGTCTAACAGACCGAAGTCGCGCGGGTTGTGGCGCAACAGCATGTTGATCATCGACCCGTGGCCTGCGCTGGAGTTCGGCATAGTGGCAACCCGGAATTGCGGCAGATGCGGCCAATGGGCACGAAGCAGGTCAGCCTCCCAGCGGTGGGCGCCGTTGAGCAACAGGATGACACGCAGGTCGTTGTTGACCAAGCGCAGGCAGGGCAACAAGAAATGCAGCGTTTGCGGCATCACGATCACGTAGAAGTGCCCGCCCAGGCAATCGGCCAGACCGCTCTGGAAGCGCCGAAAGCGCCCCGGCGTCACCCAGCGCTGGAGCACGCCGTCGTTGATCGCATAGGCCAGCTTCCGGTAGGCACGCACCGCGACGGCCTGCGGCAAGCGCCACACGACGGTCCCCACTCGTCCATGACCACGATCGCGCAGGCGCTGGTAAAGCATCCGTGCCGACCGCAGGTTGACGCGTAGTTGGCCTACCAGGCCCATTAATCCGCCCACACCGCAGCCGCGAGCCCGCCAACGCCTGTCACAGGGCTAGAAGGTGGGAGCGTCGCTGCCGCCATTGGAATGCACAAGCCAGCATGTTCGACGCGTCGCGCGCAAACGCAGGCATCTCGAAGTAGTGTGCTCCTCACGGGCCGTGATCCTGGTTCCGGTGTGGACGCACGGCCCGTGGCGGAAGGCCTCAACCGGAGTTCGGTACGCAGGTCGGCACGCAGTTCGGTACGCAGGTCGGCACGCAGTTCGGCAATATCGCGGCGCGCAGAGCCAAGTCCAGCCATAGTATTCGCTTGCGAAGGATAGGACACCCAACGGGAGAACGGAAAGCATATGAGCCTCCATGAAGGGACGTCAATCTCGAAACGGCGGCCCTTGCCGAGTCGTCCGAGCTTCGCCCCGCTCAGCACCTGCGCGCCTGCATGCTGCCGCACCTATCAGGCGATGCGCTGGTCGCAGTCGTATGTTGGCTCCGATTGCGCTTGGGGGCCATCCTCGACCGTGGCGACATCGGCCAGTGCGCAGAACAAGGGCATACTTGCGCAGCAGCTCCGGCCGGAGATCGCCGACAGCGGTGATTGCCGACGAGCACTCTTTGCCCTGCGCGCAAGACACGACTTGCCTGCGCTGCAGCCATGCCCTCCTCCACCAAAAAGTTGAAATTCCCAGACGGCCACGCTGGCGCATCGAGAAGAAGCCCGCGAAGCGCTAAGCAGCCGACAATCTCAGTTTCATTTGGCCTTTCCCTTTTTCCCTTTCTGGTTGCCAAGCCTACTCTTTTCGCCGGCCTGCTCCAGCCACAGGAGCGTATCCGCATAGGCGACAAGGCGGCCGAGGTAATCCGGAGACAACTCCCGCAGAGTCTCCAGTGAGCGTATCACCAGGGCCTGCGGATTTAGCGGACCTGGGGCCTCAGGGCCTTCGCTGATTGCCCGCTTTACCCGCTTGTCGGAACCGTGTTTCTCCAGGAGCTCGCGCAACTGTCGCGCAGAAGTCAATTCCTTTGCCCGATTACTGCTGCCTCGGTCGCCAGGACGCTGGCGACGCACCTTGTCCGACGCCACCGGAACACTGGATGGTGGCGACGATGTCGCTAGCGCGGAGGACTGCAGCAGCGCGTCTTCCTGTCGGCGCAACAGGTCGACAAGAGAGACATCGCTCTCTTCCTCAACCCAGCCAAACGAACTCTGGCCAATCTGCGTCGTTAACTTGGCAAGAGCACTGACTGCCGAGGCACCCTCCTCCGTGCCCTTTTGTTTTTTCAGCTTGAGCACCAGTCGCTGCACCGCGCGAACGTTCCCCTCCTCGAGTAAGGAACGAACAATTGCGACGGACTCGGGGAATTGTGCGGCGATCATCGCGGCAGCTTCGTGTGCGCGTGCGAAGTCCTCCTGGTAGTCAGCCAGTGCACTGCGGACCTTGCTTTCCAGGATCAGGCGAACCGATTCCCTTTGCTCCGCAGCTCTCGCGGCCATCGATTCGATCACTCTGAAGCGAACCGGATCGAACTTGTCGGCGCCGCTTCGCTTCAGATCAACAATCCCCCCCCAGGCATCGGCAGCGCCCATTTTTGACAAGCTCAGCGGCGTCGCAGCTTGCAGGCGGTCGGAAGCACTATCGGCGCCCCTATCCGTCATGCGACGACTTTGCTTCGCTTCCTTGCTTGTTGGCACGCGGCACGGGCGCCATCTCGACGCGACGATTCTGCGAGCGGCCCTTCTCGTCTTGATTGGAAACGACTGGTTGCTGTGCGCCAAACGCCGCTGCGAAGACCATTGCTGGCGGCATGCCGTCTTCGATCAATGCCCGGGTCACGGTGAGCGCTCGTTCCGCCGACAATTGCCAGTTGTCACTGTAGCGATGGTTACCTTGTTGAATCGGCAGGTCGTCGGTGAAGCCGCTGACCATCAATAGCTGATCTCTTTGGTCCAGATAGACCTTGAGCGGAACCACCAGAGTGCGCAGCAATTCCCGTCCTTCCGGCTGCAACTCGTCGGAATTCAGGGAAAACAGGACGCTGCCACTGATACCGATGCGACCGTCGCGCAGGGTCACCCGTCCCGCGGCCAAGGGATCGGCCAGCGCTTGTTCGAGCGCCATTCGCCGCTGCTCCTCCGCCTGGCGCTTCTCGACTTCCCGTTCCAGTGACTGCGCAAGCTCCAGCTGAAATCCCAACGCCCACACCAGAAGCAGGACGAAGACGCCGACAAGAGCCGACATCAGGTCACCAAAAATTGCCCAGATCGGAGTTTTCTCGGAGAACCCATCTTCCAGTTCTTCCATCACCCGACCTCTTCCCGCACGGGCTCGGAAGCGCGCTTTCCAGGACGGCGAAGCTGGCGCAGCTCCTCGAAAATCTCCTTCTGGGAAAGCATGCTGTGATCGATGATTTCCCGGGCCTGTGCCACGTAGTAGGCCAGTTGCTCATCGCTGCGCGTCGTCGCTTTCGTCAGCGATTGCTCGATGTGATCAAGGCTTTCGACGAGCTTGCCATTGGATTCATTGAACAGACCGACAGCGAGTGTAAATGCTTCCCCGAGACTCGACATTTCTATCGCACTCCCGGCAAAATCATCGGCAATCTGTGCGGCTTTGCCAGCCAGACTTTCGGCGATTCGGGAGAGCTTCGACACTTCCGATTCCACCTGCCCGGAAAATCGCGAACCCACATCCTCCAGCAGGGTGGCCGATGAGGTAAGCAATGCCTCGACCGCCTCTCGCTGCCCGCTGCTGACCTGTTGCAGTGAGGTCGCCAAGCTGCCGAGTTCGCTCATGATCCGCTGCCGCTCCGCGAGGAGAACGTTGTCACGGTCGATATTGTTCGACATCTCGCGACGAAGATGAGCAATCACTTCGGCGGCAGCACGCGGGGTTTCGGAGGCCGTCTGAATAAGTCGGGTCATGGGCTCTTCGAGTGAGTTCCCCAGGCTCGCCAATTGTGCCGCCACCGTCGACTGCAGACCAGCCAGGCTGGCAACAGCGGCCTGGCCGCGACGTTCTTCCTCGTTCCTGAGTGCCTGCAGTTCCGCCTTCAGGGTCGCGATCAGCGCATTCATTCGCTCGCCATGGCCCTGCAACCATGAGGCTTCGGCATTAATCCTGGTCTCGATCAAGGCCTCGGAGGACTGCAAGAGAGCGCTCACTTCAGCGAGCATGCCGCAGGAAGTCGCCCGGGCAGTAGCTGCCATTTCACTGGCCGTCTGCTGCATCAAGTCCGACAAGGCCTGGTGCTGAGCGCAAGAGCGCTCGCTGGCCTGTGCGAAGGAACAAGTCCAAATTTCGAGTCGCTCCCTGTCGGCCAGCTTCTGGCCTTCTGCCCAAGCCGTTGAGCGCTTATCGAAGGAATCCAGGAAGGAGCTTGTCAGGCCCTCAAGTTGCTGCTGAGCGGTGAGGGTCAGGTGCTGATGCGTTCTTTGCGTTTCAGCGCCGATGTTCGTAACCAAACCCTCGATCAGTGGTCGGATACTCTCGCCCAGCAGCCGTCCACTCTCGATTGCCTGGCGACCGCTCGCGGCGACACTTTCCCTGAGGGACCGGTCGACCGAGCTGGCGAGCTCGGAATAGCTGCTGCTTGCGGATTGGTGAAAGCGCTCCTGGTTGGCAATCAACTTCTCTCCCAGCTGTTCACCCATGCGCTCCAATACGGCCGCGAGAACATGCAGTCTTTCCGTAACTTCGGGAAGCGCCTTGGCTTGCGCTTGCACGGCCTTGAAAGCCTGTTGCCGGCTGTACGCCAGAGAAAACTCCCGGAAAACAGTGGCCACCTGGCCATCAAGCTGCCTGGTCGCAGACATTCGGTCGCGTCGGCTGATGGTGGCACTCAGGCCGAGCATGGCGGACGCCGCCACCCCGGCCACGGAGGTGCCGAAAGCGAGCCCGAGGCCTTTGATGGGAGCAGCCAGACCGGCGCGAATGGCCTGTAGCTCAGTCGTTCCTTCAAGCGCAAATACGGCCCCTTGCAGGGTCGCGACCATGCCCAGGAAGGTTCCGAATAGGCCCAGCATGACCAGCAGGCCCACCAGATAGGGGGTAATCACGGGAGCCGGCAGCCCAACACGCTCGCCTTCGATACGCAGCCGCACCGAGTTCTGCAGCGACGGATGCAGCCTGGCCAGCCACTGCTCAAGAAAACCAGGACCCACTTCCGGCGTCGTCCCGGACAATCCCGACAGCGCAGTCGAGAGCGTCGACGTCGCTCGCCGGAACTGCAGAATCTCGATGAAGCCAATCCCATAGACGCCGCCAATCACCACGGTCACGACCAGGCCCAAGGGATCGGAAGCGACGAACGTCAGCCCCATCGAAGCGATCGCCGCGGCTCCCAACAAAAATGCTATCGCAAAAAGCAGTCTACTTATCAAACGCTCTCACCCTCTTCCTTAAGTGCTTCCATGAGTCCAAGAACCGGCTGCAAGCGAGCTTCAAGCTCGGCCAGCAGTGCCTCTTGCATTTCACCGGAAAACTGCGCAAGCCAGCCTCCCGCTTGACTCCACAACTGCGGATCATCGTCGGCCTCACCGCCGGCAATCGTTTCCAGATGGCTCTGGTACAAATCGTCAAAGCGCTTTCCGAGCAGCCGTGGGACTTCCGCAAACAGTTTCTGGGCAGGAGCAGAAAAGGCCTCATCCAGCCCGCTATCGAGGACGACCAGCCGGGCGAGCCTGGATGAACGCCCCGAGACGGCCAGCCGCACATTGGCCCTGAGCGTGTTAATTCTGAGAGCGATCTCCCTTTGCTGATTCGCATAGAACTGCTGGTAGCGCTTATAGCTCGTCAGCTCTTCCGCCGGCGTACTCGCGGTCACCTTCGGAAAGCCGAGCCACGACGCACCGGCACCGTGACTAAAGCTGTTGACGATGGATTCCACGAGCTTCGTGCGCACCGTGAGAAACTCCGCTACGATCGACTCCGTCGGCTCTGTGGCATCTGTCTCTTTGCCAATCTCGGATGTCATCGTTGCAAGCCGTCCATGCACCCTCGACAGAGCGATCGAGTCCGGCAGATTGATCAGTCGCCCAAGCCGTTCAGAAAAATGTTGATGCGAAACCGCGCCATCGGCAACCTCAAGCTCAGTTAGCAGGCGAACCAGTCTGGGGACATTCAAAGGTCTTGGCGGCGGGACTTGAGTCATAAGATGGCGTCAGCCAGATCGCCTCTCCCGCGGGGGGAAAAGCGCGGTTCGTGAGTCGCTTACGCGACAAAAGCGCTCTGGTCGTTAAGCCCGCCGCAACGAATAGTGAGGTTCACGGCGGCAAGAGTATATGAGGCGCCAGCAAACGGCGTCAATCTCGAAGTTCCACCCATGACAATCCTCGCCAGGCGGGGTGGTGGCAAACACCGGAATCGCACCAATGCAATCTTCGCGCGGAGATCGTCACCGTCCGTTCCGCGCCGAGAGTTGCTGTTGGGGTATGGACGACGCGACCAACGGCGACGCGACGAGCTCCGGCCACCTGCCCCTAGAGTTCGCGTGCCGCCAGCCGATCACGAACATGCGCACCGACCCGAATGGCCAGAGCGGCGATCGTCAGGGAGGGTGACTCACCGCCGCCGCTACTGGGAAAAACGCTCGCGTCGGCAATGTACAGGTTGCGCCAACGGTGGCTGCGGCAGTTTTCATCGACCACCGAACTGCGCGCATCGCGGCCCATGCGGCAGCTACCAAAGACGTGCGTAGCACTGAAAGTGTCGTAGGTCCCGAATTCCTCGAAGGGCCTGTCGCAACCTGCCGCGGCAAGGATCTCGCGGCACTTCCTGGCCATGAAATCCAGTCTGCGCAGTTCCGGCTCGTCGACGCGGCTGAAGATGCGCGCCACCGGCTGACCGTACTGATCCGGGGCACCGGGATCGAGATCGATGTAGCTGCCGTCGTTGGGCAGGAATTCGCCAATCGAGCCGACCGAAAGCACATGCCCAAAGCTCTTCTTCATGTTCGCCCGGTGCACGTGTCCCCAGCCGGCAGCCACACGCCGCGCGTAGTTGATCGGGCCAGCAAGGTCGGCCTCGGCCATGCCGACGTTGAAACGTACGCCACCGGGCGCCCCCGGCACGGCGTCAGGGGCGTTGAAATCCCAGCAGATACCGTCGGCCGGCACGCCGCGATGGCTGCCGAGCGCCTCGGGATGCAGCGCACTGCTACCCCAGGCAAGCGTTTCCATGAAGTTGCGGCCGACCTGACCCGATTCGTTGGCGAGCCCACGCGGAGCAGCCGCATCGTTCACCGACAACAGCAGTCGCGGTGTTTGCACGGCACCGCAGGCGATGATCAGAACGCGCGCCGTGACGGCGTGCTCGGCTCCCTGCACGTCGATCCAGCGGACCTGCTCGACGCGGTCATCGCCGCCCGGCTTGATCCCGGAAACGTGGCAACCGCTGCGCAGAAGGCAGTTGCCAGTTGCAACGGCCCGAGCGACGAAGGTCAGGTCGGCAGTCCCCTTGTCGCCACGCGGACAGCCACGCGCACATTGCCCACAGTAGTTGCAGGCAGGCCGCCCTTGCCAGGGACGCGACAGGATGGCCAACGGGTTCGCAGTCCAGCTCATGCCCAACTTCCGGCAGCCGAGCCCGATCTTCTGGCTGGCGTAGCTGTGGTCATGTGCCGGCAACGGGTAGTCGCGACTGCGCGGACGCAGTGGATCGTGCGAATCTCCCGCGACGCCGATCAGCTGCTCGGCGATGACGTAAAACGGTTCGAGCTGCTCATAAGTGAGCGGCCAGTCGGCAGCAACAGCGAAGCGCGTGTGCATTTGCATTGCCGCCGGGTTCAATCGGTGCGCCTCGCCCGAGAAATGCAGCGTGCTGCCGCCGACGCCACGGACATGGTGGTATTTCTGGGCCCGCCGATTCGCGCCCACCCTGCGCCCGAAGACGTGACTCCAGGAGCGCAGCTGGTCCCACTGCAGCTGCAGCGGCTGCAGTGGCCCGAAACGATACGGCAGGGTGTGCTTGTCGTCATCCGGAAACGGGTGCTGCTCCCAATCAGCAAGATGCAGCCGATTGTCATGCGCCGGCAGGTACTCTCCACCCGATTCGAGCAACAGAACGCGAACCCCGTGACTGGCCAGCGCCCAGGCGCAGGCCGCCCCGCCTGCGCCGGCGCCGACGATGACCACATCGGCTTCCATCAGCCCCTCCCTGGCGGCCGTTGCTGGTCGGGAAAACCAATTGGCTGCGGTGGCCCGGCATAGCCCAGATTCACCCAGGCGCTCTCGTCGGCATAGGTATGGAACAAGGCGTCGTCGAGAGTCGCCTGGAAGAAAGTCCGCGGCGTCGAACCCGGGGCACTGGCAAGCGCGGCGCTGACGATCGACTGGCGGTCAACTTCCGGCAGCGTGGCAAAACCATTGCCGCCTTGCGCGCGTGCGCGCTCGTCCAGCCATTCGAGAGCGGCCCGTGTCAGCGCCGCGTAAGCCGGCTGCTCGCCGATCAGTTCCTGCATCCGCTCGGCAACGCCGAGCGCGACAGCGCCGGGGAAATCAGCTTCGGCCGGTACCAGCGTATCGATCCAGGCACGAAAACCGGCATTCCCGCTTGCCGCCGGGGTCGATTCGACCGTCGGCGGTTCGACCTTCCGCGGCCACCACCACCACGCGGCGAGCGCTGCGATCAGCGACGAACCGAAAGCAGCCAGGAGGCGGCGGCGGGTGACGGGCATGTCTAGTCTCGGCAAAAGGAAGTCCAATGATCGCACGAATCGCCCCGGTCGACCTCCCTCCCCCTCCCTCCGTCATCCTCGACCGGCCGCACCGAAAACCCGGCAGACGAAGGGCGTGCCCTGTCGGTCGTGTCGATCTTTTTTACACCCCACCCAAGCCCCTCTTCGACAATTCATATAAACCATTGATTTGTATTACATGGCTTATTCTTTGCTTTCCCGAAGGATGCGTCGTCTCAATCGTCGCCTTCACCTTTCACAAGGAGTTCTCCCATGCGTGATTGTGCACTCTTCAACCGCCTTTTCCGATCGGCGGTCCTGCCTGCGACGCTGCTCGCGCTCGGCCTGACCATCGCCCAACCCGCCAGCGCCGGTGCTGCCGGCGGCTGGACACGAAGTTCTCAGGTCACCGATGCGGTGGCCGACAACGGCAACGGAACCTGGACCTACAACTACACGGTCCACAACACCAGCGAGGAAGACGGCGGACCGGATTTTCGACCGTTCATCATTGACTGGGAATTGCCCTGGTTCAGTGATGCGGGAATTACCAGCATCATGTCGCCTGCGGGCTGGGCGCACGCCATCGAGGACGTAGGCACCCCCAATCCCTTTACCGGCTGGGGCGGCGTGGCCAATTGGCAAGATCCTGCGGACCCGTGGTATGCGGGCGCTAGCAGTCCTTTCACTACAGTGTCTCAAGTGCTGCACTGGTACTGGTGTGGCGGTAGCCAACCGGAAGCGTTCTTCGGAGCAGCGACCGAGGTGGTTGATGGTTGCGACGGAAGCTTCGGCGAGTCAATTGAGCCCGGTGACGAATTGTCGGGCTTTTCCTTCATCGCCGATTTCGATGAGACTGCCGCACCCTACCAGGCCTCGTGGCAGTTTCTTCCTCCCAGAACGGGCGATCCGGCATTTCCTCTGGGTGGAATTCCCAACTCTCCCATGGTCAGCGCGGTGCCAGAACCAAGCGTCGTCGGGCTTCTCGGCCTTGGCCTGCTGCTCTTGACCGTGCGTCGTCGCCGAACCGGCTAAGCAAGACCGGCGTCGCGGCGCACGCACGACGCGCCCGACGCCACCTGCTCGTACGCGCTGTTGATAAGTATCATCTGTAGTACCTGCGCTCCACCATAGCGCAGCCGGTGGGGCGGCGTTAAGAGGATACAATACTGCTCCTTGTCCCTCTTTGTTGGCCCGCCGATCCGATCGGCGATGCCTCGCGTCGCCGTTCCCTTCAGCTGATGCCCCCCTTGTCTCGAGTTCACTTGCGCCAATCCACCGCCGACTCACGAGCATCGCCTCGATGCTGAGTCGTTTGCTCGTCGCCCTGCTGTGGCTGCTGCATTTCCTACCGCTCGCGGCCCTGGCCTTTCTCGGCAGGATGCTTGGCATGCTGCTGTTCGGTCTGGCCGGCCGGCGCCGGCACATCGTGCTGGTGAACCTACGCCTGTGTTTCCCGGAACTCGACGAAGCTCAGCGGCGGCGCCTGGCGAAGGAACATTTCAAGGTGCTCGGCCGCAGCATGCTCGAGCGTTCGCTACTGTGGTGGGCGAGTCCGCAACGTCTGGCGCCGCTCCTGCGGGTCAGCGGCGAAGAGCACATGCGCAAGCTGCTCGACGCCGGTCGGCCGGTGCTGATGCTGACGCCGCATTTCGTCGGGCTCGACGCGGGCGGGGCGGCGATCGCCATGCGCTTCGACAGCGCAAGCATCTACGCCGTGCAGTCCGACCCGGTCTTCGACGGCCTCCTGCACCGAGGTCGCCTGCGCTTTGGCGATCAACTGCTGCTCTCGCGCCAGGAAAGCGTACGCGCCAGCGTCCGGGCAATGAAGTCGGGCCGGCCGCTCTACTACCTGCCGGATATGGATTTCGGCAGCAAGGAGTCGATTTTCGTCCCCTTTTTCGGTGTTCAGACGGCGACCATCACCGGCCTGGCGCGGCTGGCGCGCCTGGCGGGCGCCACCGTCGTTCCCTGCGTGACGCGCATCCTGCCCGGGGGCGCAGGCTACGCAGTCGAGGTCGGCGAGCCCTGGTCAGACTTTCCAAGCGCCGACCTCGAGGCCGATACCCGGCGCATGAACGCCTGGATCGAAGCCGCCGTACGCACCATGCCGGAGCAGTATTACTGGGTCCATCGCCGCTTCAAGACCCGCCCGCCAGGCGAGCCGCGCCCGTACTGACCTGTGCGCGACAGCGTCCGTCGCCCCACCACAAGCTGCCGTCCAGCAAGCAGCACAGCGACGCGGCGTGGCTTCCGGTAGAATCGCGCCTTACCGTCACTTCAATCTCGTCGGCTGGCTGCAACACCGAAAGGCGAAGCACAGGCCAAGGCCTCCTGGACATGTCTGCCCGCTTCCATGATTCATCGCCTAGCCTTGTGCAGCGACGGCTCCACGGCCCGAGAGCACACAGCCTGCGCCACCACGCCTGCCAACCGCCGCTCACCTGGAGCCGAAGCGAGACCTGCCCATGATCTCAGTCGTCATCCTCATCTCCGGACGCGGCAGCAATATGGCGTCGCTGCTCGCCGCGGTCGGCGCCGGCAGCCTGCCGGTGCGCATCGCTGCTGTCCTAGCCAATCGCCCCGACGCGGGCGGACTCGAAACAGCGGCCGCGCACGGCGTGCCGACCGCCGTCATTGACCACCGCCAGTTCGCCAGGCGCGAAGACTTCGACACGGCAATGGCCGCGGCGATCGACGCTTTCGCGCCCGCCCTGGTGGTCCTCGCAGGCTTCATGCGGATTCTCGGCGAGGCCTTCGTCCGCCACTACGAAGGTCGACTTATCAATATCCATCCTTCGCTGTTGCCGACCTTTCCCGGCCTGCACACCCACCGACGCGCGCTCGACGAAGGCGTCCGCATTCACGGCTGCACGGTACATTTCGTGACCCCCGACCTTGACCACGGCCCGATCATTGTCCAGGCCGCGGTACCGATAATCGACGGCGACGACGAGGACACGCTCGCCGCGCGGGTCCTGGCTCAGGAGCATCAGGTCTATCCACTTGCAGTGCGCTGGTTTGCCGAAGGGCGTCTGCGTCTGCAGGCTGGGCGCGTCGTCCTCGACGCACCACAAGCCAGCAGCGGCGCCCTGATCGCACCGCAGACCATCGCGGGGTGAAGCGGCCAGCCGATGCCGATTGCCCTGCTCATCGCCGTCGCGACCTCGCTCGGTGTGCATGCCCTGTTGCTCTTCGCTCCGGAGTTCGATTTGCCACCTTTCCTTGAGCCACCGCCGCTACTCGCCGAGCTCAAACCTCCACCGTCAATCGAAGCACCGCTCGAACCGCCGTCAAAACCCGCTGTGACGGCTGTCAGAAAAAGGCCGGCAAAGCGCCGCCAATTGCGGACAGCTCGGCCGTCACCACCACCAAGCCCCGTGTTGAGCGTACTCGAGTCACCGACGACACTCGCCGACGCAATCCCCGAGCCGAGCGCAGAGCCGATCGGCCCGCTCGCCTTGGCGACGCCTGTAGCTACTGCCGAAAGCCTGCCTGACACGCCTGCAGCGCCCCGGCTGCCGGCACGTGGGATGATTCGCTACCGCGTCGACCGCGGCGATCAGGGCTTCATGATCGGCCAGTCGACACATGATTGGGTAGTCGTCGACGGTGCCTACCGGATCACCGCGGTGACCGAAACCAACGGCCTGGTGGCGCTTTTCAAACCCCTTCGGATCGAACTCGAAAGCCGTGGCACGCTGACCGCCGCGGGACTGGTTCCCGAACGTTTCAGCAATCGCAACAAGGGCCGCGCCACCGGCGAGCAGGCCGAGTTCGACTGGCGGCAAATGCAGGTGCGCGTCGGCCAGAAGCCGCCGCAGGCGCTCAGCGCGGGCGCACAGGATCTGCTCTCCTTTCATTACCAGCTGGGATTGCTGCCCGATCTGGCCAGCGGTACGACCCTGTCCGTAGCCACCGGCAAGAAGTACGAGCAGTACCGCTTCGAGGTCGTTGGCGACGAGGACATCGAGACCCCGGCCGGCACCTTCCGCTCGCTGCACCTGCGTGTCGCCGGCCCTTCGCCGACCGAACTGTGGCTGGCCTACGATCGCTCGCTGCTGCCGGTGAAGGTCCTGCATACCGACCACAAGGGCGCCGTTTTCGTCGAAATCGCGACGGCCATCGAATTAGGAGAGGAACCATGAGCGTGCGTACTGCCGCAGCCCGAGTGAGCCCGGACCGCATCACACCGGCGCACTCCACAGCGGCCCGTTTCACCCCGGCCATTTTCCATCATGCCCAGAAGCTGCTCTCGGAACTGCTGCGCTCGGAGTTCGCCGCCGATCGAGTGGTTGCCGACTATTTCCGCCAGCATCGCGAACTCGGCCACGCCGACCGTGGCTTCGTCGCCGACGCCGTGTTCACCGTGCTGCGCCGCAAACGCTCCCTGTCCGCGCGTTGCGCCGGCGAGCTGACCTCACGCCGCTTGTTGCTTGCCGCGCTGGCCTGCCTACACGGCATGAACCGGCGCGAACTTGCAGCGGTGCTGAACGAGGCCGAGAGTCACTGGCTGGCGCACGCGAAGGCAGTGCAAATCAGCGAGTTGCCAGCAGCTGTACGCCTGGATCTGCCCGACTGGCTGCATGCGCTGCTCAGCGAACAATTCGCCGCCGACGAAATCGAGCCGCTGCTTGCCGGACTCAATCAGCCTGCGCCCCTGGATCTGCGCGTCAATGCCCTGAAGAGCGGGCGCGAGGAAGTTCTCGAACGGCTGCGTGCCGACGGGCTGAACGCCGAAGCCTGCCGCTACTCCCCGCTCGGCATCCGCGTGGCCGGCAAGCCGGCGCTGTCAAGGCACCCCTTGTTCGTCGACGGCAGCATCGAGGTCCAGGACGAAGGCAGTCAGCTGCTTGGCTTTCTGCTGCAACCCAAACGGGGCGAAATGGTCGCCGACTTCTGCGCCGGCGCTGGCGGCAAGACCTTGCTGCTCGGCGCCCTGATGCGCTCGCAGGGAAGACTCTACGCTTTCGACGTTGCCGAACATCGGCTGGCCCGCCTGAAACCCCGCCTGGCTCGCTCGGGGTTGTCGAACGTCCATCCGGTACGCATCGACTCCGAGCGCGACATGAAGATTCGGCGTCTGGCAGGAAAGCTCGATCGCGTCCTGGTCGACGCGCCCTGCTCCGGCCTCGGCACACTGCGCCGCAACCCTTACCTGAAGTGGCGGCAAACGCCGGCAAGCGTCGCCGAACTGGGCGCCCAGCAGGCGGCGATCCTGTCCGCCGCCGCCAGTCTGGTGAAGACCGGAGGGCGCCTGGTTTACGCAACTTGCAGCCTGCTCGAGCAAGAGAATCAGGCCATCGTGCGCGCATTTCTGGAGCGACACCCGGACTTCGTGCTCTGCTCGGCCCAGGAAATCCTCGCCAAGCAGGATATTGCCATCGACTGCGGCGAGCAGCTGCGCTTGCTGCCGCACCGCCATGACACCGATGCTTTCTATGCGGCAGCTATGGAGCGGCAATGAACGAGACAACGAAACTGGCGAGTAGCGAGGCAATCAAGCAGGTCGCCGACGGCACGGCGGCTTTTGCGCGCCTCTTTCGGGACCTCTGGCGCGATTTCCAGGATCCGGGCTTTCTTTGGCAAGTCATGGCCCTGGCGATATGCCTGCTCGTCGCCCTGGGCCTGGCGCGCTACGTGCTGCGGCAGAAACACGCGCGATCAAGCGCCGATCACGGCATTCTGCGCGCCTTCGGGACGGGCAGCCTGAAACGCATCGCTTTTCCGCTGCTGTCGCTGCTGCTGGTACTAATCGTCCGGAAGATCTTCCGCCATTGGGAACTCGGGCCGGTCAGCCTGCTCGACCTGGCCGTGCCCCTCCTGCTATCGATGGCCCTGGTACGCGCGGCGATCTACGTCGTGCACCACGCCTTTGCGCCGAGCAGCTTCCTCGCCACTTCCGAGCGCTTGATCGCGACCAGCATCTGGATCGGTCTGGCGCTTTATCTCACCGGACTTGCAGCGCCACTGATCGGCATCCTCGAGCAGGTGAGCTTCCATGTCGGCAAGCAGAAGCTCGATTTGTGGACGCTCAGCAACGGTCTGGTGACGATTTTCGTGACCGTGCTGCTCGCGCTCTGGATCTCCGGGATCATCGAAGCCCGCCTGATGGCCAGAGAAACGCTCGACGCCAGCATCAGAGTCGTGCTCGGCCGGCTGGTCAAGGCGCTGCTGTCGGTGCTAGCCCTGCTGCTCAGCCTGTCCATCGTCGGCATTGACATCACCGCCCTGTCGGTATTCAGCGGAGCGCTGGCGGTCGGCCTTGGCCTGGGCCTGCAGAAAATTGCCAGCAATTACGTCAGCGGTTTCATCATTCTGCTCGACCGCTCGATTCGCATTGGCAATGTGGTGGCCATCGATCCGCTGACCACCGGCGTCGTCACCCAGATCACTGCCCGCTACACGGTGGTGCGCACGCTGACCGGCACTGAGGTGATCATCCCCAATGAGTACCTGGTGTCGAACATCGTGCGCAATGAATCCTTCACTGATTCACGCGTGCGCTTCGTTCTTACGGTTCAGGTCGCCTACGGCACGGATCTCGACATCGCCATGCGTCTGATGCACGAAGCGGCGCTGGCTAATAAAAGAGTGCTCGCCGAACCGACACCGCAGGTTCTGTTGATGGCTTTCGCTGAGAGCGGCATCAATCTCGACCTGAATTTCTGGATCGCCGACCCCCAGAACGGTACCGGCAGTATCCGCTCGGCGATCAACCTCGCCATCTGGCGGGCGTTCCGGGAGCACGGTATCCAGATTCCCTTCCCGCAACGCGAGGTGCGACTGATTGGCGGCTATCCAACAGCGACGGCGCCTGCCTCGCCGGCCGCCACCGATCAAGCCTGATGGCACAGGCGCGAGAAGTGCGAGAATGCGCCTACCAAAAACATCCCGCAACGTAAACGCTGCGGGATACAAACCCCATGGTCATGGAATCAGATAAGGCAGGAGGTCTTTCGTTTCAACGACGCTTGCGGCGGCTGCATTGCCAGCAGCGGGCGCCGTACCAGACCGCGGTCCCTCCAGCGGAGATCAGCAATGCCTTGAGCAGCTCCATCTCGCCAGCGCTGAGGACATCCCAGGCGACGATCCCGACGAATATGCCGACACCTTCGGAAATCGGGATAGATGCCGAGGGTTCAGCCAAAACGTTCAATTGCCGGCTGGCGCATACTGGCGCGTCGCCCCGCAGTCAGCCGAATGAAAGTCGCCATCAACGGCCAAGTGGCACACGCAAGCGGCTTCGCATACGAAGAAATGTTGGCGTGTGGCGGCAAAGAACCGCTCGCAGCTGAGTTTGAATTCGTTCATTTGGTCTTCCTTCGTCGCGATTTAGGAGCAGGCGCTGATGATAGTGATACGCAACGCACCCGTCTGCAGTCATTGCGTCAGCTTTCGGTGACTCTTTGTGACAGCGGCCAGGCGAGCGTGAAACGGGCACCGCCAAGCGGCGACTCCGCGGCACTGGCATGGCCGCGATGTTGCTCCATGACCAACTGCACGATCGCCAAGCCAAGGCCGTAACCGCCGGTGGACCGGTCGCGCGATCGGTCGAGGCGGGTGAACGGCGAAAAAACCCTTTCACGCTCGTCCGCTGGAATGCCGATTCCGTCGTCGTCGACATGCACCAGGATTTGCTCGCCGTTCACCTGTGCACTGATCCTGATTTTCCCTTGCGCATACTTCATGGCGTTGCGCAGCAGATTGGAAATCGCGTGCGGCATCGTCCGGCGATCGAGCTCGACGTAGAGCATCGACGGCAAGCTCGCGGTATCGACCTGCAGGTCGAGCTTACCTTCCAGCAAGCGGCTGGCCTCCACCTGCTCGTCAAGCCACGCAGCCAACTCCACGGCCGTGAGCTGCAGATCAGGTTGCTCACGGCCGAAACGCGCATAGGTCAGACTGGCGTCGATCAGGCCGTCGAGTTCATCGAGGTCCGCCTCCATCGTACGCCACAGACGCTCGCGATCGGCCGGCACTTCGGAAGCGGCCAGCATCTCGAGGGCAAAACGAATACGCGCGATGGGCGTGCGCAACTCATGCGAAATGGCACTCGACAATTCCTTCTGCGTGGCAATCAGCCGCTGGATACGTTCCGCCATGCCATTGAGCGTCTCGGCGAGCGGCCCGAAAGCGCTGCTGCGCATGGTTGGTGCGCGCGCCTCGAAAAGCCCCTCGCCGAGAGCTCGTGCCGTCTGCCGCATGGCCTCGAGGTCGCGCCAAACGGGATGCACCCAGAGCCAGACGACAATCGCCAGACAGACGCCAATCAGGCTCCAGGTCAGCAAACTGATGCGCAGGTCGAGTGGCATGCCGCGGTGGTACTCGGGATTGCGATCCGGCGAGATCGGACCCACGGCGAGGACCTGCGAGGTCTGCTTGAGCCGATGGTAGAGCACGTCGCCTTGAGCATCGATCGCCAGTTCGCCGTTGTCGAGTTTCTCGGCCTGTTTCGGCGGCAGATGCAGCGTCCAGCGCTCGACGATATCCAGCCGGTAGGCAAACTTCTGGTCGAGAGCAGCGATCGTCTGTGGCCATTTCGAACGCGGTTTGCGGAACAGCTCGTCTTCGATCAACACAATGGTGCCGTGCATGAAGCGGCTGGTGTAATCGTCGGTAATACCCTTGACCGCTGTCGAAATGACGAAATCGGCGAAGATGGCAATGGCCACGAAAGAACCCATGACCAGCAGGTAGAAGTTGAAGAACAAGCGCGACAGGCTATAGCGCTCGCGCCACGGCGCCGGCGTATACGGCGCGAGGATCGACAGCAGTTTGCTGCTATTGCCAATCATGCTTGCTGAACAGGTAGCCCTTGCCGCGGACGGTCTTGATCCGTGTCGGGTTCTCTGGGTCATCACCGAGCTTACGGCGCAAGCGCGAAATCCGCGCGTCGATCGAACGATCAAGGCCGTCAAAACCGATGCCACGCAGTTCCTGCAGCAGATCGTCGCGTGACAGGACGTTGCCGGCGTGACGGGCAAGCAGCCACAGCAGATCGAACTCAGCGGTGGTCAGATCAATGCAGTCCGGCCCCAGGCAGGCGGTACGTGTTGCCTGACTGATGTGAAAGCTGCCAAAGGCAAGTTCGGCCGGCCGGCTCGCTTCGGCACGCGCATCGGCACCGCCCGCGCCGGCCGGCGAACGGCGCAACAGTGCCTTGACCCTGGCCAGCAACAGACGCGGCTGAACCGGCTTGGCGATGTAGTCGTCCGCTCCGAGTTCGAGGCCGAGGATCTGGTCGAAATCCTCGTCACGTGCGGTCAGCATCAGGATCACCCCGTGGTAGCGGGCGCGCACGGCACGGCAGATCTCAAAGCCATCCTTGCCCGGCAGCATGACATCGAGAATTACCAGATCGGGCCGCTCAGCAAGAATGCGCGCCTCGGCAGCCTTGCCATCGCCCTCGATAAGCACGTCGAGATCGTTCTTGCGCAGGTACTCGGCCGTGAGTTCCGCGAGGCGCTCATCGTCCTCGACCAACAGGATTCGTGTCTTCATGGCGCAATGATAGCGGGTTGTGGGTGGCGAACAAATGTGCGTCAACGATCGGCATCGAAACAACCGGCAGACAGCGGCAAGCAATGGCTTGAGCAAGGCGCCCTGCGACCTGCAGAGGCCTGTTTTGCTCTGCGCGCATATTGCCTTACAATCGCAGGTTCGTCCCTTCGAGAGTGTTCAATGTACGCTGGAATCGTCGACTGGCCTTGGTGGGCCTACGTGCTGGCAACCTTGGCTTTGACCCATGTAACCATCGCCTCGGTAACCATCTTCCTGCACCGCCATCAGGCGCATCGCGCGCTTGATCTGCATCCACTGGTGGCGCATTTCTTCCGTTGCTGGCTGTGGCTCACCACCGGCATGGTGACCAAGGAATGGGCGGCGATCCATCGCAAGCATCATGGCAAGTGCGAAACTGCCGAGGACCCACACAGTCCCCAGGTGTATGGCATCCATCGCGTTCTTTGGGCGGGCGTCTTCTTGTACGTCAAGGAGGCGAGAAATACCGAGACCCTGCAACGTTACGGTCACGGAACGCCGAACGACTGGATCGAGAATCACCTCTACTCACCGTGGCACAAACTTGGCGTGGTGCTCATGCTGGCCATCGACATCGCCGTCTTCGGCGTTCTTGCCGGGCCGCTGATCTGGGCCGTGCAAGTGGTCTGGATTCCCTTCTGGGCGGCCGGTGTGATCAACGGTCTTGGCCATTTCTGGGGCTATCGCAATTTCAGCACCGAGGACGCCAGCACCAACCTCTCGCCATGGGGCATTCTGATCGGTGGCGAGGAGCTGCACAACAATCACCACGCCTTCCCCACATCCGCCAAGCTGTCGAATCGCTGGTACGAATTTGACATCGGCTGGCTCTATATCCGCATCCTTGCAGCGCTGGGCCTGGCCCAGGTCAAGAAGGTGGCACCGAAACCCCGCCTGGGAAGCTTGCGACCGGTGGTCGACCTCGACACCTTGCAAGCGGTGATCACCAACCGCTACGACGTGCTCGCACGCTACACCCAGTCGCTGAAGCAGGTCTATCGCGAGGAAATCGGCAAGCGCCGGGACGGCAGTCGTTTCAAGGGCCTGAAGCCCTGGCTGGCCGAACATGCCGGTGACGTCCCGCAGGAATTGCGCGGGCGGCTGGAGTTGCTGCGCGGCGAAAGCCGTGCGCTGAGCACGCTCTACGCCATGCGCCAGGAGCTGGTGGCCATATGGGAACGTTCGAACGCTTCCCGCGAGCATTTGCTGAAGACGCTGCAGGACTGGTGCGAACGCGCCGAGAACTCGGGGGTCCGCCAACTGCAGGAGCTATCGATGCGCCTGCGCAGCTACGCTCCAGCCTGACCGCCAACTACCCTCGATGCATCTCTCGCTGCGGGCCTGTTTCGGGCTGCTGGCCCTGTTCGCTGTCGGCCTGACCGGCGCCGGAATGCTGATCGGCGAGCTGATGCAACTGCAGCCCTGCCCCTTGTGCATCTTTCAGCGCCTGCTCTATCTGCTGATCGCCGGCTTTGCCCTGTGCGGTGTACTGCTTACCGGCTGGTGGCGCGCCTGGGGAGTCCTGATCGGCTTGACCGCCACCGGCGGACTGGGCACCGCCGCCTATCAGACCTGGCTACAGCTGAATCCGGAAAGCAGCCTAGCTTGCGGCTTCGGCGAGCCGACCGTCATCGAGCAGATCGTCAACTGGTTCGGCGTGCGCTGGCCGGACCTCTTCCTGGCCACCGGTTTCTGTTCGAGCAAGGACTGGGTTTTTCTCGGCCTGTCGATGGCCAACTGGTCGATCGTCTGCTTCCTGGCTTTCATGGTCGCTGCCGCGCAGTTGGTCGCCAAGGGCCAACGGCCCTGAGAAATCGCCTGACAGCGCCGTAAGCCCGTCACTCACTCCATCCTTGCGCAGACGCCGTGCCCGTTCAGGAGCGGCCGGTGCTGCCGAAACCACCTTCGCCGCGCGAACTGGCGGCGAAATCCTCGACGACCTTGAACGCCACACGCAAGACTGGGACCACAACCAGCTGCGCCAGGCGTTCGAGCGGTTGCAGGGTGAAGGCTTCGCTGCCACGGTTCCAGGTCGAAACCAGCAACTCCCCCTGATAATCGGAATCGATCAAGCCGACGAGATTGCCAAGGACGATACCGTGCTTATGCCCAAGCCCCGAACGCGGCAGGATCATCGCCGCCAGACCGGGGTCGGCAAGATGAATCGCCATTCCGGTCGGAATCAGCACCGTTTCGCCCGGCTTGATTTCTATCGCGGCGGCGATACAGGCGCGCAGATCCAGTCCGGCCGAGCCGCCGCTGGCGTAGTGCGGCGGCGTATCGCCCAGCCGCGGGTCGAGCAGCTTGACGTCGACCGACACCTCAGCTGCGCCGTTCATTGTGCTTTCCCCAAGAGCTGCGCAATGCGCGCCACCAGCTGCCGCGCCAGATCGATTTTCGGCGCTGGCGCGAGCGGATGCTGGCCGTCATCGTCGAACAGAATCAGCGTGTTCTGATCACCCGCGAAACCGTCCTGAATCAGGTTGCCGACGATCAAGGGGATTTTCTTGCTGCGTCGCTTGCTTTCCGCGTACTCGGCGAGGTTCTCGCTTTCGGCTGCAAAGCCCACGCACAGTGGCGCCGTGGGCAGCGCGGCGACTTCGCCGAGGATGTCCGGATTGGCGACCAGCTCAATGCTCGGTGGCGAGGCCTGCTGGCGTTTCTTGATTTTCTGCGCGACGACCCGTGCCGGCCGGTAGTCGGCAACAGCCGCTACAGCGATGAAGACATCGTTCTCGGCGACCAGATCATGGACTGCAGCGTGCATCTGCAAAGCGCTGGTCACGGAAACGCGCCTGACTCCCGCCGGACAGGCCAGTGCGACGGGCCCGGAAACCAGCGTCACCCGAGCCCCCGCCTCGTGCGCCGCGCGGCCGATCGCATAGCCCATCTTGCCGCTCGACAGATTGGTGATGCCGCGTACCGGATCGATGGCCTCGAAAGTCGGGCCGGCGGTGAGCAGTACACGCTTGCCTGCCAGCAGCTTCGGTTGAAAGTGCGCGACCAGTGCATCGCGGATCTCTTCCGCTTCCAGCATTCGCCCGGGTCCGCTTTCGCCGCAGGCCTGATCGCCGCTGCCCGGACCGACGATGAACACGCCGTCGCTGCGCAGTGTCGCAAGGTTGCGCACGGTGGCCGGGTTATCCCACATCTGCCGATTCATCGCCGGCGCCACCAGCAAGGGACAGTCGCGCGCCAGAAGCAGGGTTGTGAGCAGATCGTCGGCCAGGCCATTGGCAAGTTTGGCGAGGAAATCGGCAGACGCGGGAGCGACCAGCAGCAGGTCGGCGGCCCGCGAGAGATCGATGTGCGCCATGTTGTTGGCTACCCGCGGATCCCATTGGTCGGTAAAGACCGGCTGGCCGGAAAGCGCCTGAAACGTGACCGGGGTGACGAAATGCGTCGCTGCTGCGCTCATCACCACCTGCACGCCGGCGCCCTCCTTGACCAGCAGGCGAACCAATTCGGCCGCCTTGTAGGCGGCAATGCCGCCAGTGACGCCGAGGACGATACGTTTTCCCGCGAGTTCCATGCGCTTTGCTCTTGATTTTTTACCGTGAAAGTCGCGCCCGCGACCAAAGAACCTCCCTTCTTTCCCACGCGTGAGAAGAGCCAGGGGTTTCTCGACAGGTCATGAGCGCTTGGATTTGTCTGGCGGCACATTCTACTGGAGAAGATTGCTCGACGGCGATCAGTGACCACCCGCTGGACAAGCGGAGAGAGCGGGCGGTTCACTTCCGGCCTGGCGGGCGTGGGATAATCGGCGCATGCTCGCAACACCCGCCACGCCGGCAATGACCACCATCCAGCTGCTGCCCGATCTGCTGATCAGTCAGATCGCCGCTGGCGAAGTCGTCGACCGACCGGCTTCAGTGCTCAAGGAGCTGCTCGAAAACGCGCTCGACGCGGGCAGTGCGACGATTCAAATCCAGCTCGAAGAAGGTGGCGTCAAGCTGATCCGCGTCAGCGACGACGGTGCCGGCATCGCGCGCGACGAACTGGCCCTCGCTCTCACCCGCCACGCGACCTCAAAGATCGGCTCGCTCGAGGATCTCGAACGCGTCGGCACGCTCGGCTTTCGTGGCGAAGCGCTGGCTTCGGTCGCCGGTGTCGCGCGGGTCACGCTGACCAGCCGTAGGCGCAAGGAGAGCGATGATCGTGGCGACGAGGCTGGCAAGCACGGCGACGACAGCGCCACAGCGCACGCCTGGCGGCTCAGCGCCGAACAGGGGGCGGCACCCGAGCCAGCCGCTCTGCTCGCCGGCACGGTGGTCGAAATGCGCGACCTCTACTACAACACGCCCGCTCGCCGCAAATTCCTCAAGTCCGAGGCGACCGAATTTGCGCACTGCGCCGAGGCGGTCAAGCGCATTGCGTTGGCGCACCCGGAAGTTGCCTTCACGCTGTCGCACAACGGCCGCGTCAGCCTGCACCTGAAGAAAAGCGACGCCCGCGCCCGTGTCGGGGCGATCGTCGGCGATGACTTTCTGGCCGAGGCACGGCCCCTCGATGTGCTCGCCGGACCGCTGCGCGTCACCGGCTTCTGTGCACTGCCGGCCTACTCGCGAGCACGCAATGACGCCCAGTATTGCTACGTCAACGGCCGCTTCGTGCGCGACAAGCTACTGGTGCATGCCCTGCGCGAGGCCTACCAGGACCAGCTGCATGGCAGCCGTTACCCGGCCTACTGCGTCTTCCTGGCAATCGACCCGGCCACGGTCGACGTCAATGTACATCCGCAGAAAACCGAAGTCCGCTTCCGCGATGCGCGCGCCGTGCACCAGTTCATCTTTCACGCCGTGCAACGCATGCTGGCGAGTCCGCTGGCCACCACGAGCAGCGCTGCAGCACCGCAAGCGCCATGGGCCGAGCAGTCGCGCTGGCCCCAAGGTCGCACGGGCCCGAGCGCGCCCGCAAGCGGCGAATCTTCGTACGGCGCCCGGACTCCCTCCCAGGGTTCGCTGCACGTCGCTGAGCCGCGCCCCGCCGGCGCGGCCAGCAGCGCCAGCGCCAGCGCCTACCTCGCCTTCGTCGGCACGGCACAGCCGCGGGACGGCGGCCAGGCCGAAGCACTATCCGACTCGACCGCCCCGGAGGCAGGCGGACCGCCACTCGGCTACGCCCTCGCGCAACTGCACGGCATTTATATCCTGGCGCAAAACAGTCATGGCTTGGTCGTCGTGGACATGCACGCCGCCCATGAGCGCATCCTCTACGAGAAACTGAAGCTGGCTCTTTCCGGCCAGCAAGTCGCCACCCAGGCGTTGCTGATTCCAGCGGTTTTCAACGCCGAAGCGGTGGACATCGCCGCTGCCGAGGAGCACGCCGACGCGCTGCGGCAGCTTGGCTTCGATCTGGCGCCGATGGGGCCTCGTCAGCTCGCCGTCAGATGCGTTCCGGCGCTGCTCCAGGGCGCTGACCCGACAAGCCTGGCGCGCTCGCTGCTCGACGAACTGCGCGAGTACGGCGTCAGCCAGCTACTCACCGCACGCCGTAACGAGTTCCTCGCCAGCATGGCCTGCCACGGCGCCGTACGCGCTCGTCGCCTGCTGTCGATCGCCGAGATGAATGCCCTGCTTCGGCAAATGGAGGAAACCGAACGTGGCGACCAGTGCAATCACGGCCGTCCGACCTGGACGCAGCTGAGCATGGCCGAGCTCGACCGCCACTTCCTGCGCGGCCGCTGAGCGTGTCCGCCACGATTAGCGACAAGCTACCGCCCGCGATCCTGCTGATGGGGCCGACCGCCAGCGGAAAGACCGCGGTGGCTATGGCTCTCGCACGGCGTTTCCCCGTCGAACTGATCAGCGTCGATTCGGCGCAGGTCTTTCGCGACATGAATATCGGTACCGCCAAGCCCGACGCAGCGACCCTGGCTGAATTCCCGCATCACCTAGTCGACCTGATTCCGCCGACCGAAGCCTACTCTGCCGCACGCTTTCGCACCGACGCGCTGGCGGCGATGGCCGAGATCAGTGCGCGCGGCCATGTGCCGCTGCTCGTCGGCGGCACCATGCTCTACTTCAAGGCGCTGATCGAAGGCCTGGCCGAGCTTCCGCAAGCCGATCCAGCCACGCGCGCGGCGATCGACCGCGACGCCGCCAGCCGCGGCTGGCCTGCGCTGCACGCCGAGCTCACGCAGATCGACCCGGCAACGGCAGCGCGCCTGCACAGCACCGATGCACAGCGGATCCAGCGCGCGCTCGAAATATTCCATCTCAGCGGCCGTCCGCTGTCGGCGCTACTCGCCGCGAGCGAGAAGCAGCGCACGGCTTACCAGTTCACGGCCATCGGTCTGCTGCCATCCGACCGCAGCGTCCTGCACCAGCGCATCGCCGAGCGCTTTGCCACCATGCTCGCCGCCGGCCTGGAAGCCGAAGTGGCAATGTTGCGCGAGCGCTACCCCTTGCACGCGGCGCTGCCATCGATGCGCTGTGTCGGCTACCGGCAGGTGTGGGAAGTACAGGATGGCCTGTTGCCACGCCACGACCTGCGCGACCACGGCATCTTTGCGACCCGCCAGTTGGCCAAGCGCCAGATCACCTGGCTCAGGAACACGCTGCGCCCACAGACCGTCGACTGCCTCGCGGCCGACGCCGACGACCGCGTCGCTAGATTGCTCGGGAAAACCCTAATCTGAGCGGGCTTCGTGCAGCCCAGATCCGATCGCTCGCCCGACTCTTGCGGATGGCACCGAGAACGGCGTCAAGATCCTTGTAGTCCGATTCACGTAGGTGAAATTGCGGAACCCCACACACGGGCCAAAGCGGCGCGCCGCCCTTGCTCAAGGAGGCTATCGATCCCGAACAAAGTCACGTCACCGTTGGGCCAGGCTGCGTTTCACGCCGCGCTGCGCACTTCCTCGACGCTCACCTCCTGCTGCAGGACGTCGCGAACCCCATTGCCGATTTCCGTCAGTGCCTGCATTTGCGACACCAGGCCATTCTCGACGTGAACCAGCTCTTCGATACGTTCTTCCAGGGTGTCGGTCGCCTGGTGAATGCGCTTGATGCTCTCCAGCCGGCGCTTGAGCTGGATCTGATGCTCACGAATCTGAATCTCCATCGGCGCCATGATCGCCTTCAACCATGACTCGGCCTCACGATTGGCATGTTCGAAGGTCTTGCGCACCTGCACCGCGACCTCCTCGAAGAAGCGCTGCGTGAGCTGCGACTTTTCGTGGGTCAGCAACTGGAACATGGTGTTGATGTGGGTATCGCACCACTGATCGAGGCGATCGATTTCCTTTTCGTAGCGGCGCAGCGAAAATGCGATTGGCGTACCCAGCTTCAGGCCATGCTCGACGGCAAACTTCTTGTAGATAACTTCCATCATGGTCGTGATCTCGGCAACCTCGCCGCGCGATCGGCTGAGGTTGTCACGCGCCACCTCAAAAAAATGCGCCATCGCCGTAGACAGCGTCTTCGAGAAGGTTGCCGCAACCATCGCTTCGCGTGTGTTATTGGTCAGCAGGCGCAGCGGATCGACGCCGAGATGCGTGAAAAGCTTGTTGGTCAGCTGTGAAAAGACGCTGCGCACCGCGTAGTAGCGCTGCAGGCCGCTCTCGAACTCCTCCTTCTCATGACGCACCTTGCCCATCATGTACTCGACAACGCCCTTGTTCTTGCCACGCAACTCGGTGAGTTCGACGAGCTGTTCGCGCAAACCGACGAGACGCGAGTCGAGCAAACGGCACGTGCGCAGGTAGCAATCGGCAAACTCACTCTCGGTATTTTCGCGAACGATTTCCTGCTTGGCCGGAATCAGCTCTTCGGTCAGCGCGCGCTCGAGGTCGGACAGGCGACTGCGCTCAAGCAGGGGCTTATCGTCGTTGATCTTGGCCAGCAGCGCCTTCTGGGCGGAGACGGGATAAATCTGGTTTTCCGGCAGATCCAGTGTCCACGCACAACTATCGACCTGTCGGCAAACTTCAGCGTCAATCTCTTGTGGCGACTTCAGTTCATCCCACAGGCCGTCGATCTTGTTGAGCACGACGATGCGCCCTTTCTTGCGGCGACCCGGCGTGCCGATATGCTCGCGCCAGACCGTCAGATCGGACTGCGTGACCCCCGTATCCGCCGCCAGGATGAAGAGCACGGCATGCGCGTTGGGAAGCAGTGACAAGGTCAGTTCGGGCTCGGTACCGATCGCGTTCAGACCCGGCGTGTCAAGAATCACCAGCCCCTGCTGCAGCAGGGGGTGCGGGAAATTGATGATCGCATGCCGCCAGCGAGGAATCTCGACGCTGCCATCCTGCTCGACGCGAAAGGCGGCCGTAGCGCCGTCCAAGATCGAGAAGCCAAGACGTTCGGCGACCTTGCGGTCGACGCGGACGACTTCGCTGACGTGCCGAAGCGCCCCCTGCATCGCCCCCGCCGAAGAGGTGTCGAGCGGGACGATGGTCCACTCGTCGGGAAAACGCTTGTATTCGCTGATACTGGTGTTGGAGTCACGGCTGTCGATCGGCAACAGCTCGATCGACGGCGGCTTGCTGGCGTCGAACATCAGCTCGGTCGGGCACATCGTCGTGCGACCTGCAGTCGAGGGCAGAATGCGATCGCCGTAATCGGCAAAAAAGATGGCGTTGATCAATTCCGACTTACCACGCGAAAACTCGGCGACAAATGCCACATGCAGGCGATCTTCACGCAGCTTGTCGAGCAATAGCGAGATTCGTCGATCCGTCTGGGCGTCGGTAAG
The DNA here is from genome assembly GCA_000585055.1 of Candidatus Accumulibacter appositus. Lineage (GTDB taxonomy): Bacteria > Pseudomonadota > Gammaproteobacteria > Burkholderiales > Rhodocyclaceae > Accumulibacter > Accumulibacter appositus. The sequence goes on from JEMX01000011.1 coordinate 183,739, forward strand.
TTCGTTTTCAACGAGCCAGCCAGAAAAGCCGGCGAGCCGATTCGAGAGCTCGGAACGCCATTCGCTATAGGCGGCAAGATTTTGAGCGAGCGTCATGACCAGTTCCAGCGCGTGTGAAAGGCCTTGACTCTATCACAAAAGCCAGAGCAATCAGTGACATGGCATAGTGCGTGCCCAAGGCGGTGAGCGACGGCGGTCAACGCTGACACGTCGGGCAGTAAAAGGTCGATCGGCCGGCCTGGCGGAGCACGCGAATCGGCGTCGCACAGACCACGCATGGCTCAGCATGGCGATCATAGACCGCGCAGGAAAGCTGAAAGCAACCGGCACCGCCATCGCTATGCACGTAGTCACGGACCGTGCTGCCACCGGCGGCAATCGCTGCGGCAAGCGTCGCGCGAATCGCCTCCGCCAGCACTCGGTAACGCTGCAGGCTGATCCTGCCGGCGCGGCGCAGCGGTGAAATGCCGGCACGAAAAAGGCTTTCGGCGGCATAGATATTGCCAATACCGACGACCAGACGACTGTCCATCAGCATCGGCTTCACCGGCACCCGCCGCCCGCGGGTGGCCGCATACAGCCACTCGCCGCAGAAGCCATCGGCCAGAGGCTCTCTGCCCAGGGTGGCGAGCGCCGGGTGCGCTTCGACGTCGGCACCTTCGTGCCAGAGCAGCGCGCCAAAGCGGCGCGGGTCGCGCAGGCGCAAAACGGTATGCGTGAACACCAAGTCCACGTGGTCGTGCTTCTGCGCTGGGGTCGCCGGCGGCACCAGGCGCAAACTGCCCGACATGCCGAGGTGAATCAGCAACCAGCCGCCGCCGCGACTGCTTGCGCAGTCGAACAGCAGATACTTGCCGCGCCGTAGAATGGCGTCGATACGCAGACCGGCGAGGCGCGAATCGAGCCCCGGCGCAATCTCGTGGCGAAGCTTGGGCGTGCGCACGATGGCAGCAAGCACGCATTGCCCGGGCAGATAAGGGAGCAATCCCTGACGACTCACTTCAACCTCAGGCAGTTCCGGCATTGCTGCTACCCCGAAAAGTCCATAACATGCGCAGCTGGAATTATGACGCAATCTCCCCGGTCAGCTTCTGCAACTGTTTGCAGCCAGCAAGGAAACCATGAAACCGATCACCAGCACTCTCCTCTGCGTCACGCTGTCGCTTGCCCTCGGCATGCCCGCCCAGGGAGCTGACCAGGCCGTACCCGGCAAGCAGCAAAAAGCGACGAAGCAGGATAAGGCGAGTAAGCGCACGCCAAAAAGTGCTTTGCCACAGTCGCTCGCCCCCCACCCCGACGCCACCGACAGCAAGGAACTGACCGGCCAGATCGTCTACCAGGTACTGCTGGCTGAAGTCGCCTTGCAGCGCGGCCGCAACGAATTCGCCAGTCAGGCCTATGCCGACCTGGCGGTGCGCACGCGCGACCCCGCGGTTCTCGAGCGGGCCATCGAGGTCGCCGGCTATGCGCGCCGCTTCGACCGCGTTCTCGCACTTGCCCGCTTGTGGGTACAGGTCGAGCCGGACTCGAAACGCGCCCAGCAGGTGCTCGTCGGCGTGCGCGTGCTGACCAATCAGCTGGACGGCCTGGCGCCCCAGTTGATCACCATGCTCGCAGCCGACCAGCCGGCACTGCCCGGCAACCTGCTGGCGCTCAATCGGATGTTCGCCCGCAGCCCGAATCGCAAGGCCGTACTGCAGCTGATCAGCACGGTGGGCGAGCGCTTCCCGGACCTTCCCGAAGCGCATTATGCAATCGCCGTGGCGGCCAGCTCGGCCGGCGAGCACGAACGCGCCCTGGCCGAAGCACGGCAAGCGCTCGCCCTGCGCCCGGACTGGCAGATCGGTGCGCTGCTCGAGGCGCAGTTGCTGACCCAGAAATCACCGGCGGACGGGATTGCCTCGCTGCAGCGCTTCGTCGACAAGAATCCGCAAGCGCGCGATGCACAGCTTCACTTGGCGCGCGCTCTGGTTTCCGAAAAACGCTATGCCGAGGCCAAGCGCCTGTTCGAGCAGTTGCTGCAAGCCTACCCCGACAACCCGGACGTCGTCTTCCCGGTCGCCATCCTCGCCCTCCAGGAAAACGACACGGCGCTCGCCGAGGCACAACTCAAGCATCTGATAACGCTCGATTTCCCGGACAAGAGCGCAGCTTACTACTACCTCGGCCAAGTCGCCGAGGAAAGCCAGCGTGCAGACGACGCGCTGGTCTACTATCAGCAGGTTAGTCCGGGCGACCACTATCTTCCGGCGCTAATCCGCGGCGCTGCCATCCTCGCCAAGCAGGGCAAGCTCGACGATGCGAGGAGCCAACTCAACGCCGCGGCAGCGAGAGATCCGCAATTGCGGGTGCAACTCTTGATCGCCGAAGCGACGCTGCTTCGCGAGGCAAATCAAGCCGCAACGGCACTGGCCTTGCTGGAACACGAGCTGAGCGAGCAGGCCGACCAACCCGAACTGCTCTACGAATCGGCACTGCTGGCCGAGCGGCTCGGTCGCCTGGAAGTGATGGAGAAGCGCCTGCGCAAGCTGATCGCGTTGCAGCCGCAAAGCGCGCAGGGCTACAACGCACTCGGTTACTCCTATGCCGATCGCAATATGCGACTGGCCGAAGCCCGCGAATTGATCGAAACGGCGCTCAAGCTGGCACCCAACGACCCCTTCATTCTCGACAGCATGGGCTGGGTGCTGTTTCGGCAAGGTGAGCTCGAAGGCGCACTGACCCATCTGCAGCGTGCTTATGCGCAGCGCCCCGACGCCGAGATCGCGGCCCACATGGGCGAAGTACTGTGGATGCTCGGGCGCACGGAAGAGGCTCAGCGCACCTGGAGGGAGGCGCTGGAACGGCATCCGGAAAGCGTGGAGATTAAGGAAACCCTGAAGAGGTTCTCACCCTGACTTGGACTTCCCGCCGCTGCGCAACGAGCGCACACCGGCCATTGTTTCGCGGCATTCGTGCGCAGCTATCCGCCGTGCTGCTTCTTGCGCTAATCGGACTAGCCGCCTGCGCCAGCGCGCCGCCTTCCGGCGAACAAGCCTCGCCGGTCCGCCGCGACGAGCTGCATGCTTTCTCGCTGGCTGGCCGCTTTTCATTGCGCCACGAAGGGCAAAGCTACACCGGCCGGCTAGACTGGCGGCACGCCGACGACAGCGACGAACTGCTGCTCTCCTCTCCGCTCGGCCAAGCCATGGCCGAAATCGTCAGCCACCCTGATGGCGCCCGCCTGCACCACGGTGACGGAAAAACCCAAACGGCGGCCAGCGCCGACGAACTGCTGCAGGCAGTCCTTGGCTACCCCTTGCCCCTGGACAAACTGGCCGACTGGGTACGTGCGAGGAGTCCGCAGGGCGGAACGATGACCGTCGACGCCCTGGGCCGTCCCCTGCGCCTGCAATACGAAGACTGGCGAATCGCCTACGAGTACGACAACGACGAAGCACAGGCCCTGCCTGGCCGGCTCTTCGTCGAACGCGAAACACTCCTGGAACTGCGCCTGCGCATTGACCAGTGGCTGCCGCTGACACCCATGCGCCCCCTGCCAGTACGCTCAACCCCCTTTCCCCTCACGCCGAGCGACCCGGCAAGCTCGGCGCCGTGACCAACTTCGCCACCACGACCTCCGCCGACCCGCTCTGGACTTGGCAAAGTGTCTATCCGGCACCGGCCAAGCTGAATCTCTTCCTGCACGTCGTCGGCCGACGCGCCGACGGCTACCACCTGCTGCAAACGCTGTTTCGTTTTCTCGCCCACGGCGACCGCCTGCGCTTCGCCCCGCGCTCCGACGGCGCGATCCATCTGGCGACACCGCTTCCAGGCGTGCCGCCGGAGACCGACCTCACCGTTCGCGCCGCGCGCCTGCTGCAGACCGCCAGCGCTTGTCGACAGGGCGTCGAAATCAGCATCGAAAAGCAACTGCCGATGGGCGGCGGCCTGGGCGGCGGCAGTTCGGATGCCGCCACCGTCCTCCTGGCACTGAACCATCTCTGGCAGCTTGGCTTGCCTCGCCAGCAGTTGCAAGACATTGGCCTGCAGCTCGGCGCCGACGTACCGGTCTTCATTTTCGGGCGCAATGCGTTTGCCGAAGGGGTCGGCGAAACACTGCAGGCGGTCGATCTGCCGACGCGCTGGTACCTGGTTCTCGAACCACCACTGGCAGTCGCCACGGCAGCCGTCTTCGGCGCCCCGGAACTGAGGCGCGATACGTCGCCGATCAGCGTCGAGCAATGGCAGCCGGGATTCGGCAGCAACGACCTGGAGGCCGTCGCGGCAGCCCGTTTTCCGGTCATTGCCGAGCACCTCTCCTGCCTGGCGGCCTTCGCACCAGCCCGTATGAGCGGCTCCGGCGCCTGCGTCTTCGCCGAATTCGAAGGTCGCGAACAGGCCGAGGCCGCCCTCCGGGAACTGCCCGCAAAGCTCCGCGGCTGGGTGGCCGCGGGCCTCGAAGATCACCCCCTGCGCAAACTGGCAAGCGGATAGCGCGCGCGCAAGCAGAAGAATTATTGCTTTCACGCTTTTTTTCCTGAGCAATTCTGGCTATAATGCGCGCCTCGTTCGCCAGCCAGGCGATACGAATGACAGCTGGGGAGTCGCCAAGTTGGTCAAGGCACCGGATTTTGATTCCGGCATTCGAAGGTT
>JEMX01000012.1:0-1649 GCA_000585055.1 Candidatus Accumulibacter appositus
CAAGCGTCAGGCCGTTGATCAGTTGCTGAAGTGCAAGAGCCATCACCTTCCTCCTTTGCTGCTGGCGCGAAATGCGCTGATTATTGTGCCTGCGTCAGGCCGCCAAATAGCCGCGGCAAGCGCAGTGTCAGAATTTTCCAGGCTCGGGAATGCCAAGGTCGCGGCAAATCTTGATGGCCAGGTAATTGCTGATTTCCTTGTGTCTTGGAACGGCGCTCCGCCGGTTGGTACTCGAGTGGCACCACCAGGAATGGTTACCACCTTCACGCAGTAAGGCACAAACATGCGCCATGAGATGTGCCAGCAAGGCGCGTCGTTTCACTGGGTCGCTTCAAAGTGCAATTGGCAGTTCTTCAAATCGACTTCCCGCCGCATCGAGTGCTTCTGCTCGATTAAGGTCAATCGCTTCGATCAGGGTCTCGCGGAGGGACTGCAACAGGGCTTCCCGTGACGATTCCTGGCAGTTCACGCCCGGCACTTCTTCGATCCAGCCAATCCACCAGTCGCCATCCTGCTTGACTACGGCGGTGTACGTTTGATTCATGGTTCGTCCTCCTTTGCGCACCAGCAGCCGAACCGGCTATCAGTCATCACCCGCATCGACGGCCATCAAGCTGGCGTTGCCGCCGGCGGCCGTGGTATCGACCGACAGCGTGCGCTCGCTCGCGAAGCGGTAAAGGTAGTGCGGTCCACCGGCTTTTGGTCCGGTGCCCGATAGTCCCTCACCGCCGAAGGGCTGCACGCCGACGACCGCGCCGATGACGTTGCGATTCACGTAGGTATTGCCGACGTGCAGGCGGGTGGTGATGCGCCGGATGGTGTCCTCGATACGGCTGTGGATGCCCAGGGTCAGGCCGTAGCCGGTGCTGGCGATGGCGTCGCAGACCTTGTCGAGATCCTCGCCGCGCCAGCGGACGATGTGCAGGATCGGCCCGAAGACTTCGCGTTCGAGGCGCGACAGGCTGTCGATTTCGTAGGCGCACGGGGCAAAGAAACTGCCGTGGGCGGTCGCCCGCTCGTCGAGCGCACAGGTGTAGAGCGGTTTGGCGAAGCTGTCCAGCCAGCTGGCGTGGGCGACCAGCACCTTGCGGGCGGCTTCGTCGATCACCGGGCCGACGTCGGTACGCAGGTCGGCCGGGTCGCCGATGCGCAGTTCCTGCATCGCACCGGCGAGCATCTTGCTGACGCGATCGGCGATGTCGGCCTGGACGAAGAGTACGCGCAGCGCTGAGCAGCGCTGTCCGGCCGAGTTGAAGGCCGAGGCGACGACGTCGCGGACGATCTGTTCGGGCAGCGCCGACGAATCGGCGATCAGCGCGTTCTGGCCGCCGGTTTCGGCAATCAGCGGCACCAGCGGGCCCTCCTTGGCGGCCAGGGTGCGGGCAATGATGCGCGCCACCTCGGTCGAGCCGGTGAAGGCCACGCCGGCACATTCGCGCCCGGCGACCATCGCCGCGCCGACGCGGCCGTCGCCGGGCAGGAAGGCCAGCACATTCGCCGGGATGCCGGCGCTGTGCAGGATGCCCACGGCCAGGGCAGCGACCAGCGGCGTCTGCTCGGCGGGCTTGGCGAGCACGGTGTTGCCGGCGGCCAGCGCGGCGGCCACCTGGCCAACAAAAATGGCCAGCGGGAAGTTCCACGGGCTGATG
>JEMX01000012.1:1809-158405 GCA_000585055.1 Candidatus Accumulibacter appositus
CCTCGCGGACCTCGGAAACGGCGTCAACCTGGATCCGGCCGCCTTCGCGAACGATCAGCGCGACCAGTTCCGGGAGGCCTTCCTGCATCAGGTCGGCGGCGCGCTCGAGAGCGGCGGCGCGCGTCGCGGCGGGCGTCGCTTCCCAGGCCGGGAAGGCCGCCTGCGCGACGGCCAGCGCGCTGCTGACGTCGGCAACGCTGGCTTCGATTACCTGTCCGACGACTTCGCGCTGGTCGGCGGGCGAACAGACCGGCCGGCTGCTNNNAGACCGGCCGGCTGCTGGCGCCGGTACCCTGCCTGCCGCCAATCAGCGGCGCGGCGAGGTAGTTGACCGTCTGGCTTTGCTTGATGGCCTTGTGCAAAGCTTGGAGTGCGGCTTTGTCGTTCATGTCCGGTCCTTCACTGTTGGCGCGTTCGCCACCGAAGAGATCACGTGGCAGGGGGATACGTGGCTGGCGTTTGACCGCCAGGGCGGCCAGCTTTTCGACCGGATCGGCGATCAGCGCGTCGATCGGCAGCTCGGCGTCGGCGATGCGATTGACGAAGGACGAGTTGGCGCCGTTCTCCAGCAGGCGACGAACCAGGTAGGCCAGCAGGTCTTCGTGACTGCCGACCGGCGCGTAGACGCGACACGGACGGTTCCACTTCTTGGCCCCGACGATCTGGTCGTAAAGCTCTTCGCCCATGCCATGCAGGCGCTGGTATTCCCATTCGTCGCTGCCACCGGAGCTGATCGCGATTTCGGCGACTGCCGCCAGGGTGTGCGCGTTGTGCGTCGCGAACGCCGGGTAGAAAGCCTGTGGGTCGGCGAACAAGCGCCTGGCACAGGCCAGGTAGGAGACGTCGCTCGTCACCTTGCGCGTGAACACCGGGTAATCGGTATGACCGCGCTCCTGCGCGATCTTGATCTCGGCGTCCCAGTAGGCGCCTTTGCACAGGCGCACCAGCAAGCGCCGCTGGCCGCGATGGGCGACGTCGGCAAGCCAGTCGAGCAGGGGCAGGGCACGCTTTTGGTAGGCCTGGATAGCCAGCCCGAGGCCGTTCCAGCCAAGCAGCTCATGATCGGTGGCCAGCGCCTCGATCAGACCCATCGACAGTTCGAGTCGCTCCGCCTCCTCGGCATCGATGGTCAAGCCGATATTCTTGGCCTTGGCCCTGACCGCCAGCGCCTTGATGGCCGGCAGCAGTTCGCGGCGCACACGGTCCTCGCTGGCGACGTCGTAACGCGGGTGCAGGGCAGAGAGCTTGATCGAAATCGACGGCGCGATGAATGGCGGGCGACCACTGGCCGCGTCACCGATGGCGGCGATCGCCTTGCTGTAGGAATCGAAGTAGCGCAGCGCGTCGGCGCTGGTGCGTGCGGCCTCGCCGAGCATGTCGTAGGAGTGGCGGTAGCCGGCTTTTTCCGCGCTGCGCGCACGCTCCAGCGCCTCATGAATATTGCGCCCCATGACGAACTGCTTGCCGAGAATGCGCATCGCGGTGGTCACCGCCTGGCGAATCACGGGTTCGCCGGTCCGCGAAACCAGGCGTTTGAGAATGCCGCTGAGGTTGCGCTGGGCAGTCTCGAGGTTGACGATCTGGCCGGTGAGCATCAAGGCCCAGGTGCCGGCATTGACGAAGGTGCTGTGCGAGGCACCGAGTCGCTTTTGCCACTCGGTGCTGCCGATCTTGTCGCGAATCAGGCGATCGACCGTGTCTGTGTCGGGAATGCGCAGCAGCGCTTCGGCAAGGCACATCAGCACCACCCCCTCGCGCGAGGAGAGATCATAGGTGGTCAGGAAGGCATCGATACCGCCGGTCTTCAGGCGTTGCTCACGAACCGTCTGTACCAGCGGTGTCGCACGTTGGCGGATGCCCTGCTGTTCGGATGGGGTAAAGCGCGCCTTGGCGACCAGTTCCGCGGCGAGGGTTTCCTCGTCGATGCGGTGATAGTCGCGCAAACGCTGTCGTAGTGCTTGGGGTGTGGCCACGCTCATCCTGCCTCCCAATCGATGCGGCTCGACACGCTGGCTGCGTGTCGCGTCGCCTTGCCGAAATGCCCGCCATCAGGGCGGACGCCGTGAGTCGTCCCGACTGCGGGCAGGGCGCCGGACGGTGGGAGCGCCGGCTGCGCCTACCTCGCCTGCCTTTCTGCTGGCTTACTTCTTCACGTAATCGTACTTGCCACCTTGCCACTGATAGACCATGAAGCCGGGCAGTTTATTGTCGCCCTTGGCATCGAAGCTCAGTTTGCCGATTACGGTGTCGAAGCTGCCTGAACGCATTGCCTTCTCCATGTCCTTGTACTTGGTGCTCTTGGCCGCGTTGGCGGCGTCGGCAAACAGCTGCATGGCGGCGTAGGCGTACATCACATAGCCTTCGGGCTCGACCTTGGCGTCACGGAATTTCTTGACGACGGCGGCGGCAGAGGGGTTCTTGCGCGGATCCGGTGCAAAGGTGAAGAAGACGTTGTCGGCGGCGGGGCCGGCAGCAGTCACCAGTTCGGAGTTGGTCATCGTGTCGCCACCCATGACCATCAGCTTCAGACCTGCCTGCTGTGCCTGGCGCAGGATCAGTGCCACTTCCGTGTGGTAGCCACCGAAGGCCATTACCTCAACGCCTGAAGACTTGAGCTTGCTGACCAGACCGGAATAGTCTTTTTCACCGGCGGTGATCGATTCGCGCAGCACCGGCTTGACGCCCTTGGCTTCCATCGCCTTGGCTATTTCGTCGGCGAGGCCCTTGCCGTAGGCGCTCTTGTCATCGACCACGGCGATCTTCTGGCCCTTGAAGTGCTCGGCCAGGAAGGTGCCGGCAACCAGACCTTGCTGGTCATCGCGACCCATGATGCGGAAGATGTTCTTCAGGCCGCGTTCGGTGACCTGCGGGTTGGTCGACACGGTGGCCATCGGAATCTGCGACTCGTTGTAGACGTCGGAGGCCGGGATCGTCGAACTCGAGCACCAGTGCCCGTGCATGAAGACGATCTGCTTGTTGACCATGGTATTGGCCACGGAAACGGCCTGCTTTGGATCGCAGGCATCGTCGCCAACTTCAAGTTGCAGCTTCTGGCCAAGGACGCCGCCTTTGGCGTTGATGTCGGCGATGGCCATTTCGGCGCCCTTGCGGATCTGGTCGCCTGCCGACGCGTATTGGCCGGTCATCGGGCCGGCAATGGCCACCAGAATATCGGCATAAGCGCTGCCGCCGGCGAGAGCCAGCAGACTGAAGCTGGCCGTCAAGATGGACTTTCTCATTTGTTTCCTCCTTTGCTGCGGTGGTAATTCAGGTAGTGGACAAGTGACGCACCCGCGGCGAGCACATGGGCTCGCGTGAGTTCTGCCGCCGCGTCGGGGTCCCGGCGAACGAAGGCGTCGAGAATCTCGGCGTGTTCGTGCAGGGTCTTGGGCAGTTCGGTGGTGATCGACAAGAGCGCACGCACATAGCGTTCGACCTTGTAGTACAGCGATCGAATTTCAGCCAGCAGGATTGGTCGCTCGGCAGCCGCATAGAGCGTCGAATGAAACAGCCAGTTCAATTCGCCCCAGCGGCCGGCGTCGGTGGCCAGCGCAAAGCTCTCAAGATGCTGACGAGCGCGCGCAATCGCCTGCTCGTCGATCAGCGGCGCCGACAGGCGGGCCGCGCGCGCTTCGAGCATGGCCCGGATTTCCATGTATTCGCCGATCTCCGCGGCCGACAGCGACGCAACCACCGCACCCCGGTTGGGCAGGAAGGTCACCAGGCCTTTTGCCTCGAGGTGCTTCAATGCTTCGCGGACGGGGATCTTGCTGACGTGAAAGTGGCTGGCGATTTCGTCCTGGCGAAGCATCTCGCCAGCTGGCAACACACCGTCGACGATCGCTTTCTTGAGCATCTGCGCCACATGGTCCGACGCGCTGAGGCGCGGGATCTTCTGGGCCGAAATCAGTTCAAGCGCCGACGGGATGGGCAATGAGGAAGCCTCCGAATATCGTATACGATATAAACGTTCCGGTTCAAGCTAGCGGCAGATTCGCTGGATAGCAAGCTGCAGTGCAGCAATTCGATGCCCGTCCCGGATCCATGCTGTAGAATCGCGAGCCCATGAACACAGTCAGCATCGACGCGTCGCGCAGCGCACCCCGAAATCTCTTTGCGTACCGGAAGTTCTGGGCCAGCCGATTCGGTAGCGCGCCCTTTCTGCCGATGGCGCGAGCCGAGATGGACGAACTCGGCTGGGACTCCTGCGACATCATTCTGGTCACCGGCGACGCCTACATCGACCACCCGAGTTTCGGCATGGCGCTGATCGGCCGTCTGCTCGAGGCACAGGGCTTTCGTGTCGGTATCATCAGCCAGCCGGACTGGCTGTCGGCGAAAGCTTTCCAGACGCTCGGCCGGCCGAATCTGTTCTTCGGCGTCACTGCCGGCAACATGGATTCGATGGTCAATCGCTACACCGCCGATCGCAAGCCGCGTTCCGACGACGCCTACACGGCCAATGCCGAGCCGCACCGGCGCCCCGATCACGCGGTCGTTGTCTATGCGCAGCGCTGCCGCGAGGCCTTCCCGGGCGCCAACGTGGTGATCGGCTCGATCGAAGCCAGCCTGCGCCGCATCGCGCACTACGATTACTGGTCGGACAAGGTGCGCCGCTCGGTGCTGCCGGATTCGAAAGCCGATCTGCTGATTTTCGGCAGCGCCGAGCGGGCGATCGTCGAGCTGGCGCATCGCCTCGCCGCCGGCGAAAAGATCGCCGACATCCGCGACCTGCGCGGCACGGGTTTCATGGTCCCGCGTGGCTGGTTGCCGGGCACCGACTGGGCCGAAATCGATTCCAGCGAAGTCGATACACCGGGGACCTTGATCCGCCACCCTGATCCCTACGCCATGACTCCGGATAGCGGCACGGAGGCGGCGTGTGCCTCGCAATCGGAAAACGCTGCAAGCACGGCGAGCGCTGCGCCCGCCGCTGGCGGTGCCGGACAGCCGCGCACGCAGGTGATCAAGATGCAGTTCCAGCTGCATCAGCGCATGCCCAGGCTCGAGCGCACGCGTACCGCCATCCGCCTGCCGTCGTACGAGCAGGTGGTCGCCGATCCGGTGCTCTATGCGCACGCCTCGCGGACATTTCACGTCGAATCGAATCCGGGCAATGCGCGGGCGCTGATTCAGGGACACGGTGAACGCGACGTGTGGCTCAATCCGCCACCAATTCCGCTGAGTACGCCGGAAATGGACGGTGTCTTCGCCTCGCCCTTCCAGCGCCGGCCGCATCCCTCGTACGGCGATGCGAAGATCCCGGCTTTCGAGATGATCCGCTTCTCGATCAACATCATGCGCGGCTGCTTCGGCGGCTGCACCTTCTGCTCGATCACCGAGCACGAGGGGCGCATCATCCAGAGCCGCTCCGAGGAATCGATCCTGCATGAGATCGAGGAGATTCGCGACAAGACGCCCGGCTTCACCGGCATCATTTCCGACCTTGGCGGACCAACCGCCAACATGTACCGCCTGGCCTGCAAGGACCCGAAAATCGAGTCCTCGTGTCGCCGCCTTTCCTGCGTCTTTCCGGGTATCTGCGAAAACCTGAACACCGATCACACGCCGCTGGTCAATCTCTACCGCAAGGCGCGGGCCATTCCGGGGGTCAAGAAAGTACTGATCAGTTCAGGGCTGCGCTACGACCTCGCCGTACGCGATCCGCAGTACGTCAAGGAACTGGTCAGTCATCACGTCGGCGGCTATCTCAAGATCGCGCCCGAACACACCGAAGAGGGGCCACTGGCGCACATGATGAAGCCGGGCATGGGCTCCTACGATCAGTTCAAGGCGATGTTCGAGAAGTTCTCGAGAGAGGCCGGCAAGGAGCAATACCTGATCCCCTATTTCATCGCCGCGCATCCGGGAACCACCGACCGCGACATGCTCAACCTGGCGCTGTGGCTGAAGCGCAACAAGTTCCGCCTTGACCAGGTGCAGACTTTCCTGCCGACGCCGATGGCCCTGGCCACGGCGATGTACCACAGCGAGAAGAACCCGCTGGCCAAGGTGGGGCGTGCTTCGGCGGCGGTCGAAACCGTTCGCAACGCTCGCCAGCGCCGCCTGCACAAGGCGTTTCTGCGCTATCACGACGCCAACAACTGGCCGCTGCTGCGCGAAGCGCTGAAACAGATGGGCCGCGCCGACCTGATCGGCAACGGCCGGCAGCAATTGATTCCGAGCTTCCAGCCACCGGGAACCGGAACGCGACGAACGCCGGCATGCGCCGAGGTGAAAACGGCCCCGCGTTCGCCAGTACGCGCCGGGGCTACCGTGAGGGTCAGTGTCAAAACTGCGCCGGCTGGCGCGCGGACGCGCAAGCGCTGATTCCGGCTGCCGCGCGGCGATGGCCGAAGTCGGCGCTCAGACGGGGAGGGCGGACGGTCCGTAGTGGACCGCCAGCCAGATCGTCGCCTGCCCGGGCTTCGTCCAGTCAACCCGATGCCGCCGCCGCGGCGCGATATCGACGTAATCCCCCGCCTTGAGGTGCAGCACCTGCGGCTGGTCCTCGAAGCGCAACAGCGCTTCACCCTCGAGCAGCAGGATCCATTCGCCGAGCGCCTGTTCGTACCAGAAACCCGGCGGGCTGGCCTGGCCGGTCGATACGATACGTTCGATCCTGAGCCCCGGCCGGGCAAGCAGTTCGAGGAACTGCTCGTCGCGCGATGCGCCAGGCGGCAGCTCGGCGAAAATGTTTTCCATAGCTTCTGGCCTCGAGAAATTCAGTGCCAAGCGCCGGCCGACGGCCGGAGCGGCCTGTTTCGTCCAACTCGTGTACCCGTAGGGGCGTTAAAATCCTTCATCCTGACTCCTACATTTTCTGTAGCTCTGGTGGCGACAAGCTTGCTCAGCAAGCTGACAGCGCAGATGCTGCGGCCGACACAGCCAAACCGAAAAAGGATGCTCCATGCCCCATGACAAAGCTGCTTCGATCATCGTCTTCGACGTCAATGAGACGCTGCTCGACATCACCACGCTCGAACCCCTGTTCGACCGCGTTTTCGGCGACGGCGCCGTTCTGAGGGAGTGGTTTGCGCAACTGATCCTCTACTCCCAGACCATGACCCTCTCGGGTCTCTACACCCCGTTCGGCGAACTGGGCGTCGGGAGTTTGCGCATGCTGGCGTCAATCCATGGGGTGCTCCTCGCCGACGGCGACCTCGATGAACTGAAGAAGCGGATGAGTACCATGCCGGCGCATCCCGACGTCGTCCCGGCACTCACTCGACTGCGCGATGCACGATTCCGACTGGTGACGCTGACCAACTCGGCGGCCACTTCCTCGCCGACGCCGCTCGAGCGCGCCGGCATTGGCGGCTTCTTCGAGAAATCCTTCAGTGTCGAGTCGGTTCAAAAATTCAAGCCAGCCCCCGAAACCTACCGCTTGGTGGCAGGGCAACTGGGCGTCGAGACCTCAGACCTGTGCCTTGTCGCCTGTCACTTGTGGGATACGATTGGCGCCCAGGCCGCTGGCTGCCGGGGCGCACTCGTGACACGTCCCCACAACGCGATTCTGCCGGCAGCGGATGTTCCGATTCCGGACCTTGTCGCACCAGAACTCAGCGACCTCGCCGATCAGATCGTTCAGCGCTGGAGACCGCCTCGCAGCGAGTCTCATGCGTAGTAAGTCGCCACGTAGTCCGCAAACCGACCCTGCGGCAGTGATTCCAAGCGCTGTTTCTCGGCCAATGAGGCGTGAACGCTTGCCTCGAACCTGGCCAATGTAGCCGCGTCCAGCGGCTGCGCCAGCAAGCTCTCGTGGTGTTTCCGGGACTGTGTCATGGCGAATTTGAAGTAGCTTTGGTGCTCCCTCGCGGCAGCCAGTACCTGCGCCGACGGCGTGCTCTCCGGATGATCAATGCGTGTGCGCAGGCCGGCCAGCGTGGATGTGTAGCGATTACCTCCGTAGGCCACGTCCAGCATCTGGGCGAAAGGCTGCATGTCGTCGAACAGGGCGTGGGCAATCGGTGGGAAGGCTTGCTCGCGGTTGTGCACCAGCAGGCTCAGGTTCGGCCGGCGGCCCTGGTTGACGATACGGGCCTGGTTTACATCGTTCTCACCCTGCTCGCGAGCCGTGATCGGTGGGCTCTGGCGAAAGAGGCACAGCAGCAAGAGGATGTCGGCGAAACTACCTTGCTCGGGGGCAATGCCAATGTCCACGAAGGGGTTGAGGTCGAACAGGCGTACCTCAAGGTATTCGACTCCGTATTTCTTTAAGGCCAGCGCCGGGCGCTCGCCAGCCTTGCCAATGCGCTTGGGGCGAATGCCGGCATAGAACTCGTTCTCGATTTGCAGCAGGTTCGCGTTGAGCTGCTTCCAGTGCTCGCCTTCACGCACGCCCAACTCCTCGTAGAACGGATCGGGGGTGCGTATCGCCGTCTCCAGTGCCTGGGTGTACTCGGCCAGAGAATTGAAACTGACGTGTAGCTGATCCTGCGCCCGGTTCTGATAGCCGAGGTCGCTCATGCGCAGGCTGGTCGCGTAAGGGCGGAACAAGGTGCCTGGAACGAGGTCCTGGAGGTCCGAATTTCGGCCTTGCAGGAATGATTGACAGATCGCCGGCGAGGCGCCAAACAGGTAGGGCAGCAACCAGCCAAAGCGCAGGAAGTTGCGAATCAGTCCAAAATAGCGCTCGCTGATAAATTCCTGCATGCTGCCTGTTCCGGAGCAGCAGCCTTTCAAAATCACCCAGAACTCGTCAGGCAGCGACCAGTTGTAGTGTGACCCGGCAATGGTTTGCATATGGCGCCCGTAGCGAAGGCCCAGGCCTTCGCGATAGACGGCCTTCATCCTCGCGGAGTTGGAGCTGCCGTAGTCGGCAATGGCGATGTTCTTGTCGTCACCGACGACGCAGGGCATGGATCCGGCCCACATGGTCTCGTCCCGCAATTGCCGGGCCGTGAAGCGGTGAATGTCGCGCAGGAAGTCGAGCGGGAAGGCCGGATCCTGTGACGCAGGCGTAATGAACTCCAGCAGCGCTTCGGCGTAGTCGGTAGTAATCCAGGGGTGGGTGAGTTTGGCGCCCAGCGTCAGGGGGTGAGGGGTCTGGGCCAGATGGCCGCTGGCGTCCACGCGCAAGCATTCGCGCTCGTAGCCGCGCGTGATGCCGCGCAGGACCTGCGCGTTATCTGGCGAGAGGAACGGCCGGATTTCATCACAACACGTGAATGTCAACATAGGGCACGATAGAGCGGCATGGGGTTTTTGTCCAATAGAACGATGCCGCCATCGCCGATTGCCAGGATTGTCGCGTTGGCGTTTACGACCCTCAAGGCGCGATCGTGTTGCTCGCCCTTCACCGGGACCACCGGCACGCGCCCAGACTCCGCCTCGGCTTCTCCACTGAACGGGCTAAGCTTCATCGGCTTCGGAGTGGGGCGGTCGTTGAATTTCAGCATGCTTTCTTCCCTTATCGACAAGCCTCTCAGACGGCGCTTTCAGGTGCTGGCTTGTCTTCGGACCTGCGATCGAAATCCGCGGCGTCATGGCGTTCGGGGAGCTGTTCTGAAGGCTCGCCCCAGTTACGATTCACCCTGCGTCCACGCTGGACGGCGGGACGCTCAAGGATCGCTTCCGCCCAGCGACGCAGGTTTCGGTAGCTTTCGACCTGCAGAAACTCGCCGGCGCCATAGGCCTTGCCCAACACGAGGTTGCCATACCAGGGCCAGGTGGCTATGTCGGCGATGGAATATTCGTTTCCTCCCAGAAAAGCGTGTTCGGCCAATTCGCGGTCCAGGACGTCCATCTGCCGTTTTACCTCCATGGTGAAACGATTGATCGGGTATTCGAATTTCTCGGGTGCATAGGCGTAGAAATGCCCGAAGCCGCCGCCCAGATAGGGCGCCGAGCCCTGCAGCCAAAACAGCCAGTTCATGAGTTCTGTGCGCGCCGCACCTTCCCTGGGCAGGAAATGCCCGAATTTCTCGGCCAGATAGAGAAGGATCGCGCCGCTTTCAAAAACACGACGACCGGTCTCGGTATCCAGGAGAGCTGGGATTTTCGAGTTTGGATTCACTTCGACGAAGCCTGTCGAGAACTGCTCGCCCTCGCCAATCCGGATCAGGTGCGCGTCGTATTCCGCGCCGCTTTCGCCCAACGCCAGCAACTCCTCGAGCATGATGGTGACCTTCTGGCCATTGGGCGTGCCCATCGAATAGAGCTGCAAGGGATGTTTCCCACGCGCTAGCGTGGCCGCGTGGGTGGGCCCGGCGATGGGACGGTTGATCTTCGCCCATTTCCCGCCATTTTCGGCGTCCCAGGTCCACACTTGCGGTGGCTGGTAATTGCTGGTGTCAGACATGATCCTGATCTCTTCCTTTCATGTTCGCGGCAGGCCTGCGGATCGGGCCCTGCTGGATTTCCGACAACGCTTGCAGGAAGCAGAGGTTGAATTTCTCGGCGCCTTGCGCACCGCCAATGATGGCCATTGCGTTGTTCAAGGCGCTTGACTGCAGTTGTTCTTCCCGGTCCCTCCGGCCGCACCGCCATATCGAGTGAGTAAGCGTTTAAATCGCTTGGTTTAGATTTGCCTAGTCTAAACCAAGCTGTTCAGACAAGCGCCTACCCAACCGTGAACCGCACTGAGGGCATGCTTGGCCCCGTCAGCGCAACAGACGTTGTGCCTGGGCGGCGATCGTCTTCAGCGAGGACTCGTCCCACATGCCGCGGCCAAGCACCCGGATGGCGACGATCATCGCCAGCAGACCTTTGGCAGTTGCTTCCGGATCAAGGATCGCGGCCATTTGCTTGCGCGCCTGCGCAACTTCGACGCTGCGCCGAAAGAAAGCCTGCAGCTCGCGCAAGCCATTGCGCACGATGCAGTTCACTTCTTCGCCATGCGTCGTCAGTTCTGAGACTGTGTTGACCAGAAAGCAACCCTTCCTCTCGGCATCAGCGACGGTTTCGGCGACAAGGCCGTCGAAGAGCAGCGCAATGGCCCGTTTTGGATCATCCATCGCCTCCAGTTCTGCCAGGCGAGCACGGCGCTTGTCCTTGTCGTATTTCTGCAGCGCCTTGATGAACAACTGCTCCTTGCCGCCAAAGGCGTTGTAGAGGCTGCCACGGGTAATGCCCGTGCCGGCGATTAGGTCGGCCATGGAGGCGAGCTCAAAGCCCTTCGCCCAAAAGACGTTCATCGCCTGCCCGACGACCTCATCTTCGTCGAATGACTTTTTCCAGGGCATGGCGCGCCACCTCTATTGGCTTTATCAAGGGCTAATACTAGCATGTTTAGATCGTAAGGTTTAGACACCGCCGAATGAGCCCTTCCGACTTACCCAAGGATTCGTACCGACCCGGGGGATCAGGGCCAAATGGCCCCAAGCGATCATCCGCATCTGGAATAGCGGCCTTGTTCCGACGATTTTCGCAGCCCCCTCGAAGCGATCCAGCCGGGTCGAAGCGCATCTCTCCGGTAAGGGCCTAGACCATGCCGACCGTCACACGGGCAAGGCCGGGGACTGGCGCAGCGACGGCCAGAGTGGGTATGCTTCACCCTTTGCTGGTGTAGGCAGCCGGCGCGCAGCCGCCAGCAAGGCGCAAGAACTCGGGGAACTGCTCATGATCATCAACAAGCAAGCACTGCTTCTGCTCATCGTCGTCCTCAGTGGCTGCGCTGCGATAACCCGGCACACGCTGAACGAGGAGTACGGCGCACCGGACCCGGCGCGCTACGATGTGCCGGCCACGCCGCCGGCCGGATTGTCGTATCGTAGCGATGTGCAGCCGATCCTTGAAAAGCGGTGCGTGGTCTGCCATGCCTGTTACGACGGGCCGTGCCAGCTCAAGTTAACCGCCTGGGAGGGAATTGCCCGTGGCAGCAGCAAGGAGCTCGTCTACGACAGCGCTCGCCTCGACGAAGCGCCGATGACGCGCCTGTTCACCGACGCGCAGACTGCGTCACAATGGCGCAGCAAAGGCTTCTCGGCGGTACTCAACGAGCGCGAGCAGACGCCGACGGCGAATCTGGCGGCGAGCGTGATGTATCGCGCCCTGAAGCTCAAGCAGGATCACCCCCTGCCCGAGACGGCAATTCTGCCCGAGGCCTTCGATTTTTCGCTCGACCGGAAACAGCAGTGCCCGCGGATCGACGAATACGAGGGCTTCGAGCGCAAGAATCCCCTCTGGGGAATGCCCTTCGGCCTGCCCGGCCTGAACGATGGGGAAATGGCCACCCTGCGGCGCTGGATCGAACTGGGCGCGCCTTTCGAGGGCTTGCCGCCGATGCCTGCAGCCATCGACCAGAAGGTCGCCGACTGGGAAGTGTTCCTGAATGGCGATTCGCTCAAGCAGCGCCTGGCCAGCCGGTACATCTACGAACATCTTTTCCTGGCGCATCTCTATTTCGACGACGATCCGGCGCATCACTACTTCCGGATGGTCCGGTCGCGGACGCCGCCGGGACAGCCGATCGACCTCATTGCCAGTCGCCGGCCCTATGACGATCCCGGTGTCGAGCGCGTTTACTACCGGCTCGACCGCGAGCGCGAAACCATCGTCGACAAGACGCATCTGCCCTATGCGCTCGGGCCGAAACGCATGCAGCGCTGGCGGCAGCTGTTCATCGAAGCGGCGTACGCGGTCACCGAACTGCCTTCCTACGAGCTGAAAGTGGCTTCAAACCCCTTCGTGACCTTCCAGGCCTTGCCCACATCGGCACGCTATCAGTTCATGCTCGACGAGGCACAATTCACGATCATGAATTTCATCAAGGGACCGGTCTGTCGTGGCCAGGTCGCCCTGAATGTGATCGAGGATCGGTTCTGGGTGTTCTTCCTCGCCGATGCCGATGTGCAGGATCAGGCCGGCGAGTTCCTGTCGCGCGAATCCAGTCTGCTCGCCTTGCCGGCGGCACAGGGAAGTGACGCCGGGATCATCGCTCCCTGGCGCAAATACGCCAAACTACAGGGCGAGTACCTGCAGGCCAAGTCGCAGTTCCTCGATCGCTACGCGGCGGCGAACAAGGGCCCGAATCAGGCGTGGATTTGGGACGGCGACGGCAGCAACGCGAACGCCGCGCTGACCATCTTCCGCCACTTCGATAACGCCTCGGTGGTCAAAGGCCTAGTCGGCGGTCCTCCGAAGACGGCGTGGGTGATCGGCTACGGTCTGCTCGAGCGCATCCACTACCTGCTGGTCGCCGGTTACGACGTCTATGGCAACGTTGGCCACCAGTTGCTGTCGCGACTGTACATGGACTTCCTGCGTATGGAAGGCGAGTATAACTTCCTCACCTTTCTGCCAAGGGATGACCGCAAGAAGGTGAGCGACTACTGGTACCGCGGTGCCAGCGAGGAGGTGAAAAACCACGTGTACGGAAAACTCGCCAGTTTCGATGGCCAGAGCGGCATCCGTTTTCGTACTGACGATCCGCAGCGCGAACTGTACACGCTGCTCCAGCAACGACTGGCGCCAGTGTTGAACCACCAATACGATCTCTCGCAAGTGCGCGATGCCGCCTTGCGCAAGGAACTCGCCGCACTTGCCAGGCCGCGCGGTGCGCCACTTTCATGGTTTCCCGAGATGGTCTTCGTGCGTCTTGAGGACCCGCCGCGCGCACCACTGTACTTCACGCTCCTGCGCAATACTGGTCACCGTAGTGTTTCCAGCCTGCTTCGTGAAGGACATGAGCTATTGCCGGCCGAGAATACGATGACCGTGGTGCCAGGTTTCATCGGCGCCTACCCGAGCGCCATCTATCGCCTGCAGCGCTCGGAGATCAGGGACCTGGCCGCGGCCATCGGCAGCTTGTCGTCGGAGGACGGCTATCGTGCGCTGGCCAATCGCTACGTCGTTCGCCGCAGCAACCCGCACTTCTGGCAGGCCAGCGACGAGCTTCAGGAAGCGCACCTGCAGTTTTCGCCGATCGGCGCCGGCCTGCTCGACTACAACCGTCTGGAGAACCGCTGATCGCCGATTTCGTCGCTCGCCGGCATGCGCAGTCCTGTCGCGCGAGCCGAGCGGGCGCCGGATCCGCCGCTGCCGCGATATTTACTTCTGCTGCTGCTTCATCAATTCCTGGACGCGCGGGTCCTTCATCATCTCGTTGAGGTCCATGCCGCCGATGGTCGGCATGGATATGTCTCCCGGTTTCTGGCCCGGCTTGCAGGGCCCGATCCAGCGGGCGTCGAGGGAGGCTTTCGATTCGCTGACGCCGTGCAGCGGCGGTGTGAAGCGGGTATGCATGTTGCCTTTGTAGGCAACGTCGAAAGTGCCGACGAAGGTTGCGTCGGTCGTCGCGGTGCTGCCCTCGATCTTGCAGACCGAGTGCACGGTGGCCTTGTTGCCCTGCGTCTTGACGTCCAGAACACTGCAGTTGTGCTTTTCCTTTTCGGCCCGCTGTTGCATCAGGTCGTCCGTGTCGCGGTCAATGCATTGCTGCATCGCTCCGATAGACGGCATGCCTTCCATGCGCGTATTGAGCTCCCATAGTCCCGGTTTGCGCTTCGGCAGCTCGCTGCTGGCGGCGTGCAGAGTACTGGTCAGGGTGCACGCCGCCAGCGTCAAAAGGAGCAGGCAAGGGGTACGGCGGCGGCTGTTGGCGGCGGTCAGGCGAGTCATGGAGATCCTCATTGGCAATAGGGCGGGTGGATAAGCGCGCAGAGAATAGCAAACATGGACGGCGCTTGGGGATGCGGCAAGCGCCGATCGTGGCCAGCAGCGCTCGGCAAGCTTGGTCGCACTGCTAGAATGGCGGCCATGAGAGTTGATGGCACGCCGACAAGAACGATCTGGCCGCTGGCAAATGCCGACGCGGTCGAGATCATCGACCAGACCGCGCTGCCGCACGAGTATCGCGTGTTGCGCCTGGCCAGTCTGGAGGAGGCGGCGCAGGCAATTTGCAGCATGCAGGTCCGCGGCGCGCCGCTGATCGGCGTGACTGCCGCCTACGGGGTGGCGCTGGCGATGGCCCAGGGCGACGATGACGCCAGCCTGCTGACCGCCGTCGACAGGCTGGCCGCGACGCGGCCGACGGCGGTGAACCTGCGCTGGGCGCTGGCGCGCATGCGGCGCTGCCTGTTGCCATTGGCGCCGTCAACGCGTGCCGAAGCCGCCTGGCAGGAGGCGGCAAGGATCGCCGACGAGGACGTCGAGCAGTGTCGCCAGATCGGCAAGCATGGCCTGCAACTGCTGAGCCGGCGTGCCGGCGAATGCGGCCGGCTGGCGATCATGACCCACTGCAACGCCGGCTGGCTGGCAACCGTCGATCACGGTACGGCGCTGGCGCCGGTCTACGCCGCTTTCGAGGCGGGCATCGACGTCCATGTGTGGGTTTCCGAAACGCGGCCGCGCAATCAAGGGCTGTTGACTGCCTGGGAGCTGGCTCAGCACGGCGTGCCGCACACGCTCCACGCCGATAACGCCGCTGGCCTGCTGCTGGCGCGCGGCGACATCGACGCGGTCATCGTCGGTGCCGATCGCATCGCGGCCAATGGCGACGTTGCCAACAAGATCGGCACCTATCTCAAGGCGCTGGCGGCCTATCTCAAGGCGCTGGCGGCCGCGGCCGCCGCTGTACCCTTCTACGTCGCTGCGCCGCGCTCGACGATCGACTTCTCTTGCCCGAGCGGGGCGGCAATTCCGATCGAGGAGCGCGCCGCCGACGAGCTGCGAGTCATGCATGGCCGCGATGCGGCTGGCGCCCGCGGACAGTTGCAGCAACTACCGTGCAGCGAAGCAATCGTCAACCCGGCTTTCGACGTCACGCCGGCGAAACTGGTAAATACCCTGATCACCGAACGCGGCTGTTGCCCGGCGAGCCATGACGGCCTGCTGGCACTTTATCCGGAGGAGCGACATGGCTGAGCTTCGCCAGCATTTGATCGACAGCGCGCAACGGATGGCTGCCGCCGGGCTGAACCGGGGCACCGCCGGCAACCTCAGCGTCCGCGCTGGCGGCGGACGGGCGGGCTTCCTGATCACCCCGACGGGCATGGACTACGATGCGCTGGAAGCGGAGGACATCGTTTTCATGCGCCTCGATGGGACGCCCGCAGGCCGCCGTCTGCCATCCTCCGAGTGGCGCTTTCATCGCGATCTCTACGTCGCTCGCCCCGACGCCGGCGCCATTCTGCACGCCCACTCGCCGTTCGCCACCAGCCTGGCCTGCCTGCGCCGCGACATCCCGGCCTTTCACTACATGATCGCGCGCTTTGGTGGCGACAACCTGCGCTGTGCCGACTACGCGACTTTCGGCACGCAAGCCCTGTCCGACGCAGTGCTGCGTGCGATCGCCGATCGGCGCGCCTGCCTGCTCGGCAACCACGGCATGCTGGTGCTCGGCACTGATCTCGAGCAGGCGCTGGCGCTTGGCGTCGAACTCGAAACACTCTGTGAACAGTACTGGCGCGCCTGTCAGCTCGGAGAACCCGTGCTGCTCGATGCCGCCGAGATGGCAACGGTGCTGGCCAAGTTCGCCAGCTACGGACAGCAGGCCTGAGCGCCGGCGGACCTGGAGAAAAGCAAACGACCATGTTGCGCGTCAGCGAAATCCGTTTACCCATCGACCATCCGCCCGAAGCACTAGCGGCGGCGGTCGCCGCACGCCTCGGCATTGCCGTGCCGGAGATTGGCGAGCTGAGTGTTTTCCGGCGCAGCTGCGATGCACGCAAGGCGAGCGCGCTGGTTTTCAGTTACAGCGTCGACCTGAGCTTGCCGGACGAGGCGGGCCTGCTTGCCCGCTTTGCGGACGATCGGCAGGTGCAGGCCGCGCCGGATATGCGTTACCACTTCGTCGGGCGTGCGCCTGCGAGGCTGGCCAGTCGGCCCTTGATCGTCGGTTTCGGTCCGGCGGGCATTTTTGCGGCGTTGATCCTGGCGCAGTCCGGCTTCAGGCCGATCGTTCTCGAACGTGGCAAGGCGGTGCGCGAGCGCACGCAGGACACCTGGGGACTATGGCGCAGGAAAGTGCTCGATCCGGAGTCGAATGTGCAGTTCGGCGAAGGCGGGGCCGGCACCTTTTCCGACGGCAAGCTCTACAGCCAGATCAAGGACCCGCGGCAGCATGGCCGCAAGGTCCTCGAGGAATTCGTCAAGGCCGGCGCGCCGGACGAGATTCTCTACGTAAACAAGCCGCACATCGGCACTTTCCGGCTGGTTGGCATGGTCGAGCAGATGCGTCGCGAAATCGAGCGCCTGGGTGGCGAGGTGCGCTTCCAGCAGCGCGTCACCGCCGTGCGCATCAAAGCCGGGCGGGTGTCTGGCGTGACCCTGGCTTCAGGCGAAGAACTGCCTTGCGAGCAGCTGATTCTGGCGCTCGGCCACAGCGCTCGCGACACCTTCGAGATGCTTGAACAGGCGGGCGTGTTCATGGAAGCCAAACCGTTTTCGATCGGCTTTCGCATCGAACACCCGCAAGCGCTGATCGACAAGGCGCGTTTCGGCGCCCACGCCGGCAATCCGGTGCTCGGTGCCGCCGACTACAAGCTGGTCCATCACTGCCGCAACGGGCGCTCGGTGTATAGCTTCTGCATGTGTCCCGGCGGCACGGTGGTGGCGGCGACTTCGGAAGAGAAGCGGGTGGTGACCAACGGCATGAGCCAGTATTCACGCAATGAACGCAACGCCAATGCCGGTATCGTCGTCGGCATTACGCCGCGTGACTACCCGGGTGGGCCGCTGGCAGGCATCGACTTGCAGCGCCAACTCGAGAGCCGCGCTTTCGAACTCGGTGGGGGCAGTTACGAGGCACCGGCGCAACTGGTCGGCGATTTTCTCGCCGGGCGACCGTCAAGCCATCTCGGGAGCGTCCTGCCCTCCTATCAACCCGGCGTCCGCTTGACCGATCTATCGACGGCCTTGCCTGACTACGCGATTGCCGCCATCCGCGAAGCCCTGCCGGCCTTCGAGCGTCAGATTCCCGGCTTCGCCATGGCCGATGCGCTGCTCACCGGCGTCGAGACACGCACCTCGTCACCCCTGCGCATCACCCGTGGAGTGGATTTTCAGAGCCTGAACGTCAGAGGTTTGTATCCGGCGGGGGAGGGTGCCGGCTACGCCGGCGGAATTCTCTCCGCCGGCGTCGATGGCATCAGGGTTGCCGAAGCGCTGACCCGCGACCTGCTCCAGGCAGGCGCGGCGTAGCGCAGGTCTGGCGGACGGCGGGTAGCGAAAGGCGGGCCAGGTTAAGGTTCAGCCGCCGAAGCGGCGCTTGCTCTGCTCACGGCGCTCCTGGGCTTCGAGACTCAGGCTCGCCGTCGGGCGCGCCAGCAGGCGGGCCATACCGATCGGTTCGCCAGTTTCCTCGCACCAGCCGTAGCTGCCGTCGTCAATACGGCGTAGGGCTTCGCGAATCTTCTGCAGCAGCTTCCTTTCACGATCGCGAACGCGCAGTTCCAGCGTGTGCTCTTCCTCGGTGCTGGCTCGATCGCTCCAGTCGGAACTGGTCTCCGCCTCCTGCAGGTGACCGGCGGTTTCCTTTACCGCCGAGAGCAGGGCCTCCTCCTCCTCGCGCAGGCGCTGGCGAAAGAACGCCAGTTGCCTGGCCGACATGTACTCCTCCTCGGGCGCTGCCAGTAGCATTGCCTCGGTCTCTGCACCCCCGCGCACGGCGAGTTTGTCCATGATTCTCTCTCCTTGTGTGGCTGATTGACGCCGAACACCGACCTCTCGCTGTTGACGGCGCATGGTAGCGCATTGCGCTGCGGCGGCATAGCCGCGGCCATCCACGGCGGTGCTCAGGTTCACAAGGCACGCGGGCGCAAGCAGGCTGTTTCCCGATCGCGCAAGAACCTTCGCAAAACTGCGCAGCCGTCCTCGCTTATCATTCCTGACGGGCAATCAGAATGACGAGGGATAGCGAACATGAAATCGCCGGTAGCCAACCGCGCGTCTGCGCAAGAAGCCAACGCGGGGCTTATTTTTCTGATCTTCCTACGTCTGGGGCTGACTTCCTTCGGGGGGCCGATTGCGCACCTGGGCTATTTCCGGGAAGAGTTCGTCAACCGCCGTGGCTGGCTCAGCGACCAGGCCTACGCCGACCTGGTGGCACTGTGCCAATTCCTGCCCGGCCCGGCGAGCAGCCAGGTTGGCATCGCGCTCGGCTTGTCGCGTGGCGGCTACGCTGGCGCGCTAGCGGCATGGGCAGGTTTCACGCTGCCCTCGGCGATTGCCCTGATTGTGTTCGCGCTGGGCATTGCGAGCTGGGGCGAGCTTCTGCCGGGAGGCGTTCTTGATAGCCTCAAAGTGGTCGCCGTGGCAGTCGTCGCGCAAGCTGTCTGGGGAATGGCGCGAAATCTTTGCACCGACACGGCGCGGATCACGATCATGGCGGCCGCCAGCTGCCTGGTCCTTGCCTGGCCCAGCGCCCTGGGGCAGGTCGGGGTGATCGTCGGTGCCGGCATCCTGGGCCTGTTGCTGTTCAAGGCCCCACAAGACGTGCCGCACGAGCCCCTGCCGATCGTCGCCAGCCGCCGGGCCGGAACTGCCTGGCTGGGCCTGTTTGTGTTGCTGCTGCTCGCTTTGCCGATCGCGGTACAGGCATGGCCGGCCAGCACCTTGGCAATGATTGATGCTTTCTACCGCTCGGGGTCACTGGTTTTCGGCGGCGGTCACGTCGTCCTGCCGCTGCTGCAGGCCGAGGTGGTGCCTCCTGGCTGGGTGAGCAATGCCTCCTTCCTCGCTGGCTACGGTGCCGCGCAGGCCGTGCCTGGACCGTTGTTCACCTTTGCCGCCTTTCTCGGCGCGTCGATGACGCAGGCGCCGAGCGGCTGGCTGGGCGGCTTGATCTGCCTGGTCGCGGTTTTCGTACCGTCGTTTCTGCTCGTTTTCGGTGCGCTGCCATTCTGGGAGCAGCTGCGCCGCAGCCGTCACACCCAAGCGGCCCTGGCTGGCGTCAATGGCGCAGTCGTCGGCCTGCTGCTGGCGGCGCTGTATCAGCCGGTATGGACCAGCGCCATACGCCAGCCTGCTGATTTCGGCCTGGCACTGATCGCGCTGATCGCCCTGATGTTCTGGAAGCTGCCACCGTGGCTGGTGGTGATGGCCAGCGCGGCCGCCGGCTGGCTGTTGAGCAGTCTCGGCCTCGCGGCGTGACGCCTCGCCGCACGGGCTTTGCCGTTGTTTGCCGTGCGTCGTGGCTGGCGAACGAAGCTGCGCTTGAACGAGTAGAATGAGTCCATGGGGTCAACGAGCTACTCGCAGCCGGAAGTTCAGAGGGTTAGAGTGGATAAGCTGGATAAGCTGAATAGGGTGGATAAGATGGCGGATATCGAGAAGGCGATCGGCAATCACGCGCTCTGGATGTCGCATCTGCGGGACGCCATCGTTCAGGCGCATCCGAGCGTCGACGTGGCCGAAGTCCGGGCGGAAGACCAGTGCGAATTCGGCAAGTGGCTGTATGACCCGTGCCTGTCGGTTGAAGACCGGGCGAGCAGCGTTTACCAGGATGTGAAACGCTTGCACGCCGACTTCCATCGGCTGGCCGCGCGGGTAATCGAACTGGCGGCGTCCGGGAGACCACTCGATGCCTACGCGCTGCTCTATGGCGAGTACATCACCATGTCCGGCCGCCTCGCCATCGCCATGCGCGCGTGGCAGGACCGGCTGAAAGGCTCCTCGTGAGCTCGGCAGCCGCGCTTAATGTGAAAGTCGCGCAAGCGACTCACGAATCTCCTTTCTCCCCTCGCGGGAGAAAGGCCGGGAAAGAGGGGGAACGGTCATGACTTCCATGGTCGGTGGCATATCGACATGTCATGATCATTACCACGGCTCGCCTGACGGCGTGATCGCCATGTAGTGCACCGCCAGATCGTCGAGCGTGCGCAGGCGACGACTCAATTCCCTGGCCAGATTGAGCACGATCAGGGTAAAGGTCGGTAGATCGGACTCGTAGATGAGGAACAGGTCGCCGTTGGACAGTGCCAAGGCCGACACCGGTTCAAGCGCCCGCACCGTTGCCGAGCGGCGCTGCATGTCGATCAGCTCCATCTCCCCAAAAACGTCACCGACTTTCAGCACCGCGAGGCGCTTTTCGAAGTGGCCATCTTCGGCAGCGCTTGCCTTCAGAACTTCGACGGAGCCACTGCAAATGATGAACAGGGTGTCGCCGTCGTCGCCCTCGCTGACGATCGCCTCGCCGGCTGCAAAGTTCAGCTCGCTCAGCAAGGGGATGATCGCCGCCATCGCACGATCGTCTACGCCGCCGAACAGCGCTTGTTCCTGCAAGAATTGGATGGTGGTCATGGCTAGTAGGCTCCTGCTGTTGACTTCGACGGCGCACCGCGGAAGGTGCTGAATGCTGGCGGCTAAGTCACCACGTCACACAAGTTCCGCGTTCTCTCTCGACTTGTTGCCTGAGGCTTCAGGCCTGCTGTCCGCCTGGACGAGAACGCTCGGCCAGTTGCTCCACCAGCGCGAGCAGCCGCGGCAAGGTCCGCGATTCGAGATCCAGATGCTCCTGGATGTCCCGACGGGCTTGCGCGCGCAGAGTCGTCATCTGGCCGGGATCTTCGAGTACCGAGATGATCGCCTCGGCCAAGGCTTCTTGTGAAAAGAAATCGACCAGCAGGCCGTTGCGACCGGCTTCCATGACTTCTCGTACCGGTGCCGTGTCCGAGGCAATCACCGGGCAGCCGCAGGACATCGCCTCGAGCAACGACCACGATAGGACGAACGGGTAGGTGAGGTAGACATGCGCGCTGGAGAGACGCAGGATGTCGATGAATCGGCGATAGGGCAGCTTGCCCATGAAGTGCACACGCCCGCCGTCGAGCAGGCCACCCACTTCACGCCAATAGAGTTGGCGATAGCTTTCTCCGCCAGGCAGGCGCCGCCCATAGCTGACTTCGTCGCCACCGACGATCACTACCTGTGCCTTCGGCCGTGCGCGCAGCACCGCTGGCAGGACGCGCATGAAACGATGGAAACCACGATACGGTTCCAGATTGCGCGCCACGTAGGTGATCACCTCGTCTCCCGAACGAAGCGTTCCGCCGCCTGGCAGGGCAAATCCGGCGACCGGTCCGGGGCAGACGACGTCAGTCTGCACGCCGTCGTGAATCACCTCGATCAGACCTTGAAACGCCTTCGGATACTGTGCGCGCTGCCAGCGCGTCGGGCTGAGGCCGGCGTCGGCGGCTTCGAGGCTGATCAGTTGGGTGGCATTGCGCAGACGGATTCGGCACTGGTCGTCGAACGAGGTCGGAAACTCCTCGTCGAAGTTCATGTCGGAGCCGCGGGCGCGATAAAAGAACTCGAGATAGAGCAACAGGCGTGCGTCCGGGTAGACGTCCTTGAGAAACAGCGCTTCGCCCCAGGCCGGATGTGCGCAGATGACGTCAGGGACAAAGCCCTGCTTGCGCAAAGCCATGGCCAGACGCAGCACTGCTTGCCCACGGCGCACGGCGGCCTCGGAGCTGTGCAGGTAGTGGTGCGTCTGCTTCGAGGCCCCGACCGGTTCGGGATAGGCGAGGATACGAATGCGCGGATGAAAGCCCTGCGCACGCTTGACGTTGGCTTCCTCGCCAATGGCAACGACCTGATTGCCAGGCGAGTTGGCCAGTGCAGGTGCGAGATGCTTGTATTGCCCGGGAAAGTTCTGGTGGACGAAAAGGATGCGCATGACGGACGGAACTTCTTGCGGTCTGGATCAACGAGGCTGTCAGGCCATGGTACCCGATTTGCGGCGCATCTTCGATGGGCAGCTCGTGCTGCGGCAGACAGCGCGATTGCCCGTCGATCGCTGCGGTAGAATGCGCGCGATGAACGACGAATATTACATGCGCGAAGCGATTTCCCTGGCGCGCGCGGCCGAGTGTCTGGGCGAGGTGCCGGTCGGTGCACTGGTGGTTTGCGACGGTGTGATCGTTGGCCGTGGCTTCAATTCGCCCATCGGGGAGCACGATCCGACGGCGCACGCCGAGATCGCCGCGCTGCGCGATGCGGCCCGCAAGCTGCAGAACTATCGTCTGCCGGGATGCGAGCTTTTCGTGACCCTGGAGCCCTGCGCGATGTGTGCCGGGGCGGTGCTGCAGGCGCGCATCGCGCGTCTGGTCTATGGTGCCCGCGACCCGAAAACCGGCGTCCATGGCAGCGTTGTCGACCTCTTTGCGGTCGAACGGCTCAATCATCACACCGAGGTTCTGAGTGGCGTCCTGGCTGCCGAATGCGGCCAGCTGCTCTCGGATTTCTTTGCCGCCCGGCGCCAGCGCGGGGGAGGGTGAAAGTGCGTATCGACATCTCGATCGGTGGACAGACGCTACGCTTGTCGGACGCGAGCGGGAAGTTGCTGCGCTCGTATGCGGTATCGACCGCGGCGAACGGCGCTGGCGAAGTCAGTGGCAGCTACTGCACGCCCCGCGGCAAGCACCTGGTGCGCGCCAAGATCGGCGGCGGACTCGCCGAGAACACAATATTGGTGGGCCGCCGTCCGAACGGCGAAGTCTATGGCCGTGAGCTGGCCGAACGTTTCCCGACGCGCGACTGGATCCTGACGCGCATTCTCTGGCTGTCCGGCTGCGAGCCCGGGCGCAATCGGCTCGGCAAGGTCGATACCATGCGCCGCTACATCTACATTCACGGCAGCCCGGACACGACGCCGATGGGCCGTCCCGGTTCGCACGGCTGCATCCGCATGCGCAATGCCGACATCGTCGAGCTGTTTGAACGGGTGCCGCCCTATACGCCGGTCGAGATCAGCGAGGACTGAAGGCGGGCCCCCTGGGCCTTTCAGGCCGCTTCAACGGTCATGACAGACGAGGCTGGTCAACGACAAGCCCGCCGAAGCGGGCTTGTTGTCGCGTTGACGTCGAATCACTTACTGCTTACGGCGGCGCGACGCGGCGAGACCAGCGAGGCCAAGGCCAAGAAGGCCGAGCATGGCTGGTTCGGGAACGGCCCCAGGGATGACCTGGCCGCGAATTTCACCACCCGGATTCTGTGCGGTATGCAGGTTGATATACCAGTTTCCCGCCAGTAGATCCGTGATCTGCTGGGCGCTAATGGTCGTTGCACCGATATTCGGGTTCGGAAGAAGACCAATGAGCGCTCCGATATTCACCTGCACACCGGCATTCACCCCAGGGGCCGCCGGGCCGTGGAAATGCATCCCAACCAAAGGGCCGGACAGGCCGCTAAATGCTATGTTCCAGGCGAGAGATCCTGAGACGTTGTCAATAGTCCCGGAAGCGGAACCCGTCGCCATGGACGGGTTGGTCGGGAATTCCTGGGCTGAATTGATGGTGGCCGACCATGGAATGATGGTCGCCTGAGTGGCTGCAGAAACAAGCATTCCGGCCATGGCAATCAAGCCGACCAACGTCTTTTTCATCATTGAGACACTCCTTGGCTAAGTGATCAGAATTGCCTCTACACGGTAAGCAATTTGCGGGCCAGAAAAAAACACTCAGCGGATCAACCGGATGGAAGAGCATCTTTCCCGAGGTGTAAAAATTCCCGACAGTTTTCGTCAAGAAATACTCTCGCAGACTTCGCCGCTGGGCAGCGCGCCAGCGCCGAAACTACGTTCGACCAGGGTCGTCAGACCGTCCCGGTGGCGGACGAGCAGGGTTGACGCGCGGGTCCCGTAGTCTTCGGAGCGCACGAAGACCGCCGAAAGGATGCGCTCCCAGGCCAGCGGTACGCCGGTCTCCGGCAGGTGCGAGTCGGCAACGATTTCCTGGTCGGCGAGCAGATCGAAGAAGGCTGCCTGGCTCGGCAGCTCGGCCAGGGCTTTCGCGAAGCTCGCTTTGGCAGTCGCCAGCTTGGGCCACGGGGTGTCGAGAAGGTGGTTGGAGAGGCCGTAGATGCCGGGACCCAGGACGCGTGGCGGACTATCGCCGCGGTTCGTGTAGTAGGCCAGCTGCTGGCCATCGGCAACAAAGAGGTTGAAGCCGTTGTAGTCGGCGGCCCGCGCCGCGACCTGTGTAAGGTACGCAGCCGGGCTGGCCGCGCCGGTAAGGAAGTCGGCGACCAGGGCGCCGCGCGAGTGCACATTGGTAGCCGCCTGGCCACCCTCACGATAATTGGTGAGCGCCGCGAAACGCTGTTCGCGGCTGATTCCCAACCAGGTGCCGCCGGCTTCGAGATCGCGGCCCGCCAACACCTGCGGCGCTTCCGGCCAGAACGCGGCAGCCGCCGACGGGCGCGCAAAGAACTCGTCGCGGTTGGCGGCGACGACCAGGGGATAGTCCGCATGTGCCTGCCAGGCGATCAGGATCAGGCACATTGCTGAAAGATCCGGACTGCGCCCCTGCTTCGCTGAACGAAATAGTCGCGACAGCGACTCACGAAGCTCCTTTCTCCCCGCGCGGGAGAAGGGTTGGGGAAGAGGGGGAAACGGTCCTGACTTCCATCATCTGGGCGTCTCGACTGTCATGACCGTTACCGTGCAAGCGGCTGCAGGTCGATATGCGCGCCGCCCGGGGCGGCAATTTCCAGATCGCCGGCGGCGGCGAAACTCTCCTGGACAATCGCCAGCGCGTCGTAACCACCGCTCGGCGCCGGAGCCGCATTGGCGACCATGCCGCAGGGATGCTCCGGACTGGCCGGCGAATAGATCTTGGTGCCGGGAGCAATCGGGCTACTCGAATGGGCGCGGTACAGATGACGCTTGACCTTGCCCAGATACTGCGTGCGGGCAATTATTTCCTGGCCCGGATAGCAGCCCTTGTGGAAACTGACGCCGCCCAGTTGCTCGAAGTTGGCCATCTGCGGGACGAACTCTTCCCTCGTGCCACTGGTAATCAGGGGGATGCCGGCGTCGATGTCCAGCCACTGCCAGACCCGGGTACCGACCGGCCGCGCCGCCGGCAGTAGCGCTTGCCAGAGCCTGGCCGCGGCCTCGTTGTCGACGAGCACTTCGAAGCGCTGCTGGTCCAGGCGGATGACGAGGCCATCGGCCGAAGCCGTGCAGCGAAGCGCTGCGTCAGGAAGCGCAAGGCCGGCCGCATGCAACGCCTGTTCGGCGTGTGGGCCTGATACACCGATGATCTGACGAGCGTCAGAGAGGTCGACGATGCGCACCTTGCTGCGCAGTACGAACATCTGCAGGCGCTTGAGAATTGCCGGCAGCAGGTCGGCCGACAGTTGCAGTTGATAGCTGGGACCACTGCGAAAAACGAGAAAGCTGGCCAACATGCGACCTTTTGCCGAGCACCAGGCAGAATGCTGCGCCTCCCCGTCGGCAAGATGCTTGACGTCGCTGGTCAGCTGCTGGTGCAGAAAAGATGCCGCATCGGCGCCACCGACTTCAATCACCCCGAGATGGACCAGCGGCGAGGCTATGGTCGCCTCGGCTCCTGCCAGCAGCTCTGCGGCGGCGTCGCCGAAATCCGCGACCAGGTCCTGGTCGATGTGTGCTCCTGAAGCACAAAGAAACTCCTGCCAGTTTGCGTTCATCGTTAAGTCGTTCTCGTCAATTGTTCGGGGCCGGCCGCCTCATGGTCTTCGCGGGCGAGCCAGTTTTGGCGACTGGCCGGGGCTTCGAGGAACTCTGACCTGGTCGACAGCGGCTGAGTTCAGCCGCGCAGCTTTCGGCTATTATACGGGCCACCAGTCGAAGTTCGTCCTCACCTCCCAGCCCCGCAGACTGTGCGCTGCGTCGGATTGATGCGCAAACACCTCCTCAAGCTGTTCCTTTTCACCGCCATTGCTGTCCTTCTGCTGACTGCCGCGGCTGCCTGGATAGTGCTGGCCCCGGTCGCCCTGAAGGGGGAGCAGGTCGATTTCACGATCGTTCCCGGGAGCAGTATGCGCGTCGCGGCGCGGGAGCTCGCGGCGGCGGGCGTCGAGCTCGAGCCATGGGTTCTGATTCTTCTCGGCAAGCTGATGCGCGTCGATACCTCGATCAAGGCCGGCAGTTACGAAATCCTTGCCGGCATTACACCGCTGGAGCTGCTGAAGAAGTTGACCCGCGGTGACGTCACGCAAGCTGAAGTCGCTTTCATCGAAGGATGGACTTTCCGCCAGATGCGCGAACGTATCGACGCGCATCCGGATCTGCGCCACGACACCCAGGACCTGCCGGAAGCGGAAATCATGCGCCTGATCGGTGCGCCGGAAGAGGTTGCCGAGGGCCTTTTCTTTCCGGATACCTACTTCTTTGCCAAGCGCAGCAGCGATGTCGACCTGCTTGCCAGAGCCTACCGTTCGATGCAGCAGCATCTGGCACGCGCCTGGCAGGAGAGGGCGGCCGAGCTACCGTATGAAGAGCCCTACCAGGCCTTGATCATGGCCTCGATCGTCGAAAAGGAAACCGGCCGTGCCGATGATCGACCGCTGGTTGCCGGGGTGTTCGTCAATCGCCTGCGCCAGGGAATGCTGCTGCAGACCGATCCGACGGTGATCTACGGTATCGGCGAAAGCTTCGACGGCAATCTGCGCAAGCGTGACCTGCGTACCGACACGCCGTACAACACCTATACCCGGCCTGGTCTGCCACCGACGCCGATCGCCATGCCCGGCCTCGCTTCCCTGCAAGCGGCTCTGCATCCGCCGCCCACCGAGGCCCTTTATTTTGTTGCGCGCGGAGATGGCAGCAGCCAGTTTTCACCGACTCTTGACGAGCACAATCGCGCCGTCAGGCGCTTTCAGAAAGGCGGAAGACCGTGAGTGCGAGTCAGAGCGAGCGTCGACAGCGCGGCAAGTTCATCACTTTCGAGGGCATCGACGGCGCCGGCAAGAGCAGTCATATTGCCGGCGCCGCGGCGCTCGTTCGCGGCCGCGGGTTGAACGTGCTGACGACCCGTGAGCCCGGCGGCACCGCGCTTGGCGAAAAGCTTCGCGAGCTGCTGTTGCACGAAGCGATGCACCTCGAGACCGAAGCGCTGCTGATGTTCGCTGCTCGCCGCGAACACCTCGAACGGGTCATCGAACCGGCTCTGGCGTGCGGCGACTGGGTCATCTGCGACCGCTTCAGCGACGCCACCTACGCCTATCAGAGCGGCGGGCGCGGTCTCGACAAGGCGAAGTTCGCGCAACTCGAACGGTGGGTCCACGGTCACCTGCAGCCGGACTTGACGCTGCTTTTCGACTTGCCGTCGTCGATCGCCAGCCAGCGCATTGCCGCTCAAGCCCGCCAGCTGGACCGCTTCGAGCAGGAGCGCGCCGAGTTTCATGAGCGCGTGCGCCGCGCCTACCTGGAGCGTGCGGCGGCAGCGCCGCAACGAATTCACTGTATCGACGCCAGCCAGGCGCCAGATATAATCAAGACTTTGCTTCAAGAAGCCATCGTAGAGCACTGTTTATGAACATAATTGAAATGCACAGCCAGGGCTGGCAGCAGCTTCGAGAACGGCGGGCAGAGTTGCCGCACGCGCTGCTGATTTCCGGCCAGCGCGGGATCGGCAAGTTCGCGTTGGCGGAGAGCTTCGCCGCCTCGCTGCTCTGCGAAGCGCTCACCGAGGCGGGCACTGCCTGCGGGCGCTGCCCCGCTTGCGGCTGGCTGGCACAAGGCAACCACCCGGATCTCCGCCTATTGCAGCCGAACGCGCTCGCCGAAGGCGAGGGGAGTGATGCGGCTGCGGGCGACAAGAGCGGCAAGAAAAAAGCCAGTCAGCAGATCACCATTGATCAGGTGCGTGCGCTCGATGAGTTCCTGCATGTCGGCACCCACCGTCATGGCGCCCGCGTGATCTTGCTCAACCCCGCCGAAGCCATGAATCGGGCGACGGCAAATGCAATTCTTAAAGCACTCGAAGAACCGATTGCAGGTACCTTATTTATATTGGTTTCAAGTGAGCCGTACCGCTTGCTGCCGACGATTCGCAGCCGCTGCCAGACAATTCCCATGCGACCGCCACCCGCGGCCCGTGCGGTCGCCTGGCTGCGCCATGCCGGCGTCCGCGACGGCGAACAGTGGCTGGCACTTGCCGGTGGCTCGCCGCTGCTGGCACTCGAACTCAGTGCCAAGGGCGAACGCGTGCTGCTCGATTCCCTGCTCGGGCAGGTATCGCGTGGCAGAGGCCTCGATGCCGTGGCTGCGGCGGCAGTGGTCGACAAGGCGGTGAAGGCAGAGAAGCGCCCGGCGCCATTGAAGCGTACGCTCGAGTGGTCCCAGAAGTGGTTGTTCGATCTGACCCTGGTCAGCCAGGGCTTGCCGCCGCGCTACTTCGTCGCGCACGCGCCGCAGTTGCTGCGTCTGGCGCAGGGCATCGATACCCGCAAGCTCTTGGCATTCAATCGAAAGGCGATACAATACAAAGCCCAGTGCGAGCAACCCGTGAATAGCCGCCTGTTTCTCGAAGAGTTTTTCCTGAACTACGTACGGCTTTTCTGAACCTCCCGAGGGGATAGGGGATATGGCAGAAGCAGACAGTCGCAAGCAAGCCGCCACTGGCTCTCCACGCCCGAGCGTATTGTCGCTGAACATCAACTCGAAATCGGCGCTGTACGCGGCGTATATGCCGCTGTTGCGCAACGGCGGAATTTTCATTCCGACGACCCGCAATTACGCCATCGCTGACGAGGTATTCATGTTGTTGTCGCTGATCGACGATCCAGCCAAGCTGCCGATTGCCGGTACGGTGGTCTGGATCACCCCGGTCGGCGCCCAGAACAACAAGGCGCAAGGTATTGGGGTGCACTTCAACAACGACGAAGGCGGTCTCGAAGCCAAAAGGCGCATCGAAGGCCTTCTCGGCGGCGTGATGCAGTCTGGTCGCCCGACCCATACGATCTGAGGAATACCTGCCGAAGAACACCGATGCTGATCGACTCGCACTGCCATCTCGACTTTCCGGATCTGTCGGAACGAATCGCGTCAATCCTCGACTTGATGAAGGATAACGAAGTGGCATGCGCGGTGTGCATTGGCGTCACGCTCGAAGACTTGGGTCGGGTGCTGGCGCTGGCCGAAAGCTGGCCTGCGATTCTGGCTTCGGTCGGCGTCCATCCCGAGGCCACCGCCGGACGCGAACCCTCGGTCGGCGAGCTGGTCGAGCTGGCTGCTCATCCGCGAGTCATTGCCATTGGCGAGACCGGTCTCGATTACTACTGGCACAAGGACGCACCGGAGTGGCAACGCGAACGCTTTCGCACCCACATTCGCGCCGCCCGCGAAGCGCAGAAACCCTTGGTGATTCATACCCGCGAGGCGGCTGCCGACACACTGCGGCTGATGCAGGAGGAGGGGGCTGCGGCGGCCGGCGGGGTGATGCACTGCTTCACCGAGAGCTGGCCGGTCGCCGAGCAAGCGCTGGCACAGGGCTTCTACATTTCGATGTCCGGCATCGTGACCTTCAAGAAGGCCGCCATCGTGCGCGACGTGGCGCAGCGCGTGCCGCTCGACCGTCTGCTGCTTGAAACCGATTCTCCCTATCTTTCCCCGGTTCCCCATCGCGGCAAAACCAACCAGCCTGGCTACGTAAAACACGTCGCCGAAGAGGTCGCGCGCCTGCGTGGCCTCACTTACCAGGAAGTGGTTGAGGCCACGACGGAGAACTTTTTCCGCCTGTTCCCAGAAGCCCGTTCGAAAGTTGCTCGATGAAGACACTCGTTCTGCTGTTTGCCCTGCTTCTGCCCAGCCTCGCCACGGCAGGCGCCCAGGAAGATATGGAGGAGGCGCTGATCTCTGGCGATACCTCGTGGGCCCTCAAGTTGCTCGACAAGGGCATGGACGTCAACTCGGTAGACGCTGCCGGCAACACCTTGCTGATGCAGGCTGTGCAGCGTGACAACGCCGACTTGCTGGGCCAGCTGCTGCTACGCCGTGCACGCCTGAACACCCGCAATCGCAACGGCGAGACGGCGCTCAGCCTGGCCGCCTTCAAGGGTGATCTGCCGGTCGTGCAACGACTCGTCGAAGCCGGGGCGGACGTCAACCTCTACGGTTGGCCGCCTCTGATCTACGCAGCGTTCAATGGCCACACGGCGGTCGTCAAGTACCTGCTCACGAGGGGTGCCGACGTCAATGCAAGAACCGAGACCGGTTCGACAGCGCTGTTCTTTGCGGCCCGCTTTGGACACCTGCAGATCGTCGAATTGCTGCTGCAGAACCAGGCCGATGCGACCATTGCCAACGATCGGGATGCGACGGCTGACGCCTGGGCGCTGCAGACCGGGAATACCAATATCGCCGATATCCTGCGCCAGGCAAGAGACCAGACACGGGAGGCAAGGGCGCAGGCAAAGAAGGCAAGGGATCAAGCGAGGGAGGCAAGTGACCAGGCGGCCAGGGCCGAGCTCGAGGCCGAGCTCGGGGCCGATACCGAGGTTGATGAAAGCGAGCCGTCAAAGTGAGAACGGGGGCAGGGGACGAATGCCGATCTTGCCGGCCTGCAAGAAGCGGCCGATGACGCGGTAAGTGTCGGGATCGAATGGCAGGCCGGTCGGCCCGTCCGCTAGCCGCGCCTGCAGCGCCTCTTCATTGGCTACGCTGGCTACCAGGCGCCACCGGTCCACCAGGTGAAACTCTTCACGCATTCCGAATTCGTCGCGCTCCCGTAGCAGCAGTGGCCCCTTGTAAGGCCAGGGCTTGAGCTTGAATTTCGCCAGCGCGGTCAATACGCGGGCGCTGTGCAGGGCAATGGTTTCCTTGCCAATGCAGACGCCGCGGCAGCTTTTCTGGCGATAGGCGGCGCAGGCTC
Organism: Candidatus Accumulibacter appositus; assembly: GCA_000585055.1. Classification (GTDB taxonomy): domain Bacteria; phylum Pseudomonadota; class Gammaproteobacteria; order Burkholderiales; family Rhodocyclaceae; genus Accumulibacter; species Accumulibacter appositus. Next base: position 33,333 of record JEMX01000012.1, read on the forward strand.
CAGGCTTGGCGCTGTCATCAAGACCGAGCAGCTTGTAGCACAGGCGGTGGGCATCAGCGAGTTTTCGCAAGCTGCGCGAGGCCTCACGATGACTCGGGTAGAGGCCGAACAAGTCGTCGGCGATGGCAAAATCGATGTCCTCGGCGAGGACGAGTTCGGGCCGAAAGTTACCGTTTTGCAGTGCCCGAAGTTGCCAGGAGCAAAGCGCCTTCGCCGCCGCGCCGGGGCCGTCGCCTGAGCCTTGTGGCCGCGTCTGGGGTCCACTCTGCGCCGCCGAACGGGACATTTCGATTTCACGCAAGCGAGCACCCAGATCGCCGGCTGCGTCGCGCCAGTCGACACGGCGGAGATCGCGCAGCAGCGGCGTGTCGTGCTTGGTGGTGGTGAAATGCGCCAATACCTGCTGGCGAAGGTTGCTCGCCCGCCGCAGTAACAGCAGGCGATCGTCTTCGCCGTAGAAGGCGTAAGCACCGGCAGCCTCCGGCAGATCGTCGATCAGCGCGGCGTCGAGCTGCGCTGGCAGCTGGGGACGGCCAACAATGTGGGCGACCACGCTGCGCATCGTCTCGACCGGCAGTTGCCCATGCCAGCAACGCCACAAGTCCCACAGCAGGCGCGCATCGGCCAGGGCACGGTGGCGCGAGCCAGCCACCGCCAGCCCATGCCGGACCACCAGGCTGTCGAGATTGTGCCGGTGGTGCTGCGGGAACAGCTTGCGCGAGAGCTTGACGGTGCACAGCGTGGGCGCTCGGAACTCGATCCCGAGTCGCTTGAATTCGCATCTCAGGAAACCGTAGTCGAAACGCGCGTTGTGCGCGATGAGCAGTCTTCCCCGCAGTCTTTCGAGCAAGGACGGCGCCAGTTGCGCGAAGGTCGGCGCCGTGCTGAGCATCGCGTCGTCGATGCCGGTAAGACCGGTAATGAAGGAAGAAACAGGGGCTTCCGGATTAACCAGCGCACTCCATTCACGCGCCCCCTCGCTGTCCACCTCGACCAGGCCGACTTCGATGATCCGGTCGTTCGCGAAATTGGCGCCGCTCGTTTCCAGGTCGACAAAAACCAGCGCCTCGGGGGCAACAGCAGGATTCATGGGCAGCGACGGGCGAGCGCTTGCGGGCGAGCGGGAAGAGCCGCCAGGCCAAGGCGGACCATCTGGCCAAGCCCGGCCGCTTGTTGCTGGCCCTCGTTGCTCACCGCCTGCCAGAGAATGCTCAGTGTCGGCAGCGCTCAGTGCTCCGACAATCGCGCGATCGCCGCAATCGCATCGGCGAACACCTCGGTCAAGGCCAGCGGCAGGTCATGGGCCATTCCTTCGATGACCTGCAGTTTCGCGCCCGCGATGTGTGCTGCCACGTCGCGACCACAGGCGACCGGAATCAAGGGGTCTTCGCTACCGTGCAGGACCAGTGTCGGCGCGCTGATCGTCCGCAGCAGGGCGCGCCGATCACCACTGGCCAGAAAAGCAGCCAGCTGACGCGCCACGCCGCGCGGATAAAAGCCTCGCTCGTGCTCGTCGACGAGCACCTCGCGCAAGCGTTGCGGACAACTCGGGTAATCGGGGCTGGCGACAGCCAGCTGGCGCTTGAGCGCGTCTTCGATCAGGGTTTCCTTGTCGCGAGTCGCCGGCAAGGGGGCCAGCAGCGCTTGCGAGGCCTCAGCAGTCGGCGGCGGCAGATCCGGATGGCTGCTGGTGGACATGATGCTGGTCAGCGACAAGGTGCGCTGCGGATACTGGGCGGCAACAATCTGCGCGATTGCGCCACCCATCGATGCGCCGACAAGATGCGCCTTTTCGATGGCCAGGGCGTCGAGCAGAGCAACGCTGTCAGCGGCCATGTCCGCCAGGGTATAAGGCACGCTCAGTGGCTTACCCGTGCGCAGCGCCTGGCCGACATTCGGCACCCCGGCCTCGTCGAACTTGCTGGACAGGCCGCAGTCGCGGTTATCGAAACGAAGCACACGAAAACCGCGCTCGACGAGTGCGTCACAAAATTCGCGGTTCCAGCGGCTCAATTGTGCACCGAGTCCCATGATCAACAGCATGGCTGGTGCTGACGGAGGACCGAATGACTCGTATTCGATTTGAAGATGGTTGGCGGTGATCTGGGACATGAAAGCGGAGAAGGGGGTTCGCAATGAGGGGCAGTGGCGGGCCGGGCTGCAGCCTCGGCAATCTACCACTTGCGCTTGATGGCAGCAAATGCGCGCGGGCGCTCAGGGCAGTCTAAAACGCTTTCCGCGCCCGCCCAAGCACTCTATCTGTGCTCTCCGGGAAATTTCTTTGCGGCGCTTTGCGACATTGTTCTCGTTCGCCGATCAATTGCCAATCACCCGCAGCCGCGCCTCATTTAGACTTCGTCCATGTCATATTTCTTAATGAGGAGAACGCATCCGATGAAGCACTTTGTCCGTCACTCAATCATGATCGCCTGCCTGGCCGGTTCACCAACGCTGGCCTCTGCCGAGCCACTGCAGCGAGTCGATCCTGGCGATGCCCAGCTCGACTGCTCGGGGCTGACGGCGCAGCAACAGGCGATGGCTGAATTCATTGCCGCTGGCGATCCCAGCGCCCCAAGTGTTGGCAAGGCGGCGGCGGGCGGTGCAGCAAACGTCGGTGGACAGGTCGCTGGCGCAGCGGTGGCGCAGGGTTCCGGACTGTTCGGCGGACTTGGCGGTCTGGTCGGCAAGGTCGCCGGCGTCGTCGCACAGCAGCAGGTGGAAGAAAGCATGGCTCCGGACGCCGCGGCGCAGCAGCGCGCCGCCGAAGCCAGGGAACGACAGGTCTTTCTTGGCAAACTGGCCACAGCCAAGGAGTGCCGGGCGGATGAGCCCGGATACCCGGGAAAAATGCTCTCCGCCGACGAATTCAGGATGCTCGCCGAAGGGCCGGCCGGAGGAGAGGTTCAAGCCTTTACGGTCGCCGCGGTGCAGGCAGCCGCGTCTGAGCCGATCGTCGTGCTTGATGGCAGCGGGCTCCTGGAAGGAAAACTGCATACCGCCGGCAAGCGCGTCTACATCAGTGAGTTCCGGGTGCTCTTCGAAGTGGCTGGCGAGGTTTCCGCCAACACTCGTGCCGGCTATCTGCCCGGGACCAACTACGGCGGCACCCGTTCACGAATCAAATATCAGGTCGCCAATGTCGATGTTGCCGCCTTGCAGGCCTTGACCGACAAGGCCTGGGCCGATTTGCAGGAACGGCTCGCGGCCGGTGGCATCAAGTTTGAGGATGCCGCGGGTTTCACTGCCGAGAACGGCGCGGTGTATGCGGCGACCGAGGCAGCCAGCACGGCCGAGGCGCCTGTGTATGTAGAGCAGGACCTCGGACATACGACGCGCAGGTATCTGGTACTGACGCCGACCGGCATGAAGCTCCATGAACGTGGTTTCGCCGGCATGGGCGCCGGTGACATGGGCAAGCGTATGGACTGGAGCAAGAGTGGCTTCGACGGAATCACGGTCGGCGTGGCGATCAATATCGCCGCGCTGGAGACTTCCGGGTCGGGCTCGTCGATCTGGAATCGCGCCGGCGCCAGCACTGGCGCGGGCGAAGGAATGACGATTACCGCGCCGCCACAAGGAGTCGCCGCCAGCGGCCATGTTGACGGCGGTAGTCTGCGAGCGCCAAAAGGCATCGCCGTGGCTGGAAATTTTGCCCGCTTCCGGGAAGTCGGTGGCTTCGACTCGCAGAAAAACGCAGCCGTCGTAGCGCTGCAAGTCGTCGGAAATCTCGCCGGCGTCGCCGCCAACAAGTCAAAGGTCGTCGAAATGGAAATTGATCTGGACGGGCCTACGACCAGCCGCATGATGCTAAGTGGTTTGGCAAGCTTCAACCAGGCCTTGACCGAGCAGTTCAAGGTCGGGCAGCAGGCAAGTGGCAGCTAGGATCTAGCGACCAATCGCCAGGCCCTTGAGAGCGAGCACTTCACACGCTCCCAAGGGCTTTCCGACCGCGACCCAAAAGAATTCGCATAATTTGTATTATGTAAACTCACAGACAAGAAAGGCAATAAGGAAAACGGGGCCGCAGCCCCGTTCAGATCTGGAAAGCGAGGCGCACAGAGCCTACTTGTTAGCGAACTTTGCTTTCGCATCGGCGAAGGTCTGGCGCACCGTTCCCCAGATGCTCTCGCTGCCGTTTCTGAGTTCTTCCCAAGCATCGTCCGCTGCCTCTTGCAGGGCGTTTATCCGGCCCTGCGCCAGCGTCTTTTGATATCTGAGTTCCTCGGCCTTGGCCTGGTATTTTTCCTTGAATTCGACGTCTGCTTGTCGAGCCTTCGCTTCGATGGCGTCGAGGTCTGCGCTCCACTCATCGAGCTGCAGTTTGAGTTTTCCAATATAGGCATCCTTGGTCTCTTTCAGACTCATGTGTCGCTCCTTTCGCAAGAGTTAACAAAACCGGCTCCAATATTACCAGCGCGCGGGCCATGTGGTCAGCCTTAATCGCCAGCCAGGCCTTTGACTCACGGACAGCACGCTCCGAGTACGCTGATCAGCGGTGGCCGCACTTATTTCTTGGCCACCGGTTTCCGACCACAGATCGGCCTATACTGGCCTCACACCTGCGTTCGCGGGTGCTCACGAGGAGGACGATCATGGGCAAGATAAGACAAGGAAACAAGGAAGCGAAGAAGCAGGCGGCTTTGACCCCAAAGGAAAAGAAGGCCGTCAAACAGGCGGAAAAGCATGCGGCTGGTGTCGCGCCATTGATTCAACGTTGAGCCTGTAGGTTGCAGATCGCACGCCAGAGTGCGATCAGGCCGTCGGTAGCCCGATGCTGGTTGAGCAGCCAGCAACCTGGAGCACCGGCGGCCTTTTTCCCTTCAGGAGGCTCCGAATTGCGTGCTGAACTCCCTCACGCACTCCAGATAATCACTCCCAGATCATTTCCCGGGCTGACTTAAACGATCGAGTCGCAAGCGTTGACGTTCGTCGAAAAGCCGCCTGGCAGCAAGGCCGACGGCGACGACGGTGCCGAATCCGGTCCCCCCGGCGATAAGAAACATCACCAGAATCTGGTACTTGACGGCCTCCACCGGTGGCGTACCGGCGAGGATTTGGCCGGTCATCATGCCCGGCAGGCTGACGATGCCGGCGGCCGACATGGCGTTGATGATCGGAATCAGGCCAACGCGGATGGCTTCGCGGCGGCTGTCTGAAATTGACTGCTGCCAACTCTGCCCCAGCGCCAGGCGACTCTCGATAATCGGGCGTTTCTGGGCGGCATCCTGCGTCAGACGGTCGAGTCCCAGTGAGATGCCGTTCATGGTATTGCCGAGAATCATTCCCAGCAGAGGAATGGCATATTGCGGCGCGTACCAAGGGCTGGTGCCGATCACCAATAGCAGCGCCATGACAGTGACGGTGAACGACGAGATAAACATCGACAGGGTACCGACGCCAAAGCCCCACCAGCCAATGAAGCGACGTTTTTGGCGGACCATGACTTCGCGTCCGGCCACCAAGATCATGACGCCTGCCATCAGTGCCACCCAGGCCAGATGGACGTTATCGAACAACACTTTGAGCACCAGACCGATGAGCAACAGCTGGATCGTGCTGCGTGCCGCCGAGGTCAGCAATTGACGCTCGACGCCAAGGCGCAGGCGCAGCGACAGTCCGGCGAGGGCGAGAATCAGCAGCGCGGCAATCGCCAGATCCAACGGCGAGAGGTTGATCACGTGCATCGCAGCCCCCTCTCCTCTTCCGCCAGGCGGCCGTCGCGCAGAAGGAAGCGTCGCTGCGCGACGCGTTCGATTTGCCCGGAATCGTGACTCACCCAGAGCACGGCGGCTTGCCGCTGGCGTCGATACTCGGCCAGCAGCTGCTCGACGCGATAGGTTGTCGCCTGGTCGAGATTGCCGGTCGGCTCGTCCAGCAACAGTGCGCCAGGGTTCTGCATCAGCGTTCGCAACAATGCCAAGCGCTGTCTTTCGCCGGTTGAACATCGGGACAGCTGCCAGTCGATGGCCGCCTCGGGCAAACCGAGCTGCTGCAGCCAGCTGGCGTTAATCTCCCCCTCGAAATGCTCGCCAACACGCTCGCCCCACCAGTGGCTTTCCGCTGCCACCAGGGCAACCGAACGCCGCCAGTCCGGAGCCTGCAGCTGCGAGCAGCGTTGATCATCGAGATAGGCGTCGCCGGCATGCGCATCAAGATCGGCGATGGCACGCAACAAGAGCGTCTTGCCGCTGCCGGACGCTCCGTGGATACAGACGCATTCACCGGCATCGATATTCAGTTCGATAGGGCCGACATGGCGGGCGCGCAGATGCTGGAGACGCAGGCTAGGCATGCTCAAATTTTTCCGAAACCGGCATCACGAAGGGACGGGAAAGCGGGCTGCGCGTGCATACGGCATCCAGACGGTCCTCGCCACGAAAACATGCCTCAGTACTCACGGGATTTGCCAGAGCGGCGATTGTAGAGGGAATCATGGCGATGAAGCCTCGCCGTCAGCTCTAGCGGCCATAACACGACGGGACACCCCAAATCGTGAAAGTCGTAATCGCCCCCTCCCCTCGCCGCGCGGAGGCGACTTTCAACATCAAGGAAAGTGCTGAAAAAGCGCGGGGCGCTCTGGGCGCCCCGCGCTTTGCTGTCGTTGCCGATCAGGGCTACAGAATCGGCGTGTGCCCGCCTGATGGATGACCTGTCGTTCCGCTGGGTTCGTAGACCACATGCGGACGGCCGACGAGCAAGGGGTCAATGGCGCCGATGGCGTCAACGTCTTTGCCGGTGTAGTTGAGCTTGTGCAGGACATAGCGCATGGCGTTCAGGCGCGCGCGCTTCTTGCAGTCGGACTTGATCACCGTCCATGGCGTTTCGGCGGTATCGGTATGGAAGAACATCGCCTCCTTGGCCTTGGTGTAATCGTCCCACTTGTCGAGCGACGCGAGGTCGATCGGCGACAGTTTCCACTGCTTGAGGGGGTGGACCTGGCGCTCCTTGAAGCGACGGCGTTGTTCCTTGCGGCTGACCGAAAACCAGAACTTGATCAGGTGAATGCCGCTGCGCACCAGCGTACGTTCGACTTCCGGCGTTTGGCGCATGAACTCGGTGTACTCCTCTTCGGTACAGAAGCCCATCACCCGTTCGACGCCGGCGCGGTTGTACCACGAGCGATCACAGAAGACGATTTCACCGGCAGTCGGCAGATGACGCACGTAGCGCTGGAAATACCATTGCCCGCGTTCTTGTTCACTGGGCTTCTCGAGTGCCACAACGCGTCCGCCACGTGGATTGAGGTGCTCGGTAAAGCGCTTGATGGCGCCGCCCTTGCCCGCCGCGTCACGACCTTCAAAAATGACCACCACGCGCTGCCCGGTTTCCTTCATCCAATTCTGCAGCTTGAGCAATTCGACCTGCAGGCGGTATTTCTGCTTCTCATACGCCTTGCGCGACATCAGGTTGCGATAGGGGTAGGAACTCGTTTCGCGCCAGCTCGACGCCAGTTCATCGTCCGGGCTGCTTGGCGGCCTTGCTTGCGGCTCCTTCCGGTCTTCCAGTAGCGCCTTGCGCAAGGCCGCGGCGTCATCGGGAGACGAGCCGGTCATGATCGCTTCGAGCGTCTTCGCCAGCGATGCAGTGTCGCCGACGGTGGCATGGGCAATAATGTCGCGCAGGGCGACTTTCTTGTGCTCAATCGCCGAACTGGCCGCTTCGGCAACATCGAAAGCTTCCATGGCGGCAGGCGTGCGCGCCGGAGCCACGTCTCCTGCCGCTGCCCGACGCGGCTGAGCTGCCGCCCGCGTCGATCCTGAAACAGCCCGTGCCCGAGGGGCTCGTGCTGCCGGCTTGACGGCCGGAGATTCAGTACTTTCGGCTTCCGTTGTTCCTCCCGCCGTGCTGCCATCGCTGCTTGGGGTGGGCGGCGGAGTTCTCTTGTCCATCTGTGTCTCTCCCAGTGGGTGTGTTCTGCTGCAAAAATGCCGCCAGATCAACGCTTGACGACGTCTGCCATAATAGCGCCGACATGTTCGTCGTTTCAATCGCTTGAGAGCCAATAGTCGCCTGTTTTGCGCACTTTTCGAACTTTTTCCCGGTCAGCCTGCAAATCTGTCATGGCTGATCGACAAGTCGGAATTTCTTGTCCCGACCAAGGTTTTCTGCAGCAACGGGCACAACCGCTTCCCGCCAGCGGCAGCCAAGATTCCGGCCGGCGCCAGTCTTCCGATCGCCAGCAGCGTCGTCATGGGACTTGCGATATTCCGCACGTTCGTATGCCACCGGGCATCGGCGCGGCGCGCAGTCTGCTCGTACAATGGTACATTCGGCTTTTGGCGATTGCCGCAGGGTGGTTCGGTGCAGCGGAGGGAATCGATGCTTGCGTCAATACTAATGACGGTTCGCAAACGGCGGCAGCCAATCATCCGTCTGGCACTCTCCACGATGGTCGCAGCCCTCCTGCTCGGCGCGCTTGCTTGTTCGCCGCCGGAGCCGGTGCGCATCGGTTTTCTCGGCGGACTCTCGGGGCGCGTCGCCGACCTCGGTATTGGCGGTCGCAACGGTGCCATGCTCGCCGTCGAGATGCGCAACCGACAAGGCGGAATCAACGGTCGACCAATCGAACTGATCGCCGAGGACGACCGGCAGGACGTCGAAGTCGCCAAACAGGCCGCTGGCCGACTGCTGGCCCAAAAACCCGAGGTGGTCATCGGTCCAATGACCAGCGCCATGGCTTTGGCGATCCTGCCGCAGTTCAACACTGCCGGCGTCCCTCTAATCTCTCCGACGGTGACGACGAACGCGCTGACGGGTCTCGACGATCAATTCTTCCGAGTCGTCGCACCCACTGCGGCGCACGTCTCCAAGTCGGCTGAATACCACTTCCGAGAAAACGGTCTGCGGCGCCCAGTACTCGTCTGTGACCTCCGCAACAAGGCCTATAGCGAGAGCTGGGCAGGCGATTTCCGAACCGCCTTCGAGCGCCTCGGTGGAGAAATCATTGCCGAAGTGGGTTTCGAATCAGGTCAATCGCTGGCCGCGCTGGCAAGCAGCGTTCTCGCCGAACAGCCTGACGGGGTGGTCATCATCGCCAATTCGGTGGATACCGCCTTGCTGGTCCAGCAACTACGCATGCGTGCTGCCGATCTGCGTATCGCCACATCCGAATGGGCGGCTACCGAACGCCTGCTCGAGCTTGGCGGCCGCGCCGTTGAAGGGCTGGTGGTCGCCCAATACGTCGACCGCGGCAGCACCTCCCCGGCGTATCTGGCGTTCCTGCGTGCCTATCGCGAGCGCTTCGCCCACGAGCCGGGCTTCCCCGGATTGACGGGCTTCGACGCCACCAATGTCGCACTCGACGCCCTTGCTGCCAGATCCAGAGGACAGACCCTAAAACAGGCACTGCTCACACAGGCCTCCTTCGCTGGCGCGCAGTCGCCGATCCGCTTCGATGCCGGCGGCGACACGCGGCGCGATACTTTCCTATCGGTCATACGCGATGGCAAGTTCGAGTCGCTGCAATAGGCGCCGCCATCGATCCCGCAAGAGGCTCGGCCTTGGCGCCGTAATGGGGCCGTGCCGAGGTGTCCTGGCCTAGCTGGCCGAGGATTGGCGATATGGCACGCTCTCTTCGCTTGTGGCTTGCCCTGAGCCTGTCGGCGGTCGTTGCCATGGCCACCGTGGTGGTGGTCGCCTTCCTGCTCGGGGTACTGCTGCCGCTGCTGAACGATCAGGTGGAGAGCAGTAACCGTGCGCTGGCAGTCGCCTTGGCGCGACAGGTGGACGACTTTCTGCAGGGCTCGGCAGGCGAACTCGAACGCATCGCTGCCGAAATCGAAGCAATTCCCGCGAGCGCACGCCGAGGGGCTCGGGTAATTATCGACACCCAGGTCAACGCGCACGCACCATTGGACGCGCTCTACGTTCTCGATGCCAACGCCCGGGTCAGCGATGTGGGTCTGCCGCTCGCGCGTCGAAGTGGCCGCGATGAGCTGCTGGGGCTCGACTTCTCGGCACGAAGTTTCCTTCGCGCCGCACGTTCCAGCGGCAGCACGAGCTGGTCCGACACCTACCTGTCGCAGCGTGGCAAGATCGTCGTCGCCATCACCGTGCCGCTGGATAAAGCGGCATTCACCCTCGGCGCCGGCTCGACGCTGGTCGGTGAAATCGATCTCCGGCACTTGTCGGCGCATATCATGGAACTCGGGCGCGCCGCCGCCCTGCTGCCGATCGTCATCGACCGTCTCGGGCAGGTCGTCGCGCATCCGGACGCTGACCGCGCTGCGCGTCAGGAAAATCTCGCCAACCTGCCGCTCGTGCAGGCCGCTCTTGCCGGGCGCTTCGGGACCGGTCGTTTTGCCCTCGACGGGCAGGCGCACATCGGCACCGTGGTGCCGGTGGGCGACTCCGGCTGGCTGACACTGGTGGCACAGCCGACGGAGATCGCGTTCGCGACCATGCGTTCGACCTTGCTGGCCATCGCCGGAGGCCTTGCCGTGGCCCTTGCGCTGGCGGTGCTCGGCGCCTACATCTATGGCCAGCGCCTGGTTCGGCGGATCGCCGACTTCGGGCGCCATGTTCAGGCCATCGCCGACGGTGACTACGCGGCGCCGCTTCCCTCCTCGCGAGCCGCGGAGCTGGAAAACCTGGCGTCGAGCATGCGCCGCATGGCCAACGCCATCCTCGAACGCGAAGCGGCACTGGCGGCATCCGAAGAGCACTATCACGCCTTGTTCAGAGGCGCGCCACTGCCCTATCAGTCGGTGGACCTCGCTAACTACCGGCTGGTCGAGGTCAACGACGCCTGGCTGGCCCTGCTCGGTTACGAGCGTGCCGAGGTCATCGGCCAGCCGATCAGCGCCTTCCTGGAGGCGCGTTATTGGCCGGTATTGCAGGAGGCCTTTCCGACAGACGTCGAGCAAGGGCAGATCAAGGATCTGCTGCTCGACTTGCGGTGCAAAGACGGCAAGTCGATCACCGTTCAGGCCAGCGGCCGCATCCATCGGACACCGCAAGGCGGGGCGTGCAGCCATTGCATCCTTACCGATATCAGCGAACGCCAACGCCGCGACGAAGCGCAACAGCGGTCAGCCGCACTGCTCAAGCATCAGGCCGAAAGGGCTCTAGCGATGCTTGAACTACCCAAGGCTGCCGAGCAAATGGAGGAAAGCGCCTTCATCCAGCACGGGCTCGCCGTAGTCGAGAAATTGACCGGCAGCCGGGTCTCTTTCCTCTCTCTCGCACGGGCCGATCAGCACAGTATCGACTCCGTGAGCTGGTCGCAGGGAACGCGCAGCGGTGCTTCGCGGGCGCTTGCCGACAGGCTTTGTAGCAGCAGTCTGGCCGATCTCTGGGACGAAGCCTTACGGCAGCGCTCGCCCCTGGTTTTCAACGACCAGCCGACAAGCCCGGCCAGCGTTCAGCGGCTGGCGCTTGCCGGGCTCGAACGGCTGATCGGCGTACCAGTGGTCGAGGGGGGGCTGGGGCGCATGCTGCTTGGCGTCGGCAACAAGGCCGAGCCCTACAGCGACAGTGACATCGAGACTACCCGCCTGATCGGCCAGGATATCTGGCGGATCGTCAATCAGCGTCGCGCCGAGCAGGCGCAGCGTCTGGCGGCAACGGTCTTCTCGGCAAGCACTTCGGCGATCTGTATCACCAACGGCGAGGAGCGCATCGTCTCGGCCAACCCGGCGCTGACCACGATCACCGGTTACGCACAGCACGAGGTCATCGGTGAAACACCCGGGCTGTTTTCCGCCGCACTGCAGAGCGACGGCCCGGCTCTCGATGACTGGTCGACGATCGCGGCGGATGGCTTGTGGCAGGGGGAAGTCTGGCAGCGCCGCAAGAACGGTGAAGTCTTTCCGGCCTGGCTGACGGTTACCGTGGTCAAGAGCGCCGATGGGACGGTCACCCACTACACCGGTAGTTTCGACGATATCAGCGAACGCAAGCAGTCCGAGGCGCACATCCACTTCCTCGCCCACCACGATGTGCTGACCAGGTTGCCCAACCGTACGCTGCTCGAGGACCGCATTCGCCAGGCGCTCGCCAAATCCAGGCGCGAGGCTACGCATACGGCGGTGCTTTTCCTCGACCTCGATCGCTTCAAGCTGATCAACGATACGCTGGGTCATGACGTCGGCGACCAGCTCCTGGCGCGTGTTGCCGAGCGTCTCAGCAAGGTGCTGCGCGAAACCGAAACCGTCGCCCGGCTCGGCGGCGACGAGTTCATCATCGTAATTCCCGACGTGGCCGACGTTGAGCGCGTGGCGCGGGTCGCGCGCAAGGTGCTCGCCGCCGTTGCGGCGCCACAGTTGGTCGGCAAGCGTCCGCTGCACGTGACACCAAGTATCGGCATCAGCATCTATCCGGAAGACGGCGAAGATGTGCCTAGCCTGCTACGCAATGCCGACACGGCGATGTATCACGCCAAGGAGCGCGGTCGTAACAACTTTCAGTTCTTCACCCAGGTCATGAACCAGGCGGTGATCGAGCGCGTGTCGATCGAGAACGACCTGCGCACCGCCATTGAACGCGGCGAGTTCGAACTCTTCTACCAACCGCAGGTTGACCGCCGCAGTGGCGAGACCACCGGCATGGAAGCGCTGATTCGCTGGCACCACCCGCAGCTGGGCCTCGTCGCGCCGGATCGCTTCATCCCGGTTGCCGAGGAAACGGGCCTCATTATTCCGATCGGCGAGTGGGTCCTGCGCGAGGCCTGTCAGCAGGCGAAACGTTGGCACGGTGCTGGCCAGAACGGCCTGCGGATTAGCGTCAACCTCTCGGCACGCCAGTTGCAGCAGGGCGACCTGTGCGAGCGGATCGCCGCCATTCTCTCCGAAGCGAACTTGCCGCCCTTGACTCTCGAACTCGAATTGACCGAGAGCCTGCTGATGAACGACCCCCTGGCCGCCGTCCAGCTGCTGCAGGGACTCGCTGCCCTGGGCGTGCGCCTGGCCATCGACGACTTTGGTACCGGCTACTCGAGTCTCGCCTACCTCAAGCGTTTTCCGGTCTCGCGACTGAAGATCGACCGCTCGTTCGTGCGCGACCTGTCGACCGACGCCAACGACGCGGCCATTGTGCACGCCGTCGTGGCCATGGCCAAGAGCCTGAAAATGGAAGTCATCGCCGAGGGCGTCGAAACCGTCGAGCAGCTGAATTTCCTTGCCGCACACGGCTGCTTCGCGGTGCAGGGCTTCCTGTTCAGCCGGCCGCGGCCGGCTGCAGAATTCACCCGCTTCCACTTTACCTTGCCGCCGGCCAATGGCACGGAGGAGATACGATGAAGCCACGCAAGCTCGTTGTCTGCAGTGACGGAACCTGGTGCAGCCCGGAGCAGGAAATGGGCGCCCTGCCGGCTCCGGTAGCGCCGCTGGCACAGGCCCGATCGAGGGGGAGACCTTCACCATCGGCGAGCAGTGCGCTTTCAAACCGCAGCGCTCGGGCTACCTGTATTGCTACGCCAATGATGCCTGGAAGTTCTATGGCAACAACTGCGGCCAGGTGAGCGTCACCGTCAGCCGCAAATGAGCGCCACCCGCTGCCCCCGCAAGCACGCTCACGGCAAGTCCCCTGGCCGGGATTGCAGCCGGGAGAAAGCGCTGCGCCTCATCGGCCTATGCGGCCTATTCGAACGGCGTCGCGAGCACCACCCGGAAGCCGATGTCGCCATCGCGGTCATCGGGCGAGAACTCCTCTCGCTTGGCGGTTCGCAGGTCACCCGGGAAATCGAGCCACGACCCGCCGCGCAGCGTGCGCGAAACCTCGCCGCCGATCTGCGTGCTGGCTGGATGGTCGTACTCGTTCAGACACCACTCCCAGACGTTGCCGGCGAGGTCGGCAACCGCCTCTCCTTCGGGAGCGCCCAGCGGATACATGCCGACGGCCATGGTTCTGCCGGTGCCGCTCTCATGGCTGTTGGCGCGCGCCGGGTTCCAGTCGTTTCCCCATGGATATTTTCGTTTCATGACGCCACCCTGAGCGACCCACTGCCACTCCCATTCGGTCGGCAGACGAATGATCATTCCCGCACCCGCTGCTGAGTGCTCGCTCAGCCAGCGGCAGAAAGCGACGGCGTCGCTCCAGGCAATATTGATCGCCGGGTGGTTCTGGAAACCCCAACGCGTATCGCCCGGTTGTTTGCGCTGCACCAGCTTTCGCCACCAGCGGCGATCGTGATAGCCATCCTCGGCGTTCAGGAACGCGCCGTACTGCTGCCAGGTGATCGGGTAGCGGGAAATGCGCAGCGGTTTCACCGTGAACACCTCGGTCGCTTTGCCTTCGAGCTGCACTTCTCCGCCGTTGGCAATATCGATCCATACGATATCCGGTAGACCCGCGGCGGTCAGCCCGACGCCGCGGCGTGGATCGCCCATCTGATTGAGACGCAGCCCAATCTCTTCGCGGCGGTGGTGCTGCGTCCTGTCACTGGCCAATTCATCAAGCAAGCGTAGCGGTTCGGGTCGCAGAAAGCGGTGCAAGGTCTTGTCCAGGCTGTCTGCGAGCGTGCGCCATGCCGCAATGCCGGGGTCGCAAAAGTCGTCAGGATCGAGCACCGGCACGCGGTGGCTGAGTTCAAGCAAGGCCAGCAACACCGGCTTCTGCCGCTCCCAACTCCAGAGCCGCGGATCGTTAGCGGGCCGGCCAGCAGCGGTCGAACCTGCCTCCTGCGCGACGAGCTGCCACCATTCCCTGGCGGCCATTTTCGCCTGCCGACGTAGCGACAGGCTGTCGCGATAGCGGGCGCACCACTGCCGCAAGCGCGGCCAATGGATGAGCAGCGTCTCGTGGGCGAGCTCGACGTGCTGATCGTCCGGCTCGGACAGAAAGCCCTGTCCGCGCAAGGCATCGACCAGCCGGCTGATCTGCCTGTCGACACGCAGCGGGGCGATTTCGACTGTGCGCCGCGTCGGCACCTCGTCGATCACCGTTGCCAGCTCGGCAAATAACTGCGCACAGGCGAGTTCGAGGGCTGGCTCGCTGTCGATCAGGCGTTCGATACTGGCCGCCGCCGTGTCCATGATGCTCGCCAGCCCGCCCATACGTTCATAGGCCGCCAGGGTCATTCCTTCCTCGGCGTCACGCTGTTCAAACAAGCGTTCGAGGGTCAAGGCGATCAGCGGCAGCGCGCCCGTGCTCCCGCTGGCCGCAGCGATGAGCGTCGACACCAGCTCGGTTTGCACCGGGACACCACAGGCCTGCGCCGGGCCGCGAATGATCGCCGCCAGCTGTTCTTCATCCTTGACCGGTTGGAGGGCGACCAGCGAGGCCCGAAACAGGTCTTCACCCAGCCATTCCATCAGGCGAACGGTGAATTCGCTGCGCAGCGTCAGCACCAGATACAGCCCCTCCATGTCGAGCAGTGCGCCGAAGAACTGACGGAAGCGGCGCGCACAGGTCACCGGCGTTTGCGCAAACAACTCCTCGAACTGGTCGAAGAGCAGGAGCATGGGCCGCTTTCGCTGGCGCAGCAGATCGACGCAGGCGGCAGCGAGGCGCTCCTGCGACGATTTCGACGCGCCGGCCTCTGCCAGCGCACGCCGCAGGTGATTGAGCGTCTCCTGATCGGCGGTCGCGCTTGCTCCGGGGGGCTCGCGACAAAGTACCTCGGCGAGCTGCTGGAAGGGGCTGGCCTGCGGTTCGCAGCGAAGATAGCCGAGCTCGCCGAAAAGCGCCGCCAAGCGCGGCACGACGCCGGCGGCGACCAGCGAGGATTTCCCGCTTCCTGAACGGCCGACAACGCTAATCAAGCGCGTTTCGGCCAGGCGTTCAACGACCCGCTCGCTATCCTCGTCGCGCCCGAAAAAGAACGGATGCGCTTCTGGTGTGAAGGCGGCGAGGCCAGGATAGGGATTTACGGCGGCATCGACCGCAGGATAGCAAACCGGGTTGGCAGGCCGACCGCTCTGACGCTTTTCCGGCACGGTCGCCCGCTTGGTGGTCTTGTTCGATGGGGGAGGTGCGGCAGCGCTATGAGTCATTTCAGATCAAGCCTCAGGCAACATCCTTAGAACATCATAGGCCGAACGGTAGTGAGCTGTCGAGGCGTCGCTCATTGCAGGGGTCGTGATGGTTTCCCTACCCTCGGCCACCCTCCAGTAGCGGCGAAGGGCTAATGGCCTGGCGGTGACAGGGTAATTTGGCCTATAGTTGCGGCTTGTTTTCGGAGACCACCCATGACCCCGCTTCGCCGCCCCAGGCAACCGATTCTGCATACCATTCATCGCGCCCCGCGTACCCCCTCCCCCGCGAAGAGTCCGCCACTGCTTTTCCTGCATGGTGGCTATGTCGATGCCCGCTCCTGGGATGTGCACTTCCTTCCCTTCTTCGCCAACCATGGTTACGATTGCCACGCGCTCGATTTCTCCGGCCATGGCGGCAGCGACGGGCGCGAGTATCTGGATGCCTTGAGTCTCGACGATTATCTGGCCGATGCGCAGCGGGTCATCGCCGGCTTCGACCAAGCGCCGATCGTGATCGGGCATTCGATGGGTTCCTTCATCGCCGAACGCCTCCTGGAAAAATCGCTCGCTGCGGCAGCTGTCCTGCTGGCGCCGGTGCCGCGCAACGGCACACTGGAGTCGGCGACAAAGCTGTTGCTGAAATACCCGAAGTTTCTTGGCGAAGTGGTCAACGTGACCCGCGGGCGGGTCAGCGCGACCGCGCTGCACATGATCAAGGACGTCTATTTTTCGCCGACGACCAAGCCGGAAACGCTGCTCCGTTTCGCGCAGCTGGTGCAACCGGAATCGACACGGGCGATCTGCGACCTGGCACTACTCGGTTGCTGGCGATGGACGCCGAAGCCGCCACCGGCGCAGCCGGTGCTGGTCCTCGGCGGCAGACTCGACACGGTCTTTCCGCCGCAGCTGATCCGCCCACTTGCGCAGCGCTGGAACGCTGAGCTCCAGATCGTTCCCGATACCGGGCACGCCTTGATTCTCGATGAGCATTGGAGCGACTGTGCTGCAACCGTACTCGGCTGGCTCGAACGGCACGCACCGCAGTTGCCAACGCAAGCGTCGGAGCACACGAGCGAGCTGGCCTGTATCGCCTGAGCGCGATATAGGCGCGTATAATGAGCCCTCCCACAACCAGCAGAGAGAACCTAAATGGGCCTAGATCGCGTGCCCTCGGGCAAAGCACTCCCGAATGATTTCAACGTCGTCATCGAAATCCCGATGCATGCCGATCCGGTTAAATATGAGGTAGACAAGGAAAGTGGACAGGTCTTCGTCGATCGCTTCATGTCCACCGCCATGCACTACCCCTGCAACTACGGGTACATCCCGCACACCATCGCTGGCGACGACGATCCGGTCGACGTTCTGGTGGTTACCCAGTTCGCACTGCCCCCGGGGGTCGTCGTTCGCTGCCGGCCGATCGGCCTGTTGGCCATGGAAGACGAGGCCGGGCAGGACGGCAAGCTGCTGGCCGTTCCGGTGGATAGCCTGACGCAAATGTATCGCGACATCGAGTCGCCACGCGACTTCCCGCAGGTCATTCTCGACCAGATTTCACACTTCTTTGCGCACTACAAGGATCTGGAGCGCGGCAAATTCGTCAAGGTCGCCGGCTGGTTGGGCGTCGACGAGGCCAAGAAGGAAATCATGGAGGGCGTGCAGCGCTTCAACGATGCCAAAGATAAGCCGAACTTCTAAGCACGGCCTTTCCTTAATCTGATCAAGGGGCGCGCAAGCGCCCCTTTCGCTGATGCCCGCGCCCATGTCTCTCCGGATTGCCATTGCCCAGATCAACGCCACGGTCGGCGATTTCGCCGGCAACGCGGCGCGCATCCTCGACTTTGCCGAACGCGCCAGGGAGCAAGGAGCCGATCTGCTGCTGACGCCGGAACTGGCGCTCTGCGGCTACCCGCCGGAAGACCTTCTCCTGCGCGAGGACTTCTGTACCGCCTGCACGGCCGAGCTCGAGGCCATGGCCGCCAAGCTCAAAGGAATCGCCGTCCTCGTCGGACATCCGGAACGCAGCGGCGAGCGTTGCTATAACGCCGCGACGCTGATCAGCGAGGGTGTGCGCGTCGCCACTTACCACAAGCAGCGTCTGCCAAGCTACGAAGTGTTCGACGAAGAGCGCTACTTCGATTCCGGCGCAGGCGCGTGTGTGCTGACGCTAAAAGGCGTCCGCTGCGGCGTGAATATCTGCGCCGACGTCTGGGAAGCCGGCGCCGCCGATCTTGCCCGCCAGGCGGGCGCCGAGATCCTGCTGGTCCTCAACGCTTCTCCCTATCACATCGGCAAACGCGAGCGGCGTACCGACGTCCTCCGCCAACGTATCGCCAGCACCCGCCTGCCGGTGATCTACGCCAACCTGGCCGGGGGCCAGGACGAACTGGTCTTCGACGGCGGCTCCTTCGTTCTCGACTCACACGGAAATCTCTGCTGCCAATTGCCGCAGTTTGAGGAAGCATTGGCCGTGGTCGACATCATTGACGGCGAACCACAGCCCGGGACCATCGCCCCCGCGCCATGCATCGAAGCCGAGGTCTATCAGGCGCTGGTTCTCGGCGTGCGTGACTACCTCGGCAAGAACGGCTTCCCGGGCGCGATCATCGGCCTATCGGGAGGTATCGATTCGGCGCTGACGCTGGCCATCGCGGTCGACGCGCTCGGTGCCGAGCGCGTGCGCGCGGTCATGATGGCCTCCCCGTATACGGCCGAGATCAGCCTGTCGGAAGCACGCGAAATGGTCCGCCTGCTCGGCATTCGCTACGACGAAATCGCCATCGCGCCGGCAATGGAGACCATGTCCACGCTGCTGGAAGATCAATTTGCCGGCCTGCCCGCGGACACCACCGAGGAAAACATCCAGGCCAGGATCCGCGGCATGATTCTGATGGCCATCTCGAACAAGACCGGTTCGCTGGTCCTCACCACCGGCAACAAGTCGGAAATGGCAGTCGGCTACTGCACCCTCTATGGCGACATGGCCGGCGGCTTTGCGGTCATCAAGGACATTGCCAAGACCTGGGTCTACCGCTTGTCACGCTGGCGCAATACGCGCTCGCATGTGATTCCCGAGCTGATCATCAGCCGCCCGCCTTCGGCCGAGTTGAAGCCCGGCCAGACCGATCAGGACAGCTTGCCGCCGTACGAGGTGCTCGATGCGATCGTTGCCGCGTATATGGAAAACGACATCAGCCCACGCGAGATCATCGCCAGCGGCTACGCCGAAGCCGACGTGCGGCGCGTCGTGCAGCTGTTGAAGATCAGCGAGTACAAGCGGCGTCAGGCACCCATCGGGATTCGCGTCACGCAACGTGGTTTCGGCAAGGACTGGCGCTACCCGATCACCAATCGCTACCGCGATCCCTACTGATCGTAGGCTGCGATGGTCGCAGTGATCGCTTGTCGGTGCGAAATTTCTGATAGGATTTCTTTACGATCTTCCAGGGAGCAAAGGCCATGAAAAAAATTGAAGCGATCATCAAACCGTTCAAACTCGATGAAGTACGCGAAGCCCTGTCGGAAATTGGCGTCACCGGCCTGACCGTCACCGAGGTCAAGGGCTTCGGTCGCCAGAAAGGACACACCGAACTCTACCGCGGCGCCGAATACGTCGTTGATTTTCTGCCCAAGGTGAAAATCGAGATCGTCGTTTCGGACGCTGTCGTCGAAGGCGCCATCGACGCCATCGTCAAGGCGGCGCGCACCGGCAAGATCGGTGACGGCAAGATTTTCGTGACCGCCGTCGACCAGGTGGTGCGCATTCGCACCGGCGAACTCGACGAATCAGCGATCTGAGCGACGCTGAGCCGAGCCGGACCCCTATCCGGCTCCGGGCCGCCCTGCGACGCTCGACCAGCCAGCCCGCCGCCGGCTAAGGCCTCGCCTGCTCACTCGCCAAATCAGCGCGGCTTGCCACCCGCCTTCAGCAAGACCCACAGGGCGCCATCGCCGCCGTCGCAGGGCGGCGCGTGACAGAAGGCCAGCACATCCTTGCTCCGACCCAGCCAGACCTTGACCAGCTGGCGCAGGATCGCTTCACGACCCGGAGAACCGTTGCCCCGGCCGTGCACGATGCGCAGGCAGCGCCGGTCGGCGGCCAGCGATTCGGCGAGAAAACGTGTCACCCGCTCGTGCGCCTCATGGCGGTTCATGCCGTGCAGGTCGACGTGGTTCTGGATGCTCCAGCGGCCTCGGCGCAGGTCACGCAGCAGGGTCCGCGGCAGCCCGCTACGCAGGAAGGAGTCGGCGCCGCCGAGATCTAGCCAGTCGTCGATGGCCAAGGGTGCATGCAGCGACTCGCCGAGCACCGCCGCTTCGTCGCGCTCGCGCTGCAGCGGGCGTGGGCTGGGTTTCGGTGCTTCAAAGCTTACCCGATCGGGCCTGGACAGCGGTGTCGCGCCGTCAACCGCGGCCAGAAAAACAGCCAAATCCTCCTTGCTCGCTTGCTGAGTCATCGCAGAAGTCCTGCTCACGCTGGCGGCGGCGAACGGCGCCGAAACGGAGGCCGCACACGCCGCCGAAAGGCCTCAGCCTGCCAGACCGAGGCTGTCGAGATAGCGCTCGGCGTCGAGCGCGGCCATGCAACCGCTGCCCGAGGACGTGCACGCCTGCCGGTAAATGTGATCCTGCACGTCGCCGGCCGCAAAGACGCCGGCGATCGACGTCGCCGTGGCATTGCCCTTCAGTCCCGACTGGGTGATCAGGTAACCGCCTTCCATTTCCAGTTGGCCGGCGAAGAGCTCGGTGTTTGGTTTGTGACCGATGGCGATGAACACGCCCATCAGCGGAATATCCTCTACACGGTCGGTCAGCTTGTCTCTGATGCGCATGCCGGTTACCCCGGATTGATCGCCGAGCACCTCCTCAAGCGTGCAGTTCCAGCGGATGCTGATCTTGCCGGCCTTTTCCTTGGCGAACAGCTTGTCCTGCAGGATTTTCTCGCTGCGCAGCTTGTCGCGACGGTGCACCAGGGTGACGTGACTGGCAATGTTCGCCAGGTACAGCGCCTCCTCGACGGCGGTATTGCCGCCGCCGATGACCGCTACCGCTTGCTCGCGGTAGAAGAAGCCGTCGCAAGTGGCGCAAGCGGAAACGCCGCGACCGGCGTATTCTTCTTCGGACGGCAGGCCCAGGTACTGCGCCGATGCACCCGTGGCGATGATCAGTGCGTCGCAGGTATAGGTGCCCGAGTCGCCGATCAGGGTCAACGGCTTTTCGCTCAGTTTGGCGGTATGGATGTGATCGAAAACAATCTCGGTGTCGAAGCGACGCGCGTGTTCCTCGAAGCGCAGCATCAGTTCGGGGCCTTGCACGCCCTGTGCATCGGCCGGCCAGTTGTCGACGTCGGTGGTCGTGGTCAACTGCCCACCCTGCGCCAGGCCGGTAATCAGCACCGGCTTGAGATTGGCGCGGGCCGCGTAGACGGCTGCCGTATAGCCGGCGGGGCCGGAGCCGAGGATCAGCAGGCGACAGTGGCGGGTTGCTTCGCTCATCTTGATATGCTCTGGTAGTGGGTGACGCAAAAATTATAACCGGCAACGCTGCGCGTTCTGCCGCCAAGTTTGTCGCGTGTTTGCTTTCGAATCCTGCGAAGTGCCTTATAATCACCGCGCAAGCCCTTGATAGAAATCACTTCATTTGACGAAAGAATGCCTAATGAACACTCAGGTCGAGCAGCCCAGGAGAGGACCAAGCCTGACTTTGCTGCATAGCATTCCGATTTTTGCCGGTGTCCCCGACCTGCAACTCGAACAGATCGCCAAGGTCGCCTTCCAACGCCGCGTTCCGCGCCTGACGACCATCGTCCGCGCTGGCGACAGCACCGACTCGCTCTACGTGCTGATCAGCGGTGGCGCGAAGGTGCTCAACAGCGACGAAGAAGGCCGCGAGGTCATTCTGACCCTGCTCGGTCCGGGTGAGTTCTTCGGCGAAATGGGCCTGATCGATGGCAGCCCGCGTTCGGCCGACGTGATGTCCACCGAGACCTGCGAATTGTTGGTGATCACCAAGAACGACTTCAAGCGCTGCCTGGCCGAGAACTTCGATCTCTGTCTGAATATCATGAAGAGCCTCGTGCAACGCCTGCGCGAGGCCGACCGCAATATCGAGAGTCTGGCGTTGATGGACGTCTACGGTCGCGTCGCCAAGTTGCTTCTCGACTTCTCCGAAGAAGAGCGTGGTCAGCGCATCATCCGCCGTCGCCTCACCAAGCAGGATATCGCCAAGATGATCGGCGCCTCGCGCGAAATGGTCAGCCGGGTGATGAAGGATCTTGAAAATCAAGGATATTTCCGCGTCGAAGACGGTCGCATCGTGCTCCTCGAAAAGCGCGCACCGGCCCCGGGCGCGAGCGCTGGTCGGCAATAAGCAAGGCACGCGCAGGGACTACACCCTCCTGCTAAGCACTCCAACCCCTCACCAAGCATTCAATCGCACCGATGGCTTTACTGAACAAACTTGCCGGCCGGCTCTCCTATACCTCGCGAACGCCGAGCCCCCTGCCCGAGAAGATCGCGCTGCTCCTGGAAGAATCGCGATGGCTGATCCTGATCGTCATCGCCAGCTTTCTCGCGCTTGCCCTCTGGGGTTACAACCCCGACGACCCGGGCTGGTCGCACGCGGTCTACACGACAACGCTGCACAACCCGGCCGGTCGGGGCGGCGCTTGGCTGGCCGACTTGATGCTCTACATTTTCGGCCTTTCCGCCTGGTGGTGGATTGTTCTCCTGCTGGTCTTCGTCTGGTGGGGTTACCGCCGACTGGACGGACGGCGAGCGGCCGATCGACGGCCGCTGTACATCGCCCTGGCCGGCTTTCTGGTACTGGTCATCGCCAGTAGCGGCCTGGAAACGCTGCGCTTCTATACGCTCAAAGTACCGCTGCCTATCGGTCCGGGTGGCATGGTCGGCATCGAACTGGCGGCGTTCTCCGTCCGCAATCTCGGCTACACGGGCGCGACGCTGGCGCTGTTCGCCCTGCTGGCGCTCGGTTGGAGCATCTTCTCCGGGGTTTCCTGGCTCGCTGCCGCCGAGGGCATCGGGGCGCTCTTCGAACGCGCCGTGCTGGCCGTACACCGCGTCTTCGAGCGCTGGCAGGACCGCCGCATCGGCCGTGAAGTTGCTCGCGAGCGCGAAGCCGTCGTCGAGGTCGAGAAGAAGCGCGTCGAAACGCACGAGCCGATCCTGATCGAAAGACGCGAACCGGTCATCGCTAGCGCGCCTCTGCCGCCGAAGGTCGAGAAGCGGATCGACCGTGAACGGCAAGCGCCACTGTTTCCCGAGGCCGTCAGCGGCGGCCTACTGCCGCCCCTGCACCTGCTTGAGCCGGCGCCGCTGCATAGCGAGCGCGTCAGTCCCGAGACGCTGGAGTACAACTCGCGCCTGATCGAGCGCAAGCTGGCCGACTTCGGCGTTCAGGTGACGGTCACTGCAGCCTACCCCGGGCCGGTCGTGACGCGCTACGAATTCGAGCCGGCCGTCGGCGTCAAGGGGGCGCAGATTCTCAATCTGGCAAAAGACCTGGCGCGCTCGCTATCGCTGGTTTCGGTGCGGGTCGTCGAAACGCTGCCCGGCAAGTCGTCGATGGCCCTTGAACTGCCGAATCCGAAGCGACAGATGGTGCGCCTGCTGGAAATCATCGCCAGCAAGGAATACCACGACATGCATTCGCCACTGACGATGACCCTCGGCAAGGACATCGCTGGCCAGCCGGTGGTCGTCGATCTCGCCAAGATGCCGCATCTGCTGGTCGCCGGTACCACCGGATCGGGCAAGTCCGTGGGTATCAACGCGATGATCCTGTCGCTGCTCTACAAGGCCGAGCCGGACCAGGTGCGGCTGATCCTGGTCGACCCCAAGATGCTCGAACTGTCGATCTACGAAGGCATCCCGCACCTGCTGGCCCCGGTGGTGGTGGACATGAAACAGGCCGCCAACGCGCTCACCTGGTGTGTCGCGGAAATGGACAAGCGCTACAAGCTGATGTCGGCGATCGGGGTGCGCAATCTGGCGGGTCTCAACCATCGCATCAAGGACGCCGAGAAGAGTGGCGAAAAACTCGCCAACCCGGTCTCGCTGACCCCGGATACGCCGGAACCCCTGTCGGTGCTGCCGCACATCGTTGTCGTCATCGACGAGCTCGCCGACCTGATGATGGTTGCCGGCAAGACCGTCGAACAACTGATTGCCCGCCTGGCCCAGAAGGCGCGCGCCTCGGGAATCCACCTCATCCTGGCCACGCAACGGCCCTCGGTCGACGTGATCACCGGCCTGATCAAGGCCAACATCCCGACCCGTATCTCCTTCCAGGTGTCGTCGAAAATCGACTCCCGCACCATTCTCGACCAGATGGGCGCCGAAGCCCTGCTCGGCCAGGGCGACATGCTCTACCTGGCTCCGGGAACCGGCTATCCCACCCGCGTCCATGGCGCCTTCGTCGCCGACGAGGAAGTGCATCGCGTGGTCGACCATCTCAAGCAGGCGGGCGCACCCGATTACCAGCCAGACGTGCTGACCGGTGCTGGCGGCGACGCTGACGGCGACAGTGGTGGCGAAAACGGTGGCCTCGATCCCGATGGCGAGGCCGACCCGGTCTACGACC
Organism: Candidatus Accumulibacter appositus; assembly: GCA_000585055.1. Classification (GTDB taxonomy): domain Bacteria; phylum Pseudomonadota; class Gammaproteobacteria; order Burkholderiales; family Rhodocyclaceae; genus Accumulibacter; species Accumulibacter appositus. Next base: position 57,848 of record JEMX01000012.1, read on the forward strand.
AGGCCGTCGAAGTGGTACTCAAGAACCGCCGCGCCTCGATTTCGCTCGTCCAGCGTCACCTGCGCATCGGCTACAACCGCTCGGCGCGGCTCATCGAAGCCATGGAAAAAGCCGGCCTGGTCTCGGCCATGGACGCCCGCGGCGGCCGCGAAGTTCTGGCCCGCAAGGAGGGCGAATGATGCACCTATCCCCGCCGCGACCCACCCGGGTGCTAGCCAGCCTGTTCGCAGGCGCCTGCCTGCTGGTGACGCAGCTGGCGAGCGCCGCTGCAATCGACAAGCTGCACCAATTTCTCGATTCTACGCGCACCGTGCGCGCCGATTTTTCGCAGACCGTGGTAGCCAGGAACGGGCGCCAGGGGCAGGTATCGAGCGGCGTGATGATCATTTCGCGCCCCGGAAAATTCCGTTGGCAGATCGACAAGCCGTACGCGCAGCTGCTCGTCGGCGACGGCGAGAAAATCTGGATCCACGATCCGGATCTGCGCCAGGTGACGGTCAGAAAAGCGGGCCCGGCCCTCGGCGGCACGCCGGCAGCGCTGCTCGCTGGCGACAGCCGTATCGACAAGGACTTCAGCCTGAGCGAATCTGGCGAGCGCGACGGGCTGGAATGGGTCGACGCCGTTCCCAAGGCGCCCGACAGCGGCTTCGAGAAAGTCAGCCTCGGCTTTGCCGGCGACGAACTGCGCGCCATGATCCTGCTCGACAGCCTCGGGCAGACCAGCTCGCTGGTCTTCGCACGCATCGAACGCAACCCGCAGCTCGCCCCCTCCCTTTTCCGCTTCACGCCGCCGGCCAATACCGACGTGATCGGAGAGTGATTGAGTGCGACGCAGCTCGCCCGATGAATCGATGAATCGAGTTCCCACGTTTGCTGCCCTTTCCTGCCCTTCCCTGCCGGCTGCTGCTATTTCCTGCCCTTTCCTCTTTTCGGCGATAAATGCTCAGCAATCAGCATCGACGCGCTTGACATGATTTCCCCGCGCCGTATAATGCGGCCTTCATTGAAGTTCAGCAGCATTGACTTTGACGAAGGCGCGTAGCTCAGTTGGTTAGAGCACCACCTTGACATGGTGGGGGTCGTTGGTTCGATTCCAATCGCGCCTACCAGAATTCTCGAAGAATCAGGTAGATGCACAATACGAAGAAGCCGCCCGAGGGCGGCTTTTTTGCGTGCGTGCCGGCGACGCAGAAGCCGCAAAAGCGGCCATCTGGCTCATCGCGGTCGCGCCGCCGAGCAAGCACGGCAGGCGCACCAAAAAAAGGGGCGCTCTGGGCGCCCCCTCATCAGACCTGCTTTGGCCAGATCACCTTCTCCGCGACGGCTGGAAACTCGGGACGGGCGGCGCCACGACAACCGTCGCCCGCGCCCGAGTAGCCTTGTAGACCATCGCTATCGGACGATTGCGCCCCCCGGCCTAGGCGAACATCCAGCCCGGATCGGTGACCGGCTCTTCCGCCACTACTGCGCCATCGTTTGCCGCGGCGCCGAAGTAGATGTCGCTGATGTCGGCCAAAGCGCTCTCGCCGCCAAGCGACCAATCCTCCTCCAATAGATGGGCCAGCTCCGGCAGAGCGACCCCAGCCGCCGCTGCATCGTCCGCGGCCACGTTGAAATACACGTCGGTCATATCCACCACGCGACCGTCGGACATCGTTGCGCTACTGCGTTCGAGGTGGAGGTTGCCCTGACGGTCGAGGAACGGCAGCTCGCTAAAGCTGACATTCAGTGACGCCAGCCCGGCTTCGGCCAGCGTCATCAGCTCGCCGGCGTCGGACTGATGGTTGCCGTTCGCGTCGCGCCAAATGAGCAGGTCGGCAAAGCCGCTATCGGCGGCATCGACCAGGCCATCGCCGTTGCTGTCGTAGCTGGCCAGTTGCGCAAAGCCCGCGCCCTTGGCTGAGCCACCAAACAGCTCGCTGATGTCGTCGATCTGTCCGTTACCGTTCCTGTCGACTGCCAGGAAAGCTTCGCCCCCCGCGATCCAGCCCGACTGCACCGCGTTGCCGTTGCCAAAAAGGTCGAAGCTGCCACCCGAGTCGGCGCGGCTGACGGTCTGGATACCGTTACCGTCGAGGTCGATGACGATCGGCGTGATACCGGCGTCGCGGGTGATGTCGTTCTGGCCGGCAAGCAGGGTAAAGGCATCCGTCTTGGTGACATTGGTCTTCGCTTGCCCGTCGCCAGCCACGTCCGAATCTTTGCTATCGTCGCTGCCCGCGTCCTTGACCGCCCACTTCCAGTTGCTCATGTTGTAGCCGCGGTACACGACTTCCGCCTTGTCGAATTGCAGCACGTAGGTGCCCGGGTCGAGGTCGCTGAACTTGTAGTTGCCGTTGCTGGTGGTGGTGGTGGTGTCCAGCACGTTGGTACCGGAAGCATCCATCAGATTGACGGTGATGCCACCAATGCCGGGCTCGTCGCTGTCCTGGATATTGTTGTGGTTCTGGTCCTCCCACACCTTGTCGCCAACCGAGGCTTTGAGCGGATTGGGCGCACAGTTTGCCGTCGTGCAGACCTTCAGCTCGGTGATCTTGAAGCGGTCCTCCGGTGTCTTGTCGGAGATGTTGGCGGCAATGATCAGCACGTTGCCACTTTTCTCGCCGGCGTTGAAATCGGCCGTACGCGCTTGACCATTGTTGATCCAGTCTTCTTCGTAATGGCTCATCTGAGCAAGCGCAGCCTTGATGTTGCCGATCTTGATCTGGTCGCTGTAGGAACCGATCCACACCGAGAGATCGCTGTCATTGACCACATAGCCCAGCTTGGCCCAGTCTACGACAACTTCCTGCGAGAACTGGTACACCACGAAGTTGTCGCGTCCGACATTGTCAACCGTGTGCGTGTTGTTGCCGCCGCTACCTTCGCTGCTGTCGGTCACGCCATGACCGCCGCTGTAAGCACCCAGATACGCCTCGGCCCACTTGTCGGTGCTACCCTTCTCACGGCTCCACGCGCTCGCCTTCACCGTGACACCGGACTCCGTATAGCTACGTACATTGCCATCCTTGCCGTCGGTGCCGGAGCTGCCATTAAAGTTGTAGGTGATACAGATCGGCTTGGCGACGAGACCCGCATCCCACGAGATATCGTTCTCGCCGGGGTCCAGCGTGATCGTTCCGGTCTTGCCGGTGCTCATGTCGACGTCGGAGTCCTTGGTATCGTCCCCCTGATCCTGCTTGGCGAAAGCGAAACCCGTCGGCGCCACCACCTGCACGGCGTAGGAGGAGCCGGCAGTGAGGCCGCTGAACACGTACTCACCACTGGCATTGGTCGTCGTCGTGGCGACGACGACATCGCCCGCACCAAGCAACTTGACCGTGACACCAGCCACACCCGCTTCACCCGTATCCTGGATGCCGTCGTTGTCGCAGTCCAGCCAGACCTTGTCGCCGATCGACGGGTTCTTGTACAAACCGGCATCCCAGCTCAAGTCGTTCTCGCCTGCTGTCAAGTTGGTGGTGTCGGTTTTGCCGGTTAGCGTGTCGACATCGGAGTCCTTGGCATCGCTACCATTGTTGCCGACATCCTTGGTCGTGAAACTGTAATCGGCGGGCTTTTCCACCTTGATGGCGTAATCGCCCGGCGTCAGATTGCTGAACAGGTAGTCGCCATTGCCGTCGGTGGTGGCGCTGCCGACCTCGTCACCCATGCCGTTCAGCAGCTTGACCGTCACTCCTTCGACACCCACTTCGTTGCCATCCTGGAGGCCATTGCCGTTGCTATCCAGCCACACCCGGTCGCCGATCGAGGCGTTCGCCTGCTCGGGCTCGCAATTGACCGCCGTACAGATCTTTAGCTTCTCGATCTTGAACTCGTCGTCAGGCGTCCGGTCGGCGATGCTGGCCGCGATGATCAGCACGTTACCACTCACGTCGTCGGAGTTGAAATTGGCCCAGCGCGGACTTCCACTACTCGTCCAGTTGTTCTCGAACGACGTCATGCTGTTCAGGAATGCGCTATCCACGTTGGTGATCGGAACAGAGGCGTCCGAAGAGCCGATCCACACCGAAATGTCGCTGTCGCATACAACATACCCTAGCTTCGCCCAGTCCACGATGACGTCCTGCGAGAACTGGAACACCACGTAGTTGTCGCGCCCGCCGCGATTGTCGACCGTGTGGCGGTTATAGCTGCCGCTCCCCTCGCTGCTATCCGTGACCCCGAGACCACCATCATAGGCACCCAGATAGGCCTTGGCCCAGTTGCCGTTATCTTGCTGACGACTCCAGGCCGTAGCCGTAACCGAGACGCCTGACATCTCATAGGTCCGCGAATTGCCGTCGGTGCCGTTGGTGTAAGACCTGCCAGAGAAGTCGTAGGTGACGCACACCGGGTCGCCTACCAGGCCGGCGTCGACCGACAGGTCGTTCTCACCGGAGGTCAGGACCGTAGCGCTGGACTTGCCGGAGCTGTTGACGTCGGAGTCCAGCTCGTCGTCGCCGCCTGCATTCGGTGTCGTGAAGGCGTAACCGACCGGCTTCTCCACCTGGATGGCGTACTCGCCAGGCTTCAGGTCGCTGAACAGATAGTCGCCTTGTGCGCCCGTCACGGCACTGGCGATCGGGTCGCCATTACTATCGAGCAAATGCACTGTTACCCCGGCAACGCCCGCTTCACCGTTATCCTGGATCCCGTTGTTGTTGCAGTCCAGCCACACCTTGTCGCCCAGGCTGGCGAGCTTATAGATGCCCGCGTCGGTATCCTGATCAAACTCACCTGGGTCGAGAGCAACGGCAGCGGTAGTGCCGTCGGCCGGGTTGGCGTCGGAGTCAGTAGCGCCGGTGGACCCAGCAGCGTTCTGCGTGGTGAAGACGTAGTCCGTTGGCAAGTCAAACTGTACCCGATAGCCCGGGTAACCGGTAAGGCCTGGGGTCAGCCCAACGAATTCGTAGTAGCCGTTGACATCAGTAGTCGTTGTCTTGATGACTTCGTTGGCATCCACGGAATTGCTGCCGTCGAGGTCGCGCCAAAGCGTCACACCAACGCCCTCAACACCGACTTCGCCGTTATTTTGGATGCCGTCAGCATTGTCGTCCAGCCAGACCGTGTCTCCTAGCGCTGCTGACACGACCGTAATTACTATAGGCTGTTGCCGCGATTCGCCAATGTCCCAAACGCCGTTGCCGTTGTTATCCACAAACGGGGAGATAAGAACCGCTATATTGTCGTTGGCAGGGTCACTGTCTGTAATGTCTGGAACGAAGCCGGTGTGCCCAAGTGCCAGCTCTTTCAACGCCTCAGCTCTGAGCGGATCCCATGGTTTGATCGAGAGGAGACCGGCCGGGTTATCTCCCATGAGGAGCCATATGGCTGCCTGAACATCACCCATCGTGTAGCTGGATGTGGCGCTGTAATCCTGATTGATAAGCCAATTAACAGCAGCAATATTAGAGTGATTCCCTATACCGGGAAAAGTAGTCGCTATTACGGATGGGTAGTCGTAAATCGAGTAGACTTCAGCCTGAAACGTGGCCATGCCGTCCGGCAACGACAGAAGAGCTTCCTCGTCCAGACACCACCCGTCATACAAGCCGGCGGACCCAACACCCAAAACATCATCATCAAGGGCGAGGTCGAGATAACTCGGAACACCAACTGCTCCAGGATACTTAATGGTGACACTAATCACAGGCTGTTGAGGCATATGGAAAACTCCTTATAAAATAGCAAAAACCTGATCTGCTACAGAGACAAGAAGTCTCCAGAAAAACGCTGACTTGATTGGATTCGGAAAATTACAACTGTAGCGCAGTCAATGCATTAGCGATCCGATAGTCGATCACCGACCGCTCAAAACTGACACCTTTTTCTACGCGCCAGCGCGCGCTCATCGGGAACTAGAATCTAAATACAACGCCACGGGAAGCAAGACTCATGCCAATCCAAAACACTGAGATGATTTAACGAGGGTTTTAGAGGCGCCACCAAGAGCCACCCTCGCTCACGTGTAAAATTTTTCGACACTTTTCAACACCGCAGGAGAAACAGAACCTAACTCGACACACCCGGCAGCCCTCGTACCGGATCGCCGTCCCAGCACTCAACCTCCGCCGGATCCTTGGCCAGTTGCCGTAACGCGGCAACACCGTCGATAGCCGTCCAAAAGAATCGCCGAGTGGCCCTCACCGGCCACCGCAAACCCGGAAAGCCTCGGACCCCACAGCGACAGCCCCACATCGAGCTCATGCTTATACAGGGCGGTACGTCGGATGCCAAGCTACCAGGATTGGCTTCAAGCGGAACGCCGACGTCGCTGCCGTTTGGCGGAGGGGCCTCAAGTTGGAGCACCAACCCTCGGAAGCCCCGAGGGTTGCTGTCGGTTTTTTTTACACTCGAACCGCCGCGTAATCGAACCTGATCATGAAAGAGTTCTTTTTTTTTTGTTAAACCATCCACATATGTTGTGTGATCAGATTCTGGCACGGATTCTGCTCTTAACAACACGTTCTCAGTTGAGTCAGTCGAGAAGTCGTGACTATGCGGAAGAGGTGATGCCAAAGCCTTCCGAGCCCATTTCATGGTTTCGCGACAAGTGCGACTTCCTATTTCATTTTAAAGAGGAGCGAAAATGGAAACAGAACAGAAACCCGTGGATGAAGCGATCCTAGAATCCAGAACCCCTGCGGATGACCACCCAACAAAATTTAGTCGCCGTCAGGCGCTGGCGATTGTCGGTAAGCATGCAGTGTACACCGCTCCTGCCGTACTAGCCGTTCTAGGAGCCACCAAGTCACAGGTCGCTCATGCTCGGGTATGTCCACCGGACTGTTCGCATACGTGAGCAGGGTTAAGCTAGCCACCGCTTGCGGTGGTTCTTGGAAACACAGGATAATATCATAAAAAATATGGGTTCTCGGAGGGGCCAAGACTGCCTGCAAACTCCGCAGGAGAGCACGTCGGGTCAGCAGAAGCCTTTTCAGTGCCGCCTTGACGAAGCGTGGGTGCTTTACTATCCGCTAACGGATCGGCTTTTGGTTTTGAACGCAATGGCGAAGATCGTCTGGGACTTTTATAGCGAGGGGTATGAGACGCGCGAGATAGCGTCTAGATTAGCTCACGATTTCGGCATTCCTGAGGAACAGGCTGAACGCGATGTCGTACAGGTTTTGGGCGATCTTGTTGATCATCTTCCGCAGGTCGACGACCAAGAGGGCGGCGATGCTTTTATTTGGGCGGTCGAGTCAAGTTTTGGATGTGCGACTGTTGCCGACAACGGCGAGCTAGCCAACTGTGGAGTTTTCCAGTTTGGCAGAAGCCGGGTCAGAGTGCTTTCTGGGGTCGCGGAACTTGATCAATCGTTTTTCCTTCGCTTTCAGCATCGTGCGATCGGCGATCGTATGGGTGCGGCTTCCCTTGAAATTAGGGGAAATGAGTCCGGTTATCAGCTAACCTTAGACGGTAGAGCTCTCGCCGATTGCAAAACGCTTAAGCAAATGCTGTCGCGCCTGATTGAATTGCTGCTGTCTCTCGAGCATCCGCACAAACCTATGTTGGCTTATTGCCATGCGGGCGCAGTCAGCCACCGGGGGCGCAGCATTCTGATGCCCGGCGACAGTGGCGTAGGGAAGTCAACCCTCACTGGCTTTCTGGTGGCACACGGTTTTGGCTACCTGAGCGACGACATGATCGCCATTGGTGAAGACGGGTTGTCTTTGCTTCCGCTGCCTACCCGTCTGTCGATCAAGGCCGGTTCCTGGACAATCCTGGAGCCACTTTATCCGGCGTTACCGAAGCTTGCGACGTTCAATCGCTATGGCCGCAGCGCTCGCTATATCGATCCGCCGGGGAATTATGACGTGCTTTCCGCCGCCGCCGCGCCCTCTGCCATCGTGTTCCCCGCTTTTTCTGAAGGCGCGCCAACGCGGTTTACGGCGTTGCGGCCACATCAGACCATGATTCGTCTCCTCGAAGCCAACGTCCGACTGGCGGGATGGGACGCAGCCACCGAGGAGAAACTCGCCAAATTTATTCGCTTCGTCGAGCAGACGCCCGCGTATGAGCTCCGCTACTCGGAACTACCGGGCGCCATGGAAGCTATTGAGGATTTGCTTGCCAATCGACCTTAGACGCGCGTCCTGGCTTCTCAGCCGGTGCCTTTCGGGCGCTCTGGGCCAAACGCTCGCTCCGTCGGACCTACCGGCCAGCCAGAGCGAGTGGGAAAAGATGCTACGCACTTCAAGCGCTCACCTCGCAGCGCTACAGCTGCGCTGGGCGCTGCGTGAACAACGGCTTTTCTCGGCTTGTCCAGCCGATGTGGCCGATTATCTCGATGCCATCTACACGCTGAATCTCGACCGCAACCTTCAGTGCGAAGATCAGCTGGCGGATTTCTTACAGCTGCTAAACAGCATCGACGTTCGCCCCGTACTTCTCAAAGGCGCCGCAGCACTGGTCGGAAGGCTCTATCCGACTTCGGGCGAACGGATTATTACCGATCTGGACATATTGATTCCGGCCGAAAAGCTGCCCGATATTCTGGATAAGCTAGCGGGCGCAGGCTACCAACCGTGGATAGCTGAGGGAATGGATGTACCGAACCCCGTGCATTTTGCAGAACACCACCACTATCCGCCGCTCGTGAACAGCGACTGGCCAGCCAGCGTTGAATTGCACCTCCACCCCGTCCTTCTGGAATTCGCAGAGCTACTCTCCAGCGAGGACGTTTTCAAGGATGCCACGGTGTTGAAGTGGCGTGGCGGCGAGTGCTTGTTGCCTTCTCCGACCCACTTCATTTCTCATAACATCATCCACACTTTTCTCGTCAATACCCAGAATCAACTTGAACGCCTCTCTCTGCGGCAATTATTCGAGTTCGTTCTCGCCAGTCGAACATTCGGCGAGCAGATAGACTGGAATGACATCCGAAATCGCTTTGACAGTCACGGCTACGGCAAGGCATTGCGGCAGTACTTGGCCCTGGCGAATACCGTCCTTGGCTTTCAGGTGCCAAACAGCATAAATATGGACGGCCGCGATCGACCTCGCATCCAGCCCTACCTTATTCACCTTGATCTGGAGAACCGCGGCGCTTTGTGGATATTCAATCTCCTACGCCAGGTACGCTCTCGCCTGCGAGCGCTGTGGAGAAAGCCCCGAAAGACCTTTGGAAAGCTCTTTACGCTGGGCGTTTACAGAAGGTTCATCGACAGCATCCTTGGCGCTGACAGGTAATCTGGAACTCTCTGCGGACGAACTTCTCCGCTCCCGTGCCGCCGAATCCAGGGAGCCAGCCCCATCCATGGATCAGGGTATAAACGACCACTCGATCTGATCGCTGCGCTCGACGCCGGCGGTCATCGCTCGGCACAGGCTGATGAACTCACGCATGCCTGCGGTCTGGAATTTCCGGCGGTGCCAGAGGAAATGGAAGTGTCGCTGCAAATCGAGTTCTGGCGTCTGGATGGCCACCAGGCTGCCGCGTCGGAAAGCCTCGCGCAGCGCTAGGCGTGAAATGCAGCCGATGCCGAGGCCGAACTCGACCGCGCGCTTGATGGCTTCGGTATGCTCGAGCTCCAGCCGGACCTTGAGTGGCGAATGCTGATGGCGCAGCGCTTGGTCGAGGGTCTCGCGTGTGCCGGAGCCGGGCTCGCGGACGATCCAGGCCTCGTTGGCCAACTCGGCGAGCGTCGCCGAAGCCTGTTTTGCCAGCGGGTGTGCGGGCGCGCAGAAGACGACCAGCTCGTCGGCCACCCACGGTTCGACGACCAGTTCCGGGTGCCGGCAACTGCCTTCGACGAGGCCCAGATCGAGTTCGTGGTGCGCCACCTGGTCGACGATCGTCGCGGTGTTGTGCACTTTCAGATGCAGGCTGCTCTCGGGATGGCGGGTGAGGAAGTCGGCAACGATCAGCGTCGCCAGGTAGTTGCCGATGGTCAGCGTCGCACCGATCTGCAGCTTGCCGTAACCGGCATGGCCTTCCAGCCCACTTTCGATGGCCGCCGCGCGCTCGATCAGTTCGACGGCCTGCGGCAACAGCGCCTGCCCGAGCTCATTCAGACGCAGTGCCTTGCCGAAGCGGTCGAAGAGCTGCGTGTCGTACTGCCGCTCGAGTTCGCCGAGCGCGGTGCTGGTCGCTGACTGGGACAGCGACAACTCCTCGGCGGCACGGGAAACGCTCTCGTGCCGAGCCACTGCCACAAATACACCGATCTGCCGTAAAGTGAATCGCATATCTATAATTTGGATATAGTCTATCGATAAAATCTGTTTTACAAATATAACACGCGCAAATACCATGGCCTTCATCAACCGCACACTGGGGTCAAGAACGATGAGCAGCTTTTCCTCCCAACAAGTCCTTTCGGTCCATCACTGGAACGACACGCTATTCAGTTTTCGCACCACGCGCGACCCTGGCCTGCGTTTCATCAATGGTCAGTTCGTGATGATCGGCCTGCCGCAGGAAGAGCGACGCCCGCTGACGCGCGCCTACAGCATCGCCAGCGCCAACCATGACGAATACCTCGAGTTCCTGAGCATCAAGGTGCCCAATGGCCCGCTGACCTCGAAGCTGCAGCACCTGGCGATCGGCGACGAGATCGTCGTCAGCCGCAAGCCGACCGGCACCCTGGTACTGCGCGACCTGCGACCCGGCAAGAACCTCTACCTGCTATCGACCGGCACCGGCCTGGCGCCATTCATCAGTCTTATCCAGGACCCGGAAACCTATGAGCGTTTCGAGAAAGTCGTGCTGATCCACGGCGTTCGCTGGCAGCGCGATCTGGCCTACAGCGAATTCATTGAAAAGGAGTTGCCGCAGCACGAGTATTTCGCTGACATGGTGCGCGACAAGCTGGTCTACTACCCGACGGTGACCCGCGAAGCGTTTCGCCATCAGGGCCGGATTACCGACCTGGTCAACAGTGGCCGCCTGTTTTCCGACATCGGCCTGCCGCCTTTCGACCCGGCACACGACCGCGCCATGCTTTGCGGCAGCCCGGCAATGCTCAAGGATTGTTGCCAGTTGCTCGATAGCCGTGGATTCGAAGTGTCGCCGCACATCGGTGCGCAGGGTGATTATGTGATCGAGCGGGCGTTCGTCGAGAAGTAGTTACGGCAAGAGCAGCGGCCCCCTCTCCCCAACCCCTCTCCCGCGCGGGGCGAGGGGCTACCGGAGGTCTCCCACAAGGGGGCGAGCGGCCAACGCTCTCTGGGTAAAGGCTTTCGGCCAAGACGGGCGGAGTTCGTCCATACCGTTGCCCGCCTTGTTATCTCTCACTCAAAGATCGGGGCAAGTTTCGCCAGCACCTCTTCCATGATTGCTGCTGGCAAGCTGTCCACCTTACGCGCATTGCGAGCGCCAAGATCGAGCACACGTGGCTGATCGCAGCGAACGACGCCACTTGTTCTGATACCGGTCAGGGGGACAGCGAAGCCGATTCGACGCGCGAAGTCACCGCCACTGGTGATCGGGCAGACCACCGGCAACCTGGTTGCCTCGTTGAACTCAGCAGGCGACACGACGAGGACGGCACGGCTACCCCGTTGCTCGCGCCCCTCGGTCGGATCAAGCGAGACCAGGTAAATGTCACCGCGTCTCATATCAGCTCGCCACCCAGAGCAGGCGCATCAATCCATTCTCGTTCTTCCTCCGGTTGCGGCTGTGAATAATCCGAAGCGGCCAGCAGTTCCGCCAGCGTGTAGCGCGGTCTGGGCCTGGGATCGACCACCAAGCGGCCATCAGCGACGGCCAGGCCTACCGTGGCCCCTGCTTGCAGGTGCAGTTGATCAAGGAACGCCGGCGGAACTGCCAGCATCACTGAGCCGCCGACCTTGCGCAGATTGGTTGTGTACACGGTGCGCCTCTATTGGGCTAAGTTATACAAAAATATAATCTGGATTGATCAGAGTTGCAAGCCTCGGCCTTGTCCAGCGTGGTACGAGGCTGAACGACGATGCTTGCGAAGCAAGAAGCGAGCAGATCATCCTGGATAAGGCGATCAACATTAACGAAACACACGCTTGACGCGGTGGCCGCCGCTAGCCGTCAGTCTCGGGTAAACTTGCGCTTTTCGGGCGCTCTGCACCGGCGCCTGCCGACCACTCTTCCACCTTCGGATCGACACGCAAGGCCATGGCTCAATACGTATTCACGATGAACCGCGTGGGCAAGATCGTCCCGCCCAAACGCCAGATCATCAAAGACATCTCGCTTTCCTTCTTTCCCGGCGCCAAGATCGGCCTGCTCGGCCTCAACGGCTCGGGCAAGTCGACGGTCCTGCGCATCATGGCCGGCCTCGACACCGACATCATCGGCGAAGCAACGCCGATGCCCAACCTCAAGATCGGCTATCTGGCCCAGGAGCCCGAGCTCGACCCGGAAGCGACGGTCCGCCAGGAAGTCGAATCCGGCCTGGGCGAGGTTTTCCAGGCGCAAGCCAAGCTGGACGAGATCTACGCCGCTTACGCCGAGGCCGACGCCGATTTCGACAAACTCGCCGAGGAGCAGGCCCGCCTCGAAGCGATCCTGGCGACAGTTGGTTCGGACCTCGGCAGCCAGCTCGAACTGGCCGCCGACGCGCTGCGCCTGCCGCCCTGGGAAGCGCAAATCCGCACCCTCTCCGGCGGCGAAAAGCGCCGCGTCGCGCTCTGCAAGCTGCTGCTCTCGCAGCCGGACATGCTGCTCCTCGACGAACCGACCAACCACCTCGATGCGGAATCGGTCGAGTGGCTGGAACAGTTCCTGGTGCGCTTCCCCGGCACGGTGGTCGCCGTCACCCACGACCGTTACTTCCTCGACAACGCCGCCGAGTGGATTCTAGAACTCGACCGCGGCCAGGGCATCCCCTGGAAAGGCAACTATTCGAGCTGGCTGGAACAGAAGGAAGCACGCCTGGAAACCGAGGCCAAGCAGGAAGCCGGCCGCATCCGGACCATGAAGCAGGAACTGGAGTGGGTGCGTCAGAGCCCGAAAGCCCGCCAGGCCAAGAGCAAAGCGCGTCTGTCGCGTTTCGACGAACTGAGCAGCGTCGAATACCAGAAACGCAACGAGACGCAGGAGATCTTCATCCCGGTCGGCGAGCGCCTGGGCAACAAGGTGATCGAGTTCAAGGAGGTCAGCAAGTCCTTCGGCGACCGCCTGCTGATCGACAAGCTCAGTTTCAGCGTCCCGCCCGGCGCCATTGTCGGCATCATCGGCCCCAACGGCGCCGGCAAATCGACCCTCTTCCGGATGCTGATCGGTAGCGAAAAGCCCGATTCCGGCGAAGTCGAGGTCGGCAGCACGGTCAAGCTCGCCTATGTCGACCAGAGCCGCGATTGCCTGGACGGCGAGAAGACGGTCTTCGAGGAAATCTCCGGTGGCGCCGACGTACTCACCGTCGGCAAGTACGAAACGCCGGCGCGCGCCTATATCGGCCGCTTCAATTTCAAGGGTTCCGATCAGCAAAAGCGGGTCGGGCAACTCTCGGGCGGCGAGCGCGGTCGCCTGCACATGGCCAAGACGCTGATCGCCGGCGGCAACGTCCTGTTGCTCGACGAGCCGTCGAATGACCTCGACGTGGAAACGCTGCGCGCGCTCGAAGACGCACTGCTCGAATTCGCCGGCAGCGTACTGGTCATTTCCCACGACCGCTGGTTTCTCGACCGCATCTGCACGCACATCCTGGCCTGCGAAGGCGAGTCGCAGTGGACCTTCTTCAACGGCAACTACCACGAGTACGAGGAAGAGAAGGTGCGCCGCCTCGGCGAAGAGGCCGCCAAGCCGAAGCGCATTCGCTACAAGCCGATCACGCGCTAGGCAAGCAAGGGGCATGGGCGGCAGGCACCGAGGTGCCTGCCGCCCGCTGCTGCACGCGGCCAACGGTCATGAAAGTCGAAATACCGCAGATCATGAAGGGCCCTCTTTCCCCGGCCCTTCTCCCGCATGGGGGAGAAGGGAGTTTCGTGAGTCGCATGCGCGACTTTCAGATTAACCGAGCCCTTTGAGGAAGTCGCTACGCTCGGGTTCCGAGTCGATATGTTCGGCGAGCTTTCGGTACAGTTCGCGGAGGTCGCCGGAATCGTTTGCCGCCCGCCTGATGAGCACCTTGGCGAGCGGGCCGACGTACTGCGCGAGGCGCTTTTCGGCGGCGGCCAGGGTCACCGGGTCGAAGACGACGGCGGCCGTCGGGGCCGCCCCGGTGTCGGTATCGGCAGGACTTTCACTCTTCGGTCCGGACGGCCTGGCCGGCGCTGGCGGAATCGACGCCGACGGCGCCTTCTCCAGTCGCTCGATGCGCTTGAGGAATTCGGCGCGCTCGCTACCCTCGGGAATATTGTCGGCCAGCTCGCTGTTGAATTCCTCGACGTTTCTGGCGTGCGAGGCGCTCTTGCGCACCAGATGCCTGGCCAGGGGGCCGATCGACCTGACCAGCGAGGACTCGATCTCGGCCAGGGTTTCCGGGGGCAGCGTCATCTGTGGCGCCAGCGGCACACTGCCGACAGCGACGCTGTGTGCTTTCGCTGCGGCCTGCCCGGCGTCACTGCCGGGCTTGCTCTTCAGGAAGGCGTTTACCAGAGCCGCAGCAAAGTCGCGCGCGCTCTGATAGCGCTCGTCCGGCTTCTTCGCCAGTGCACGCGCGATCACCGCGTCGAAGGCAGGCGGCAGCGAAGCGATCACCGACGAGGGCGGCGCAGGGTCTACATGCAGCACCTGGTGCATCACCGCGACCGGCGTTTCGGCGACAAATGGCCCGCGCCCGGTCAACAGCTCATAGAGGATTACGCCGGCCGCCCAGAGGTCGCAGCGGCCGTCGGTGGGCAGACCGAGCAGTTGCTCGGGGGCAATGTGCGTCGGTGTCCCGACCACCGAGCCGACCTGGGTCAGCGACGAGCTCTCTACCCGGGCCACGCCGAAGTCCATGACCTTGATCTTCATGCCGCTGAGAACCATCAGGTTGGCGGGCTTGATGTCGCGGTGCACGACGCCGCTCTTGTGCGAATAGTCGAGCGCTGCCAGCAGTTGCTTCATCACCTCGAAGACGTCGATCAAGGCAAAGGGGCCACGCTCACGCATCAGCTTGCGTAGCTCCCTCCCCTGCACGTACTCCATGACGATGAACGCCATCTTCTCGTCCTCGCCGAACTCATAGACGCCGACGATTCCCGGATGCTGCAACTTGCCACCGGCTTGCGCCTCGCGTTTGAAGCGCGTCACCGCCGCATCCACTTCGACGTTCGCCAGGTACTCGGCAAGAATCGTCTTGATGGCCACCGGACGCTCGATGACCGGGTCGAAACCCTCATAGACCGTGCCCATCGCGCCCTTGCCGAGCTCGCGACGGATTTCGTACTTGCCGATGCGTTTCGGAATAGTCATCGCCTAGCCACTCCGCGTTCAGGGACAATGAATGGATCTACTGCCTCGATGATCGGCTCGCCCTCCCCATCGCCGAGTCACCGGCGCTCAGGATTCGATCAGCTTGATCGCTTTTTGCAGACTGCGGCGCATGCGGTTGAATGAGTTGGCCAGGACGCCGATTTCGTCGCCAGCGCGCGCCGGGAACTCGGGAACATCGAAGTCGCCGGTCGACACCTTGTCTGCTGCCGCCGACATCTTCGAAATCGGCTGGATGATCAGTAGCGAGAGCATCAGATTGAGAACCACGAAAGTAGCCAGGAAGACGCTCCCCAGCGAAATCATGAAGGTCGCGAAGGTGCGCTCAGCATTGGCCAGCGGCACCGACATCGGCACCGAGACGACCTGAGCGCCAATGGTCTCCATGTGTTTCCAGCCAAAGCCGTTACTGTTGCCGTAGATCTTGATCATCGACGCCGGCGCAGCTGCCGGCACGCTGTGGCAGGCAAGACACGCGGGGTCGGTGATGGTAATGGGTCGCGCGATGTAGAGCATGCGCCCGGTTGGCGTGTCACGCTCGCCGACCAGTTCGCTGACGCTGCCGTCACCGCGGAATTTCTGGACGATGTCGCTCTCCCAATCGACCGCGCGGTCGCGCGGGTTGGTGGGATTGAGCGTGGCCTCCTTGTACCGGAAGTCCGGGTATTTGCCATGCAGCTTGTTCAAGACCTCGGTGGCCGCGTAGGCCGGCACCGTTTGCGGCAGGAAAGTCGTCTCCAGTTGCGCCGTCAGCAGCGGTTTGACCTGGGCCACGGTGTAGCCTCGCACCGACAGTGCCGCCTCCATCATCAGGCCGGCGCTGCGCAGGGTTTCCTGCTTGGCGCTCTCGTCCAGCAGTCGGTGGGAAACGTAAGCCGAAACAGCCATGCCGGCGCCGAAGACCAGCAACAGCACCAGATTGAATTTCAGTCGCAGACCCATGATCGCTTCCCCTGGTAGAAATAAGCAAAGGAAAATCAGTGCCGGCACCGCGAGTCAGAACACCTCCGTCGCTTGCTCTTCCTCGCCCGCACGCTCACCCACAATTTTCGTGCCATGGCGGACGGCGGCCCACCGCCCGTGCTGCAAGGTACAAGCTAGCGGGGGAAGAACGCAAGGAGAATCGTTCCGCGATGTTGCAGCCGGCGCCCCGCCCTTCGCCAGGCAGGCGCCTGGAATCGCGTTTCCGCAGAACTTCATTCCAGGTCGCGCAGCCGCTGTACGGCCTCTTCAACCCGCCGCACGGCGATCACTTCGATACCGGCCATGGACTGCCTGGGGGCGTTGGCTTCGGGGATCATGGCGCGTGTGAAACCGAGCTTGGCCGCTTCGCGAAGGCGTTCCTGGCCACGTGGTGCCGGACGGATCTCCCCCGCCAAGCCAACCTCACCAAACACAATAAGTTTGTCCGGTAATGCTTTGTTTTTGAGAGAAGATACAATCGCCAACAAGACCGCCATGTCGGCCGCCGGCTCGGCGATCTTGACCCCGCCGACAGCATTGACGAAGACGTCCTGATCGAAGCAGACGATGCCCGCGTGGCGGTGCAGAACCGCCAGCAGCATGGCCAGGCGCTGCGCATCGAGACCGACCGTCAGCCGCCGCGGATTGCCATGCGCCTGGTCGACCAACGCCTGGATCTCGACCAGCAGCGGCCGCGTCCCTTCCTGGGTGACCAGCACGCAGGAACCGGGAACCTCATTGCCGTGCTGCGACAGGAAAATTGCCGAAGGGTTGCTGACCCCCTTCAGCCCCCGGTCGGTCATGGCAAAAACGCCGATCTCGTTGACCGCGCCGTAGCGATTCTTGACGGCACGAATCAGGCGGAAGCTGGAGTGCGTATCGCCCTCGAAATAGAGCACCGTGTCGACGATGTGTTCGAGAACCCGCGGCCCGGCGAGGGCGCCTTCCTTGGTCACGTGCCCGACCAGGATCACCGTGATCCCGGTCTGCTTGGCCAGCCGGGTCAGTTGCGCCGCGCATTCGCGTACCTGCGCGACCGACCCCGGGGCCGAGTTGAGCTGTTCCGACCACAGGGTCTGGATCGAATCGATGACCGCCACCTGCGGTCGTGCCGCGTGCAGCGTGCTGAGAATCTTCTCGAGATTGATCTCGGCGAGCAGGCGTAGCTCGCCGGTCGCCAGCGACAGCCGCCGGGCGCGCATGGCGATTTGCTGACCCGACTCCTCGCCGCTGACGTAAAGCACATCACGCGTCGGGGCCAGCGCCGCAAGCGCCTGCAGCAGCAAGGTGCTCTTGCCGATTCCCGGGTCACCGCCGATCAGTACCACTCCACCGGCAACCAGTCCGCCCCCCAGCGCCCGATCGAACTCGCCGATACCGGTCGGCAGGCGATCCTCCTCGCGCGCTTCGATGGCCGACAGGGTCTGCAGTCCTGCCGTGCCGCCAAGCGCCGCGAAGCGTCGCTGCGCGCTGCCGGCGGCGGCTTCGGCGATGGTCTCGACGAGTGTGTTCCAGACGCCACAGCCGGGGCACTGCCCCTGCCACTTGGCGGCGCTGGCACCGCATTCGGTACACGAATAAACGGTTTTCCGGGAGCCCCCTCCTGCCCTGGCCACGCTCAGGCTTCGCGCACCGGCACACGCCGGGCCAGGGCGCAGAACAACTCGTAGCTGATGGTTCCGGCGGCACTGGCCACCTCGTCGGCCGGCAGGCCATCGCCCCACAGGACCACCGGACTGTTCACCCCGGCGCCGGGCAGCTCGCTCAGGTCGCAGGCCAGCATATCCATCGACACCCGCCCCAGAGTCTGCGTGCGCCGGCCGTCGACGACGATCGGCGTGCCGCCTGGCGCATGCCGCGGGTAGCCGTCGGCGTAGCCGCAGGCGACGATACCGACCCGCGTCGGCCGCTGTGCAACAAAGGTACCGCCATAACCGACGCGTTCGCCAATGCCGATTTCCTGCACCGCCAGGATGCGGCTGTGCAGCGTCATCACCGGCTTCAGGCCCAGGCTGGCGGCGTCCTGGTCAGCGAAGGGACTGCCACCGTAAAGCATGATCCCGGGCCGCACCCAGTCGTGCGCGGTCTGCGGGTAGCGCAGGATCGCTGCCGAGTTGGCCAGGGAGAGCGGAAGACTCGCGGCGGCGGGCCAATCTGCGGTCATCGCCGCGAAGCGCTCCAGCTGCCAAGCGATGCAGCGCTCACCGCCGACGCCGTCGGCTTCGGCAAAGTGGGTCATCAGCGTCAATGGGCCAGGCGTCGGCAAGGCTTCAAGCTCGCGCCGCACGGCCGGCAGCTGCGCGGCAGTAATCCCCAGACGATTCATACCGCTGTTGAGCTTCAGATAGATCGGCAGCCGCAGGTCCGGCGCAGCCACGGCCGCCTGCCGCAGCAGGCGCAGCTGCTCGAGGCTGTGCACCACGACACTCAAGGCATGGGTCGCGCAAATACTCAGATCGGCGGCCTCGAAAAAACCTTCGAGCAGGAGAATCGGCTGGCGAATGCCCGCCGCGGCTGGCGAATGCCCGCCTGCCGCAGGGCGATCGCCTCGTCGAGATCGAGCAGTGCGAAACCGTCGGCGACGTCAGCAAGCGCCGCCGCAGCGCGCAGCAGGCCATGACCATAGGCGTTGGCCTTGACCACTGCCCAGGCCTTCGCCTCGCGGTGCTGACGAGACGCGTATTCCCTGGCGACAAGATAGTTGTGACGCAGCGCCGTGAGGTCGATGCGCGCCTCGATCGGGCGCGGCATCAGGCAGAAAGCTCCTTGAGCTTGTTCCTGGCAAATTCGACAAAGCTCAGCACCACCTGCGAACGGAAGCGTTCCTTCGGATAGACCAAAGACAGACTGCGGGTCAGAGCAGGCCGCAAGGGAACGGCGACCAGCGTGCCCAACTGCCGCTCCTTGTCGAAACTTGCCCGCGAGACGATCGAGAAGCCCAGCCCGGTCGCCACCACGCCCTTCAACGCTTCCGGACTCGACAGTTCCATGACCGTCTTGAGCTCTTCGGGCTCGACGCCACAGGCGCGAAAGTAGCCATCGGTCACTTCGCGCGTGCTCGAACCCGGCTCACGAGCAACGAAGTCGTGCGCCAGCAGACTGCGCACCTCGACGTCGCGGCAACTGGCCAGCGGATGGCCGGGAGTGCACACGACTTGCAGCTCGTCGTGGCCACAGCTTTCGCATTGCAGGCTGGGGAGGCTCAGCGGCGACTCAATCAGGCCGATATCGAGCGTATGCGCGGCGATAGCGTTGCCGATCACCTCCGAATTGCCGACCGTCAGGCGCACGCGCACCTGCGGATAACGCACATTGAACTCGCCGAGGATCGGCGGCAGCATGAACTCGGCAATCGTCGTGCTGGCGCCGACAAGCAGGCTGCCGCTCATTTGCCCGGTCATTTCGGCGACACGAATATCCAGTTCGGTGGATAGCCCGAGGATGCGCTCGGCGTAGTCGAGGACGAGATCGCCCGCCGCGGTCAGCGAGATGCGCCCCCCACCGCGATCGAAGAGGCGAGTATTGAAGCGCTCTTCGAGCTGCTTGATCTGAAAGGTCACGGCCGGCTGCGTCATGTGCAGCGCCTCACCCGCCTTGGTGAAAGAAAGGTGCTTGGCCACAGCGTGAAAAACCTGCAAGCGACGATCCGCCATAAATCCTCTCCCTGCTACGGGTTATTTTTTTCTATTCAATCACAAAACCGGCCTGCCGACCAGCGACGGCGGGTTTCGCATGGCATGGCGCGAGGCACGGCCGCCACCTGTCTCGCTAACAAGTCGCAGCCTTTCATGGTATAAGCGCAGCGTATCCAGAACAGACCTCCTAGAACGATCAATGCCCTTCGGCTTCTACATCATCATGGCCGCGCAGTTTTTTTCCGCGCTGGCCGATAATATCCTGCTCATCGTAGCCATCTCGCTCTTGCGCGACATGCAGGCGCCGAGCGAATACGAGCCTCTGTTGAAGACCTTCTTCACTGTTTCGTACGTCGTCCTCGCCGCTTTCGTCGGCGCCTTTGCCGATTCCATGCCGAAGTGGCGGGTGATGTTCATCAGTAACGGCATCAAGATCGTCGGCTGCGCGATGATGTTCTGGCAGGTGCATCCCTTGGTGGCCTATGCGGTTGTCGGTCTGGGAGCCGCAGCCTACTCGCCGGCAAAATACGGCATCCTGACAGAGTATCTGCCGCACCGCCTGCTGGTCGTCGCCAACGGCTGGATTGAAGGCTTGACCATCGGCGCCATCATTCTCGGTGTCGTCGTGGGCGGCACACTGATCCGGCCGGACGTCGCCGAGGTTCTGCTGAGTTTCGACCTGCCACTGCTATACACCGGGGTCGATACGGTTGGCGAGATGGCAATCTGTTTTGTGGCTCTTTTCTATGTGCTCGCCGCCGTCTTCAACCTCTTCGTCCCCGATACCGGTGTCGATCACCACGTGCTGCACAAGAACCCCTTGTACCTGATTCGCGAATTCAACCATTGCCTGCTGCTCCTCTGGCGGGACCGCCTCGGCCAGATCTCCCTGGCCGTGACCACGCTCTTCTGGGGCGCTGGCGCGACACTGCAATTTATTGTCATCAAGTGGGCCGAAACCGCGCTGCAGTTCGATCTCTCGAAGTCCAGCATGCTGCAAGGGGTGGTGGCGATCGGCGTTGCACTCGGTGCCGTCGGCGCCGCGCGCATGATCACCCTGCGCCGGTCGGTGCGCGTCATTCCGCTCGGGATTGCCATGGGGATCATCGTTCTGGCGATGAACTTCGTCCATACCACTTGGCTCGCCGTCCCCTTGCTGGTCCTCGTCGGCGCCCTTTCCGGATTTTTCGTGGTGCCGATGAATGCCCTGCTACAGCACCGTGGCCATATTCTTATGGGTGCCGGTCATTCGATCGCCGTGCAGAACTTCAACGAGAATCTGTCGATCCTGGCGATGACCGGCATCTACTTCGTGATGATCCGTGCCGACATGTCGATCTACCTGGTGATCACCCTCTTCGGCCTCTTCCTCAGCGGCACAATGCTGCTCGTCAAGTTCCGCCACCAAGCGAATCAGCGGCAGCACGACGACGTCATTCATCTCGACGACAGCGCCCACTGAAGTGCGTTGAAACGCACAGCGGCCGTTGCCCGCTCGCTGCGTATCCGCCCGGCAGCTTCTCCAACGTCCTCTCAGGAAGGCAACCTTGGCCGCACTGCTGCGCGAGATGTTGGATATTTTTCCGGAACATCCCTATAATGCGCACATTTCATGCGCGCATTGGGCAGTTTATGTCAAAGATCACCATCGACCGCTACGATCTTGCACTTCTCGACGCGCTGCAGAGAAAAGGCAACGCCACCAATGCAACCCTCGGCGAGCAGATCAAGCTGTCCGCATCGCAAATCAGTCGTCGCATCCAGCGGCTCGAAGAGGACGGCATCATCGCCGGCTACGTCGCCTTGCTCGCGCCCGCTGCACTGGGCCTTGGCGTGACGGCATTTGCGCAGGTGATTCTGGAAAGCCACGGCGACAGTGCCAGCGAGAGCTTCGAAAGCGCGGTGGCGGCGATGCCAGAAGTCGTCGATTGCTACTCGATCAGTGGCGACGCCGACTACATGCTGCGCATCCTCGTTCCTGACCTGGCCTCGTTCTCGGATCTGATGATGAAGAGCCTGCTCTGTCTACCCGGCGTCGCGCGCATCAAGACCAGTATTGCGCTGCAGAAAGTAAAGCAGACGCACGTCCTGCCGCTCGGTCACCTGACGCAGCCGAGCAAGCCCCGCCAGCGCGTCCGCTACGCAGAGAACTAGAGTAGCAGCGGCGCGTTTGGCAGCTCGTTGGGGTTTTCCGCCGACGCCGGGAAGTGCTCGCACAAGGCTTCGGTAATCGTTTTCAGCGCCAGCAACACACCGCTCTCGAACTCTTCGGCCTGGAAGGCTTCTTCCATCCGCCGGCACACCGCATCCCAGAACGGCCGACCAACGCAGCGATCGATGCCCCGATCGGCGACGATTTCGACCCGCCGGTCGACCAGTTGCAGGTAGATGAGTACGCCGCTGTTGTGCTCGGTATCCCATACTCGCAGCTGCGAGAACAGGTCGATTGCCCGCAGCCTTGGCGTTTGCCCGCGCCAGAGGTCGGGCAGCGAAAGATTGCCTTCGACCACCAGCCGCAACTCGCCCAGATGCGCCGATTCCGAAGTCGCGATCGCGCTTTCCAGCCGCCGCAGCAAGGCTTGCGGAAATACGCGGCGCACCCACCAGTCAGGCAGGAGCGTGTGACGCAAGAGCCTGTTCAGTTCCATTACCAGCCTCCCGAGGCGCCGCCGCCACCGAAGCCGCCCCCTCCGCCTGAAAAGCCCCCCGAACGGCCGCCACCTCGACGCCCACTTCCGCCACCCCAGGAAACACCGCCGCTGCCCCCCCGTACACCGGCAATACCGACCACCAGCGAAACGAAGAAGGCGACGACACCGACGATCGCCGCGGCGAGCAGCGACGAGAGCAGGAAGGAGGCGATCACGCTGGCGGCGAGAGCGACCATTCCAGCCGCCAGAAAACGCCCGAAAACGGCACGCAGCAAACCGCCAACGACGAAAATCAGCACGAAGCCGGCAAAGAGCAGATTTTCGAAACTGTCATCTGCCGCGGGCCCTCCGCCAGCCTGCGCGTCGGGAGCAGGCAAGGGTTCGCCAGCGACCACCGTGAACATCGCCTCGATGCCGGCATCGAGGCCGCCATAGAAGTCCCCCTGCTTGAAGCGCGGGATGATCGTCTCGCTGATGATGCGTTTCGTGGTCGCATCGTTGAGCGCACCCTCGAGGCCGTAGCCCACTTCGATGCGCATCCGCCGGTCGTCCTTGGCGACCAGCAGCAGCGCCCCGTCGTCGACACCCTGGCGACCCAGCTGCCAAGTCTCGACGACGCGCAGCGCGTAATGCTCAATGGTCTCGGGCTTGACCGTGGCGACGATCAGGACACCGATCTGCGCCCCCTTCTCGCGCTCGAAAGCCTCCAGTCTGGCTTCAAGCGTCGCCTTCTCCTCGCTGCTAAGCGTGCCGGTCAGGTCGGAGACCCGCGCCGTAAGCGGCGGAATCGGCAACTCGGCGACGGCCAGGCCGGTCGCGAGCAGCAGCAACAGACTCGACAGCCAGACCGGCCACCGCCCGAGCAGGCTGGCCATCGGCTAGTTGGCGCCTGCCGGCAAGCTCTTGCCAGCCGCAGCCGGCGCCGAAAAGTCGACTTTCGGCGCTGTCGAGATCGCTTTCTCGTTGTCGACTGTGAAGTTCGGCTTCACCGCGTAGCCAAAAATCATCGCCGTCAGATTGTTCGGAAAAGTGCGCACCGATACGTTGTAGGTCTCGACCGCCTTGATGTAGCGGTTGCGGGCCACGGTAATCCGATTCTCGGTTCCTTCGAGTTGCGCCTGCAGGTCACGAAACGCGCCGTCTGCTTTCAGTTGCGGGTAATTCTCGGCGACCACCAGCAGCCGCGACAGGGCACTGGACAATCCGGCCTGCGCCTGCTGGAACCTGGCAAGAGCCGCCGGATCGTTGACCAGTTCCGGCGTCGCCTGGATGCCGCCAAGCTGCGCACGCGCCTGCGTCACCTGTGTGAGCACTTCCTTCTCGTGGCTGGCGTAGCCCTGCACGGTGCTGACCAGGTTGGGAACCAGGTCGGCTCGCCGCTGATACTGGTTGATGACTTCCGACCACGCCGACTTGACCGCCTCGTCGCCGGTCTGGAAGGTGTTGTAGCCACAGCCTGACAGCAGGCTGGCAAGCAGGATGACGACAGCCAGAAAACGAATGCGCATGATGGTTTCCTTTTCTACGCGAATCGGCAGATCCAAGACAATCGCCGATGGTTACCTGGGGTGCTTTTCAACGCAACACCGTCGTTTCGCTGGCCAGTTCTTCCGCAACCGCGGCAGTCGCGGTCGCAGTCGTGGCGGTGCGCATCAACATCCGTGCCCGACACAGATCTTCCCAGGCCTTGGCCTTGTCCTGCAGGGTGCGCAAGAGATACGCCGGATGATAACTGACAAGTACCGGAATCGCGGCTTCGACGCTGTCCGCGGGCCGATACTCGAACGTCCTGCCGCGCATGCTGGCCAACGATCCGCTGTCACCGAGCACGGCCTGCGCCGCCGCCCGACCCAGCAGAACGATCAGGCGTGGCTGGATCAGCGCGATCTGGCGCCACAGATAGGGTGCGCAGGTGGCCATTTCGCTACTCTCAGGCGTGCGATTGCTCGGTGGGCGGCACTTCACGGCATTGGCGATGTAGACATTCTCGTCGCGCCGCAAGTCGATCGCCGCGAGCATGGCATCAAGCAGCTGGCCGGCGGGTCCGACAAAGGGCTCACCGCGGGCGTCTTCCTCGGCCCCGGGGCCTTCTCCGACGAACAACCAGTCGGCACGCGGGTCGCCAACGCCAAGCACTGCCTGCCGGCGTCCCTGGCAAAGCGCACAGGCGCGACACTTGGCAACGCTGTGCCGCAATCCATGCCAATCCAGACGCGCAATTTCTTGCACCCGGTCGACCGCCGGCAAGGCTGCGCCGCTGGCGACTGGCGCGGGTGCCGGACTATCGCTTGCCACAATAAGCGCGCTGGACGTGTGCTGACTCCCGGGCGCCTGACTCGTGACGGGCGGCCGCAGCGGCGCCCTGCCCGCTCGCCGTACCGCCCCCTGTTCACGCAGTCGCCATTGCGAAGACAGGCCCATCTCGTGCAACAACTGCCAGCGCGTCAAGCCCGTGCCGTGGGAATTTTCGCTACTCATGCCGAGATCTCTTCAAGGAGGTATTGCAGGACCAGTGCGTCTTCGCGTCCCGCTGCAGCCGCGTAGTAGTCGCGCCGTAGGCCGATCTGCTGAAAACCGAAATGTTGATAGAGTGCCATGGCCCTGTCGTTCGACGGCCGCACTTCGAGCAACAACACCATCGCCCCTGCCTGACGCGCCGAGCGCATGGCGTGGCGCAGCAGGCGGGCCCCAAAACCCATTCCCTGACGCTTCCCGTCGACACTCAGGTTGAGCAGGTGCGCTTCATCCACCGCCACCATGACCACGAAATAACCGATCAGCTCGCCGGCGACTCGGCAGCCCCAGACACTGTAGCCGGCGGCAATGGAATCGACGAAGTTGCCCCGCGTCCAGGGAAACGGATAGACACGCTGCTCGACGGCCAGCATTTCGTCGACATCGCCATGACCGAGCGGCAGTATCTCGACCTGCGCCGAGAGCACGGCGTTCATGCCTTGCCGCCATTGGCCAGACGCTCGGCAACCGTCTGCGCCACCTTGTTGCGCACGTACAGCGGCGCCGCGTCGGCAGCGTCGAGCGTCTCGCCGCGCGCCAGCCGTGCCACCGCGAGGCGTGCCACGGCAGCCGCGTCGGGCATCAATTCCGGCTGCCACTCCTGAACGTAGGCGGACAGGCGTTCGCGCAAGGCCGGGTACGCCTGCAAGCCATTGCCACAGGCCAGCCAGCCGGTCGACTCGGGAAGCGGCACGGCCGCAGGGTGGGCGACGGCGACCGCAGCCAGGGCAACGCCAGCCGCATAGAAGGCGTAATAGACCTCGCCCATGCGCGCATCGAGCGCCACGATGACGCGTTCGCCAGCGCTGCTCAGGGCCATCGCCTCAAGGGTGCCAACCGCAACGACCGGCAGTTGGTGGGCAAAAGCCAGCCCTTGCGCAACGCCACAGGCGACCCGCAGGCCGGTAAACGAGCCAGGGCCGGCCGCGAAGGCGATCGCGTTCAAGTCGGCAAAGCGCAGCCCGGCTTCGCGCACCGTCTCCCGGATCAACGGCAGCAGCGTTTCGGAATGCGAAACCCCTGGCGGGCACACAGCACGCAGCAATTCGCCTTCACGCCACAGGGCGATGCTGCCAAGCTCGGTGGAAGTCTCGATGGCAAGCAGATTCATGCGCCGCATTTTACTCGTCCTGCTCGCCGACGTCGCCTGCGCAACACCGCACCTGACAACGCAGAGCGACGCCGAGGCGGGCGAGCGAGAGACCAGCGAACGGGGATCGCGGGCTGTGCCGACGCCCGTCGGTTTGGCCGCCAGGGCCCTTTGCCGATACAATGCCAGGGTCTTCGACGCGATGCTGTCGCGTTCGACTCCACAACCTCAGCAGAGAAAGTGCCGCCATGAAAGTACTGCTATTGACCCGAGAGTATCCCCCAAATGTTTACGGTGGAGCCGGCGTTCACGTCGAGTATCTGGCCGATGAACTGGCCAGACTGATGCACGTGGAAGTACGCTGTTTCGGTGACCAGGACACTGTCAATGGCGGCGTGCGGGTAAAGGGTTACCCCTTCGGGAAAGGCAGTTTTGCGCACGTAGACAAGAAGCTCAGCGGCGCACTCGACACCTTCGAGACCAACCTGGAAACCTTGAGCGAACAGGTTGACGCCGATCTGGTGCATGTGCACACCTGGTATGCGCATCTCGCCGGCATCCTGGCCAAGAACCTCTACGGCATTCCTCTGGTGCACACGGTGCACTCCCTGGAACCGCTGCGGCCGTGGAAGCGCGAGCAGCTCGGTTGCGGCTACGACATGTCGTCATGGGTCGAACGTACTTCGCTGCAGATGGCGGACTCGGTGATCGCCGTCTCGGAAGGAACCAAGGCCGACATCCTTGAACACTTCGACATCGATCCGGACAAGATCGCGGTGATCTACAACGGCATCAAGGTCGAGCAGTACCACCCAACGACGGATACCGACGCCCTCGAAAAATACGGCGTCGATCCAAGCAAGCCCTTCGTGCTCTTCGTTGGCCGGATCACGCGCCAGAAGGGGATCGTGCACATGGTCAACACCGTCAAATACATCAATCCCGACGTTCAGGTCGTCCTCTGTGCCGGGGCGCCGGATACCAAGGAAATCCTTGCCGAGATGGAAGCGGCCGTGAAAGCCGTTCGCCAGCAAGGTTTCAAGAACCTGATCTGGGTGCAGGAGATGCTCAGCAAGCCCGAAGTGATCCAGATGTATTCGCATGCCACGGTCTTCTGCTGCCCGTCAATCTACGAGCCTTTCGGGATCATCAACCTGGAAGCAATGGCCTGCCATACGGCGGTCGTGGCTAGCGCCGTTGGCGGTATCAAGGAAGTCGTCATTGATGGTGAAACGGGTTACCTGGTACCGCTGGAACAATTGCACGTGGCGCCCTTCGAGCCGGTGAATCCCGATGCCTTTGCGCGCGATCTGGCAACCGCGATCAACAAGGTTCTCGACAATCCGGCGCTTGCCGAATCGATGGCCTCCGCCGGCCAGAAACGTGCTCGCGAAGTGTTCAGCTGGGCGAGCATTGCGCAGCAGACCAGGACCCTCTACGATTCCCTGCTGAAGTAGCAATTCCCCGCAGCCTTTCGGCCGCCGGCACACCTGCCGTGCAGAACGACAGGGCTTGCGTATTGACGGCCCACAGGGGCCGTCGCCTTTCCGATTACCTACTATCCGCTTTCGTCCCGCCTCGCCGGGTCAGCATTCAGGAGCGCAATCAATGATTCCCCAGGACTACTCCCGCGTAAATATTGAAGCCGTCAAGCCGCAGATCGACTGTGGCCGCTATCCGATCAAGCGCGTCGTTGGCGAGAAAGTCGCCGTCAGCGCGGACATCTACAAGGAGGGACACGACAAGCTATCGGCCGTGCTCAAAACACGCAAGGTGGGTGAAAAAGCGTGGCAGGAAAGCCCGATGACGCTGGCCCTCAACGACGACTGGTACGGGGAATTCTCGGTCACCGAGATCGGCCCCTGGGAGTACACCATTGAAGCCTACGCCGACCACTACCGGTCGTGGGTAGAAGAGATCAGCAAGAAGAACCTACCCGGTGCCAAGCTCGAAAGCGAGTTGCTCGAGGGAATGGCAATCATCAGGAAATCGGCCGCCCTGGCCAAGGGCGAGGATCGTGCCCGCATCGAGAGCATCATCGACGCCATGGACAAGGCCATCACTGCTGGCGAGCAGCAGGGAGCGGTCGACCTGGGGATTGGTGGTGTGCTGCACAGCCTGATGGCCAAGTATCCGGATCGCAGCGAGGGCTACGAGCTGGCGCCGACGCTGAAAGTGATGGTCAACCGTCCGATCAGCCGTTTTGCCGCCTGGTATGAGTTCTTTCCGCGTTCGCAGAGCACCACCCCGCACAAGCACGGCACCCTGCAGGACAGCATTCGTCGTCTGCCCGCGATCAAGGCCATGGGCTTCGACGTCATCTATCTGCCGCCGATCCATCCCATCGGCCATAGTTTCCGCAAGGGCAAGAACAACAGCCTCACCGCCACGCCCGATGACGTCGGTAGTCCGTGGGCAATCGGCAATGAGCACGGCGGTCACACCGGCCTCGAGCCGAAGCTGGGCACCTGGGATGATTGGGATCAGTTCGTCGCCACCTGTCGCGAGCTGGAAATCGAGATTGCGCTCGACTACGTCATGAACTGCTCGCCCGACCACCCTTACGTTGCCGCCCATCCGGAATGGTTCTTCCACCGCCCGGACGGCTCGATCAAGTACGCAGAGAACCCCCCCAAAAAGTACCAGGACGTCTACCCGCTGAACTTCGGCACGGCAGACCGGGCTGGCCTGTGGCAGGAAATGCTGCGCGTCTTCCTGTTCTGGATCGACAAGGGCGTCACCACTTTCCGCGTGGACAATCCACACACCAAGCCGGTGGCCTTCTGGGAATGGGTGATCGGCCAGGTTCACCGCCAGCACCCCGGCGTGATTTTCCTTGCCGAAGCCTTTACCAAGCCGAAGATGATGCGCCTGCTGGCCAAGGCCGGCTACGCGCAGTCCTACACCTACTTCACCTGGCGCAACGAAAAGGAGGAGATCATCGAGTATGTCAATGAGCTGACAAACGGCGAGATGAAGGAGTACTTTACCGGCAACTTCTTCGCCAATACGCCGGACATCCTGCCGCCGATACTGCAATACGGCGGTCGGCCGGCATTCATCATGCGCGCCGTGCTGGCGGCAACCCTGTCGTCGGTCTATGGCATCTACAGTGGTTACGAGCTGTGCGAGAACGCAGCGATCGAAGGCAAGGAAGAGTACCTCGACTCGGAGAAATATGAAATCAAGGTGCGCGATTGGCGGGCGCCGGGCAACATCGTCGATATCATCACCCGCATCAACCAGATCCGGCGTGAATCGCCTGCCCTGCACGGCTATAACAATGTGCTGTTCCTGGGCACCGACAACCCGAACATCCTTGCTTACGCGAAAATGACCGACGATCGCTCGGATATCATCGTCTGCGCGGTCAACCTCGATCCCTATCACCAGCAGGTGGCGACCATCCAGATCCCGCTGGGCACCTTCGATATCGGCTGGGACGAGCAATACCAGGCGCATGACGTGCTGAATGACCAGAACTACCGCTGGAGCGGCCCAAGCGCCTACGTCGAACTCAGCCCGCACAACCTGATGGCGCACATCATCAAAATCCGTCGCTGGTAGGCAAGCACTGGCCGGCGGCGCGCAACGCGCCCCCCCCAAAAAAAAAGCGGCCACCGGCCGCTTTTTTTGTCCTTGTGCTCAAGGCGCTCCCACGGCAGCGCGTTTGAAATGCAGATCCTCCTCCGATAGATCGGTGAGTTCGATGCGCACCGGCTCCACCCGCCAGATGTCCGTGCAGTACTCCTGAATCGCGCGATCTGCAGAAAAAAATCCAGAGCGCGCGACGTTGAGAATCGACATCCGCGACCAGCGCTCGTAATCGAGGTAAGCCTCGGAGACGGTATCCTGGCAATCAACATATGACTGAAAGTCGGCCAGCAGCATGTACTCGTCGTGGTTGAGCAGGTGGTCCACCAACGGCCGGAAAACATCCCGGTCGCCGCGGGTGAAGAAGCCCGAGCCGATGAGGTCGATCACCTCGCGCAGGTGCGGGTTCGCCTGGTAGTAGTCGCGTGGTCGGTAGCCGCAGTTGCGCAGTTCCTTGACCTCCGGAGTGCTCATCCCGAACAGGAAGAAATTCTCTTCACCCACCTGTTCGAGGATCTCGACATTGGCTCCGTCGAGCGTGCCAATGGTCAGCGCCCCATTCATCTGGAACTTCATGTTGCCGGTGCCCGATGCCTCCTTGCCAGCCAGCGAGATCTGCTCCGACAAATCCGCGGCCGGGAAGATCAACTGGCCGTTCTTGACGTTGTAGTTGGGGAAGAAGACCACCTGTAGGCGGCCATGCATGGCCGGGTCACGGCCAATGATATCGGCCACCGCGGTCGCCAGGCGAATCATCAGCTTGGCCATACGATACCCTGGCGCAGCCTTGCCACCGAAAATCACGGTGCGCGGAGCGACGACCAGATTCGGGTTGTCCTTGAGGCGCTTGTAGAGCGAAATCACGTGCAGCAGGTTGAGGTGCTGGCGCTTGTACTCATGGATGCGCTTGACCTGGACGTCGAACATCGATGCCGGATCGGCCTCGACGTGGGCAAAGCGCTTGATCTCGTGGACCAGGCGCTCCTTGTTGCCGCGCTTGATACCGCGCCAGGCCTCGCGGAAGGCCGCATCCTCGGCGTAGGGCTCGAGTTCGCGCAAACGCTGCATGTCGCTCACCCAGCCGGGGCCAATCGTGTCGTCGATCAGTTGCGACATCGTTGGATTGGCGAGCAGAACGAAACGGCGCGGTGTCACGCCATTGGTCTTGTTCCTGAACTTCTCCGGCCACAAGTCATGGAAATCCTTGAGGATGTCTGACTTGACGAGTTCGCTGTGCAGGGCAGCAACCCCATTGACGGCGAAACTGCCGACCACCGCCAGATGCGCCATACGCACGTAGCGCGCTCCATCCTCGTCGATCAGCGACATCCGCCTGAGGATGGCTTCGTCGCCCGGGAAGCGAATCCGCACCTCGTCAAGGAAACGCTCGTTGATCTCGCAAATGATCTCGTAGTGGCGCGGCAGGGTCTTCTGAAACAAGCGCAAGGGCCATTTCTCGAGAGCCTCGGGAAGCAGCGTGTGGTTGGTGTAGGCGAAGGTCCGCTGGGTAACGGACCAGGCCTCGTCCCAGAGCATCTCGTACTCGTCGACCAGCAAACGCATCAGTTCGGCAACCGCGATCGATGGGTGCGTATCATTGAGCTGAACGACGAACTTCTCGTGGAAACCACTGAGATCCTTCTCGCGCTGTAGTTGCAGACGAATCATGTCCCGCAAGGAGCAGGCGACGAAGAAATACTGCTGCTCGAGCCGCAGAGTCTGGCCCGCTTCCATCTCGTCGTTCGGGTAGAGGACCTTGGTCAGCGTCTCGGAGAGCACTTCCGCATCCACGGCCTGGTAGTAATTGCCGGCGTTGAAAGCCGCGAAATCGAATTCCTCCGGCGCCTCGGCGCTCCACAGTCGAAGCCGGTTTGGGGTATTGACGCCATAGCCGAGCACCGGCATGTCCCAGGCCGTACCGCGTACGACTTTGGCGGGAATCCACTGCACGCGCAGGCGGCGGCTCGCCGACGCCTCATACTGGTGTTCGGTATGACCGCCGATCTTGATATCGAAGGCCACATTCGGCCGATGGATGAGCCAAGGGCTTCCCGCGCGCAACCACTTGTCGGTCACTTCGGCTTGCCAGCCGTCGCGGATGACCTGCGTAAAGATGCCGAATTCGTAGCGAATGCCGTAGCCGATGGCCGGAATCTCGAGTGTCGCCAGCGAATCGAGGTAACAGGCGGCGAGACGACCGAGACCGCCGTTACCGAGTCCGGGCTCTTCTTCCTGATCGAGGAGCATCTCCAGATCGAGGCCTAACTCCGCCATCGCTTGCCGGGCGTTGTCGAAAATGCCGAGATTGATCAGGTTGTTGCCCAGTTGCGGACCGATCAGGAACTCGGCCGACAGGTAGCAGACCGTACGGCTGCCTCGGTTGCGGTAGGTACGTGCCGTTTGCACCCAGCGTTGCAGCAGGCGATCGCGCACCGTCAGTGCAAGTGCCTGGAAGCAGTCACGCCGGGTCGCAACCTCGGGAAAGCGCGCCTGCGAATAAACCAGCCGGTCCAGGAACGCGCGCTTCAGCGCGTCAACCCCGAGCCCCATGCGCTCGTCGTCCTTGCCCACCAACGGCACCGTTGCCGACGACCTGCTCGGTACCTGCTTTTTCTGAATCATGTCCATTCCCCTCGATATCTCTCATTGATTGCGAACGATTACGTTTTGTAGCGGCGTTCTTGCTGCCTTGCAAAGCAGTTCAGCGGCGAGTCTAAAGCATAGAGCCCATCCGTGCCTACCGCACTGCGCGAGGTTTTTCCCCGCGCCACTGCGTCGCGTAGGGGCATCGCAGGCCGACTCACACCGCGGTCGACTGCGACGCCATTTGATTGCAGTAACAATGCGTTGAATCGACCCAGGAGCTGTCCCAGCAAATATCCGCTAGCCCAGCGAGCGACTAAACCACCGCGGCCGTGCAACGCCTTAGGAAGCGACGCCGTCAAGGCGGTCGACGGCAGTTGCCGACGAGCAAACACGGCATCTCCGACGACTGATGGTGCTAGGATTCACGGGCTGGCGGTCAGGTGGGCAGAAATGCCTCCGCTAGCGCGCTGTGTTCGACCCTTATCAAACCACGCGAGGACTACACATGACTCTGAAAATCGAGAATCACCAACTGGTCGGCGATCTGGTCAGTCATCGCAGCACGCCCAACCATGGCGGCATCATGGCCCCCGGCTATCTGATCTTTCACTACACGGCGGGCCGCTCGGTCGAGGGTTCGGTCCAGTCGCTGTGCACCCGCAAACCGCGCGGTAACGCTTCCGCGCATGTCGTGCTCGGACGCGACGGGCAGATCGTCCAGCTGGCTCCCTTCAATGTCGTCACCTGGCATGCGGGTGTCAGCCAGTGGGCCGGGCTGGTGGGCCTCAATTCGCACTCCATCGGCATCGAAATGGACAATGCCGGCCTGCTCAAGAAGGTCGGCAACCAATACCAGGCCTGGTTCGGCAAGGCGTATCCAGACGACGAGGTGACCCTCGCTGCGCATCGCAATGGCGGCCCGGTGTCGCCCTGGCACGCGTACACCGAGGCGCAGATCGAACGTGCGATAGAGCTCGCCGAGCTACTCGTCGAACACTACGATCTGCAGGACGTGCTCGGGCACGAGGACATCGCCCCCGACCGCAAGATCGACCCGGGTCCAGCCTTCCCGCTGGCCGCAGTACGTAGCCGGGTCATTGGTCGTGAGGAAGACGAACCGGCACGCTACGTGGTCACCGCCAGCAGCCTTAACATTCGCAAGGGGCCCGACGCCAGCTTCGAACGCGTCGCGGCGGCGCTGAAGAACGGCACCGAAGTCCTGCTCCTCGAAGCGCGTGACCGCTGGAGCCTGGTGGAAGTCATCGCCGACCCGGAGATCGAGGGCTGGGTCAGCAATGCCTACATCACGGCGCACAGCGCCAGAGGCGTCGCTGCGCCGCGATTTTCTGTCGCCGGCCCGGCGTCAACCGACCCGACCTTTGCCTCTGTCAATTCTGGCAAGCAGAAGAAAGGCGGCAAGGGCAAGAAAGCCCGCAGGCACGGCTAGTGGGAGCGCCCCTCGCTGCCGGCAAGCATTCGACCCGTCAGCGGCGTCGCTGAGCGGCAACGGGGGTCCGTACGGCCATGGCGCAACTATTCATCAGCTATCGTTCATCCGACGGCAGAGACAAGGCGACGGCGCTGGCCCGCGATCTCGGCGCTCTGTACGGCGACCAGCAGGTCTTCCTCGACAAGGACGACCTGCGCGCCGGGGTCCGCTGGCGCGACGAGATCGCCAGCACGCTCAAGCAACAGCCGGTACTCCTGCTGCTGCTCACCCCGCATCTACTGGCCGCCAGCGATGATCGCGGCCAACTGCGCATCGACGACCCCGCTGACCCGGTGCGGCGTGAGGTCGCCGACGCCCTGGCGGGTGGTGCGCACCTCATCCCGCTGCTTTGCGACGGCGTAACGGCACCGCCACCTGCCGCCGACCTGCCGCCCCCGTTCAACCGCCTTGGCGAGTTCACCTGGCGCCCGCTGCGCGCCTACGACTGGGAGCACGATGTCCGGCGACTGGTCGACGACCTGCAGGCGCTTGGCATTGCCCCGATGCAGCCGGCGGCGATGGCCGCGGCAGCCGCTGCGCGGCCAAGCGTCGGTCGCGCGCGCCGACGCTGGCTCGTCGCGGCAATGGCAGCAATCCTGGCACTCGCTCTCGGCATCGGTGGCTACGCGCTGCGAGCGGCACGCGTCGCAGAGTCCCCGTCCAACACCGATGTCACCGGTGCCTGGTCAGCGACCTTGTCGTCCGACGAGACGCTCTCCCTGTCGCTGCGACAAACAGGCGATCAGGTCGAGCTCAACAGTCGGCCCGTGCCTATCAGCCAGCGTGCCGACTGGGCAGAATACCGCAGTTTCTGGCGCGAGCGCTTCGGCAGCGAACTCGACACCGTCACCTACCGCGGCAAAGGTAGCGCCAGCGCCCTCCCGGGAGAGCAACTGGTCGTCGATATCGCCTTGCAGATTGTCAGCACTCCCGGCGATGTCCTGGTCGATACAGGGAACCTGAACGCCACCATCACGGCTGACGGCAGCACGATGGCCGGGACCCTGTGGCTGAACAGCAAACAGCTCGAACGTGAGCTTCGCCTGGCGCGCAGGCCAAGCGCGAAGTAAGCGGAGAGCTCGCTTTCGCATCAGCCAGTGGCCGCAATGTAATGGCTGCCGCGCGACAGGAAGCGCTTTTCGACGAGATGCCAGAGGGCCACGGCAGCAGCGGCCGTGATTAGGACGAAGGCCGCGAAGAATTGCCAGGGGCTGTCCTGAAACCAACGGCCATCGACCAGGAGCTGAATAACCGGCACATGGATGATATAGACGCCATACGAAAAATCGCCGTATTTTCCGAAGTTCCCGACATACAGAAAGAGGCCAAAGAAGACGACCACCACAGCCAGGGCAAAGGGCTCAAGCAAGGGCAGAGAATAGGCCATGTTGGTAGCCAGTATCGCTATCGCAGCGAGCATGAAGAATACGACTTGCCGCTCGAAGAAATCCCGGTAGTAATAAAGGAAGGCACCCGCCATGAAATAGGAGAGCTGCCCGGGAAGCTGCCGGGCAAGTTGCAGATAAAGCTCCGCGCCCGTACGTTCCGCTGCGAGGGCCAGCAGGTAAGCATAGGCCACCGATGCGCAATACAGGATCAAGAGAACCGCCAGGTAGGAGAAGCGCCTGCACAGGAAGACCAGAAACGGCACCAGCAGGTAGAACATGGCCTCGATCTTGAGAGTCCACAGCGCTCCGTTGACCTCAGCCACCCTGTTGCCGTCAAAAACACCGGGAAGCGTTGGCTGCAGGAAGTTCAGAAAAATCAAATTGCTAGCGACGTACTTGACCCACGCCCAGGAAAAATAGGCGCCGAGGGTCTGCGAGCTGACGGCCGCCAGGAATACGGCGCAGAGCATCACCACCGTGAAATAGCCCGGATAGATCCGCCGCATACGCTTGCTGGCGTATGAAGCAAGCGACGTCGACCGCTCATAACTCATGAAAATCAGAAAGCCGCTGACAACAAAAAAGGACTTCACTGCGACACCCGCTGAAAAGAAAGCCGAGAGCGGCGCCAGCTCTTGAAATCCGGAAAGATATTCAGCGTGAACGAAGCAAACCGTCGCCGCGAACAACAGGCGCAGAAAATCAAAGTTGTTTCTGCTCAAGCGGTGATTATCGTGAGTCAACGAGTTCGATTCCCAGGGGAGCATCGGTCGACGAACTTCGAACGCCTTGCGCGACACGCCGGAGGCGCCCGACGAGCGCACTGGCCGGGCTCAATTCGCGTGCCTGATCAGGACCACCGCCTCGGTGGCAATGCCTTCACCTCGGCCGACGAAACCCAGCTTTTCAGACGTCTTTGCCTTGACGTTCACGCAGTCGACAGCCACCTTCAGATCGGCGGCAAGGTTGGCGACCATCTGCGGCAGATACGGCGCCATCTTCGGCTGCTGGGCGATGATCGTCGCGTCGACATTGCCGACCTGCCAGCCGGCCTGCGCCAGCAGCGCGAGCGTGGCACGCAACAGGACCCGGCTGTCGGCACCGCCATAGCGCGGGTCGCTATCGGGAAAGTGACGGCCAATGTCGCCCAGCGCCGCGGCGCCGAGCAGCGCGTCGATGATCGCGTGCACCAGCGCGTCGGCGTCGGAATGGCCAAGCAGGCCGCTGCCGTGCGCGATATCGACACCACCGAGGATCATCCTGCGACCCGGCACCAGCGCATGAATGTCGCAACCCTGCCCGACGCGGATCATTCGTCCACCCGCGCTCTTCCCTGCAGGATCAGCTCGGCCAGGCGCAGGTCCGCCGGCAAGGTGACTTTGAGGTTGCTGGCGTCACCGCCGATCAGCCGCGGCCGGAAACCAGCGGCCTCGACGGCGGATGCTTCGTCCGTGCCCTGCGGGTATTCGGCGAGCGCCCGACGCAGCAAACCATAGCGGAACATCTGCGGCGTCTGTGCCTGCCACAGGCCGTCGCGTGGCTCGGTACACGCGACACGCTGCTCAGCGTCGGCGCGCTTGAGCGTGTCGGCCAGCGGCACGGCCAGGAGGCCGCCGACCGGATCATCGGCGAGCTGGTCGCACAGCGCCTTCAGGTTCGCCTGCGACAGGCAGGGGCGCGCCGCGTCGTGCACCAGCGCCCAGTCATCGTCGTGGGCGGCCGTGGCCGCGGCCGACAGGCCATTGGCAACGCTGTCGGAGCGGCTGGCGCCACCGCAATACGCGGTCTCCAGTTTATGGCCCAGACTCGTCCAGTCGTATCGCCGCCACCAGCTGTCGTCCGGAGAGAGCACTACCCAGACGCGATCGATGCGCTGGCAGCGACAGAGTGCGGCAAGACTGTAGTAAATCAGGGGTCGGCCGGCGAGCATCTGGTATTGCTTTGGCATCTCGCCGCCAAAGCGCGATCCGCTGCCAGCGGCGGGGACGATTGCGTAGTGACGTAGCATGGCGTAATTTTACTAAAGAAGGCAGGTGGATAACGAAATGGCGCACAGGCTTCCACCTCCGGGCGATTTTTCGGATCCGCTACCGGTGCCGTCCGCCCTTCCCGAGGGCCCCTCTGCGAGGATCGACAAGATGACTCACTCGACAAGCACGCTTCGTCCGGCCGCCGTCGCCGGCACCTTCTATCCAGGAACTGCCGGCGTTCTGACGCGCGATCTGCGTCGGCTGCTCAGCGACGCGCTGGCCGGGCAAGGGAGCCATGCGCCAAGACGACCGAAAGCGATCATCGCGCCGCACGCCGGCTACGTGTATTCAGGAGCGATCGCCGCAAGCGTCTATGCGCCACTGCACGCCTTGCGCGCCAGCATCCGGCGCGTCGTCCTGCTCGGCCCGACGCACCGCGTCGCGGTCGCCGGGCTGGCAGTCCCCGCGGTCAGCGCCTTCGCGACACCGCTCGGCGAGGTTCAGCTCGACAGCGAGGCCATGCGCAGCATCGCGCGACTGCCGCAGGTGGTGGTCAGCGACGCCGCGCACGCCTGGGAGCACTCGCTCGAAGTGCAACTACCGTTCCTGCAGACAGTTCTGGAGCAGTTCACGCTGGTGCCCCTGGCAGTTGGCGACGCCTCGCCGGCGGAAGTCGCCGAAGTGCTCGAGACCCTGTGGGGCGGCGACGAAACGCTGATCGTGATCAGCTCCGACCTCTCGCATTTCCTGCCCTACGCGCGCGCCCGTGAGACCGACGGCGACACCGCCCGCCACATCCTTGCCCTCGACGCGAAGCTCAACCATCAACAGGCCTGCGGCGCGACACCGGTCAATGGCCTCTTGCTGGCCGCGCGTCGGCACGGGCTGCGGGCGCAACTGCTCGACCTGCGCAATTCGGGCGATACCGCCGGCGACAAGGCACGCGTCGTCGGCTATGGCGCTTTCAGCTTTACGGCGGAGGGCGCCGATGCCGACTGACCCTCTTGGCAGTGCCCTGCTGGTCAGTGCGCGCAACGCCATCGGCGCAAAGTTCGGACGGCCGCCGCAGCCGGTCACGCCGCTGCCCGAACTCACCGCGCCGGGAGCAAGCTTCGTCACGCTGACCCAGAACGGGCAGCTGCGCGGCTGTATCGGCAGCCTGGAAGCCCAGCGGCCACTGGCCAGCGACGTCGCCGAGAATGCCTTCGCCGCCGCTTTTCGCGATCGGCGCTTTCCGCCACTGAGCGAGCAGGAGTTGCCGCGCACCCGCGTCGAGGTGTCATTGCTGACGCCAGCCGAGCCCTTCCCGGTGCGCAGCGAAGAAGACGCCCTGGCCCGCCTGCGACCGGGTGTCGATGGCCTGATCCTCAGCTACGGGCGGCGCCGGGCGACCTTCCTGCCACAGGTCTGGGAGTCCCTCCCCGAGCCCCGACAATTCATGGCCCAACTCAAGCTGAAAGCCGGCTTGGCCGCCGACTTCTGGGACCCCGAGATCAGGCTGGCGCGTTATGGAGTACGAAAATGGAAAGAGACCTGAACGACTCGCTGAAGACGGCCGCATCCTCCTACCCCGCTCGCTGGTGGCACCCGATTGCCGAAGGGCGCATTCAGTGCGACCTCTGCCCCCGCGACTGCAAGCTGCACGAGGGCCAGCGCGGCGCCTGCTTCGTCCGCCAGAACACTGCCGGTGAGATGATATTGACCACTTACGGTCGTTCATCGGGTTTCTGCATCGACCCGATCGAAAAGAAACCGCTCAACCACTTCTACCCGGGCTCGTCGATTCTTTCCTTCGGCACCGCCGGCTGCAACCTGGCCTGCAAATTCTGCCAGAACTGGGACATTTCCAAGTCCAAGGACATGGACCGCCTGCTCGACGCCGCCAGCCCCGAGGGAATCGCGGCGGCCGCGGCGGCATACGGTGCACAAGCGGTCGCCTTCACCTACAACGACCCGGTGATTTTCGCCGAGTACGCGATCGATACCGCCACCGCCTGCCGGGCAAATGGCATCAAGACCGTCGCCGTCACTGCGGCCTATATCTATCCCGAACCGGCACGCGAGTTCTTTGCGGTCATGGACGGCGCCAACGTCGACCTCAAGGCCTTCAGCGATGACTTCTACTTCAAGCTCTGCGGCGGCCATCTGCAACCGGTGCTCGATACGCTCGCCTACATCCATCACGAAACGAACTGCTGGCTGGAAATCACCACCCTGCTGATCCCTGGCCGCAACGACTCGCCGGGCGAGATCAAGGCCCTCTCCGACTGGGTGGCGCGTGAGCTGGGGGCGAATGTACCCCTGCACTTCTCGGCCTTCCACCCTGACTGGAAAATGAGCGATCTGCCGCCGACGCCGCCATCGACCCTGACCCAGGCCCGGCGCATCGCTATCGATGCCGGTCTGAACTACGTCTACACCGGGAATGTTCATGACACCGAAGGCGGCACCACTTTCTGCCCGCAGTGCAAGGCGGCGCTGATCGAGCGCGACTGGTACCACATCCGCCATTACGACCTGCCGAGCGATGGCCGCTGCCCGCACTGCGCGACACCGATTGCCGGCTATTTCCAACGCTTCGGCAAGCCTTTCGGTCCGCGTCGCGTACCGGTTCGGCTCGTGCGCCCTTGAGCGAAGCGAGCGCCACCGCCGACACCACCGACAGGGCCGACACGAGTACGCTGGCCATCGACAGCGGTGGAGTGCGTCTGCACGCCGAGCTGACGCTGCCCGCACGGCCCTCGGCGCTGGTGGTCCTGGCCCACGCCGGACCGAATCCCGAAGCCCGTGACGACGCCCTCGCCGTCATCCTCCGCCACGCCGGCATCGGCACCCTGCGCTGCGACCTGCTGACCAGCAGCGAAGCACGCTTCGCCGACAATCATCACCAGGTGTCGCTGCTTGCCAGCCGCCTGCTCGACGGTCTGACCCTGCTCAGGCAGCAGATGCTCCTGGACGACTTGCCGACGCTGCCGGTCGGCCTCTGCGGCGCTGGCGACTGCTCGCCGGTGGTCGTGCGCGCCGCCGCCATCCGGGACCGTGACATCTTTGCCACAGTCTGCCGCGGCGGCCTGATCGACCTCGCCGGCATGCTCTACCTGCAGACCCTGGTCTCGCCCTTGCTGGTCCTCGTCGGTGAAGGCGAACAACGGCTCGAAGCCAGCAACCGCCGCGCCTTGCACAAGCTCGCCGCGCGCAAGGAATTGAAGCTCCTACCGGCAAGCGCCGACGCCCCAGAGTCGGCGGCCGCCTTCGAGTGGGTCGCGCGCGAAACGGCGCGATGGTTCGTGGACCATCTGCCAGCTGCCGCAACGGTCATGACCGTCGAGACGCCCCAGATCATGAAAGTCATGACCGTTTCCCCCTCTTCCCCAACCCTTCTCCCGCGAGGAGAGAAGGGAGCTTCGTGAGTCGCTTGCGCGACTTTCAGATTAAGCAGCTAACGGCCACCCGCCCCTAGCGGCGCTGGGCATCATTATCCTGAGGCTTGCCGTTGGAATAATTCCTGGCGCACGGCGGCAACTATTAACCCATGCTGAGCTTGTGGTACAAATGGCCAAGGAATAAAATTGAGGCCGAGCCATGTGGGATAAAGATTGGCAAACAGCAGGAGAAGCAGAAGGACAAGCGCATTGCACGGGCGCCTCACGTCGCCGACCTTTGGCGCGCGCAGAAGACGAATCCCACAATTTCCTGGCCGCGGCCCGCATTCGTACCGCGGCGTCAACGCAAAATCGAGAACGCATATGAAACAGGCAGAAAGCACGACCCGAGCTACCCTCAATGACAACCACCTGAAGATCATCGAGGCCAGGCACCACGATCCCTTCGAACTGCTCGGCAAGCACCCAATCGCAAACGGCGTAGAGGTCTGCGTCTATATTCCGCATGCCGTGGAAGTCTCCATACTGGAAGGCAACCGCCCCCTGCAGCGGATCGGCGAGAGCGACTTCTTCACCTGGCGCGGCGCGGCGGGCGACGTTCCAGAGCACTATCGCTTGATCTGGCTTGACGATGGCCATCGCCAGCACATTGCCCACGACCCCTATTCCTACGGGCCGCAGATTGGTGATCTTGACCTGCACCTGCTGAGCGCCGGCAACCACCGCCATGCCTACAAGGTTCTCGGCGCCAACTGCCGCGAAGTGGACGGGGTCGCCGGCGTCCTGTTCGCCGTCTGGGCGCCCAATGCCGAACGCGTCAGCGTGGTGGGTGACTTCAACCGCTGGGACGGTCGCCGCCACCAGATGCGTGTGCGTCCGGGCAGCGGTGTGTGGGAGATCTTCATTCCCGATCTTGGTCCGGGAGCCTTCTACCGCTTCGAGATCAGGAATCGCAACAGCGGCGAGGTGCTGCTGAAGTCCGATCCCTACGGGCAGCAGTTCGAGGCGCGGCCGAAAACGGCGTCGATCGTCGTCGGCGATTCGGAGCACGTCTGGCAGGACGGCGAGTGGATGGCCAAGCGTGCCGAGTGGGACTGGCAGCACGCGCCGATGTCGGTCTACGAGGTGCACCTCGGTTCCTGGCAGCGCGGACCGGAAGGCGAATTCCTCAACTACCGCGAGCTGGCCGTCAGGCTGGTTGACTACGTCACGCGCATGGGCTTCACGCACGTGGAACTGCTGCCGGTCACCGAGCATCCCTTCGACCTCTCGTGGGGCTACCAGGCGACGGGCTATTTCGCCCCAACCAGCCGTTTTGGCACGCCGGACGATTTCCGCTTCTTCGTCGACCACTTGCATGCCCACCATATCGGCGTGATTCTCGACTGGGTGCCAGCGCACTTTCCGAAAGACGCTTATGCCCTCGCCCGCTTCGACGGCACCGCTCTCTACGAGCACGAGGACCCGCGCAAGGGTGAGCACCTCGACTGGTCCACGCTGATCTTCAACTTCGGTCGTAACGAAGTGAGGAACTTCCTGGTCGCCAGCGCCCTGTACTGGTTGCGCGAGATGCACCTCGATGGCCTGCGCGTCGACGCCGTGGCTTCGATGCTCTACCTCGACTATTCGCGCGAGGACTGGATTCCCAACATGTACGGGGGTCGCGAGAACCTGGAGGCGATCGAGTTCCTGCGCGAGCTCAACAGCGTCACGCACGTCGAATGTCCGGGCGCCCTGGTCATCGCCGAGGAGTCCACCTCCTGGCCGCAGGTGACGCGACCGGTCTACCTGGGTGGCCTCGGCTTCGACATCAAGTGGAACATGGGCTGGATGAACGACACCCTGCGCTACATCGCCCAGGAACCGATCTATCGCCAGTACCACCACAACCTGCTGACCTTCAGCATGCTCTATTCCTTCACCGAGAACTTCATGCTGCCTTTCTCGCACGATGAAGTGGTGCATGGCAAAGGCTCGATGCTGAACAAGATGCCGGGTGACGAATGGCAACGCTTCGCCAATCTGCGCACCCTTTACAGCTACATGTTCACCCATCCCGGCAAGAAGCTGCTGTTCATGGGCACCGAGTTCGGCCAGGGACTGGAATGGAACAGCGCCGGCGTGCTCGATTGGTATGTCCTCGAATACCCGCTGCACAGCGGCATGCAACGCATGGTCAGCGACCTCAACCACCTCTATCGCGACAAGGCGGCGCTGCATGGCCACGAGTTCGAGTGGACCGGCTTCGAATGGATCGACTGCAATGATTCCGCCCAGTCGATCCTGAGCTTCGTGCGTCGCTCCGGATCCGAGTTCGTGGTCGTGGTCGTGAATCTGACGCCCGTGCCGCGCACGACCTATCGCATTGGCGTGCCTGAAGAGGGCGCCTACGCAGAAATCTTCAACTCCGATTCGCATTTCTACGGCGGCAGCAACCTCGGCAACGGGCAGGACGCTCTAGTTGCCCAATCCATGCCGTGGATGAATCGCTCGCACTCGTTGCAAATCACCGTACCGCCCCTGGCGACCGTCGTTCTGGCGCGAGTTCAATAATGTGAAAGTCGCGCCAGCGACTCACGAAACCCCCTTCTCCCGCTGCGGGAGAAGGGCTGGGGGTGAGGCG
This sequence comes from Candidatus Accumulibacter appositus, assembly GCA_000585055.1. Classification (GTDB taxonomy): domain Bacteria; phylum Pseudomonadota; class Gammaproteobacteria; order Burkholderiales; family Rhodocyclaceae; genus Accumulibacter; species Accumulibacter appositus. The sequence continues at coordinate 101,053 of JEMX01000012.1, forward strand.
GGGAATTCAGGGAGCATGCTCCCTGCCCACCGAACGATTCCGGCGTGCAAGCCGGAATGCGCACTGCAAGTGGAGGCGGGGAATTCAGGGAGCATGCTCCCTGCCCACCGAACGATTCCGGCGTGCAAGCCGGAATGCGCACTGCAAGTGGAGGGGGAAGTTCCACGAGCATGCTCCCTGCCCGGCGAACGATCCCGGCCTGGCACCCGGAATGCGCTGCAAGCAGAGAGGGATGCCTGCTTAGCGCGGCACGGCAAACTCCAGCGCTCCGCCGTCGCACATGCCGTCGGACAGAATCAGCAGCTTGTAGTCCTGTGGCGTCTCTTCGAGCACCGTCATGGCCTCCGGTTTCAGCGCCTTGTCTTCGCAGGCGTTCGCCTTGCCCGCTTTGAGTTCGCGCAGCTTTACGTCTCCCAAATCCAGGCTGGCTAGTGCTTTTGGCGCCACCGCGCCTGCGCCGCTTTTTCCGTCCCACCAGACAATCGACCAACCCACGCGCTTCTGATTGGCGAGCTCGTCGTCCGGGCCGGCAAGCAGCAAGAAACCACTTGTTACGGCCACCATATCGCGTATGCCACGCCCTGCCCCGACCTTGATTCGGGTGACGCTGGCCTTGCCGTCCTTGACATCGCCGCCCTTGAACAGAGCTTCGGCGTCGACCGCAAGGATGAGCGCCTGTCCCTTATTGGCCGGACCACGGAAGCCGAAATACAGGCGCCCATCCTTGACCGCCAGGCCTTCAATGTTCACGCCATCTTGCCCCGCCAGCTGCGGCGCCTCGGGGGGAGGCGCAGAACCCAGGCATTTGCCTTCGCCGACATGCGCCTGTAGTTCGGGCTGCGCGTGCATGATCGCCCACAGGCGCCCGCTGTCCGCATAGTCCACCAGGATCCCGCTGGGGTCACCGCCGGGAGAACGCAGCGCGCGGCCAGTCGCCGGGTCGCGGCGGAAGCGGATCACATGACGGCTGTGCGGATTGCTCTTGCAGTCGGAACGCTTGGCCGAATGCGAGCCAGTGACGTAGAAGTAGCTGCCATCGGTGGCCGCGCCTTCAGCGTCCAGTTCGCCCTCGTCGGCGCGCAGCACAACGCGCTCGGGCCCGACCGCCAGAGTTCCACCGCGCAGGGTTGCATAACGTGCCTCGACCCCCTCGTCGAAGACCAGCAAGCAGATGCGCTGTTGCACGGCGCTGAGACTGCAGGCCATGCCACTGACCGAGCGACGGACTTTGGCGTCTTTCTTCTTCTCCAGGCCGAAGGAAAAGCCATCGCCGCTACTCCACGGACCGCTGCTTGGCTGCACAAGGGGAGGCGTCAGCGGCGGTGTTCGGGACTGCGCACCACCTGGCGGCAATAGAAGCGAAGCGCCGACGAGCGCCATGGTGCAGAGCTGCCGGCAGGAGGAAGGTCGGATCGTGGGTGGCTTCATGGCATTGGAGGGCTATGGGTGCTCATTGATCTTCCCGGCACATACGGCGGATTTCGTTTTCCTTGATGGCCAGATCGACCTGTTGCAGGACCGCATCGACATCCGCCAGTCGTTCGTCGAGAACGACCTGACCGGTCAAGGCGAGATCCGGGGTCAGCAGGCCACTTTCGTAGTGCGCCCAGATTTCCTTGCCGAACTGGCTATCCGCGAGCGAGGGCGCAAAACTGCCGAAGTAGCTGCGCAGATTGAGTACGTCCCGGGCAAACATTTCGGCAGCACTGCTGTTACCCGCCGCGTCGATCGCCTGCGGCACATCGATGATCACCGGCCCGTCCTCGCCGACGAGGATGTTGTATTCGGAAAGGTCGCCGTGGATGATGCCGGCGCACAGCATACGCACCACCTGCTTTATCAGCAGAGCATGGAACTCCAGCGCCAGCTCTTCGTTGAGCTCGACATCGTTGAGGCGCGGTGCCGGATCACCGTCGGCATCGACGATCAAATCCATCAGCAAGACACCCTCGTAGCAAAGGTGCGGCTGTGGAACCCTCACCCCCGCAGCGGCCAGCCGATACAGGGCGTCGACCTCGGCACTCTGCCAGACCGCTTCCTGCATCTTGCGCCCGAAGCGACTACCTTTCTCCATGGCCCGCGTCTGGCGGCTGTTCCTGACCTTGCGGCCTTCCTGATACGAGGCGTTGTGGCGAAAGCTGCGCTGGCTGGCGTCCTTATAGACTTTGGCGCAACAAATGTCGTCGCCACAGCGAACGACATAGACGGTTGCCTCCTTGCCGCTCATCAGCTGGCCGAGCACCTCGTCTACGAGGCCTTCTTCAACGAGCGCTGCAAGTCTTGTCGGGGTCTTCATGGGGTGTTCATCTTTGTGGCAATGCCGCAGTGTAGCGCCTTCCGCCCTAGGGGACGGTGCTGCGCTATACAAACAGCAGCTCACGAAGCATCGATTGCTCTACGCTGGCACCGAGCGCGCGCCTGGCGCGATCCGCGTAGCTGCTCACCAGCACTGCCGGGCCGGGTGTGTCGAAGTGCGATGCGCGTTAATGGGCGCCCGTCGCCGCTCCCTGGGACGCCGCCCTATAGATCGCGGTTTCGGGATGGAAGGCGTACCAGGCAAACCAGTAGCCGACGACGCCCGCCAGCGGCTTACCGTCAGCGTCTCGTGCAGTAGCGTTGGCATTCTCGGCGTCGAAGTGCACGACGATGGGCTGACCGCCGACCCGATCGCGAATGCTGCCGCTTGTGCCAGCGCTCTTCGCCAGTTCGGCAAAGGGATAGGCCTTGAACTGGCCGTCGATCTCCAGGCCCAGCACCCTTTCCTTTGGGTGATAGCCCTGGGCGCGAAAGCGGACCGGGAAATAGAGCTCCTCCTCGCTTTCGTAAGCCGCATAGGGGTTGCGGTCATAGTCACGAAAGTGGCCGGTATTGCGCGATAAGACCAGCGTCTCGGGGTGACGTTGCCGCCAATCGCCCCAGCGGGTGTGCTCCAGCGGCAGGGCCGTCAAGCGCTGGCCCTTGTGCTTGCCGCTGATCGCGCGCCGGTCGATCTGCGACCACAGCGATGCGCTCTGTCGGTCATAGAGCAGCACATCGCTGTTGTAGAGCAGACCCGAGACGCCGAACTGCACAGCCTGCCCGGCCACTTGCGCCAGAAAAACCATGCCGGTGCCGCACAATGGGCAATAGGTCACGGCCACGGGGGTGTCGCCGAAGGTGTCATTGACGATCTCGTGCCAGTTCAGAATCGCAATCGGATAAGCCTTGGCGACGCCGTTCAGCGACACGCCGAGCACCCGCTCTTGAGGCTGGACATCGCCGGCCGCGCTTGCCGGCAAGAAGTGCGGCCGATCGATAGCCGGTATGCCATCCCGAGGTGGTCCGCCAGCGAAAATTGCTTCCACTGGAACCAGTGCGTCGGCCAGATCAAAGCCGTTCTGTAGCGGAGCCGCCGCGGCCCACTGCGCCGCGAGCAGCGTGAGGCAGACGGTAAAGAGGCGCGTGAAGCGGCAGATACGGGCGTGGGCTAGAAAGCATGCAAGCGAAAAGCGTGCAATAGCGTTCGCAGCTGCCCTGCCTGCACCCGGCACCCAGCTTCCCATCTCGACACGGCAACTGAAGATGCGCATGCCTTCGTCTGCTCCTCCGCTCAACATCCGGACTCGCCGGGCGCGGTCCTGGTCACGGGTAGTCGTCCACCGAAGGGATTCCTGACACGCCGTAGTGCCGGAATGGCTCGCCAGTGGTGCACACAGGCAGTAGCGACCGAAACCATGGCCCGTAAGGGGCGGCACGCGTTTCAACGGCCGCTTGATTGCCTGGCTGCTGGCCAAGCGTGCATCAGGGCAGGCGAAGAACGACCTGTGCGTGAAACGCTCGCTACGAGCTGCCAGATCGGTACGAGTGGTCGTCCACCAGGTCGCCCGATGAATAATCACCCCAGGCACGCCCTCCGCTCAGGCGATCGCGCAGGCTTCCTCGAAACTCAGGCGTGGACCACGTGGGTGCAGCGCCGCGCCATCGCCGACGCCAAGATTACAGAGAAAATTAGCCTGGTAACGCCCGTCCGGGAAAAACTCGGCGTTGAGCTTTTCGGCATCGAAACCGGACATCGGCCCGCAATCCAGGCCGAGAGCACGCGCAGCAAGAATCAGGTAGGCGCCTTGCAGGGTGCCGTTGCGTGCCGCGGTGCTGGCTGCCAGTTCCGCGTTGCCGGCAAACATCGGCTGCGCGTCGTAGGCCGGAAACATCGTCGGCAGATGTTCGTAGAAGCGCGTGTCGGTGGCGATGATGACGGTGGCCGGGGCAGCCAGGGTCTTGTCGAGGTTGCCAGGCGACAACGCCGGCGCCAGCCGTGCCTTGCCCTCGGCGGAGGTCACGAACACCAGTCGTGCGGGCTGGCAGTTCATCGATGTTGGACCCCATTTCATCAGGCTGTACAGGTGGCGCAGCGTCGCCTCGGGAAGCGGCTCGGGGACGAAGGCGTTGTGGGTGCGCGCTTCACAGAATAATTGGGCAAGCGCTTCGCTGTTCAGGCTTTTGGTCATCTTCTCTCCTCCAGAGCTTCGGGCGGTCGCCGACGAGTCGGCTGCGAGCTGTCGCTACTTGCAGCAGCGCTGCTTCCTTTCCGCCCTCTTCGTCTTCTTAGTCTTCTTAGTCTTTTTCGTCTTTACAGTTTCTTGTGGCTTCCGTCGCACAGCGGCTTGTTGGCGCTGTGCTTGCAGCCACAGAAGTAGAGCTTGGCGGCCGCCTCCGCCTTGTATTCCTGCGGCAAGAAGGGGCCACCTTTGTGGCTACCGTCGCAGAAAGGCTGCTGCTTGCTGTTGCCGCAGGCGCACCACCAGTAGGTCTTGCCGGCTTCGACGTCGACCGCGTAAGGCGCCTGTTGGGCAACGGTGGGTTTGTTCTCACTCATGGCAGTCTCCAGCTTCTTGTTGTCGCTCGCCAATACGGCGAACCAAAACGGGACCCGCAGGCCCCATGCAACTGCCAGTCTACTGCTTCACGGCCTCGACGGCGATGCTCAGCGTCACCTCGTCGCTCACGTAGGGTGCGTTCTTGCCGGCGTTGAAGTCGGATCGCTTGATCTTGGCCACCGCGTTGGCACCGATGGCGTCCTTCTTGAGCAGCGGGTGCGGCATGGCGTGAAAGGAGGTGACGGTCAGGGTGACCGGCTTGCTCACCCCCTTGACGGTCAGCAGCCCTTCGACCGCCACCGGCTTGTCGCCTTCGAACTTGACGGCCGTCGACTTGTAGCTAATGGTCGGATACTTTGCGGTATCGAAATAGTCTTCGCCCTGGATATGCTCGTTGAACAAGGGGTAACCGGTATCCACCGACTTGGCGTCGATGGTGATGACCACGGAGCCGGTCTTGGCCGCACGATCGACAACGATGGTCCCGGAGGTCTTGTTGAAGCGCTGGATCTGGTTGGAGTAGCCAAAATGGCTGTACTCGAAACGCGGATAGGTGTGGCTCGGGTCGACGACAAATGTTTCCGGCGCAGCGAATACCGGTGCCGAGAAAAGACCGGCGAGGGCGAAAAGGCCAAAAAGCTTGACCGAGGTGGCTTGCTTGTTCATGCGAACTCTCCTTGAGGTGGATTGGATGGTGATTCTGCCGGCGATTCCGGACTTCCTGCCTGCAAAGCCTACTTGCCGGCCGCTGCGGGTGCAGCGACGATATGAAACTTGATCTGCACTTCGTTGGCGACGGCGCTGACGTCGGACCAGATGCCATCGCCAACGCCGAAGTCGAGGCGCTTGAGGACGAAAGCGCCAGCAAAGACACCATTGCCACCCTCCTGGCGGAAGCTGAGAGGCGCGCTGACATCCTGCGTCTTGCCCTTGATGGTCAGCTTGCCGACGAGTTCGAACTTGTCGCCGCCGAGTGGGCGAATCGCCGTGGAGAGGAACGTGGCGGTGGGAAACTGCTTGACGTTGAACCAGGGCTTGCCGACCACCTCGCCGTCGGCGTCCGCTGAGCCGGCATCGATACTGGCCAGATCGAGTTCGAGTCTGGCGGTCGCCGCCGCCGGTTTGGCCGGGTCGAAGGCCAGCGTAGCGGAGAACTTCTTGAAGTGGCCATCGACGGCTACGCCCATTTGTTTGGAAACAAACTGCAGCGTGCTCTTGTCGGCCTGGAACTGCGTAAACTCAACCGCATGCGCCGCGCCACTGGCAACGAGCAGCGTGGTCAGAATAAGGCGAAGGATGTTCATTTTTGCTCCATGGGTACGGCGAACGGGGGAACGGATGCCTGCGGATCAGCGGCTTGGCGTCTGGGATTGCGTACGCGTTGGCGTGCGAGTCTGGCTACTTTCCCGCCTGCGCTTGCCGAAAGGCAGCATGCGCGACAGGACATCGTCGCGGTCGACCAGATGATGCTTCAGAGCGGCGCCGACATGCGCGACGACCAGTGCCGCCAGGCTGAGGTTGAGGACCTTGTGCACGGTCTGCAGCAGTTCGCCAAGTTCCTTGTCCTTGCCGAGCAGATCGGGCAGCGGCAGCACGCCGAAGTAGACCGTCTGGAAGCCCTTGGCGGAACTCATCAGCCAGCCGCTAAGCGGGATAGCGACCATCAACACGTAGAGCAAATGGTGCATGCCGTGCGACGCGGCCTTCTGCCAGCTTGGCATCGCTGCCGGCAAGGCCGGCGGCGGGTGGCCGAACCGCCACAGCAGGCGTAGCAGGACCAGCATGAAAGCCGTCACCCCCGCCCATTTGTGCCAAGAGTAGAGCTTCAGCTTGTCCGGTGACAGCGGCAGTTCGTGCATGTAGATGCCGAGGCTGAACAAGCCGATCAGCAGGAAAGCCATCAGCCAGTGCAGGGCGATGGCAGGAGGTGAGTAGCGCGGGTTGGTCATTGTCTTCATGTTCGTTCCGGTGATGTCCTGTTGGCAGCTCTTGCGGAGCCAGAGGCGAGAACCGAGGACAGACCTTGTCCCGTGATCCCGCCTGACGGTCATGACCAATGTATACACCCCAAATCATGAAAGTCATGACCGTCGCCCTCTTCCCCTGGCCCTTCGCCCGCAGACGGGAGAAGGGCGTTTCGTGAGTCGCATGTGCGACTTTCACGGTAATGAAAGCGATCCCCGACTTCAACGCGTGCCGAAGAGTTCCTGCGCCAGGCAGGCGAGCGGACGCGCCAGCCAGCCGCTCACGCCGGTCGCAGCCAGCGCTGCGGCGTAAGCGTCTTCGCTGACCGGCTGGTAGCGGATCGGTCGGCCGCTCGCGTAAGCGACGGCTGCCGCCACTTCGTGGTAGTCGTGCGTCGCCTCACCGCTCAGCTCATTGACGTTTCTCGCCAGCGCCGGCGCCAATGCCGCAGCTGCCGTGGCCTCGGCCAGTTCAGCGCGACTGACGAAGCTGACACGGCCAGCCCCGGCGGGCAACTGGAAGACCCCGCTTTTCAGCGCGCTGGCCAGGGTCATCGGCAGCAAGTCCGCGTCGAGCGGGTTGCGCAGGGCGGTGAACTTGCGGCCGCTGGCCGCCAGATCGGCCTCCGTCGTGCGATGCGCGGCGGCAAAGTCGGCGGGCGAGTCGACGGTGACATCGATCAAGCTGGTATAGAGGATGTGCTGCACACCGACCGATTTGGCGGCGCTGATCGCTCGCTGGTGCTGCGCACTGCGCAGGCCTTTCGGGCCGTCGGTGGACACCAGAATCAGCTTGTCGACACCAACGAAAGCACTGGCAAGCGCATCCGGCTGGTCAAAATCACCTTCACGAACGCTGACCCCCCGCTCGGCGAGCTGTCCGGCCCCGGCCGGATCGCGCACGCTGGCGGCCATGCCCGCTGCCCCTCCCCCGCGTACGATGAGTCGATCAACGATGCGCCGGCCGAGATGGCCGCTGGCGCCGGTGACGAGGATCATGCTGGCTTCCTTTTGTGGCTGCCAAGAGTGCTTCCTGACGATGGCTGAACTTTAGCCCAGCGATTCGACCTGAAATAGCGGACAATCTGCAATTGCTTGTTGCGTTCCTGGCAACAAAAGGAGAACGAACGATGGATCGCCTCGACAACATGCGGGTCTTCATGCGCGTCGCCGAACTCGGCAGCTTCGCCGCCGTCGCTCGGCAGGCGGACGTCGCGCGCTCGGTGATCACCCGCCAGGTCGCCGCGCTCGAAGCGCATCTCGGCGTCAAGCTGATCGCCCGCAGCACCCGCAGTTTGCGTCTGACCACGGCCGGCGCCGACTACCTCGAACGCTGCCGGGAGATCCTCAAGCTGGTTGAAGCTGCTGAAACCGACCTCGCCGGCGAGCGTCAGGAACCACGCGGCCTGATTCGCCTCAGCGTGCCGCTCAGTTTCGGCCTGCGCCATCTGGTGCCGCTGCTGATCGACTTCAACCTCACCTACCCCGGCCTGAGCGTCGAGATCGACTTCACCGATCGCCAGATCAATCTGGTCGAGGAAGGATTCGATTTGGTGATTCGTATCAGTACCCACCTTCCTCCGCTCGACGTCGTCCGGCGCATCGGCAGCAGCCACCTGCTGGTCACTGCCGCGCCGGAATACCTGCGTCGCCACGGCGAGCCGAGCCACCCACGCGAACTCGCCGAGCGCGAGTGTCTGATCTACGTTCCGATGCACCAGGACGGTTGGTCGTTTCTGGTCGACGGGGTAATGCAGAGCTTCCCGGTGCGTGGCCGCATGCGCGCCAACAACGGCGACGCCCTGCTCGCAGCGACGATTCGCGGACTGGGCATTTCAGTGCAGCCGAGCTTCATTGCCGCCGCGGCCATCGAGGCGGGATCGGTACGTACGCTCCTGGACGATTTTCCGATGCCCGAACTCGGCATCTACACGCTCCTCCCCGACAATCGCTACGTCCCGCAGCGGGTGCGGATACTGATCGATTACCTCGCTGCGCGCATTGGTGAGCAACCGTACTGGGAAGCCGCCAGCCCTCAAAGAGGCGCGCCGGCCGTCCCAGCCCGCCGCCAGTCCCCGCGCTGAAACGCGGTCGTTGCAGATTGTGCATACGGTATGCGATTATCTGCTCGCGATCCGCTGCCACATCCGCAACGCAAGCAAGACAAGTTAAAACAATCCACTGGAGGAGGTTAAATGATCAACAAGCCCGTATGGGACGAATCGATCCTGAGCAGGGACGGCCAGTTTCCGACCGTCCTGGCAATTGGCGATTCGTGGTTCTGGTACCCGAAGAACAATCTTCTCAACCAGCTGCACAAGCGCCTGAACCGCAAGAAGCGCCACATCATCCTGGTGCGTGGCCATAACGGTGCTAAAGCCGTCGAGTACCAGTCGGGACCCATTCGTGCGCAGATCGAACGCGACCTCGACCGCAAGAAAGGCTATGGGCGGACGATCAAGGCGGTGTTTCTGTCCGGCGGCGGCAACGACTTCGCGGGCCGGGACGATCTCGGGAAACTGCTGCTGGAGGACTGTTCCGATGCCACCTCAGCCTTTGCCTGCCTGCGCAGCGGCCAACCAAAGCGGCTTTTCAGCACCGTCATCGACGCCCTGCTGAGTGTCGCCGCCCTGGTCGAGGAAAAAATCCCCGGTACGCCGGTCTTCGTGCACAGCTACGACTATCCTCCGCCAAACGGCAAGGGCTTCCTCGGTCTCGGGCAGTGGTTGCAGTTTCCGATGGATGAAGCCAAGGTAGACCGCAACCTGCAACAGGAAGTGGTGAAACTGCTGATCGACGAATTCTGGCTATGCCTCGAAGAGGCGCAGGCAAAGGCACCGACGCTGCAACCCGTAGACGGGCGCCATACCCTGAAGCCGGAAGATGATTGGGCCAACGAACTGCATCCGACCGTACGCGGCTTCAATCGCCTCGCGAAATGCTGGCGGCCGGCGCTGGAACGTACGGGAATCGCCTGAGCAATCTGCCTGCCAGCACAGCCACCCGCACCCGTTTTGAGCCGTTCTGACTCGATCGGCTTGACTGCCCCCCTGCTTTGAACACCGTCGTGGCGCGCAAGCTGGCGCGGCGCCGGGTTGATCATCAACCCGGCCGCCGACGGCCCCTCAGGCGGCCGCCTGCCGGGTAGCGCCGCCGACGCGCAGCGCGGACAGGATCGACAATCCCCACAGCGTCGCGATGCCGATCAGTACGGCGGCAAAACGCCCGCCGTCCATCAGCCCACCGAAAACCAGAGGCGCCAGGGCCAGGCCGGTATCGAGCCCCGAGTAAACAAAGCCGTAAACACGCCCGTAGGCTGCCTGCCCGAAGCGCGAAGTCGCCGCCCGGCGTACCAGCAGGTCGCGCGACGGACCGGCGATTCCTGTGCAATAGCCGATGCCGACCATCAGCGGCAACACGCTCCATTGCGGCAGCGGCAGAAGCGCCAACGCGACCGCTAGCAAGCCCCCGGCGCCGAGCGCGGCGGCGATCAAACGTTCCTGCTCGCCTTTCTGCGCCAGAAAACCGCCAGTCAGAATACCACCGGCGCCACCAAGCAGATACGCTGAAAGCGCCGTCGCGCCGGCAGCCAACGACAGGCCGTGCAGGTTTTGCAGGATCGGTATCGCGAAGTTCTGGATGCCGCCAAAGGCGGTGGTGATCAGCAGGAAGAACAAGAAGCACATCCATACCGGCGGCGAACGCAGAAAGCCAAAGGCCGAGATCGCCGGCCCGCCAGCCGGGTCACTAAGGAGAGATGCCGGCGGGTCGGTCAGCGTCCGCCGCCGCCAGAAGACCAGCAGCAGCGCCAGCGCGGCTATCCCGGCTGCTGCCAGCGCAGCGACCCGCCAACCGGCAGTCGCCGCAACCCCGGTCATGAACACCGGCGCCAGCGCCCAGCCCAAATTGCCCGAGAGGCCATGAATCGAAAAGGCGTGCCCGAGGCGGTGCTGGGAAACATGGCGGTTGAGCACCGTGAAGTCAGCCGGGTGGAAGACACTGTTGCCGAGTCCGGCCAGCGCGGCAACCAGCGTCAGCCCAAGATAGCCGTCCACCACCGAGAGCAGCAGCGCAGCCAGCAGAAAGCACATGATGCCGCCAGCGAGCACCTTGGCGGCGCCAAAACGATCGACCAGAAAACCCGCCAGGGCCTGGCCAACCGCCGAAACCACGAAGAAGATGGTCATCGTCGCGCCAATGCCGGTGAAGCTCAGCCCAAAGTCGTGCATCAACCACGGAAACAAGGGCGGCAGCAGCAAATGGAAGAAATGCGAAACGCCATGGACGAAACCGATCAGGGATATCACTTGCAGATCGTGGCTCTTTTCAGGCAGGGACTCGACGGCGGTGGTCATGGCAAAGCTCCGGTGCAGGAAGTCGAAGTCTAGCCGCTTCTCGCCGGCGCCGCGCACGAAAACCGCCCAGGACGATCGCCGGTAGACGTTCGTAGCATCAAGTTCGATACTACGCCCTTGTTCTGAAGGAATGACCTGTGGAAAGCCTGCTCGCCTGTCTGCTGTCTTCTGCCGCACGCTTGGCCGAAAGCGAGCCGCTCCGGCCGCGTCCCGCGACCATCGCCTTCCGTGGACGGGTCAGGGCGACAGCTGAGCAGCACCTGGCCCGGAGTTGGATTCGATGACTCTTCGGCGCTTTCTTTTCGCACTTTGCATCCTGCTGCTTGCACCGCTCGCCGACGCGCAACTCACCCTGCCCAAACAGCTCTTCGGAGCATCCAAGGAAGCAAGCAAGTCGCCTGAAGTGAGCACGACGGACGCCGTCGACCCGCGTGCCGAGGCGGAGACGCTGCTCGCCGAAGCACGCCGTCGACAAGAGGAGCAACGCCTGAAGGAGCGAGCAGCAACCGAGAAAGGATCGCCGGCCAGCGAGCGCCAGCGCCTGCTCGACCGACTGGTACTGCTCTACGGCGAACGCGTGAAGCTGCTCGACGAACTGGCAACGCTGAAGAACTTGCCGCCCGAGACACCCAACCAACGGAGCGTAATGGCGGCTCTTTCCGGTCCACCTCCTTACTCCGCCTTGCGCGTCGATGCGCTGCGTGATGAATTCGATACCTTGAGCGAACATCTGAAAAGCCTCGGCGCGGCTGGACGTGCGCTCGAAGAACAACAGGCCGTGCTGATCGAAGTGCGGAAGCGAGCGGGCAAAGCCGTTCGCCTGGCCGAGGATCGGCTGGCGATGGCAGACAGCCGGGAACGAATCGACAAGGATCGCGAGAGCCTAGAACTCGCCTCGCTGAGCCAGCAACAGGCCGACGCAGACTTGAGTACGGTCACCGTCGGACGGAATCTCATCCAGATGAAACTGGAGAAACTGCAACCGCTGCGCGAAAAAATGCAGCGCCTGCTATCCCGCGTGCTACCCGAACAGCGACTCAGCAAGGAGGACTTCGAGCAGCAGCAGGCGACATTGCGTCTCAAGCAGGCCAGGGTGAGCGCCGAAATCGACCAGATGGTTGCCGAGAACAGCAAACACGCGACCGAGCGCGAGCGCTTGGCGAAACTGCTGACCGGCGCCGATCCAAATGGCCCCATAGCGCATCGCATGCAGGTTCTTGACGTGCAGATGGAGACCGACCGCCTGACGCTGATGACGCTGACCTGGCTGGACGGCCTGCTTCAGACGGCCAGCAGCGCGTGGGAACAGCGTTTCGTTGGTTTCAGCTCCGACGATCCCGCTACCCGCCAGACGGTCCTGTCGGCGCTGCAGCGGACCAGCGACGAACTCGTCAGCCGCCAGGACCTGTTCCGTGAAATGCAGGACGGGGCACGCACCGCGGTCATCCAGCAAGCGCTACGGCTTGAAAACACTTCACTAAGCTCCAGTGAAAAGTCACAGGAGGCGGCGATTCTTAAGGCCCTGGAGAAGCGCGTGCAGGACTATCAGCGGCTGGAGGTTGCAGGCAGGCAATTGCATCGTCAGATCAACCGCTGGCTCAAGGATTTCGGTTTCAGCGGCGAAGCCGGTGACACCGGCAACTGGAAGCTCGGCGCGCTACAGGTAACGAATACCCTCAAGCAGATCTGGGATTTCGAGATGTTTGCGGTAGAAGATTCGACCTTCGTCGATGGCAAGACGGTAACCGTGGCCTACGGAGTAACCGTTGGCAAGAGCATCGGCGCGATCGTTCTGTATATTGTCGGCTACTGGCTGTTCTCACTGCTCTCGGCGCGCTTGCAGAGGCTGATGGTGAGCCGCTTTCACGTCGACGAGCAACTGGCAAGCGTCATTCGTCGCTGGTCGATGATCGCGCTGGCCCTGGTGCTGGTGATCTTCATCCTCAATCTGGCGCGCATCCCGCTCACCGTATTCGCGTTCATGGGCGGTGCGCTGGCAATCGGCATCGGCTTCGGCACCCAGACGATCATCAAGAACGTCATCAGCGGCATCATCATCCTCTTCGAGCGCAAGGTTCGCGTCGGCGATATCGTCGCCGTACAAGGGATGACTGGCTACGTCACGCAGGTCGACCTGCGCGCGTCGACGCTGCGCGGCTTTGACGGTCTCGAAGCGCTGGTGCCCAACTCCAGCCTGCTGGAAAACCAGGTCATCAACTGGACCTACTCCAGTGCCCATGTCCGCCGCGAAATCAGGGTCGGCATTGCCTACGGGTCGCCGGTGCATGGCGCGGCCGACATCATCTCCGGCTGCGCCGACGACCACGGACAGGTCTTGAGGGACCCAAAGCCGGAAGTTTTTTTCGAGGACTTCGGCGACAATGCGCTGCTGCTGGTACTGGTCTTCTGGGTCGAGCTCGGACCGAATCTGATGGGACGCCGGGTGGACAGCGACCTCCGCTATGCGATGGAGAAGCGGCTTGGCACGGCCGGGATCAGCATCGCCTTCCCACAACGTGACGTGCACCTCGACGTGTCGCAACCTCTGCCGGTGCGCGTCACACGAGAGCCAGTCGCCAGGCCTGACCCAGGCTGAACCCCGCCAACTCCACCCACCAGCGACAACACCGAGAAAGCAACGAGGCACAAACACAACAACCACAAGACGAAAGGACAGCCTTATGAACCAGAAACTCCTTGAGCGCATCGATCGCCCCGGCCAGAAGAAGATCCTCGCCTGCGATGGCGGCGGCATCCTTGGCCTGATCAGCGTCGAGATCCTGGCCCGGCTCGAAGCCGAGTTGCGCGCCAGGCTCGGCAAACCCGACCTGGTTCTCGCCGACTACTTCGACTTCGTCTGTGGCACCAGTACCGGTGCCATGGTTGCCGCGTGCATTTCGGCGGGCATGTCCACCGAGCAGATCCGCAGGTTCTACGTCGACAGCGGCCGGCAGATGTTCGACAAGGCCTCGCTCTTGAACCGCCTGAAGTACAGCTACAACGACGAGCCGCTCGCCGCCAAGCTGCGCAGCGAACTCGACGCGGCACTCGCGCATGTGCCCACGCCCGGCGAAGCGAACGCCACCCTGGGAGACAGCAATCTGCGCAGCATGCTGATGATGGTGATGCGCAACGCCACCACCGATTCGCCGTGGCCGGTCTCCAACAACCCACGCGCGAAATACAACCAGCGCGATCGCCAGGACTGCAACCTGCGCCTGCCGCTCTGGCAACTGCTGCGTGCGAGCACCGCGGCCCCGACCTTTTTTCCACCCGAAGTGGTCACTTTCGCGCCGCATACCGACCAGGAGTACCAGTTCGTCTTTGTCGACGGCGGCGTCACCACCTACAACAACCCGGCCTTCCTGGCTTTCCAGATGGTCACCGCGGCGCCCTATAAGGTCGGCTGGAAGACCGGCAGCGATCAGTTGCTGATCGTCTCGGTGGGAACCGGCGGCGCCGCCAACGCCAGGCCCGACCTCAAGGCTGACGACCTGTGGCTGGTCGACAACGCCAAGAACCTGCCCGGCGCGCTGATGAATGCCGCCTCCGCAGGCTGGGACATGGCCTGCCGGACACTCGGCGAATGCCGCTTCGGGCCATCGATCGACAGCGAATTCGGCGACATGCTGATGTCCCCGGGCGCTGCCGCCAACGCCAGTACCACCAAGCAGTTCGCCTACCTGCGCTACGACCCCGACGTCAGTCAGGCCGGCATCGACGCGCTCGGCCTGAGCGGTATCGACGCCAGCAAAGTGCAGGTCATGGACTCGGTGAAGAACATCGGCGACATCCAGAAGGTCGGTCAGACCTATGCCGCCAAGAGCGTGTCACTCGATCATTTGCGCGGCTTCTACTGAGCGAGCAGATCGGCTTCGCCAGCGAACGCTGAACGCGCAGCACTCACCCCTCAGGGCCGAGGCCGCGAAGGGGGCGATCGAGCAAGGCCAGCAGCGGGCCGTCGTGGTTGTAGATGTCGAAGCGAAACGACACTGTGCCCGTGGATTCGGCACCGTCGCCACCATCGGCGACCACCGCAGTGCGGTAAAGCATCATCACCGGCACATGTCGCCCGACCGGCAGCGTTCGCGTGCGAGCGCTGTCGATAGCGGCGGCGAGTGCCTCCTCGTTCCAGCGCTCTGGATCATCGAGCAGCAGCAGGGCCAGTTCGCGCGGCTTCTCCAGCCGCACACAACCCGAACTGAGGGCCCGCACTGGCTTGCGGAAGAGAGAACGCGACGGCGTGTCATGGAGATAGATGGCGTAGCCGTTCGACAGCGAGAACTTGACCCGGCCGAGCGCTCCGCGGGAACCGGATTCCTGCACGACTTGATACGGGAAACCCCCGCGCCTGGCACTGCTCCAGTCGATCTGCGCCGGAGCCACCGCCTGCCCGCTGCGGTCAACGATGCGCAGCGCGTGCTTTTGCAAGTAGGCCGCGTTCTGGATCATGCCAGGGATGACGTCCTCGCGCAGAATGGTCGGCGGCACCACCCACTTCGGATTGAGCACCAGGTGCTGGACGTGGTCGAGCAGCACGGGCGTTTCGCGAGCCGGCCGGCCAACCATGACTTTCGATGACCATACCACTGCACCATCGAGCTGAAGTGCGGCATTGAAGCCGGTGATATCGACCACCAGGCGATCCGCACTCATGTCACGCGCCACCCAGCGCATCCGCTCCAGGTTCACGCGGATTTGTGCCACGCGTTCAGCCGCGCTGACGTTCAAGGCCGCGAGGGTGCTGCTTCCCACCGCCGCATCGGGCGCCAGGCCATGCGCAGTCTGGAAGCGCTTCACGGCCTCGGCGAGGGCCTTGTCGTAGTGCGTGGCATTGCCATGCGCCGCGGCATTGCCACGCTTGTCGCCGGAGCGACCCGCTTCACCCGCTGCGAGCCAGCCCTCCGCCTGCAGGCGCTGGCGCAGCACGCGCACGCGCGGGTCGCGCTCGCCGGGGCGCAGGGTCGGACCAGCGGGAATGCTTGGCCAGGCACCCGCTGCCGCCAAGGCGGTGAAACGTGACAGGGCTTTCTGCAAGCCACGATAAGCCGCGTCCTGCGGTGCCAGTGCCGCCAATGCATCCTGCAGCGCGGCTGCTTCGAGCAAATCGCCGAGGGTCTGTGCGTGCTCGCGTACGCCGAGTGGCGGGGAGAAATTCCACGTCGAATACAGCGAGGAGGGATCAACCTTGCCGTAACGCAGCTGTCGCACCAGACGTGCCAGGGCTTCGGTAAACAGCAGGTCCCGGCGAACGATCATCTGCGGATCATCGCCGCTCTGGGCCGTCGCCTGACGCAGCGCGTCAATGGCGAAATCGCCTGGCGCGAGGCCGTGCTCCCGGCTGGCCTCGACCGCGGCGATTAGCTCGCCCCTGCGCGCATTGCCGGTCCAGGCCGGTCGATAGCCGCGTCCGTAATAGAAGAGACGGACTACGGCAGCCTCGCCCGTGCCGCCAGACCAAGCCGCGCTTGCTTGCTCGTACAGCGCCTGCTCGATGCGCTGCGGCACTGTCGTAGTCGTCTGCTGCACAGAAGAAACCGGCGCCCGCCTGCTCTCGAAAGTCGGCGACGCCTCGAAGGCCTGCGCCAAGGCCGGCGGAGCACCGGCAATCAGCAGCGTTGCGGCAAAGAGCAAACGCAGCGAGGCCAACGAAAACACCGCTCGCCGAGCCGCGTGCCCCCCTCCCTCCTCGCGGCGGGGGGACCCGCGAAGAGCGGACCGCCTAGCCGCCAGAATGGCCATCATCACCCGATTGTCCACCGCGGAATTACCCAACAAGTCATTGTTCCAGAAGCGCATTTATGGCAATCCCCGAGAGTTGAAAGACGCATCACAGTACTGCGCCCTTGGTCCGCGAGCGATTCCTGCTATCGCCCACGCTTCATTTTAAACTACGCCACGAGCGCCAAAGAGCACGAAATCTACTACACAATCGGCGCCATTCGCTTGCTGCCACACAAATTTCCAGCGCCCGGCCATTCTCAAGGCAACGACCGCAGACGAAGAAGCATCGACGTCGATTTGGAGCCGCAACAGCGGCGGAAGTTCGGCAAACAAGCCGTCAATATGCGGCCAAGCCGGTGCGATCCGCTCAACATCGGCGCAAGATCAGGTAGGATGCGGTCTTGAAGTGTTTTTTGGACTGATCAGACCTATGCTCGATAACTCCATGCATTCCCATTCCACCGCGCTGCGCAAAACCGTATCACACCGTCGTTTGCTCCTGAAAGGATTAGCCGCTCTACCGCTGGCCTTGCCCTTCAGTTCAGCCAGCGCAGCCACAGACAAATACCGATTGAAGTTTCGCCACACCCATACTGACGAACTGCTCGACGTCGTTTTTCGCGATAGCCGCGGCTACATCGCCCCAGCCATCCAGCGCATGAACTGGCTGCTGCGCGATCACCGCTCCGGCGAGATGACCCACATGGATCCACAGCTGTTCGACATTCTGCATGCACTGCGCGCACGTTGCGGCGGCGACACCTTCGAAATAATCTCCGCCTACCGCTCGCCGGAGACCAACGCGAACTTGCGTAGCCACAGACGTGGCGTTGCAAAGCACAGCCTGCATATGGACGGGCGTGCCATTGACGTGCGTCTGGTCGACTTCGACACCGCCCGTCTGAGCAACGCGGCAGTGGACCTGGGACTCGGCGGCGTCGGCTACTATCCCAGATCCGACTTCC
Source organism: Candidatus Accumulibacter appositus (assembly GCA_000585055.1). Lineage (GTDB taxonomy): Bacteria > Pseudomonadota > Gammaproteobacteria > Burkholderiales > Rhodocyclaceae > Accumulibacter > Accumulibacter appositus. The sequence goes on from JEMX01000012.1 coordinate 118,917, forward strand.
TGCACGTCGACACTGGTGACTTCCGCACCTGGGGCGCGGCGAGGAGCTGAGCGGCGCACGGCCAGCGAGTCGCTGCTGCTTTCGATCCCCGCATTCGCTTGTCTGCACGCTCTGCCGGTCAAGCTCCAGTTGCATCTAGGAAGGCAGGAATTCCCTTCCTCTGGCAGGCAGCAACGCAGAACCCCGTCGGCGACGCCGGCTCTGCCTGCACGCCGCCCGCTCGAAAGCCCAGGAAATGATCGACGATCTGTTTTGCGACCTTGATAGCAAGGATCAGCGGCGGGAAGTTCTGACCGATGGCGCTCTGATCCTGCATGGCTTCGCGCGCGGGGAAACAGCGGGCCTGCTCGCCGCTATCGGCGAGGTCATCGCGGCAGCCCCCTTTCGCCGCATGCTGACGCCCGGCCGCTTGCGCATGTCGGTAGCCATGAGCAACTGCGGTCCGCTCGGCTGGCTCAGCGATCGCCAGGGCTATCGCTATGCACCGCTGGATCCCGACAGCGGGCAGCCGTGGCCGATGATGCCTGAGCTTTTCGCCCAGCTCGCCGAGAGGGCGGCGGCTGCAGCCGGCTTTCCCGGCTTCGCGCCGGACGCTTGCCTGATCAACCGCTATGAGGTGGGCAGCAAGCTCTCCCTGCACCAGGACAAGGACGAGACTGACTTCGGAGCACCGATCGTCTCCGTGTCACTCGGTTTGCCGGCAGTGTTCCTGTTCGGCGGGCTGAAACGAAATGAGCCGACGACGCGTGTGCCGCTCGTCCATGGCGATGTCGTCGTTTGGGGCGGCCCTGCCCGCCTACGTTACCACGGCGTGCAAGCGCTCAAGGATGGGCGTTGGCCGGAGACCGGGAACTGCCGCATCAACCTCACCTTTCGCAAAGCGGGCCCGCCGGACGGCCGATGACGGCCCTCTTCAGCTGTGCAATACCCTTGCCCGCATCGTTCCGAGCGGGCGACATTCTGGCCTTCCATCGCCGCGATCCACTGAGGATTTCCGAGCGCGTTACCGAGACCTCCTTGCACAAGGGCCTGCTCTGGGCGCAAGCGCCGGCCTGTCTCAGCATTTCATTTGCGGCGGGTGTGGCGAAGGCCGAACTTGCCGTCGACAGCAATCTGGCAATGAGCGGCGAAGCGGACTTCCAGGCCATGCTGCGCCGCATGCTTGGCCTGACACAGGACGTCGAGCAGTTCGAGAGCAAATATCACCAGCATCCTCAACTCGGCACCTTGCTCGCCCAACATCCCGGGCTACGCGTGCCGCTCACGGCCACGCCCTTCGAGGCCTTGACCTGGGCAATCATCGGCCAGCAGATCAGCGTCAGGGCCGCCGTCTCGATACGGCGCAAATTGATTATCGCCGTTGCTCTGCGGCATTCCAGCGGGCTGCTGTGCTATCCGGGGGCCAATGAGATCGCTGCGCTGGCCGAGGAGGACTTGCGGCAGGCCGGTTTCTCGATGAACAAGGCGCGTAGCCTGCGCGCCCTTTCGCGGCTGGTGGCAAGCGGCGAGCTGCCCTTGGGGGAATGGCTGGTGACCCTGCCGGTCGACGAAATTCGCGAGCAGCTTCTCGCCGTGCGCGGTATCGGCCCGTGGACCGTCAATTACGCCCTGCTGCGCGGCTTCGGCAGCCTGGATGGTTCGCTGCACGGTGACGTCGCAGTCCGCCGCGGGCTGCAATCACTGCTCGCTTCCCCGGACAGGATCAGCGAAGCGCAGGCGCGCGGCTGGCTGGCGCAGTTCTCACCCTGGCGAGCCCTGGTCGCCGCCCATCTCTGGGCCATGCCCGCAAAAGCATAGCCCCTCCCAGGCCCTTGCCTCTCGTGGGAGAGCGGCTGGGGAGCGCGGGCAAGCGCGACCAGCCGCGCAAGCTCAAGCACTCGCCGCGGAGCCGCCAACCGCCACCTCAACCAATTCGGGCTTGAGCACCTCGACCAGTGCCTGTGGCGCGATGCCCACCAGGTAACCGCGGCGGCCGCCATTGATGTAGATCTTGTCGAGTTCGAGAATACTGCGCTCCACGTACACCGGCATCAGCTTGCGCGTGCCAAAGGGGCTGGTACCGCCCACCACGTAACCGGAGTGCCGAGCGGCCGCCGCCGGGCTGCACGGCGAGATCGTCTTGACGCCGATGTGGCGCGCGAGCTGCCGCGTCGACACGTCACGATCGCCGTGCATGAGCACGATCAGCGGGCGCTTGCTCTCGTCTTCCATGACCAGGGTCTTGATCACCGCGTGCTCGGCGACGCGCAGCTCGCGACAACTGACAGCCGTGCCGCCGCGCTCCTCGTAGGCGTAAGGATGGTCGGTGAATGGCACGCGCGCCGCGCGCAAGATGCGTATCGCCTGCGTAACCGGAAGCTTTTCCTGAACCATGGCGGCAATTGTAACCGCCCCCCCTCTTCCCCGGCAGTGGGGATTCCGGCTTGCACGCCGGAATCGTTCGCCGGGCAGGGAGCATGCTCCCTGAATTCGCCGCCTCACTCCGCGAGGGGAGAAAGGCGTTTCGTGAGTCACTTGCGCGACTTCACATTAAGCCGGGAGCTGCTCGCCCGCGGTAGCCTTAGTCCCGCAGTTCATCCACAATGGCCAAATGCCAAGCAAGCCAATGAAAGCGAATATTCTGCAGGCAGACGCCGCCTACACGGGGTTCTTCCAACTGCGTCGCCTTGCCGTCGAGCACGATCGTTTTGACGGTGGCCACAGCGGCCCGCTGTGGCGCGAGGTTCTGCATCGCAGCGACGTCGCTGCCGCCCTGCTCTACGACGCCAAGGCAGACGCGGTGGTGCTCGTTGAACAGTATCGTGCGGGCGCACACCTGGCGGGCGAAAATCCCTGGCTGATCGACATTGTCGCGGGCCGCATCGAGGCCGGACAGACGCCGCTGGACACGATCACACGTGAAATCGCTGAAGAATCCGGGCTGACGCCGGCCTCGATCGAGCCCATCGGCGTCTATCTCACCGCGCCGCACTTATCGAGCGAACGGGTGCATCTCTATTGCGCGTCGGTGAATGCCGGAAAGGTCGCCGGATTTCATGGACTGGCGCACGAAGGTGAGGATATCCGGCCGCTTGTAATGAGTCGCGGAGAAGCCCTGGCGCTAATGCGAACGCAGTGCATGTCCCTGTGGGCCGGACTGGCGCTCGTCTGGCTCGGCAAGGTCAGCGCGTCCCCCGCGAGGGTGGACGGGAGCAGCTAGCTGGCCGGACTGTAAAGTTATCGTTTACACGCGAGCGTCGGGTCGGTGGCGCTTGAGAGGCCCTGCTGCACTCGCTGGCTGGCAGCCGGAGCCGATCACTGCGTGCTCAACTGACAGACGTCGACCCACTCGCCATTCGTCACCGCCGCCAGCTGCGCGGGACTGATACGTATCGCCGTGTGGATGGCGCCGGCAGCGGGCAAGACCTCGTCGAAATTCTGCAGCGATTGATCCAGATAGATCGGTAACGGCTGCGCCAGACCGAAGGGACAGACGCCACCGACAGGATGCCCGGTCAAGGCGATGACCTCTTCCGGCGGCGACATCTTGCCCTTGCCGAAGGCCGCCCTGAATTTCCGGTTATCGATGCGGGCATCGCCGCCTGCAACGAGAATGATGACGCGGCCATCAGCCAGACGAAAGGAGAGTGTCTTGGCGATACGGCCGGGCTCGACCCCGTGTGCTTCGGCGGCCAATGCCACGGTAGCGGTGCTGACCGCCAATTCGATGATTGGCAGGTCAAGGCCGCGGGCGGAAAAGAAATCACGTACGGATTGCAGGCTCATGGCGGGTCCGGTTAACTCGCAGCCCATGAATGGGCGCGCGCCGGATCCTAGCTGCGGCACGCCCGCTCGGCAAGCCTTGTCGGGTAGTTTGGCTGTGGTCCACCGCCACGGCTGCGCCGCGCAGCCGGACTCCGCATTGCCACCAGCCCCACCTCAGGGCGGCCGAGCCTACTTCCCGGCAAGAAACAGCGCAATCACCAACAGCAGCAAGGTCAAACCCTGGAAGCCGACCCGCATGGCCATGAAGCGCGTGCTGTGTTCCCGATCGTAGTCGCCACCACGCTCCATGGAGCCAATGCCGAGAGCCAGAGACAAGACCGTGGCCGCGAGGGCCAGAAAGATCAAAATAGTGAGTAGTGTCATGGCAGTTCTCCTAGCCGTTGGGCTTCTCGGCGACGGAGCATTGCTGGTGTTCTGGCAGCTGCGTCGCCGTCGAAAGCTTGCTTAAGCATAGGAAAGCAGAGGCCAGTCCCGCAAGTTGGGCAGCACGCGGATCACTGCCCGAGCGCGCCACGCAGCGCCGCTGGCCGACGACAAACGATACGATCCCGACGACGCCCGGCGCTCAATCGCAGCTCACGCAGGAGTCTCGCAACTTCGCAGGCGCTTACCCGACATCAGCAAGGGCAGGAAGAACGCGACTGAGCAGAGGGCCAGGCCGTAAAGGTTGGTGCCGAGCAGGATGGCGTATTTGCCGTCGCCGATGGCCCAACTCGGCGGGATCAAGTGGATGGCTTGCAGGATGCCGAGCAGCATGCCGCTCCAGAAGGCGAGATGAAAGGACAGCGGTGAGTAGCCGACCCAGCGCGAGAAGAGGAAGATCGGCGCCAGACCAATGACCATGGTGCCGCTGATCGTCGTCGCCTTGAGGATATCGGTGCCGGCGAGCATCGGCAGGTTGCCGAGCAGCGCGAAGACGACCATCGTCAGTGCACCAATCCGCACCGCACGCGGCAGAGGTTCGCGGCCGGCGAGCATCGGCAGTTCCTGCGCCACCGACTTCGATAGTGACGAGAAGGTCGAGTCGAGGGTCGATGCCGCCGAGGAAATCATCACCGCGATCATCGCGAAGAAGCCGGCAAAGCCCAGCCCGCGGGCGACATCGGCGGGAATGTTGCTGCCTGAGGTGATACCTTCAAGGCGGGCATGTACGCCGACCAGACTGAAGGCGAGAATGCCCAGGAAGCCGAGGACGCCGGCGACGATGAAGGCGCGCAACATGCTCTTTTCACGAGAAATGAAGCCACGGTCGGTGAGTACCGGATCGTGGAAGGGATAGGAGAAAACCTGTAACAAGGCAACCAGCAGCAGGTCGACCCCACCAGCGAGCGTGAATCTGCCTTCGCTCAGCAGCTGTGTCGGCGAATGCGCCGGCAAGACCACGGCGACGACTACGCCCAGGAAGAGCAGGAAGACGACTGCCTGGACAACGTCGGTGAAGATCGAGCTGCGCAAGCCGCCCTTGAGACTGTAGAAGAGCACCACGGCGGTGAACAACAGCGCCGCGCCGATGAAGGCTGCCGTTCCTGACTCGCCGTAATAGCCTCCGACGACCGCCGTATTGCTCCACACCTCGTTGAACAGGCGCACGAGAATGGCGACCGAAAACGCCAGCGCCGCACCACGGCCGTATTTTCCGACCAGAAAGGAGACCAGTCCCGTCGCCCCTTCGCGGGTGCGCAAGCGGTAGATGACCACACCGGCGACCGGAATCGACAGCCAGTAGGTGGCGTAGGCCAGCCCGCCGACGATACCGTAGGCGGCGCCGAGATTGGCGGCGTTGGTCACCGATTTGGCGAAGATCCAGCTGATGAATACGCTCATCATCAAGGCCCACTCCGACGGCCCACGCCCCTGCGCATCGTGTCCACGGAAGAAACCGGCATCGTCGCTGCTGCGCGGCGAGATCAGGTACATCACTGCGCCGAAAAGCAGCAGGAAACCCCAGAAGAAAAGTCCGTGCAGTTCGTTCATCTTGTGGTTCTCGCATTGAAGGGAGTAGAAAGGAGTGCCAGGATGGTTTTTGCGAATGACAATGCTATGGTCGTCACATGGCGACCATAGCTTACAGTCGAGCCGCGGTATCTTTTTGCCATGGCGAGCCACGAATCCACGAATCCACGAATCCATGAATCCATGACTTCAATCGCCGCATGCTGAAGCATCGCGCCATCCCCTGGCCGCGCCTGTTGGCCGTGACGCTGTTTCTCGGCGTGCTCTTCGCCGGCTTCGAACTATCCGGGCTGCGCGATCACTTCAGCCTGCCGTTTCTGCGCGACCAGTTCCTCCACAACAAGCTCAGCGGACTGCTGATCTTCGTGGCGCTGTTCGCTCTGGGCAACCTGATCCAGATTCCGGGGTGGATTTTCCTGGCCGCGGCGGTGCTCGCCCTCGGTCGCATCTGGGGCGGTGCGGTCACTTACCTTGCGGCGTGCCTGTCGTGCGCGCTCACCTTCCTGAGCATCCGCCTGCTTGGCGGCGATGCCCTGCGGCAGTTGAACAGCCGCATCGCCACGCGTTTACTGGCTCAGCTCGATGCCCGGCCGATCCGCAGCATGGTCTTCCTGCGTGTCCTGTTCCAGACGGTGCCGGCACTCAACTACGTGCTGGCAATGTCGGGCGTGCGTTTCCGCGAATACATGCTCGCCACGCTGCTCGGCCTGCCGCTACCCATCGCCCTGTACTGTCTGTTTTTCGACTTTCTGGCGCGGCTGCTGCGGCTTGCTTAGGCGTCGGCGACCTTGCTGATCTCGGCGGCAGCGGTTACCGCGCGCGGGCAGCGCGCAGCGGTCTGCTCGAGCACCGTCAGCAGCGCCTGGACGACACGCGGCGAATAGAGCATTGCCAGGTGTCCGACACCGGCAATCGCCTGGTTCTGCGCCCCACGCAATTCGAGCAGCGCCGGCGGCATGACGAAATTGTCTTGCGGACTGTAGAGAGCCACCGTGTCGACGCTCGCCGGCGGACTGGCCAGAGCTTGCAACCAGGGGCTGTGCGGACGCATCTGGCGACCATTGTCACCGCAACCGAGACGCGCCAATTCGCTGCCCTGATGCGGCGTCCCGAGGGTGACCAGCCTGGCCACGCGCGCGCCACCATAACGCTGCAGGTAGGCGCGGGAAACCAGCCCGCCCATGCTGTGGCCAACAAGGACCAGCTGCGTGGCACCGATCGCGGCGAGCACCTCGTCGACCCGTCGGGCCACGGGATCGACGTAATCGTCGATGCTGGTGTAGATCGGTTCCAGGCTAATCGTCGCCACGCTCCAGCCTGCCGCCTCGAGGTGCGCACGTAGCCACCACCAACAAGCACGCGAACAACCGTAACCGTGGATCAGCAGGATCGGCGGTCGGCTGTCCTCAGGCGCAGCAGCAGTCAAGCCCTGCCCTTCCGTCGCCTGCCGCGGCAGACGATCGTCGCCCATCCACCAGCGCTCGAAGGGCATGATGACCAGGAAGGTGACAACGAAGCTCAGGTACTCGCCAAGCACCATCAACACTCTCTGCCGGCTCGACAGTCGCGGCGCCAGGGATGCGTAGGCGCCGGCATAGGCGTAGGTCACCGCGATCACCACCGCCCGCAGCGCGAGCATGGCCAGCACTGCCAAGCCAAGAGCGACGACCAACGAGGCGTCACAGACACTCATCGCCAGGATGACGTAGAGCGTTAGTTCCAGCGCGTGTGAAAGACGCAGGGCGCGTGCGAGCATGGCAGTAGGGACTCCTTCAGGGGATGGCGGGACGCGGCTTGCCGGACAACTCGGCAGCCAGCAAACTGGCATTGCGGGCAACCAGGCCATAAATCGAAAGTTGCGGATTGACCCCCAGGCTGGTCGGAAAAACCGACCCGTCGAGCACCGACAGATTATCAAGCCAGAAGTGTCGTCCGCGGTGATCGACGACGCCGCGATGCGGTGCATCGGCCATGCCGCAGCCGCCCATCACATGCGCACTGACCACCCGGCAGAGGAAGGGTTCGAGCGGCAGCTCGGCGATTCCTTTTCTGGCTGCCGCCCAGCTCGTATAGCCAGGCGTCGTCTCGTGCACCGGGATCACCCAGCGCGCACCGGCGGCAAACTGGATTTCGGCCATTGCCAGCAAGGCGCGACGCGCAGCCTCCCAGATCACCTCGCCGAGCGGATAATCGAGCACCGGCAGGCGACCGGCGCCGAGACGGACGCGACCACCGCGGCTTTCGGGGTGGAAGCCATCACGCAAAAGTGCCAGGACCACGTTGGCCTTGGTGAATTCGCGCATCAGGCGGGCGTGCGCCTCACCATAACCCTGCAGCGTCGTCGAATAGAGGACCGGGTGCAGCGGCGGCGTTTCGAGCTTGAAGCCCAGAGGACCGTCGATCGGCGCCTGGCGCAGGAAGTGATCGCTGAAGATCGACTGCGGCGCACCGGCGTAGGCGTCGACCCGATGCGCCATGATCGCCGAGGAAATCACCACCGGATGCAGAAAGGTGCGCTTGCCGAGCAGGCGGTAGGGATCGGGGCAGCTACTTCGCATCAGCAAGGCCGGACTGCCAATGGCGCCCGCGGCAACGACGAAGTGACGAGCGCGAAAACGCAAGCGCCGCCCGGAAAGGTGGATGCCATCAGGCTGCAATGCGCTGCAGTCAAGCGCCGAGACCTGGCTGCCGTCGAAACGCAAACGCTCGGCGCGTAGACGGGTATAGAGCGTCGCGCCGCGGTTCAGGGCGGCCGGGATGGTGGTCAGCAACATCGACTGCTTGGCGTTGGTCGGGCAACCCATGCCGCAATAGCCAAGATTCCAGCAACCCTTGACGTTGCGCTTGATATCGCCGACCGCAATGCCGAGCTTTTCAGCGCCCGCCGCGAGTACCTTGTTGTTGGCGTTCGGCGGCGTATCCCAGGGACGCACCCACAGCTTGTGCTCCATGACCGCGAACCATGAGCTCATCGACTCGGCGCTCAGCTCCTGCAGACCGAAGCGCTGCTGCCAGAAGTCGAAGACTTCGGGCGGGGTGCGAAAGCTGCTCGTCCAATTCACCGTCGTGGACCCTCCGACGCAGCGGCCCTGCAGGATGTTGATCGCCTTGTCGGCCGTCTTGCGCGCCGCCGATTCCTGATACAGCTCGGGGTAGGCTTCGCTTTCCAGCATCTTGAAATCACTCGACGAGCGCAGCGGCCCCTCTTCGATGAGGACGACGCGCAGACCGCTGGCGCTGAGCAGGTCGGCGGTGACCCCGCCGCCGGCCCCGGTGCCAACGATGAGCACATCCGTGTCGATCGTCTGACTATGCGGCAGCGCCGAGGCGTCAATATGTTTCCAGCCGCCGGCAAGCCCGACCCTGATCGGATCTTCCATCAGAAATATCCTCGCGGTGGTCCGGGATAGCTAATCGCCTCCCAGGTCTCGGGACGTCCGTACCAGGCGCCGTAGGTGAGATCGTGCAAAGCCCCGTAGGCGCTCTGCAGCAGGCTCAGGCGGCTGGACCGCCAGGACTGCAGGAACTCGCCGACCTCGGCGACGCTGGCTTCGCTCCACGGCTTGCTGACACCGGCCAGCATCAGGCGGGCCGGCGCAATGACCAGCAATCCGAACAGTTCGCCGATTTCCTGCTGGCTGGCAGCGGAAAGACCGCCCACTGCGCTGGCAATGCCGTCGACGGTGCGCGCCACCAGCGGGCGCCGTTGCTGGCCCTGCGCTGGCAGGACACCGTCGAGCATGGCGTTGACCACCGCGCCGAGCATCGCGCGCTCGGCGTCGCTGAAACGCCGCGGCCCGGCAGCGTTGAGCCAACCGGAAAAAGAAAGCAGCAGGCTGCCGGCGAGGCCGGTCCGGAGAAACTGCCGACGCCCGAACTTCATCGCATGATGATCCGCGTCAAGAGCCTGAACAGCCGGCCGTAGGGCGGCTTGAAGAGGCCGATGGCGGATAGTCGCGACTGCCGGAAGACGCCCTTCTTCGCCGAAAAGGTCTCAAAACCCTCGAAACCGTGATAGCGACCCATACCACTGGGGCCGACGCCGCCGAAAGGCAGGTCGTCCTGCGCGATGTGCAGGATGGTATCGTTGATCGTCACACCACCGGCAAGCGTTTCATCAAGCACTCGCTCGATGCGCTCGCTATCGCTGTCGAAGTAGTAAAGCGCCAGCGGCCGCGGCCGGCTGCTGACGAAAGCGATTGCGTCATCGAGATGCCGGTACGTCCGGATCGGCAACAGCGGCCCGAAAATTTCCTCCTGCATGACAGCCTGTTGGTCGTTGACCTTCAGCAGCGCCAGCGGCGGCAGGCGGCGTATTGCCGGGTCGGCAGCCGCACCGGGCGCCAGTTCAACGATCTCGGCGCCGCTCGCCCGGGCCTCGTCGACGTAGGCGCACAGGCGAGCGTAATGGCGCGCGTCGATGATCGTCGAGTAATCGCCGTTCGTCGCCAGCCGCGGGTAAGCGCTGGCGACCACGGCACGCGCACGCTCGATGAACGCCTGTTCGTCCCCGGCGGGCAGCAACACGTAGTCGGGCGCGATGCACGTTTGGCCGGCGTTCATGCACTTGCCAATCAGGATGCGCTCGACGGCGCGTGCGAAGTCCTTACTCCCAGCCAGTCCGGGGCCGATGATCGCTGGCGACTTGCCGCCGAGTTCCAGAGTCACTGGAGTCAGATTATCGGCTGCCGCACGCATGACCTGGTGGCCGACGGCGGTCGAACCGGTAAACAAGAGATGATCGAACGGCAGTCGCGAAAAGGCCTGCGCAACACTGGCGTCGCCTTCGACGACCGACACCTCGTCTGCGGCGAAAGTCCTGGCGACCAGAGTGGCGAACAGGGCGGCGGTGTTCGGCGACATCTCGGACATCTTGAGCAGTGCCCGATTGCCCGCAGCCAGCGCCGCCGCCAAGGGCGCGATCGCCAGAAGGACCGGGTAATTCCAGGGCACGATGATGCCGACAGCACCGAGCGGCTGGTAGCGAACTTCCGCCCGCCCCGGCTGAAACCATAGCGATACCGCTCGCCGTTGCGGACGCATCCAGCGGCGCAGATGCCTGCGAGCGTGGCGAATCGCTTCGTAACTCGGGAACAACTCGAGCAGGCGCGTTTCGGCGGGCGAGCGGTGGCCGAAATCGCGACTGACCGCCTCGACAATCGCCACGGCGCTGTCGCGCAGCATCCGATCGAGAGCCAGCAGGCGCCTTTCGCGAAGCGCGTGCTGCGGGTTGGGGTCGCCGCGTGCCGCGCGCTGCAGCAGGGCAAAGCGCGCGGCCAGCGGCTCGACGTTCGACGCGGCCAAGCGCTCGGCCACCGTTTCGGGATGAGACATCAAATACTCCTTGCTGAGCTTGCTTCCAGAGCAAGTGTATGTTGCGCCTGCTCTGCTCGTTAGGCGAAGCCCTCTAAACAGCCTCCCTGCAGCCGGGCATAATTCCTGCCATGGACGATTCGACTGCCGCCATCGAGAAACGACAATACGCCGAAGCGCTGCGCCGACATCTGAGAGCTGCGAAGCAGCTGCGCCAGCAAGCCAACTTCGATCCGGCTGCCGCCCGCGCGCGCCTGTACCTGCGTGAATGGCAGGCCGGTCGGCTGGCCCGCAGCCATGCCGGACTGCTCGCCAGCACGCGCTTCGGGCCTGCCGCCCGCTTCTTTATCTCCGATCTCTATGGACCCAAGGACTTCAGCAGCCGCGACGAGGAGGTCGAGCGCATCCTGCCCCTGCTGATCAAGATGCTCCCGGCGTCGGCGCTGCGTACCGTCGCGCTGGCTGTCGAACTGGACGCCTTGACCGAAGAGCTCGACTCGGCGATGGTCGCCGAACTCTGCCGCGTCGGACGCATCGAGCAGATCGACGAAGGCGCCTACGCGGCAGCCTACCGTGTACGCGGCAGCCTACCGTGCCGTCGGCTGCCGCGCCGAGCGCCTGCGCCAGATTATCCTGATTCGCGAAACCGGCGAAGCACTCGAGAGGCTGACCACCAAGCCACTGCTGAGCAGTCTCCTCAAGATGATGCGGCGCCCGGCGCAGGTCGCCGGACTCGGCGACCTGCACCAGTTCCTGGAGCACGGCTTCAACGCTTTCCGCGGCATGGGCTCGGCCAGCGACTTCCTGGACTCGATCGATGGCAAGGAGCGACAAGTCCTGAAGCGCCTTTTCGACGGCGTTTCCGACCCCTTCCGGATCTAGGCGCCGACCCGGAACAGCCTTGGCCCCACGAGAACAACAATACTCAACAACAAAATATTTTTTTACTTTACACCAGTAGCTTACAGAATTTAGTTCGTGCATCACTTGAGTTATTGAAGCGACCTCTTACACGCCGTCACACAGTGCGACAGAGAGCACACAGACCCAAAGCACGGCTGCCGATAGTATTTGTCTGTCGCCGAGGTGTTCCTCCTCCCCCTCCCCTCGTTGGGAATGCCGCGGCGGCGGTAGCACAGGCCCGACCAGCCCCCCTGGCGGGCCTTTTTTTTGCCCGGCGTCGAGAGCCAACCCCACTGCAGTCGTCGCCGTACCATGGCATTTTAAGACGCGGGTGAAGAGTCGTGACTGGTCGCCACGGCACCGACACTTTACAATGCGCGGCAGATGTACCGCTTCCTCATGGAACGTACCCACAAGGATTTCGATGAAAATCAATGAGCAACAATCCGGCGCCTACCGAGCGCCCTTGGCCGGCCCCCCGACGAGCGTCTTCGGCAAACTGCTGACGATTGCCGCTGGCGTTCTGATTCTGGTCGTCGCCTTCATGTTCTCGATCCTGGCGCTCGGCGTCGTGCTCGTCGTCGGCGTACTGATTTTCGCCTACCTCAAATGGAAGACTCGCCACCTGCCCCAGGAACTGCGCAACCTGCACCAGCGCATGCAGGAGCAGGCTGGCCGGCAGGGCGGCTACCAGCCGCCGCCGGAGAGTGGACGCGTGATCGAGGGCGAAGTGATCAGCGATGCCGAATACCAGGCCAGCACCGCGCCAGAGCAAGCTTCGCACGACGGCCAGGGCCGCGCCGCGCGTCGCCCGAGCACTCCCTACACTCCCGACCAGCCCTGAGCCTTTTCAGCCGCTCGCCGGCCTGCGATGACGGGCTGTACGTGCACCACTTCGTCCTGGCAAGCAGCACGCCCGCGCGCCCGGCCATCGCCAGCCTCCCTTCCAGTTCCCACCGACCCTGACCTGCCATGAAAATCACCTGCCTTACCGTTTCTCTGGCGCTGATGACCAGCGCCGTCGCCGCTCAGGAAACTGACCCGAGCGATCGCTTCAGCTCGTGCATGAAGACCCTGCGTGCCGTCGCTTTGTCAAAGCGAGGCATTTCGACCGCCTCCTTCGACCACCTGACCCGCAATTTGTCTCCCGACCTCAGCGTACTCGAGTTTCTCGACTACCAACCTGAGTTCCGCTCTCCGATCTGGGACTACCTTTCCGGCCTGGTCGACGAGGAACGCGTCGCCGATGGTCTCGAAATGCGCACCAAATGGGCCGACACCCTGGCCATGGCCAGCGAGCGCTATCAGGTGGACCCGGCGACGATCGTTGCCGTATGGGGCGTCGAGAGCAACTACGGACGCAACTTCGGCAGCCGCCCACTGCTCACTTCGCTCGGCACGCTGGCCTGCTTCGGTCGCCGGCAATCGTATTTCAGCGGCGAATTCCTGAGTGCGCTGAAGATCCTCGACTCCGGCGACATCGAACCAGATCAGCTCGTCGGCTCCTGGGCTGGTGCCTTCGGCCATACCCAGTTCATGCCGTCCACCTTCCTGCGCCTGGCGGTCGATGGCAACGGCGACGGCAAGCGTGACCTGATGGGCAACGTCCCCGATGCGCTGGCCTCGACCGCCAACTTCCTGCACAAGGGTGGCTGGCGAGAAGGCCAGCCCTGGGGCTATGAGGTCCTGCTGCCGAGCGGCTTCGACAGCAGCGTTTCCGGTCGCCGCGACAAGCGCCCGCTGTCCTACTGGACGGCACGTGGGGTTCGCCGGGCCGACGGCCAAGCGATCACCGCTGCCGATACCGCCGCTGGACTCCTCCTGCCGGCCGGCCCGGAGGGCCCGGCTTTCCTGGTGTTCCGCAACTTCGATGTGATCTATGGCTACAACGCCGCCGAAAGCTACGCACTGGCCATCGCCCACCTCTCCGATCGAATCAAGGGTGGCAAAGGCTTCGTCACCCCCTGGCCGACCGATGACCTGGGCTTGTCGCGCGTGGAACGCCGCGAGTTGCAGACCCTGCTGCTTGCCCGCGGACACGCGATCGGCGAAGTCGACGGAATGATTGGCGCCAAGTCGCGCGAAGCAATCAAGATCGAGCAGCAACGCCTGGGCATGACCGCCGACGGCCGCGCCGGGCAGAAAGTGTTGACCGGTTTGCGAGCCGGCACGACGAGCAAATAGGCGGCCGCCGACTCGGCGGCCACCGCGCACCAGAGAGGAAACGATGCCGCCAGCACCTGATGCTGCCACTCCGCACCCCGGCGAGATCTGCATCGACGTGACGCAACTGCGTCCGGGAGTGCATGTCCGGCTGCCGATCCCCTGGATCGCGCACCAGTTCATGTTCAACTCCTTCGTCATCGCCGATGAGGAACAGGCGCAGCTGATCGCGGCGATGAAGCTACCGCAGTTGTTCTGTGACCCGACGCGGTGCACCGTAGCACCGCTGCCCGCAGCTCAGCCGGCACCCGCGTCCACCACCCCGAGCACGGCGGCAGTAGACGCCGGAGACGCCGGAGACACCGGAGACACCGGAGACACCGGAGACACCGGAGACACCGACGACGCGAAAGAAGAAGCGCGATTGGCCGCCCTGGCCTCCCTCGCCGCCGCCAGAATGGCCGAGAAGCGATCGCGCGCCAGCGTCATGAACGAACTCCGGGGACGGCTCGACAAGGCGCAGCAGCACTACCTCGGGGCTGCCCGCGCAGTGGCCAGCGCAATCAAGGGCTTTAGCAGCAATCCGCGTGAGGCAATCCGACAGGTGGCGACCGTCAGCGAGGAGTCGACGGCTGCGCTGCTCGCCGACCCCGACAGCGCCATCGTGCTGATCGCCGAGAAGGCGCACGACGACGGCCACGCCGCGCACTCGCTATCGGTGATGACGCTGGCGCTATTGCTCGGCAAACAGGCCGGGCTACCCGAACGGGCCTTGCAAGCCATCGGCATCGGCGCCCTCCTGCACGACATTGGCAAGCTGACGATCAAGCCCTCGCTGCTGCGCAACACTGAACGCAATCGCCACGAGGAGGCGCTCTATCGGACGCACTGCCAGAATGGCCACCAGGCCGCTGCGCGTGCCGGTAGTCTCTCGGCGCCAATGCTCGACGCCATCCTGCACCATCACGAGCGCTTCGACGGCAGCGGCTTTCCCGACGGCCAGAGCGGTAGCGCGATCTCGCTGGCGGCGCGCATGGTGGCCATTGCCAACCGCTTTGACAACCTGGTCAACCCGATCGACTACCGCACTGCGATGTCGCCATCAGAAGCCTTATCTACCCTGTGGACGCGCGAGAAGAAAGCCTTCGACAGCGCCCTGCTACAGCTCTTCGTGCGCGCCATGGGCGTCTATCCGCCGGGTTCGATCGTCCGGCTCAGCGACGGTCGGATCGGCGCCGTCGTCGGCTCGGCACCCGCCAGCAAGCCGCTCCTGCCGAAGGTGATGATCTATGCGCCGGAAGTGCCGCGCCGGCAGTCGATCATCGTCGACCTGGCGAGCGAAGCCAATGGAGCCAGTGGAGCCAGTGGAGCCAACGGAGCCAACGAATGTGCGCTCAGCGTCGAACAGCCCTTGCGCCTGCAGGAGCGTCCGGAAGAAGAACTCGATTACCTTCTCCCGCGCCGCAAGATCAACTGGTCCTACCTGCCGGCGCGGCAAGCGTGATCACTGGCATGAGTCCCAACACCGCCGAGCCGCCCGAGCCGCCACTCGACAGCCTTCCGCGGCAGCCGCAAGGCGCGCCTGACGAAGCGGCGACGTCGGGCACAGCGCTCGCCGGCCGCTGATCGATGCTGCGCGTCAGCGACCTCGCCAAGCAGTACGGTAAGGCCAACCGGCCCCTGTTCAGCGCCCTCGACTTCGCCGTCGGCAGCGGAGAAATCGTCGCTCTGGTCGGCGAATCGGGCGTCGGCAAGAGCACCCTGCTGAACTGCATCGCCGGACTCGACACAGCCGACCGCGGCTCGGTCGCCATCGGCCCGCAGGCCCTCGACATCGTCGCCCTCGACGAGACCGCGCGCGCTGCCTTGCGTGCGCGCAGCATTGGCTTCGTCTTCCAGGCCTTTCATGTCCTGCCGACGCTGACCGTGGCGCAGAACATCGGCGTGCCGCTGCTGCTCTGCGGCGTGCCCGCCGGCGAGCATGCGCCACGCACGCAGGCGCTACTCGAACGCGTCGGCCTGGCGGGCTTCGCTGCGCGCTGGCCAGCGTCGCTGTCCGGCGGGGAACTGCAACGGGTGGCCATCGCCCGCGCGCTGGTACACCGTCCGGCGCTGCTGCTGGCCGACGAACCGACCGGCAACCTCGATCCACGCACCGCCGACGAGGTCCTGGCGCTGTTGCTCGAACGTGTCCGCGAGCAACAGACCAGCGCGCTGGTCGTCACCCACTCGCAGCACGTCGCACAGTCCTGCGACCGCATCCTGACGCTGACCCCGAACGGCCTGCTGGAAAGCGGGTGCGCCAGGCAATGATCAGCATGAGGGGGCTGCCAGCGACCAGGATGCGGGCACTTAGCACACTTTCCTGGTGGCTGATCCGTGCCCAGTTCAAGACCCGGCGCGCCGCGACCCTGCTCTCGATGCTGGCCATCGCACTCGGCGTCGCACTCGGCTACGCCATTCACCTGATCAACGACGCCGCGCTCTCCGACTTCGGCCGGGCGATGAAGAGCGTCCAGGGCGACCCTGACGCGGTGATCGCCGCGCGCGACAGCGCCGGCAGCGTGCCGCTGGCGACGATCAACGCCATCGCCCGCGACCCGGCCGTGCTGCTTGTCGCCGCGGTCATCGAGACGCGCGTGCGCATCGACAACGCGCCGACCCCGGTGCGCCTGATCGGCATCGACGTCTTCAGCGCCATGGCGATGACCCCCGACCTGCTGCCGCGCCAGGATGAGCAGGCCGCCGCGCCGAACATCCTTGACGGCGGCGTCTACGCCTCGCCGGCCCTGCTCGCCCGGCTTGCCCAAAGCGCCCAAGACAGCCAAAGCAGCCAGGGCAAGGACTTCGGCACACGCGCAGGCGGCACACTGAAGCTGCTGCGCGGCGAGCAGCAGTGGCTGGCAACGCTCGCCGGCGACCTGCCGGTGGCACGCCCCGACGACCTGCTGCTGGTCGCCGATATTGCCTGGGTGCAGGCTCGATTCGGCCCGGCCGACGGAGTCAGCGAGGGCCGCGTGCGGCTGGCGCCGGATACCGACCTGGCAAGCTGGCGTCAGGCATGGGCGCAGCGACTGCCGCCGGGACTGCTGATCCGCGCTGGCGACGACGACAGCGCACGCGTCTCCAACCTCTCGCGGGCCTATCGCGTCAACCTCAATGTTCTGGCGCTGGTTGCCCTGCTCACCGGCGCCTTCCTGGTCTTTGCCACGCAGCTGACCGCCGTTGCCCAGCGCTCGACGCAGTTCGCCCTGCTCGGCGTTCTCGGTCTTTCGCCACGCATGCGGCTGTTGCAGGTCCTTCTCGAAGGCGTGGCGATCGGCGTGCCCGGATCGCTGTTGGGGCTAGCCCTCGGCTACGCGCTGGCCGTCACCTTCACGCAGGTCCTCGGCGGCGATCTCGGCGGTGGCTACTTCGCCGGCAGCGCACCGCTGATCGTCCCGGCCTTGGCACCGGCGCTGCTGTTCCTGGCGCTCGGCTGCCTGGCCAGCCTGGCCGGCGCCAGTTACCCAGCCTACCTGAACCGCATGCAGCCGCTGGCGCAGGCACTGAAAACCGGCTTTGCACAACGGCCGCCCGCCGATGCAAGGCCCGCCGCGCGATCCTGGCGTTATGCGCATTCCTGGGTGCGACGACTGCCGTTGCTGCCGCTGCTGCTGGCACTAGCCGCATTCGCGCTGGCGCAGCTGCCACCGCTGTTCGAACTGCCACTCGCCGGCTATGCCTCGATTGCCCTGGTGCTGGTCGTCGGCATTGCCAGCGCGCCACTGCTCACGCAACTGCTTTTCGGCTGGCTCAGCGCCCAGCCCCTGCCGGCGCCGCAACGCATCGCGCTGCAGAATGTCGCGCAGGCGCCACTGATGGCGCAGGTCGCGGCCAGTGGGCTGATCGTCAGCTTCGCGCTGACCGCGAGCATGGTGATCATGGTCTCCAGCTTTCGCGTCGCCGTCGACCAATGGCTTGACCACGTCCTGCCGGCGCCGCTCTACCTGCGCAGCAAGGCCACCCCACTGCCGCTGGACCTGCTCGGCGCCCTGGCAGCGCCCGCTGCGCCTTTCGCCAAAGTCGAGCGCATGGCCAACGCTGCGCTGACCATTGACCCGCAGCGACCGCAGGTGGCGCTGCTGATACGCGAAATCGAGCCGCGCGACCCGGCGGCACGCTTGCCGTTTACCGGCCCGCTGCTGGCGCCGCCGGCCGCCATGCCCGCCGTCTGGATCAGCGAACCAATGGCCGAAATCTATCGCCTGGCGCCTGCTCAGACCCTGCGCCTGCCCCTGCTCGGACGCGAGGTCGAAGTCTTCATCGGCGGCGTCTGGCGCGACTACGGCCGGCAGTTCGGCGCCGTGGTCATCAGCAGGGAGGATTATCAGCAACTCGGCGGCAATTTCCAGCCCACCGATCTGGCGCTGTGGCCGTTGCCCGGGCAGCAAGCGCAGGCCACGGCCTGGCTGGCGCCCTGGGCCGAGCAGTACGGCCTGGAAGTCGCCGACAGCGCCGCGATTCGCCGCTTGAGCCTGTCGATTTTCGACAAGAGCTTCGCCGTGACCTACGCACTCGAAGCGGCGGCAATGCTGATCGGCCTCTTCGGACTGGCGGTAACGCTGGCCGCCAGCGTCTGGCTGCGCGCCCGTGAACTGGCAACACTCGGCGCGCTCGGTTTCGACCGCCGCATGCTGAGCCACGCGGTGATGCTCGAAGGCGCGCTGATCGCCAGCGTCGGCCTGCTCATCGGCCTGGCCTGCGGCATCGCCATCGGCGCCATCCTGACGCATGTCATCAATCCGCAGGCTTTTCACTGGCGAATGGCGCTGGCGATTCCCTGGACGGCGGTCTTCGCTGGCGCCGTGATCACCCTGGCGGCGGCGGTACTCGCCAGTCGCTATGCGGCACGCCAGGCGACCCGCCTGCCGGTCGCCCAGGTTCTGGCCAACGCCCAGTAGGCGAAAGGAAACCGACCCGTGCGCCGCCGCAGCTTCCTTTGCACTCCCCTGCTCCTGCCGACGCTGGCCGTGGCGGCACCCGCGCGCCCGCCGGTCGCCTACGCGCCGGTCAGCCGCGGCGTCAAACTGGCTTTCCCGCGTGACCACGGCGCGCATCCGGATTTCCGCACCGAATGGTGGTACGTCACCGGCGCCCTCGACTCGCCACGGGCCGATATCGGCTTTCAACTGACTTTCTTTCGTAGCCGGCCGGGCAATGCCGAAGCGCTGCGCTCACCGCTTGCGGCGCGCCAGATCCTGTTCGCGCACGCCGCGCTGACCATTCCCGGCGACCGTCTGCTGCACAGCGAACGCGCCGCGCGCGCCAATCTCGGTGCCGGCTTTTCGACCAGCGACTGCGACATCCACATCGGCGCCTGGCGGATGCACCGCGAGGAGCGCAGCACAGGCCAGGTTTTCAGGCTGCAGATGCAGAGTCCCCAATTCTCGTACGACTTCACGCTGAAGCCGTCGCAACCGCTAATGCTGCAGGGCGATGGCGGCTATTCGCGCAAGGGCCACGCGACGGACCTGAGCAGCTACTACGTCAGCTGGCCACAGCTGCAGGTCGCTGGCTCGCTGGTCCTCGATGGCCAGCGCCAGGCGGCCAGCGGCCGTGCCTGGTTCGATCACGAATGGTCGACCGCCATTCTTGGCGACGGCGCCGTCGGCTGGGACTGGGTGGGCATCAACCTCGACGACGGTGGCGCGCTGATGGCTTTTCGCATGCGCGACGCGCAAGGCACGACTGTTTTCGCGCACGCCGCCTGGCGCGATGCCCACGGCCGTGTGCGCCAGTTCGCCGCCGACGAAGTCGCCTTCACGCCGATCCGCAACTGGTCGTCGCCGCGCAGCCGCGCCAGCTACCCAGTGCAGATCGAAATCCGGCTCGGCGAACTGAGCGTACGCACGCGACCGATTCTCGACGATCAGGAACTATCGACCAGCCGCCCGCTGCCTGTCGTCTATTGGGAAGGCCTGGTCCGTCTGGAAGGCAGCCTCAGCGGCCGCGGCTACCTGGAAATGACCGGCTACGCCGACCCCCTGCAGATGTAGAGGCCTGCGTGCGCCGATCGGGACAACGTCTACACCAATTTGTAGTTGGGATCGATTTGGGCGTGTGCAATGCAGCAGCCTTTGCTGATCGCTGACTTTCACCGCATGATCGTCGCCTGGCGACCCACAAGAGACATTCATCGCCTCGGTGCTCCACCAGCAGGTTTTCAACGCGCCCGCTGTAGCGAAATGTCATGCGCTATCTTCTTGAGCTCGCACTCATGTGCCTCATACTCACCCAAGTAGGCGCGCATCAGGCTTTTCCACAGTCTTCCATGGTTCGGAACAAAGAGGTGGAGAAGCTCGTGGACGATGATGTAATCCCATAGCTCGGGTTTCAGCCCGAGCAGTTCGTCATTGAAGTTCAGATGGCCGCTGGTAGTGCATGAAGCCCATTTGTTGCGCATCGGGCGCACGCTCAACCAGACAAACTGCGCGTCCAACTTCTCGGCCCAATGACGAACGCGTTGCTTAAACTCGTGTTTTTGATCGATCGCGGTCATCGCTTCAAATCCGATCTGCCTTCTCCAGCAAGGTAAACAGCTCGTCCACTATCGCTGTCACCCTGTTGAGGTCATCCGTTTCGGCGAAGATCGCGAAGGTGGCTTTCTTTCTGAGCTCGCGGAGAGAACTTTCGCTTCGCTTCCAATTTGGAAAATCAGCGAAGGCCTGGCGGATCTTCCGGCTCACAGCTTCCGCGTTCTCGATCTTTGCGTCGAGTAGGCTGCGATAGACGAAGTAGGTCAGCCCATCGAATGATTTCTCCGCCTGTTCTTTTTTGCGGGCCTCGTTTGTTTCAACTTCCTTGAGCAATGCCTCCAGCGCCTCGGCGGTACTCGTCTGGCGTTGCTCGAAACTCTCCTGCACCGCCCTCGCCCGCTCCGCCATGGCGATGAGGTAAGGATCATCGCTGCCTTTCTCTGCCAGTTTTTCGATGCTCTTGATCAGGTTGATGACTTTGGCGCCATCCCCGCCGTTCTTGTTCTTGATCAGCTCAAGGGTATTGCCGTTGATCGCGACAATCTCGCCCAGACCGCCGACGCCATAGCTACCTACCTGCTGCTGCACCAGATGGTTGGTCTTGGCCTGGAAGTTGCGGTCGACCATCACGGTCCTGGAGTAGGCCTTCCTGACGACCTGATAGATCGCCGATAACGTCCCATAGTCGGCAATAAACGGGCGCAGGAAAGCATCGGGTGAGATGATCTCGTAGAGCATCTCGATCTCCTTGTATTCCTTGAAGAACTCCTTCCGCCGCTCGGGATCGCGGAAGTGCTCGATGAGGGTGTCGACGTCCTTGTCGTTGAATTGCTGCTCGATCAGGCCGAGGTAGTCCGGGGCCTTGGACTCCATCTTGTTTTTGAAGAGCACCTTCAGCAGCTTCAGATCCTTGACGATGGCGTTGATCTCATCGCTGTCGAAGGCGAGTGCTTTTTCGAGCTTATCGAAGATGCCGACGAAATCGAGGACGAAGCCATGGGGCTTCACCATCTCCTGGGCCTCGTTCTCGTAGGGACGGTTCACCCGCGCGATGGCCTGCAGCAGGGTGTGGTCACGCATCGGCTTGTCGAGATACATCGCATAGAGCACGGGCGCGTCGAAGCCGGTGAGCAGTTTCTCGGTGACGATCAGGATCTTCGGCTGCTGGTCGAGCTTGCCGAAGCTCTTGCGGATCTGCCGCTCCTTCTTCGGGTCCAGGTGGAATTCCTTCAGCAGCTTGGAGTCGTTGTTGCTACCGGCGATCCTTCGTTCACATCCTTCTTGCCCGTTTTGATCGAGCAAAGACTTCCCAGGAGTCTTTGATTCCACTCGCTCACACGCCGATCATCTCCAGAATTTCCTTCAACACCCTAGCCGTCTCATTCTTCGCTCTGCGAGCTTCGGCGGTCGCGATGTCCGCGCGCCGTTGGCTCCGTTCGGCGCTCACTCCGCACCGCCTTCCTCGTCCCCACTCTCCTCATCACTCTTTGCCATTCGCATGACTTCGGCATCGAAATCCGAGACAAACAGGCGATCCTGGACGATGCGGTATTTCTCGAACTCGGATTCGGCGTGGGCCTTGGCGATTTCGGCGGTGACTTTGCCGGCGTCCTGCAGGATTTCCCGGTCAGTGGCTTCGATGAAGCGGTTGAGGCGTGTTTCCCAGTCCTGCATGGTCATGGGGATCTGCCGCTGCGCCATGTCTTCGGCGACATCGAGGTAGGCGTTCACGAGGCGGGAGAGTTGCGCCATCTCCGGTTCGGTCAGGTAGTTCTTGGCGACGCTGACATCGAACTTCTGGACCTTTCCATGGGGCGCGTCTTTCCATGTGGTCAGGCCCATGTGCTGTTTCCCGGCATCGGCCCGGTCCACGATGACCTCGGCGGCGGTGTGGCCGTGGATGGCCCAGTGGAGCTTGTTCTGCACGGTGGCGAAGAAGCGCTGGGTGGCCGTGGCGCTGCGGTCGTAGTCGATGGCGGTGGCGTAGATGTCGGTGATCTTCTGGTAGAACTTGCGCTCGCTGAGGCGGATTTCGCGGACGCGCTGGAGCTGTTCTTCGAAGTACTGTCTGGTCAGGACGGTGCCGCCAGCCTTGAGGCGTTCGTCGTCCATGACGAAGCCCTTGACGGTGAATTCCTTGACCACGGCGGTCGCCCATTTGCGGAATTGGACGGCCCGCTCGGAGTTGACCTTGTAGCCGACGGCGATGATGGCGGAGAGGTTGTAGTGGCCGGTGTCGTAGTTTTTGCCATCGGCGGCAGTTATCCGAAATTTTCGGATAACTGATTCTTCCGCCAACTCACTGTCTTTGAATGCCTTCTGCAGGTGGTAGTTGATCGTCCGGACGTCCACGTCATAAAGCACCGCCATCATTTTCTGGCTGAGCCAGACGTCTTCATCCGCGTAGATCGCCTCGACACCGCCTTCGCCCTTGGCGGTGATGAAGGTGAGGTATTCCGCCGCGGAGGAACGCGTGAGGGAAGTTTCCTTGTGGTCTGGCTTCTTTTTCATGCCGACACGCCCAGTTGTTTGAGGATCTTCCTCAGGGCCACGTCGGTTTCCCTGGCTTCGGCCTCGATGCCCTCCAGTTCCTCGACGATCTCCGCAATGGGCCGGTAGGTTTCGGCATCTGAGGTGTGGATGTAGCGGCTGGGGGAGATGTTGTAGTCGTTCTTCACAAGCTCGGCGTGATCGACGATGCGGCTGAGTTTCTCCTCCTCCTTCCAGCCGATGAGGGTGTCGGCGATGCGCTGGATGCCCTCAATGGGGATGAAGTTCTTGGGGTCGCCTTTTGCGAAGACCTGGCTGGCGTTGACGAGGAAGACCTTGCCCTGGCGCTCCTTGGACTTGGCCTTGTTGAGGAACAGCACGATGCCCGGGGCGGTGGTGTTGTAGAAGAGGTTTTCGGGCAGGTAGAGGACGCTCTCAACGAAGTCTTGATCGACGAACCACTGGCGGACGGTTTTTTCCTTGTTCGTGCCGGCATTGCCCGACCCGCGGGAGGCTGCGCCGGTGTCGAGGACGACGGCGGCGCGGCCAGTGGCATTGAGGCTGGCATGCATGTGCTGGACCCAACCCCAATCGGCGGAGGATTTGCCGGGGAAGCCGGCGCCGGCTGGGAAACGGTCGAGTTCGTCGTTGTCGTAGTCGGCCTCGGTGAACCAGTCCTGGTTCCACATGGGGTTGGCGACGACGCGGTCGAAGGTGCGGAGTTTGCCCTGCTTGTTGCGGAATTTGGGGTTCTTGAAGGTGTCGCCGATGTCGATCTGACCTTCCATGTCGTGGATGATCATGTTCATGTTGGCCATGGCCCAGGTCTCGGGAATGTATTCCTGGCCGAACAGTTTCAGCGGAGCGACGCTGCGCCCTTTGCCCTGGGCGCTTTCCTCCATGGCGATCTCGCATTTGACGAGCAGACCGCCGGAGCCGCAGCAGGGATCATAGACCGTGATGCCGGGTTCGGGAGCGAGCACGCGGGACATGATGGTGCCGACCTCGGGCGGGGTGTAGAACTCACCGGCGCTCTGGCCGCCGCCCTCGGCGAACTTGCGGATGAGGTATTCGTAGCTCTTGCCGATGATGTCGGCCTCGACGTCGTCGAGCCCGAGGCGCTTGCTGCTGACAGCTTCGATCAGGTTGGAAAGGCGGTCGTCGTCGAGGTCGCGCTGGCCGTGGGTGGTGGCGTTGAAGTCGACGCGGTCGATGATGCCCTGCAGCAGCGGGTTTTCCCGAGCGATGGCCCGCATGTGGCTGGTGACGCCTTCGCCGATCCTGTCGGCGAGCTTGCGGATGACGGACCAGACGGGCTGCTCGGGATCGTCGGGCACGAGGGGTAGGTAGAAGCGGACCAACTTGTGATCGGCCTTGGCGAGCTGGAAGGCCTTCTTGCGCGAGCCGACTTCAGTGGCGATGCGGTTCAGCTCGTCGTCGAAGACGTCGCAAAGGCGCTTGGTGAAGATGAGAGGGAGGATGTAGTCCTTGTATTTCGGCGCGTCCTTGGCCCCGCGAATCGAGCAGGCGGCGTCCCAGATCCAGGATTCGAGGGATTTATTCTTATCGTTATTGCTTGCCATCAGCGTTAAGCCCTTTTGTGTCTGCTTATTTTTTGGGACTAAGTGACCATTTGAAACATCCTGCCATTATGCAAGCTGGAAGGGTGCGCTGAAGGACGGCTTTATGCCAAAGCGGCCACAACCTACGTGCCGATGACATCCGGGCTGACATCGTCGGCGCAGATTTGCACGACACTGTGTCTTTCGCCGTGAGTAGCGGCGAGAATCACGCCGACATCCAGATCGTGGGTCAGCACCACGTAATCGTCAAGTTCGGCGTAGGCCACAATTTCCGAGTCTGGCGCATTCTTCGCCCCGCGCGCTGACCCGTGCGCCGCTTCGAACCCGGCATCGGCCAGCATTCCGACCCAGCGCGGCGACAGGTTCATATCGACGAGCAGTTTCACGCGTTGACCAGCATGACGTCGCGTTCTTCGGCACGCCACGCAGCATAACGAATGGCCGACTCTGCGTGCGGCAGGTCTCGCTCGCGGAGCCGGACATGGGCCGCCCGCGCATTCAAGCAATCGATCAGACGGGAATCGTTGGGCTGCGCAGGCTCAATCCAACCTGCCGGAACCGCAGCAGTCAAGACGCGCCTCAGACCAGCCCGTCAAAGAGCTGCACCTGCACCGTGTCACCGACGGCAACCGGGCCCCGCTCATGTTCGAGGACGATGAAGCAATTGGCGTCGGACATCGAGCGCAGGACGCCGGAACCCTGCGCTCCGGCCGGGCGGACGCTCCACAGCCCAGCCGCGTGGCTGAGAATCCCACGCTGGAACTCGGTGCGACCAGGGGCCTTCTTCATCGCCACGCTGCTCACCGCCGGCAACAGCGGCACGCCGGGCAGCGGGTCGGCACCCATCAGCAGCTGCAGCGCGTCGCGCACGAACTGGTAGAAAGCGGCCATCACCGCGACCGGATTTCCCGGCAGGCCGAACAGCCAGGCCGCGTGCTCGTCACCACCGCCGCGAGAGCCGAGACGACCGAAGGCCATCGGGCGGCCGGGTTTCATGGCGATCTTCCAGAACAGTACTTCGCCGAGTTGCGCCATCAGTGGTTTGACGAAATCGGCCTCGCCGACCGAAACACCGCCGCTGGTGATCACCACGTCGGCCGCGGCGGCGGCGTCGCGAAAGGCCGCTTCGAGGGTCGCGGGATCGTCGCGGACGACACCGAGATCGAGGACCTCGCAGCCGAGGCGAGTGAGCATGCCGAAAATCGTGTAGCGATTGCTGTCATAGACTTCGCCGTCGGCGAGCGGCGTACCGATCGAGCACAGCTCGTCGCCGGTCGAGAAGAAAGCGACCCGCAGACGGCGGTAGACGCTGACCTCGGCACAGCCGAGCGACGCCATCAGGCCGAGTTCTGCCGGGCGAATCACCCGCCCGGCGGCAAGCGCCGGCTTGCCGGCAGCCAGATCCTCGCCCGCCCGCCGGATATTCTGGCCGGCGCGCTGGCCGGCCGGGACGATCAACCGATCGCCGTCGAGCTCGACCACCTCCTGGATCACCACCGTGTCACATCCCGCCGGCGGCAGTGCGCCGGTCATGATGCGCACGCATTCACCGGCGCCGACGGCCCCCGCGAAAACCTTGCCGGCCAGTGCCGTGCCGATCACGCGCAGGCGCGTCTCGCCGCTGCCCGCGAGATCGGCATGGCGCAGCGCGTAGCCGTCCATCGCCGAGTTATCGTGCGCCGGGACATTGAAGGGCGCGATCACGTCGCTGGCCAGCACGCGACCCAGGGCGCTGCGCAGCGCCACGCGCTCGCGGGTGCCGACCGGGGTCAGTTGACTGCGAATGAAGGCACGCGCCTGCTCGACCGACAGCGCGTCGGGGTCGTAATCGCTCAGGCAGCTGAAACGGGCAGTGAGACTCATGGCGACTGGCCTTGAAGGTGGGTGGTGGGTGACTACTTGATCTGAAAGTCGCCTACGCGACGCACGCAACGCCCTTCTCCCATTGCGGGAGAAGCAAGCAGCGCTCAGCCACCGGTCATGGACATGAAGCGCACCACCTGCGGGGTATTCATCTGATTGCTGAAGTCGTGGCCTTTGGCCTTGATGCCCATGCTATGGACGATGGCCGCGCGCAGCGGGCGGTCGTCGGTCGGATGGGCGCGCAGCAGCGGCAGCAAATGACTGGCGTCGTTGTTGCCCAGGCAGGGGTAGAGTTCGCCGCGCGCGGTGATGCGCACCCGGTTGCAGCTGTCGCAGAAATTGTGGCTGTGCGGCGAGATGAAGCCGACGCGCGTCGAGCTTCCCGGAATGCGCCAGTAGCGCGCCGGCCCGCCCGAACTTTCGGCGGACGGCAAGAGCACGAAACGCTCGGCCAGTCGCGCCCTCGCTTCCTCGCTGCTGATATAGGTTGATTGGCGACCGTGGCCGATTTCGCCGAGCGGCATTTCCTCGATGAAGGAAATATCGATCCCCCGCTCGACGGCGAACTCGACCATCTCCGGGAACTCGTCGTCGTTGGTGCCGCGCATCATCACCGTGTTCAGCTTGAGGCCCTGGAAACCGGCCGCCTGCGCCGCATCGAGACCGCGCAGCACCTTGGCCAGTTCACCGACGCGGGTGATCGCCTTGAAGCGCTCGGCACGCAGGGTATCGAGACTGATGTTGATGCGTTTGACGCCGGCCGCCAGCAAGGCCGACGCAAAGCGATCGAGCTGCGAGCCGTTGGTGGTCATCACCAGTTCCTTCAAACCGGGCAGAACGGCAAGTCGTTCGAGCAACCAGATCACGTTCTGACGAACCAGCGGCTCGCCGCCGGTGACGCGCAGCTTGGTGACTCCGAGATCGACGAAAGCGCTGGCCAGGCGCAGGCATTCCTCGAGGGTCAGCACCTGCGCCCGCGGCAGGAAAGTCATCTCCTCGGCCATGCAGTAGCTGCAACGGAAATCGCAACGGTCGGTAATTGACAGGCGAACGTAGTTCACGTGCCGGCCGTACTTGTCTACCAGCGTCCCGTCGGCATGCCGCGAACTGGCCGGTGAAGTCGGCGGAGTGAAGCCGACCAGCGAATCCGGAATGGCCTCCGGGGTCAGCGATTCGTTGCGCATGGGAGAAGCTCCCTGGGGTCTGCCTGTGGCCGCGTGAAGAGGGGAAGATGAGAACGGTTCGCGGCGGATTATAGCGAACTTTTCCCCACCCCGAGGCAGCCGGCGCAACAACGCAGGCCACTCATCGTGGCCAGCAGGGGGGGCGGCAGGGCCGGCGACGGGCGGCAGGGCCGGCGACAGCCCTGCCGCCCCCCGATTCAGTGATCAGTCGGACAGGACAGGCGAGAAGAGAACTGCCTGTCGCCCGTCTGCTCAATCGTCACCGTTCATGAAGCCCAACAGGTGCAGCAGGCTGGTGAAGAGGTTGAAGATGGCGACGAAGAGGGTCACCGTTGCCATCACGTAGTTGGTTTCGCCACCGTGGATGATGTTCGAGGTTTCGTAGAGGATCAGCCCCGACATCAGCAGCACGAAGGCCGCCGAGACGGTCAGCGACAGGGCGGGAATCTCGAAGAAGATCGCCCCCAGCCCGGCCAGGAAAGCGACCAGCACGCCGACCATCAGGAAACCGCCCATGAAGCTGAAGTCCTTGCGCGTGGTCAGCGCGTAGCCCGACAGGCCGACGAAGATCGTCGCCGTGCCGGCCATGGCCATCATCACCGTCTGGCCGCCATTGGCCAGGCCAAGGTAGTGACCAATGATCGGTCCCAGGGTGTAACCCATGAAGCCGGTCAGGGCGAACACCGAGGCCACGCCCCAGCCACTGTTGCGTAGCCGGTTGGTGAGGAAGAGCAGGCCAAAGTAACCGATCAGGGTCACGATCAGCCCGGGATGCGGCAGCTTCAGTGCCACCGAGACACCGGCGGTGAGCGCCGAGAACAGCAGGGTCATCGACAGCAGCAGGTAGGTGTTGCGAATCACCGTATTGGTGGCCATGACCGACTGGCCACTGCTCGTTGCGGTACGGGCCGCAGGCTGGATATTGAAGGTACTCATTCAGAACTCCTGTAATAAAAAGATTTCAAGCCGCTCAAAGCGCCATGCTGACGGTGGCCGCCTCGGCGCTGGCAGTCAGCTCTGCGCGAGCCTCGCTGGCGCGGCCAGGGTGCCTTTGGCGCTGCCGCGCAACGCGGCGTGCCAGCGTCCGCCCGGCGCGATCGACGGCGCGATCGATGGCTACGTAGAGATCGCCCTGGGTGTCGTCGACCAGCACGTCGCCCGCGCCAAACAAGACGACCTGAATGCGGCAGCGCTTGTCCTTGCCACCACGCGGGCCATTGATATCGGAAAGAATCACGAGGACACGGCTGACGCGGTCGTGCGCCCAGTCGATCGAAAAGCCAAGGCGCCGATGGATGTGCTGACGCACTTCCTCGCTGAGATCAAAGCCCCTGGCTTGGGTGACGATGTGCATGAAGGTTTCCTCTCTTGCGTTGTTTTGGCGTTGATTGGAAGAGCCAGTCTAGAATATGCAGAGACATCCGACAAATCGAATATACTGTCTCAACAGATCGGTTTTTATTGCCTTTCTATGACCCCTTTTCGCGGACGGTCATGGCCTCGCTCAACTACAAGCACCTGCGTTATTTCTGGATGGTCGCCAAGTGCGGCGCCATCGCTCGCGCCTGCGAACAACTGCACCTGACGCCGCAGGCCGTCAGCGGCCAGTTGCGCGAGCTGGAAGAGTCGCTCGGGGTCGAGCTTTTTCGCCGCGTCGGCCGCGGCCTGGAACTCACCGACGCTGGGCGGCGCATCCTCAGCTACGCCGAGGAGATATTCGCCATCGGTGACGAACTGCTCGAGGTCGCCCGCGACCAGACGATGACCCAGAGCCTGCCGTTCGCCGTGGGAATTGCCGATTCGGTGGCCAAGTCGGTCGCCCTGCGGCTGGTGGAACCAGTGCTGCATCTGCCGGAAGCGGTGCGCCTGATCTGTCGCGAAGGACGCCTGACCGGCCTGCTCGCCGACCTTGCCGTGCACCGCCTGGACATGGTGATCGCCGACCGCCCGATGCCGGCGAACTTGAATGTGCGCGGCTACAGCCACCCACTCGGCGAAAGCGACCTCACTGTTTTCGGCGCGCCAGGCTTGCTTGAAACGCTCACCGGCCGCTTTCCGGCACTGCTCGACGGCGCCCCCTTTCTGATGCCCGGAGACGACGTGGCAATCCGCCTGCGCCTCGAACAGTGGTTCGAAGCCTCTCGCCTGCATCCGCGCATCGTCGGCGAATTCGACGACAGCGCCTTGCTCAAGTCCTTCGGGCAGGCCGGAGCCGGTCTTTTCGCCGCACCAACGGCGATCGCCGCCTACGTCAGCGATCAGTATCGCGTGCAGCCCATTGGCCGAATCGACTCGATCGCCGAACAGCTTTTCGCGATCACCACCGAGCGTCGCTTAAGCCATCCGGCGATCGTCGCCGTCATCCAGGTGGCACGCGACCAGGTTTTTAGCGCCACGCCGCGCGCACCGCGCCGCGCCCGAAAAACCAGTCCGGATCAGGCAGAGACCGCGCTTCAGCCGACACGCTCACGCGGCCCTTCGCGGTCGTCGGAAAGCGCCGCCTGAGCCGCTTCAAGCCCGCTCGCGCGGCCATCACGTCGGAAACGGTGGGTGGCCGCCCGTGAGCCCGAAAATACTTCAGTATTTTAGATGTATCAGTGTAAATAATTCTGCTTTTTTGCAGAGTCTCGTCGCTCTATTGTGGCTTCCTCTTCAAACCGGATTTCAGAGGACGACCATGAAAACCTTCTCCTTGCTGGCAGCCGTTCTGGCTCTCGGCCTGACCCTCACTGTCGGCGATGCCGACGCCGCTGGCAAGCGCCTCGGCGGCGGAAAATCCTCGGGCATGCAGCGCGACTCGGTCAGCGCCGACAAGTCGGCCGCCGGGGCTCCGGGCGCCGCCAAGGCGCCCACGGCTGCAGCGGCAGCGCAGCCGAAACGTTCGTGGATGGGCCCGCTCGCCGGTCTCGCCGCCGGCCTCGGCCTGGCGGCCCTGGCTTCACACCTTGGCTTCGGCGAAGAACTCGCCTCGATGCTGATGATCGGCCTGCTGGTGATGGCCGCGGTGCTGATCATCGGCTTCATCATGCGCCGCCGCGCTGCAGCACGACAGGCCGGAGCGGGTGCTCCGGGTGGCCTGCAGTACGCTGCTGCCGGCCCCGGCAATGGGCCAACGAATCGAGGCCACAATGATTCGCCGATGCTACCCTCCTCGACGACCGACGCGCCCTTTTCCGGTAGCGCTGCCGCACCAGTGCCTGCCACCGCCAGCGCGTTCCCTGGCGCCGCCTCGGAAGCTTCGGTCGCCAGCAGCGGCCACATCCCGCAGGACTTCGATGCCGCCGGCTTCGTGCGCAACGCCAAAGTCAGCTTCATTCGCCTGCAGGCGGCCAACGACGCCGGCAACCTCGACGACATCAACGACGCCGGCAACCTCGACGACATCCGCGAGTTCACCACTCCCGAGATGTTTGCCGAGATCAAAATGGCCATCGCCGAGCGCGGCGACGCGGCGCAGGAAACCGACGTGGTGACCATCGAGGCCGAAGTGCTCGATGTCGCCGAAGAGGCCAGTCGCTACGTGGTCAGCGTCCGTTTCTCCGGTCTGATTCGTGAAGACACGGACGCCGCCGCCGAAGCCATCGACGAGGTGTGGCACCTCGTCAAGCCGCGCCAGGGCAAGGGCGGCTGGCTACTGGCCGGCATTCAGCAGACCCAGTAGCTGACTTGAAGCCGGCAACGCCGGCAGCAGGCAAGCAAGCTGCTGCCGGCGCCTGCTTCAGCAATGCGCCTCGCGGCACGGGTCGACGAGGCGTGTTCCGAAGCGCGTCCCGAGCCGCCCGCCGGTGGGCTCGCTGTCGGTCGCAAAAGCGGCCAGCGTCGCCAGCCGTATCAGATCGGCCGGCCGATCGACATCCCAGAGCGCCGGCAGCTCGCACCAACGCAGGCCCAGCGCCGACAGGCGCTGCCGCGTCTGCGCCATGACCCGATCGCTGCCCCAATCGACCCCTTCGAAAAGGCCCGGCTGCGGGCGACGCAAGCCGACCAGCACATAACCACCGTCTTCGGCCGGGATAAAGACCGCATCGTTGCCGCCGTCATGCCGGTCGCCATGCTCATCCTCTTCGCCGCTCAACGCCAGAGCGGCAGCCGCGAGATGCTCGGCTTGCAGCGCCGGGCAATCGGTACCGATCAGCAGCAGCGGGCCGGCGTGGGCGGCGAAGGCCGCCGCCATGCGCGCGCCGAGATCCTCACCGCATTGCTCGCGAAGCTCGATCGCACAGCAGCGACGCAGCGCCCGAAAAAAGCGATGGCGGCCGTCCGGCGCAACCCACAGGCTGACCCCGCCGAGGGCAGCGCCCCTGGCCATTGCCAGCGCATGCAGGGTCAGCCGGCGCTGCAAACGTGCCGCAGCAGCCGCGCCCAGCGCCGGAATCAGCCGCGTCTTGGCGGCGCCAGCCTGCGGCGCACGCGCAAAAACAGCCAGCGTCGGCGGCTCAGGGCTGGCGCGGAGAATAGCCATAGCGAAGCGCCAACTGCTGCGGGTCGGCACCAAAAAAATAGCTGGCCCGCAAACGCCACATGAGGACGATGGTGCGTAGCACGCCGTGCTTCTCCCAGCGTCGTCCGGAGGTCGTCACCCGGGCGCGCAAACAGGCCGGCCTGGCGATACGTTTGAGGCGTTTGCAGAGCGCGATGTCCTCCATCAACGCCACTCCCGGAAAAGCGCCAACGGCCAGGAAGGCATCGCGGCGGACGAAGATCGCCTGATCGCCGGTGGCGATCCCGGTCAGCCGTGAGCGCCAGTTCATCATCGCGGCGACCACTCGCAGCAGCGGATGGCGGCTGTCGATCGAGACGTCGAAGCGTCCCCAGGCCGCGCCGCCGGCAATCGCCTCGCGAATCAGCGCGTCGGCGTCAGGCGGCAGCGTCGTATCGGCATGCACGAAGAGCAGCACTTCGCCGCGACTGGCAAGCGCCCCGGCGTTCATCTGCAGCGCCCGCCCGCGCGGCGCGTCGAGCAGCCGGTCGGCGCTGGCGACGACCAGCGCCCGCGTGCCATCACTGCTGCCACCATCAACTACCAGAAGCTCGGCACCGCGGGCGCGCAGGTCCTGCAGCTTGCTCAATTGGCTGACGACCGTCGCCGCCTCGTTGAGCACCGGCAGGATCAGCGAAAGAAAGGGGCTCTCCTCGGGGGTAGTCATTGCTTCACGAAGCGCTTGCGCAGGGGCAGGAAGGCGTCACGAGCAAGCGGGGCCGCGAAGTCAGCAGAAACTCGCCAAGAACTCGCAGCCTACTCGGCACGTTCTTTGCCCGCCGGCTCGCCGACGTACTGACGGCAGGCCTCATGCAGGAAGCTCATCTGCTTCTTGAAGTGCGCACAACCCCGGCACATCGCTAGATGAACCCGCAGGCGCAGGCGTTCGGCGAACGTCAGCTTGCGCTCCTGCGCTTCGGACAGTAATTGGGTGACCTCCCGGCAAGTTAACATGCGTGTCCTCCGAAGCGTCGTCGGTTTCTTCTTGAATGGTCAGGCGCCGCCTGCTTGCAGCTGACGGGAGTGGAAAGCATCGAACTCAGGAGCAGCGAGGCAGAAAGGCGGCCAACATCCTCTAGAACGCTCACGATTATCCTTCATTTCACCAGTTGCGGGCTCGATCAAGCGACGATCAGGCACGCCTGGCGAGCACCCAGAAAACCGCCACTGATCGCTTGAGAAAAGCTTCCCCAGACAATGCATGGCCGGGATACTTCTAACAGTCGCGTGAGATCTTCAATGCTTACAGGTGAATGCAGCGGCTGCGGCGATGCGGGACTTCATTTCAATGCCGCCGCTTCAAGCGCCAGGGTCAGCGCCTTGACGTCAATCGGCAGGTAGCCGGTGATCTCCAGATGCCGGTCCTCGAAGACATCCGCGCTCGGGTCTCTGGCCTGCCACTCGGCGACCACTTGGTCGCGTTGCCGGATCAGGGACTCGACCTGCGGGCGATAGAGCTTCAGCATCGCCGTGAGCCAGCGGTTCAGCGCCCAGTTGGGAAAGGCATGGTCGATGGCAAAGCAGTCGAGCATGGCAATCATCTGTTCAGCCGGATACCACGCTTCGGCAGTCACCCAGCGGTTGGTACAGAAGAGACCGATCGGATAACCCCAGCCGTCCATGGAAATCGCCACCAGGTGGCCAAGGGCCTCATCGCCGGCCGGCCAGACATCACTCGCCTGCGGGTAGTCGAGCGGACAGCTACCCGACGGCATGCCGCCAGCGCGAAGAAAGAGATGGAAATGGCCATGCTCGAGTTCGCCGTCGCGATGCGTATGGTAGTAATACTGCGCATGCGTTTCGCTGTCGAAAACGTCGTCGCGCGGATAGTGCTCGAGTTCGACGAACTCGCCCTGCCCGCGCAGAACTTCGCCGACGAGATTGATGCCGGCCTTTTCGAGAACGCGATAACACTCGCGGATCTCGTAGGCGGCGGCAAGCATCGAGGCGCGGCGTTCAGGACTCAGGCCGTCCAGGCAGGTAGAAGGATCCATCTCGGCTCACTGTAGAAAAAGGACAAGACAAGGGACAGGGCAACAGCGCCAGCAAGCTGACGATCGGCACTGCCGGCGAGGGTGATGACCACCGCGGCAAGCGCACCCCGCCCCGTGCGCCGCGACCCTTCGAGAGCAGGCCGAAGTGCCCCGCCAGGCGGGACAGCACCGGAAAGGCGTAGCTAGTTTCCGCCATTTCTGCTTCACCCGCCAGCGCACGACGCCAAGCCATCGCCCGTCGCGAGACGCGCCGTGCCTGCAGTCATCGACTGCGGCCACACTCGATGGATTGACGTTTCTTGGTCGAAGCTCATACACTCTCGTCGGTTTTGTTGGATTTCGATTCCTTCAATACCCGGGAAGTGATCGATAGCGGGTTCATTGGCGCGCTCAGCTGATCCCTGTGGCGTGCGCCTTGGCCGAGGTTTTCCTTGCCCGCGCGCCGCAAGCCAGCAGAGCCACCGAGTGCAATTGATCGTCCACCTGACCGGCAGCAGTCGTCCGGTACGCGCAATCCTCCTCATGGTCATGACATGTCGAGACAGCCCAGATCATGAAAGTCATGACCGCCCCCCTCTTCCCCGGCAGTGGGGATTCCGGCTTGCACGCCGGAATCGTTCGGCACGCCGGAATCGTTCGCCGGGCAGGGAGCATGCTCCCTGAATTCCCCGCCTCACCCCGCGGGGTGAGAAGGGAGCCTCGTGAGTCGCTAGCGCGACTTTGACATTAACGCAACAATGCAGTAATGCAAGAATTCGAGAGCACATGTTCGGACGATCAAAACCCGTTGTCTTCGATCGCTATGAATCGCGCCGCTCGCGCAAGTGGGTCCCGAACTGGCTGTGGCTGCTGCTCCTCGGCATAGCAATCGGCGCGGGCGCCTTGTTCTACGCGCAGCAGAAACTGATGCCGCCACGGCTGTCAGCCGAAGAGGCACGCGAACTGCGCACGACCCTGGACTCGGCAGAGCACGAGCGTTCGCGCCTCGCCGCTGAACTGGCACAAACCAATCACCAGCTCGAAGACCTGCTTGCCACGCAGAATCGCATGGCTGAC
This sequence comes from Candidatus Accumulibacter appositus, assembly GCA_000585055.1. Lineage (GTDB taxonomy): Bacteria > Pseudomonadota > Gammaproteobacteria > Burkholderiales > Rhodocyclaceae > Accumulibacter > Accumulibacter appositus. Next base: position 154,182 of record JEMX01000012.1, read on the forward strand.
GAGCTTGCGGCCAACCATCGCGACCTTGCCAGGCAGCGTGACCATATCGAGGCTTTGCTCGCCGCGCTACCGCCTGACCCGCGCGGCGGCAGCGTCGAGATTCGTGCAGCAGACTTCAAGGTCGACAGCGACAAGCTCGGCTATGACATGGTGTTCACGCGTACAGAGCCGAAAGGCGCCCCTTTTGCCGGCGTAATGCAATTGTACGTCGCCGGCCGAACGGCGGGTGGCACTGAAACGACGATTGCCCTCGATCCAGTCGCGGTCAAAGTCGGCGCCTACGAAATCGCCCACGGCAGCCTGCCGATGCCTGCCGGCTTCGTGCCACGCCAGACCACCATCCGCCTCCTCGATCGCCTCGGCGGCAGGCAGTTCGGGATGCGGGTAATCAACGTGCAGTAGCTCCTCGAAACAGCCGCCGCACCTCTGCGCAAGCTGATCGGTCAGCGCGAGAGCGGCTATCGAGGTTCACCGCAGAGGCTTGTGGACCGAGCAAGCGGTGCCTATGCGAGCGCTGTGAGGATCTCCTCAGTTTCTAGAGAGCGCTGCCGCGCGAAACGCGAAAAGTGAAACCAGTGTTCGACGACATGCCGAACGCTCGCCCTCGGCCTTGAGCGACTGCATACACTTCAGTAATATGCATGCATCGAATGCACATCACTGAGGTAGCACTATGGCCATGCTCACCGTCCGCAATTTGCCCGACGACGTACACCGCGCACTGCGGCTGCGGGCGGCTCAACATGGGCGGAGCACCGAGGCCGAAGTCCGTGAGATTCTGGCCATCGCGGTCAAGCCTGAGACGCGCCTTCGCCTGGGTGACGCTCTCGCGGCTTTGGGCCGCAAGAGCGGTCTCACGAATGAGGATTTCGAGGTCTTGAACCAGGAGAAGGACAAGACGCCGGCCGAGCCGCTGAGCTTTAAATGATCGTTCTCGATACCAACGTCGTTGCCGAGGCAATGAAACCCCAGCCGCATCCGGCCCTGCTGGCCTGGCTGAATGAGCAGCTCGCAGAAACCCTGTATCTGTCCAGCGTCACGCTGGCCGAGCTTCTCTTGGGCATCGGCGTGCTCCCCGCCGGCAAACGCAAGGAAATGCTAACGCAGGCCATTGACGGTCTGCTGGAACTGTTCCCGGATCGGATACTGCCCTTCGACACCGATGCGGCGCGGCACTATGCGACCCTGGCCGTGACAGCCAGGGCCGGTGGGCGCGGCTTCCCGACGCCTGACGGCTACATCGCCGCGATCGCAGCCGCGCGGGGATTCATCGTGGCTTCGCGCGACACCGCTCCCTATCAGGCCGCCAGCGTAAACGTCATTGATCCATGGGAAGCCTAGCGCTCCCCGGAGGCCGGCCAATGGCACAAGTTTTCGTGCTAGCCGCCTCGGAGTGATGGATTTTACCGGCCATCGTCGACCATTGCGAAGGCGCAAATCTCGGCCGACTTGCAAGCCAGATCCTCGCGGTGCTACCCCGGTGTTACCGACACGAAACAGAGGTCCAATAATGCCGACCACCGCATTGAAGCTTTCTGACGAACTCAAGCAGCGGGCCGTTGCAGCGGCCGAGAAGGAAGGTATATCGCCGCACGCGTTCATGGTTCACGCAATCGAGCAGGCGGCCACCTTGGCAGAGCGGCGAGCCAGCTTCGTGACCGAGGCGCAAGCGGCGCGTCAGGAAATGCTGAGCACCGGTGAAGGCTACGATGCCGGCGAGGTGCATGCCTACCTCAAGGCGCGGATTGCCGGGAGCAGTCCCGAAAGACCGAAAGCCAAGCCTTGGCGAAGCTGAGCTATTCCGGACGCGCGCTCGCGGATCGGGAGAGACGCAGCGATTTTCTGATCGAGACCGACCCCGCCGCGGCGGCAGAGACCATTGAGCTGATCGAGGAGGCGGTAACTCTTCTCGCACGTCATCCGCTGGTCGGCCGTCGTGGAGAAAGCGAACTGCGTGAGTTGGTCGTATGGTTACGTGGCTCTCTATAGCCTGGAGGAGGATCAGGACGCAGTCCTGGTTCTTGCCCTCCGTCATCAGCGTGAAGCCGGATCTTGGGGGCGGGACGACGAATGAGCTGCAAGGACGGCAAGCCCCCGTCCGTGAACTCACAGTACGGTCGCGGGCACGAATCTCGTTCGTGTGACGCCAGCGCTGTTCGCTCTCGCGATAGACGAGCATCCAGCAGCCCAATCGATCGAAAAAGGCACCAGAACCTCCCGAACTAACACGCCTTGACGCCTCACCGTCGTCGCTTAAAATCGCCCTACACAGGGCAAGTTCGACGGCGGCATTCAATGCGCTCTGCGACGAGCATAGCAACGGATGGACGGGGTGGTTTCGCTGCGGCGACTCAACGCCATTGCTTAAACAACCAAGGTGAAAAGGACTCGGGGGAATGGTGGCCAATTTGCGTCAGCGAGTGACAGCGGTGAACGCCTTGTTGGCCGCGGTGTATGGAGAGGACACTCGACTCAGCGTCGTGCTCGAACGACTCGGCGCGAACGACCAGGAGATCGGGCACTTTCGAGAGCACGCGGTCACTGAAGCGTGCGACCGGGTGGTCGACGCGGTGAGCACCTGCTTTCAGAGCCTTCGCAATGGGAGCCGCGACTTCCTTGTCCTCTCCCGCCGCCTCGGGCTGGACGGCGACGTGGCCACGTTGCAAGAAGTTGGCGATGAACTTGGCGTCACGAGGGAGCGCGTCAGGCAGCTGGAAGAGCGCGCACGCCTGAAGTGTCGGGCTTCGAGAAATCGGGATGCGGTTGAAGCATGTCTACTGGAGATCCTTGCCTTGACGCGCGGGCCTAGCCTCAGCCGCAAGTCGAGCGCGCCCGACGAAGGGCTCTGAGCCTGGTAGCCCAAGAACCTCGTTCGGCGGAGCGCTGACGGAGGCGAGAGCGATGGTTGATGATGGGCACACCGTAGCCGAGACGCTGGCTCGCGCTTCTAGCGCGGGCGTGATGTGCGAGCGGAGAACAGCGGCACACGTGCAAGGTGATCCGAAATCCCGTCGAGAGCTGGCGCGCTGTAACCCAAATCACTGCGTGAGGTGTGCCATACGTCCATGATGCTTTCTATGGCGTGGTCGAGGAAACCCGCCACCCGTGTCTCGTCTTCGCCAATCTTTCGCGCGAGGCGCAGGAAGGATTCGCGAGTGACGTCCTGCCAGCGTTTGGAGCGCGCGAGCTTGAGCGCCAATTGGTCGTCTGCCTTGTACTGAATGGTAGAAACGAAATCGTAAGCCGGCGAAAGCTTGGCGTGGACGCCGTCAGGGTAAATCAGGCTCCAGTTCTTGAGGTGAACATCACCGTTACCGGACGCAACGACGAAAACCAGCCGCCGGATGAATTCCTCCAGCTCTGATTCTCCGGCGAGTTTGTAGACCAAGTTGGCAAGCGTTTCATAGTTGAACTTGTCGTACTTCTGCTCGGGGTAGAGGCCAAGAATCTGCGCGAAGTCCTCGATGTGAACGCGCTTGACGGCCGACGTGCGGTCGAAGCGGCGGACAGCTAGCGCCTTTTGCCCTGCGGCAATCGTACTGGCTTCCGGTGGGAGGCCGGAAATTTCCGCGACCGGAATCAACTCGATTTCTGGAATAGTAATGCCGCTGGCCTCGGCCCAACGCATCGTCGCAAACTCGTTCTCCGGTACTCCCGGAAAACGGCTGTCCGGCAACTTGACGATCCAGTCGCCGCCGATTCCGCTGACCGGGATGGTCATTCCGCGTCCTTCGCGCAGGGCCGAAAATTTGAGCTGCACTCCTGCAAGCGAGAAACGCCATTCCCCCTTGGGCGGGTGCGCGTCCGTCGCCGACCGGCTCTCTCCTGCGCTTTCCGGGATCGCCTCGTCGGCCAGGATGCACACGGCACCGGGCAAGTCGTCTCCCAAGTGATGGAGGAGAAAGAACTCGCGATAGACCGAAACCCCGGCCTGTCGGGCAATCAAATCACGCAAGGGACCTTCCGGCGGCAGGTTGGAAAACCACGGCGGCGTGCGCTGCCGCGAGGAATACACCTGGTCCGGATCGTCGACAAACTGCTGTCCAAGGATTGGCCGCGGATAAGCGTTCTTGTACGACTCGAGCAGCCTAAACTCGCAACCGTTGTTACGCGTCAGGTTCAGTTGACCGACGGGCGTGTCGTTGAGCCATACGCCAAGACGGTGCTCCGTAAGCGTGCAGCGCACCCACCTACCCTTGTGCAGATCAGGCAGGCAGTTAGATT
>JEMX01000013.1:0-30787 GCA_000585055.1 Candidatus Accumulibacter appositus
GGCGAGGGGGCGGCGGGAGCCGTCGGAGCCGCCGGGGCCGCCGCGGCGGGGGGGGCGTCGGCAGCGACCGCTGGGGCGACCGGGGCGACGACTTCTTCGGCAAGCGTCGGCCGGGTTTGTTCGGTGGCGACCGGCACGACCGCGACGCTCTCGGGCGCTGCGGTGCTTGGCGCGCTGGCGGCTTGTTGTTGCTCGGCGGCTACGGGTGCAGTGCTTACGGGCGTCGCGCCAGCGGCTACGGCGCTGTTTGCTGACTTTTCGCTGTTCGCGAGATCGACTTGGTTCTCGGTTTTCTCGCCGCGCTCGCGGCGCCCACCGCGACGCAGCTCGCGGCGCCCACCGCGACGCCCGCGGCGACGGGGGGTGCTAGCGCTCTCGCCGTTCGCCTGTTCAGGAGCGGGACTGTTCGGGCGCGGTGCGTGCACTGCTTGTACCGTGGCCTGGGCCTCGGCATCCTGAGGCGGGGCCGTCTGGTCCTTGCGCTCGCCGCGTGCGTCGCCACGCCCGCGACGGGGCTCACGGGGCTCACGGGGCTCTCGCGGTTCGCGAGTGCGCGGCGGTTCCGACCGTGTCTGCGGCGCGTTCTGTTGCACCGCAGCTTCGTGCTGCTCACGATTGGCGCGTGGCGCAGGCGCTTCGCGCGTTTCGTCGCGACGGTTGGTGCGAGCGTTGCGGCGGGGTTCGCGCTGCGAGTCGCGTGCTGAGCTAGCCGTACGGGCCGGCCTTGCCGGTGCCGGCGCCGGTTCGGCTGGTACCGCTTCCGTCTTCCGCTGGAACCAGGAAACAATTCTGTTCAGGAAGCCACTTGCGGTGCTGGCTGGCGTTTCGCTTGTCGGGGGCAGCACTTCAGCACGCATCGGGGCTGGCTGCGACGAGGTAATGCCCTTGATTGCAGCCTCCGGGCGCGATGCCTTGGCGTCAGCGGCGGCGGCCGTCACGCTGCTGTCGTCTGCGGTCGGCATGTCCACCATGCGGTACGAAGGCTGCAGCTGTTCGTCGTTGACCATTTCATCCTGGCGCACGCGGACGATGGTGTGCTGTGGTGTCTCGAGGTGCATGTTCGGAATCAGCAGGATGGTTACCTTGTGCCGCTGCTCGACCGCCTGGACATCGGTGCGCTTTTCGTTGAGCAGGAAGGTGGCCACGTCAACCGGTACCTGGGTATGTACCGCTGCCGTGTTGTCCTTCATTGCTTCTTCTTCAAGAATCCGCAGGATATGCAGGGCCGCCGATTCGGTGCTGCGGATGTGGCCAGTCCCCGAGCAACGCGGGCAGGCGATGTAGCTGGTTTCGGCGAGCGCCGGGCGCAGGCGCTGACGCGACAGTTCGAGCAGGCCGAAGCGGCTGATCTTGCCGGTCTGCACGCGCGCACGGTCAAAGCGTAGCGCGTCACGAACACGGTTTTCGACGTCACGCTGGCTGCGCTGGCTTTCCATATCGATGAAGTCGATGACGATAAGGCCGCCGAGGTCGCGCAGGCGCAACTGGCGGGCCACTTCTTCGGCTGCTTCGAGGTTGGTTTTCAGCGCCGTTTCTTCGATGTCGGCGCCACGTGTCGAGCGTCCCGAGTTAACGTCGATCGACACCAGGGCCTCGGTATGGTCGATGACGATGGCGCCACCCGACGGCAGGCCGACCTGGCGCGAGTAGGCGGATTCGATCTGGTGCTCGATCTGGAAGCGCGAGAAGAGCGGCACATCGTCGTGATAGCGCTTGATGCGGTTGACCGTCCCGGGCATCACATGCGCCATGAACTGACCCGCCTGTTCGAAGACATCGTCGGTATCGATCAGGATTTCGCCAATATCCGGTTGAAAGTAGTCACGAATGGCGCGGATCACCAAGCTACCTTCCTGGTAGATCAGGAAGGCCCCCTTCTGCTGCTGAGCGGCGCCCTCGATTGCTTTCCACAACTGCAACAGGTAGTTGAGATCCCATTGCAGTTCTTCGGCATTGCGGCCGATGGCCGCCGTGCGGGCGATAAGGCTCATGCCCTGCGGCACGTCCAGCTGATCCATTACCTCGCGCAGTTCGGCGCGCTCGTTTCCCTCGACACGGCGCGAGACGCCGCCGCCGCGGGGGTTGTTCGGCATCAGTACCAGATAGCGGCCGGCGAGACTGACGAAGGTCGTCAGCGCTGCACCCTTGTTGCCACGCTCGTCCTTATCAACCTGGACGATCAGTTCCTGGCCTTCGCGAAGTGCTTCCTTGATCGTCGCGCGGCTCGCTTCGACACCCGGCTGGAAGAAGGCGCGGGAGACTTCCTTGAAGGACAGAAAGCCGTGCCGTTCGGAGCCGTAATCGACGAATGCCGCTTCTAGGCTGGGCTCGATGCGGGTAATGACCGCTTTATAAATGTTGCTCTTTTTCTGTTCCTTGGCGGCCGATTCAATGTCGAGATCGATGAGTTTCTGACCGTCGACAATGGCAACACGCAGTTCCTCGGCCTGTGTCGCGTTAAAAAGCATGCGTTTCATAATAATTTTTGGCTCCCACGCGCTCTCACGAGGGCTTTGCCTGCTCCAGGCAGCGACGGATTAGTTGTTTGGTGGGTTGCTTGAGGGGCTCTCCGATGGCGCAACTAATAGGGCTATCTCGCCGACTTGATCGGTCGTCTGGCCTTTAAATTCAAGGACTCCGGAATCTGCCTGGGCCGGTTCGCAGGTGCTGGGCGCGCGCAGTTCAAGTAGTATCGCTACTTAGTGGTGAGCGTACTTAACCAGGTGATTGGCGTTGAGTGATCTTGCGCAGATTGGCGCAAGCGAGGCGGCTGAGGCCTGCCGGAAAGTGCGTCGCAATTACTTTAGAATCGGCGCCGCTGGACGGTCTCACGGGTCAGCGCCTCTTTCAACTCTAGACGCAAAACGAGCGAAGTATATTCAAAATGGCCGAAGTTAGCAAAAGCTCCGTGATTCAGGAGCTGATCACCGAGAACGAACATGGACAGCGCTTGGACAACCTGCTGCTGAAGAAGTGCAAGGGCGTGCCAAAAAGCCACGTCTACAGTATCGTGCGCAGCGGCCAGGTGCGGGTGAACGGGCGCCGCGTGGCGGTATCCTATCGCCTGCAGATCGGCGACGTGGTGCGCATTCCGCCGATGCGCACGGCGCAGGTCGAGCAGGAGGTCGTGGACGGGGCGGCCCTCAAGGCGCAGCTGCCGGTGGTCTATGAAGACGAAGGCTTGCTGGTCGTCGACAAGCCGGCAGGCCTCGCCGTGCACGGGGGGAGTGGCGAGAGTTTCGGGGTCATCGAGGCGCTGCGTCGGCAACGGCCGCAGGCTCGCTTTCTGGAACTCGCCCACCGTCTGGACCGCGAGACTTCCGGCCTGCTGCTGATCGGCAAGAAGCGCTCGGTGCTGCTCGCCTTGCACCAGATGTTCCGCGTCGGTGCCCGCGGTGGTAGTGAGCGTGGCGCGGACAAGCGCTATCAGGTATTGGTCGCCGGGCGCTGGATGGACCCGGTGCGCAAGGTCCGCTTGCCCTTGCTCAAGTACCTGTTGCCGTCTGGCGAGCGCCGGGTTCGTGTCGCTGATGAGGGCAAGGCGGCGCACACTGTCTTTCGGCTGCTGGCGCGCTGGGAGCATTTCAGTCTTCTTGAAGCGGAACTGAAAACCGGACGGACACACCAGATTCGCGTGCATCTCGCGCACCTCGGTTTCCCCATCGCCGGTGACGAGAAGTACGGCGATTTCGCTCGCAATCGGACGCTGCCAAGGGAAGGCCTGAAGCGCATGTTTCTGCACGCCTGGAAGATGGCCCTGCCGCACCCGCTGGACGGTCGTGAACTGGTGCTGGAAGCTGCCTTGCCGAGCGCCCTGACGCAGTTTCTGCGCACTATTTCTACGAAGGAGAGGCAGGATTATGGCGAGCCGGTTTGAGTTGCTGGTATTCGACTGGGACGGTACCCTGCTGGATTCGGCGGGGGCGATTGTCGACGCCATACAGGCGTCGTGCAGGGACCTCGGTTTGCCGACTCCTGCGGACGAGCAGGCGCGGCACGTCATCGGCCTCGGCCTGCACGATGCGCTGCGCTACGCCGTGCCGAATCTGCCCGAAGAACGCTATCCCTTGATGGTCGACCGCTACCGCCATCACTACCTGCGGCACGATCACGAGTTGCAGCTGTTTGATGGGGCCGCGGCGATGATCGCTGAACTTGCTGCGGCCGGTTTCCTGCTCGCCGTAGCCACCGGGAAGAGCCGGCTCGGACTCGATCGTGCCTTGCGCAGTAGTGGTCTGGGAGGCTATTTTCATGCCTCTCGCTGTGCTGACGAGTGCTTTTCAAAGCCGCATCCGCAGATGCTCGAGGAGTTGATGGATGAGTTGTCGGTCGAACCTGAGCGGACGCTGATGATTGGCGATACGACGCACGACCTGCTGATGGCCCGGAATGCGGGCGTTGCCTGCCTGGCCGCCGCCTATGGTGCGCACCCTGCGGCAGCGTTGGACGCACTTGGCCCACTGGCCCGTTTGCGGGAAATTGAGGAGATGGCGCAATGGCTGCGAATGAACGCCTGATCTGCCGCTCGGCCGATCTGATCGACGGCGGCGCCGGCGTTCGTTTCACGATCCGGATGGGTGATCGCGACGAGCCGGCGTTCGCGGTGCGCTTTCGTGGGCGTGTCGCCGCTTACCTCAATCGGTGTGGCCACGTAGCCGTGGAACTGGACTGGCAGCCCAATGAATTCTTCGATGATTCCAAGCTATACTTGATTTGCGCGACACATGGCGCGCTGTATTCCCCTCAAGACGGTCGCTGTCTGGGCGGCCGCTGCAACGGTAGAGGCCTGACACCGCTACCGATTGAAGAGCGCGATGGCGCCATCTACTACACCCCAAGCGAGCAAGAAGCGTGACTAGTCCTGAAAATGAACCCCACTGGGAGCGGCAGTTGTTGGAGAAATTGTCCTTGGCGACGCTGCAGGAACAGCGCGTGAAGCGGCGCTGGGGAATCTTTTTCAAACTGCTCGGTTTCTCCTATCTGGTCGCCGTGCTGGTGCTCGTAGTCGACTGGGACGATCCCGAGACGCTTGCCGATGGCGGGCGGCATACGGCGCTCGTTCATCTCAGTGGCACCATTTCCAGCGGCGGCGACGCCAGTGCCGAGAGCATTACCGAGGCGCTGCGTCTGGCTTTTAGCGACAAAGGTACCGCCGGCGTCGTGCTGCGCGTGAATAGCCCGGGCGGCAGCCCGGTGCAGGCGGGAATCGTTCACGACGAAATTCGTCGCCTGCGCAGTAAACATCCACAGATTTCACTCTACGCGGTGGTCGAGGATCTCTGTGCGTCTGGCGGCTACTATGTGGCTGTGGCAGCCGACCAGATCTTCGTCGACAAGGCGAGCATCGTCGGCTCGATCGGCGTGCTGATGGACGGTTTTGGTTTCACCGGCACTATGGACAAGCTTGGGATCGAGCGTCGCTTGCTGACCGCCGGGGTGAATAAGGGCTTCCTTGACCCATTTTCGCCGCAGGATGCCGAGCAGAAGAATCACGCCCAGGTCTTGCTAGGCGAGATCCACAGTCAATTCATCGAGGTCGTTCGCAAGGGGCGCGGGACGCGGCTGAAGGAAACGCCGGAGATGTTCACCGGCCTGATGTGGACCGGTACGCAGAGCGTTAAACTGGGTTTGGCGGACGGTTTCGGTACCGTTGGGTCGGTGGCCCGGGACGTGATCAAGGCCGAGCGAATTGTCGACTTCACGGTCAAGGAAAATCTTGCCGAGCGTTTCGCCAAGCGCCTGCGTGCCGATGCAACGCATGGCGTGGGTTCCCTGTTGGGCGCGATCGACTGGCCCGCCTTCCGTTGACCGGCGCTTGCTAGGCCTGCAGCAGGAACACTGTCGGCCGGCGATTGATATTCGGTAGCGACTGGCGCGGCCATGCCGCAACCTGCCGAGTGGTGATCTGCTCGCTGTCGAGAGTGAGGTCGGTCGCGACGCAGACTTTGGTCTCGCGGGCGCAGGTCTTGAGCAGGGATTCGAGCATTTGCTGGTTGCGGTAGGGCGTTTCGATGAAGATCTGCGTCTGCTGCCCCTGCCGTGACTCCTTCTCCAGTTCCCGCAGGCGCTTTTCGCGTTCGCGAGGGGCGCTTGGCAGGTAGCCGTGAAAGGCGAAGCGCTGGCCGCTCAGTCCGGAGCCCATCAAGGCCAGCAGGATCGATGACGGACCGACCATCGGCACGACCTGGATCCCGTCCTGTTGCGCCAGAGCCACCAGCGCCGCTCCCGGGTCGGCGACTGCGGGGCACCCGGCTTCCGAGATCAGACCGACGTCGTTACCCGCCAGTAGGGGGGCTAGAAGTGCAGCTAGCTCGTTGGTGGGCGTGTGTTGGTTGAGTTCCTGAATCCAGATCTCTTGTACCGGCAGGTCGGTCGGCAGCAACTTTAGAAAGGCGCGCGCCGACTTGGCATTCTCGGCAACGAAATGACCGAGTCCCCGTGCGCAGGCAAGTACGGTTTGTGGCAGGACCGCTGCGACGGCGGTCGGGCCGAGTGGAACAGGAATCAGATACAGTCGCCCTTTGCTCATATTGCACCTTAAATTCAAAGAGTAATGTATTGATTATAATATAGATACGTTCTCCGCTCGCAGCAGGTCGCATAGCGCTATCAAGGGTAGGCCGATCAGCGCGTTGGGGTCTTCGCCATCGATCCGGGCGATCAAGGCGATTCCCAGTCCCTCTGATTTGGCACTGCCCGCGCAGTTGTAGGGCTGCTCCTTGCGCAGGTAGCTTTCAATTTCCACGTCTGTAAGGTCGCGAAAGTGGACCCGCGTCGGGACTCCGCGCAGATGCACGCGGCCGCTTGCGGCGTCCAGCAGGCAGAGCCCGGTGAAGAAATTGACGCTGTGGCCACGCATGGCCTGCAACTGCCGTCGGGCCTTGGCGTGGTCTCCGGGTTTGCCGAAGACTTGGCCATCAAGGCAGGCGACCTGATCGCTGCCGATGATCAGCGCTTCGGGAAAAAGGGCGCTGACCGCCCGTGCCTTGGCTTCGGACAAGCGCAATGCGCTGGCTTCGGGTGCCTCGCCCGCAAGAGGTGTTTCGTCGACGGCAGGATTCGCGCACTCGAATGGCAGGCCAAGCCGAGTAAGCAGTTGGCGCCGGAACGGCGAGGTCGAGGCGAGGATGAGCTGTTTTCTGGGCATCTGGTGGCCGATCTGGGCATGAAACAGACGGTGCCGCCGAAGAAATCGAGAAATAGCTTGTTTTGCGGCGCCACTGCTTTGACTTCAAAAGCCGAAAATAATATCATGCCGCCCTTATGTCGCGACGCGTGCTCATTGATAGTCTGGCTTTCGGGTTCGAGGGTGGCTCGCTGCAAGGCGAAGTGCCGGTGGTGACTCTGACTCGTTTGGCGGACCTGCTGGTAGACTCGGCGGGTTCTCTGGCGTATCGGCTCGAAGGTTGCGTGGGGTCTCGTGACCGCTCGCAGCTGCAGCTTCAGGTGGACGGCGTCCTGTCGCTGTGCTGTCAGCGTTGTCTGGAATCGCTGCCCTACGCCGTGCAGTTGCGTAGTCTGTTTGAGTTCGTGGCGAACGACAGTGAGCTGACGCAGGAGGAGCTGGAGGATGACTCCCGAGACTTCCTGCCGGTCGAGAAGGAGCTTGATGTGCTGGCCCTGATCGAGGATGAAATACTTCTTGCGCTTCCAACGGTGCCTCGCCACGATGATTGTGTGCTGCCCGGCGCGGTGCGCGAGTCGCCAAACGAGTCGCCATTTTCAGTTTTGGCCGGCCTTAAGGGCAGGGCTTAGCGAGTTTGATTTTAGGAGTTTGTCATGGCTGTTCAGCAGAACAAGAAATCCCCGTCCAAGCGCGGCATGCATCGCGCGCACGACTCCCTGGGCAGTCCGCCGCTGGCCGTCGAGCCGACCACCGGTGAAGTCCACTTGCGCCACCACGTCAGCCCCTCGGGCCACTATCGCGGAAAGAAGGTCGGCAAGGGCGCGAGCGAGTGATTTTTTCCGATGGGGCAGGCAGGTTCCCATGATGGGGACCTTCCTGCCTTTTCTTTCGCCTGTTTTCCGATGACTATTACCGTCGCCATTGACTGCATGGGTGGGGATCACGGTCCTCAAGTGACGATTCCGGCGGCGCTTGACTTCGTCCGTGATCAGCCTGACGTGCGCGTGATCCTGGTCGGCCTCGCCGAGAGAATTACCCCCCTGGTCGGAGACCTGTTTGCTGGTCGTGTCGTCGTCCGTCACGCCAGTGAGGTCGTCGCGATGGACGAGGCGCCATCGGTGGCGCTGCGCACCAAGAAGGATTCTTCGATGCGCGTGGCTGTCAATCTGGTCAAGAACGGTGAGGCGGATGCCTGCGTCTCGGCGGGAAACACGGGTGCCCTGATGGGTATTTCCCGTTTCGTCCTCAAAATGCTGCCGGGGATCGATCGCCCGGCGATCTGTGGCATGTTGCCGACGATGAAGGGACACACACACGTGCTGGACCTTGGCGCCAACGTCGATTGCAGCCCCGAACACCTGTTGCAGTTCGGAATCATGGGCGCTTCGCTGGTAGCGGCGGTCGAGCATCGCGACCGGCCGACGGTGGGCATCCTGAATATCGGGCAGGAAGAAATCAAGGGCAACGATGTCGTCAAGCGTGCTGCCGAACTGCTTTGGGATTCGGGCTTGAATTTCGTTGGCAATATCGAGGGCGATGGTCTCTACAAGGGGCAGGCGGATGTGGTCGTCTGTGATGGCTTTGTGGGCAATGTCGCCTTGAAGTCCTCGGAAGGGCTGGCACAGTTGCTGGCCACCTTTCTGCGTCAGGAATTTAGGCGCAACCTGTTGACCAAGCTGGCGGCGGTGATTGCCTTGCCGGTGGTCAATCGCTTCAAGCAGCGCGTCGACCATCGCAAATACAACGGTGCCACTTTGCTCGGTTTGAAGGGCATCGTGGTCAAGAGTCATGGCTCGGCAGACGCCTTCAGCTTCGGGCAGGCGCTGCAGCGTGCCGCGGAAGAGGCGCGCAGTGGCGTTCTGGCACGGATCAGCGAGCGCGTCGCACAACAACAACCGCTTCTGGAGATCGCATAGCATGTTCTCCCGCATTACTGGCATCGGCAGTTATCTGCCGGGATCGCCGGTCAGCAACGACGATCTCGCGCGTCGCGGCATCGACACCAGCGACGAGTGGATTGTCAGCCGAACCGGCATCCAGTCTCGTCATCTTGTGGCCGACGGTGAGAGCGCCAGCGATCTGGCCCTCGAAGCGAGTCGCCGAGCGCTCCTTGCCGCCGGCATCGAGCCCGCCGATCTGGACTTGATCATCGTCGCCACTTCGACCCCGGACTTTATCTTTCCGAGCACCGCGTGTTTGCTGCAGGGAAAACTGGGCAATCATGGCGCGACCGCTTTCGATGTGCAGGCGGTTTGCAGCGGTTTTGTCTATGGCCTGACGATTGCTGAGAAATTCATTCGTTCGGGTAGTCATCGACGGGCTCTGGTGGTCGGCGCGGAAGTGTTTTCACGCATTCTCGATTGGTCTGATCGGGGTACCTGTGTGCTCTTCGGCGATGGAGCTGGAGCGGTCGTGGTCGAGGCTTCGGACAAGCCGGGCATTCTGGCTACCGCCTTGCATGCCGATGGTGCCCACCACGGCATCCTGTCGGTTCCCGGTAGTGTCTGTGGGGGCAAGGTCACCGGCGACCCCTTCCTACGCATGGACGGTCAGGCGGTCTTCAAATTCGCCGTGCGCGTGCTCGCGGAAGTTGCCGACGAGTGTTGTCAGGCTGCGGGCATCCAGCCGTCCGAGGTCGACTGGCTGATCCCACATCAGGCCAATGTTCGCATCCTCGAAGCGACGGCGAGACGCGTCAAGATGCCGATGGAAAAGGTGGTGGTCACCGTCGATCGCCATGGCAATACGTCCGCGGCATCGGTGCCGCTGGCCCTCGACGAGGCAGTTCGCGACGGGCGCATCAAGGCCGGTCAGAAAATCATGCTCGAGGGCGTCGGGGGGGGGTTCACCTGGGGCGCCGTGCTGCTCGAACTATAGAAGGGAAGCAATACTAAATGAGTTTCGCATTTGTTTTTCCGGGTCAGGGCTCGCAATCTGTCGGGATGATGGCCGCCTATGGCGACTCGCCAGTGCTGCGGGCGACTTTCGATGAAGCCTCGGCTGCGCTGGCGCAGGATCTCTGGCAGTTGTTGGTCGATGGCCCGGCCGAAGCCCTGGCGCAGACCGTCAACACGCAGCCGGTAATGCTCACCGCCGGTGTCGCCGTCTATCGTCTGTGGCTGGACCGCGGTGGCAAATTGCCGACCGTTGTGGCCGGGCACAGTCTCGGCGAGTACTCGGCACTGGTTGCGTCCGGCGTTATCCCCTTCAAGGACGCGGTGCCGCTGGTTCGCCTGCGTGCGGCCGCGATGCAGGAGGCCGTGCCGGTGGGTACGGGAGCGATGGCGGCCATTCTCGGTCTCGATGATGAGACGATCGCCGAGGCCTGTGTCGAGGCAGCTGGCGCGGCAGGTCATGGTGAGGTCGTCGAAGCGGTCAATTTCAATGGCCCGGGACAGACCGTGATTGCCGGCAGCAAGGCAGCGGTAGAGCTGGCCTGCGCGGGCTGTAAGGCGCGTGGCGCAAAACGCGCCCTGTTGTTGCCGGTATCGGCGCCTTTTCACTCGTCGTTGATCCGGCCGGCAGCAGACAAGCTGGCGGCCCGCCTCGCCGAGCTGGACTTCGCTGCGCCGCAGATCCCGGTGATCAACAACGTCGACGTGGCGATCGAGTCAGACCCGAGCCGGATCAAGGACGCCCTGATCCGACAGGCCTACTCGCCGGTGCGCTGGGTCGAGACGGTCCAAAAAATTGCCGGCATGGATGTGACTACGGTGGCCGAATGTGGGCCGGGTAAGGTGCTGGCCGGCTTGACCAAACGCTGCGCAGCCACCCTGACGGGCGTTGCACTGGCTGATCTGGCGGCGGTTGAAGCCGCTGTCGAAAATCTCGGCTAGAAGCGATGAACGGAACGGACATGCTCAACGGACAAGTGGCTCTGGTCACCGGCGCCTCACGCGGCATCGGTGAGGCGATTGCTCTCGAACTGGGTCGCCTCGGCGCCACGGTGATCGGTACGGCAACGACTGGCGAAGGCGCGGCAAGGATTTCCGCGGCTCTGCTGGCCGCGGGTAGCAAGGGCGAAGGCGCGGTACTCGAGGTTCGCGATGCTGGGCAGATCGATGCGCTGATCAGCCACATCGAGAAGACGCATGGCGCGGTGTCGGTGCTGGTCAATAACGCCGGAATCACGCGCGACAACCTGTCGATGCGTCTCAAGGACGACGAGTGGGAAAGCGTGATCGATACCAACCTGAAAGCAGTGTTCCGCCTTTGCCGGGCAGTGATGCGCGGAATGATGAAAGCGCGGCACGGCCGAATCATCAACGTCACCTCGGTCGTCGGTCACGCCGGCAATCCGGGGCAGGCCAATTACTGCGCAGCCAAGGCGGGTGTTGCCGGTATGACTCGAGCACTGGCTAGAGAACTGGGCAGTCGCAACATCACCGTCAATTGCGTGGCCCCCGGCCTTATCGACACCGACATGACGCGCGCACTCGATGACAAACAGAAGGCGTCGCTTTTGAGTGGCGTTCCACTTGCTCGGTTGGGATCTCCGCAGGAAGTTGCGGCTGCGGTCGCTTTCCTGGCGTCTGCCGGGGCTGCTTACGTTACCGGCACGACGATTCACGTCAACGGCGGCATGTACACGGGCTGATATCGGTTCTGGGCGAGGAAGCTTCCTCGTCGAAGGGGCTGATGATTGGTAACTTTGGGCCATTTTGCTAGAATGGCGCATTTCTGTTTTACCTATGAACTCTGAGAAGGAGCACTTTTATGGAAAATATTGAGCAACGTGTCAAAAAGATCGTCGCCGAACAACTCGGAGTCAACGAAGCCGACATCAAGAACGAGTCGTCCTTCGTCGACGATCTGGGCGCTGATTCGCTCGATACGGTCGAGCTAGTGATGGCTCTGGAAGAAGAGTTCGAGTGCGAAATCCCGGATGACGAGGCCGAGAAGATCACCACCGTTCAGCAAGCCATCGACTACGTGACTTCGCACAAAAAGTAAGTCCCCCCATCGACGTCATCCACGATCCCGGCGGTCAGGCTCTGCAAAGGGCCCTCTCTGGCGGGGAGTGATGGCGAGCTTTTCCGCTTCCGCACTTTCTACCCTCGGAGCATAAGTTGGCACGTCGCAGAGTTGTTATCACTGGCCTTGGTATCCTTTCTCCGGTTGGCAATTCGGTTGAAACGGCCTGGCAGAACATCATTGCCGGACGCTCCGGTATCGACCGCATCACGCGCTTTGATGTTTCCAGTTTTCCCGTCCAGATTGCTGGCGAAGTGCGGGACTTCGATATTGGCCAGTACCTTTCGGCCAAGGAAGCGCGCCGCATGGATGTCTTCATCCATTACGGTATGGCGGCAGGCATTCAGGCGATCCGCGATGCGGGGCTCGAGGCGCACCCGGCGCAAGCCGAGCGCGTCGGCGTGTCGATTGGTTCGGGGATTGGCGGTTTGCCGATGATCGAGAACACCTGTGACGATTTTGCCGCGGGTGGGGTACGCAAGGTGTCGCCGTTTTTCGTTCCCGGTTCGATCATCAACATGATTTCGGGCAACCTGTCGATCATGTATGGCTACAAGGGTCCCAACATCTCGCTGGTCAGTGCCTGTTCGACGGGAACCCACAGCATTGGTGATGCGGGTCGCCTGATCGAATATGGCGATGCCGATGTGATGATTGCCGGTGGCGCTGAAGGCTGCCTGTCGAAGCTGGGCCTGGGAGGTTTTTGCTCTCCGCGTGCCCTATCCACGCGCAATGACGACCCGCAGACGGCAAGCCGTCCGTGGGACCGCGATCGTGACGGCTTCGTACTCAGTGAAGGCGCAGGCGTCGTGGTGCTCGAAGAATACGAACACGCCAAGGCGCGTGGTGCGCGCATCTATTGCGAACTGGCGGGTTTCGGAATGAGTGCCGACGCCAACCACATCACCGCACCGTGCGACGACGGTGAGGGGGCTGCGCGTTGCATGGACAATGCCTTGCGTAACGCGCAGCTGAATCCCGAGGATGTGCAGTACGTCAATGCACATGGTACTTCTACGCCCCTGGGTGACAAGGCGGAGACCATTGCCGTCAAGCGTGCTTTCGGCGAGCACGCCAAGAATCTGGTGGTCAATTCGACGAAATCGATGACCGGCCATCTTCTGGGCGCTGCGGGTGGCGTCGAGGCGCTATTTTCGGTGCTGGCGGTCTATCATCAGGTTTCGCCGCCGACGATTAACATCTTCAATCAGGACGAGTCCTGCGATCTCGACTACTGCGCCAATGAGGCGCGTCAGCTGAAGATCGATGCCGCCATTTCGAACTCCTTCGGCTTTGGCGGCACCAACGCCACCGTGGTCTTCAAGCGGATCTAGTTGCTGCCGTCCTAACGGGCGCGCGCATGGCATGCAGTTTCCGATTGCTATTGCACTGCGCCGCTCGCACGTACTGCTTGTCCTGACGGTCGTGCTGCATGGCCTGGCTGCGGCCAGCCTCGCCGTTTTGCCATGGCCTTTGAGCCTCCGCGGTCTGCTGCTGGTGACCCTCGCCTTTTCGCTGTGGCAGCAGATTCGGCGGCCGTCGAGAGTCGTCGGTCTGCGCCTCGCGGCAAGCGGCGAACTGAGCTTTCAGTTTGCCAATGGCGAGCAGGCCGTCGTACGGGTTCAGCCCGACTCGGTCGTTTTCAGTCAGTTGCTGGTCTTGCGCGTCCGTGATGGTGAGTCGGGTCGGCTGCAGACGCTTGCGCTGTTGCCCGACAGCATGCCGAGCGAGCAGTTTCGTGAGCTTCGCCTGTGGCTACGTTGGCGGGCAGATTCTAGAGATCAGTACGAAGGCGGCGTCTGAGCACCGTGTTGCGTGCACGTCCCAGCGTCTCGGGATAATTACGGCTGGAGTGCAATCCGCGGCTTTCATGACGGCGCAGTGCGCAGCGAATGATCAGGTCGGCGGTCACCACCAGGTTGCGTAGCTCGATCAAATCGTGGCTGACCCGGAAAAGCGAATAGAAGTCGTCAATCTCACGGATCAGCAGGCGAATGCGGTTCTGCGCGCGCTGCAGGCGCTTGGTGGTGCGCACGATGCCGACATAGTCCCACATGAAGCGCCGCAACTCATACCAGTTGTGGGCGATGACGATTTCTTCATCGGGATCGCTGACGCGGCTGTCGTCCCAGGGCGGTAGCTCCGGCAGCTGGCTGTCGGCTTGTTGGAGAATGTCGTTGGCCGCCGCTTCGGCAAACACCAGGCATTCGAGCAGCGAGTTGCTGGCCAGACGATTGGCGCCGTGCAAGCCGGTACAGGACGCTTCTCCCGCGACATAGAGGCCGGCGACGTCGGTGCGCGCGCGCAGGTCGGTAAGCACCCCGCCACAGGTATAGTGCGCCGCTGGAACCACCGGGATCGGCTGGCGGGTAATGTCGATACCCAATTCAAGGCAGCGAGCCATGATGTTCGGGAAGTGCTCGGCGAGAAAGGCAGCCGGTTTGTGCGAGATGTCGAGGTAGACACAGTCCAGGCCGCGCTTCTTCATCTCAAAATCGATGGCCCGCGCCACGACGTCGCGGGGCGCGAGTTCCGCGCGCTCGTCGTGCCTGGGCATGAAGCGCCTGCCGTCAGGCAGCAACAGGCGTCCTCCCTCGCCACGAACCGCTTCCGAAATGAGGAAGGACTTGGCCTGCGGATGGTAGAGGCAGGTCGGATGAAACTGGATGAACTCCATGTTGGCAACCCGGCAGCCGGCACGCCAGGCCATGGCGATGCCGTCGCCGGTGGAGGTGTCTGGATTGGTGGTATAGAGATAGACTTTGCCGGCACCGCCGGTGGCGATCAGCGTGTGTTGAGCGCCCAGTGTCAACACGTCGCCGTTGGCGGTATCCAGGACATAGGCACCGTAGCAGCGCCGCTCCTTCAGCCCGAGTTTTTCGCCGGTAATCAGGTCGACGGCGATGTGCTGTTCGAGGATGGTGATATTCGGGTGTTGGCGCACCTTGTGCGTCAGTGTCGTCTGAACGGCTAGGCCGGTCGCGTCGGCGACATGGATGACGCGCCGGGCACTGTGACCGCCCTCCTGGGCCAGATGGTAGCCATCCTGATCGCGAGTGAAGGGGACGCCCTGTTCAATCAGCCAGTCGACTGCCCGGCGACCGTTCTCGATCACGAAGCGCGTTGCCCGCGGGTCGTTGAGCAGCGCGCCGGCGCTAATCGTGTCTCGGATATGCGCTTCGATCGAGTCGCGATTGTCGAGCACTGCCGCGATTCCGCCCTGGGCCCAACTCGATGCGCTATCTTCAAGAGCACGCTTGCTGATCAGCGTGACCTTGCGCGATTGCGCCAGCCGTAGTGCGGCCGCCTGTCCAGCCAGGCCGCTGCCAATGATGAGAACGTCAGAGCAAAGCGGCACGCTGGAGATCCTGCCAGGAAGGGGCTGCAACTATAGCATGTGCACCGGGCTGCAATAGCGCTGCGTCGCGCGGCCATTTTCAGGCCGGTCAGAGCGCCGCTCGCTGCTCACGCACTGTTACGATGACAATGGAAGGCTTGCGCTATACTTTTGCGCAAATAACGATATCGTCTTCAACAGGATAAGCAGAGAGCATGAGTGAACGCGAAGTTGACCAGCTGCTGGTCGAACGCGCACAGGCTGGGGACAAGCACGCTTTCGAGCTTTTGGTCGCAAAATATCAGCGCAAGCTCGCGCGCTTGTTGTCGCGCTTCGTACGTGACGCGGCTGAAGTAGACGATGTGGCTCAGGAGGCGTTCATAAAGGCTTATAGGGCGCTGCCATCGTTTCGGGGTGAGAGTGCGTTTTATACCTGGCTCTATCGCATTGGCATCAATACGGCGAAGAACTATCTGGTTGCCCAGGGGCGGCGCGCACCGACATCGACCGAATTTGATGCTCAGGACGCAGAGAGCTTCGAGGACGCCAGCCAGTTGCGAGACATCAATACGCCGGAAAGTCTCTTGCAGTCCAAGCAGATCGGCGAGACGATCAATGCCGCGATGGACGGCTTGCCGGACGAGTTGCGCAACGCGATTGTCCTGCGCGAGATCGATGGCTTGAGCTACGAGGAAATTGCCGAAGCCATGAGCTGTCCGATTGGGACGGTGCGCTCGCGCATTTTCCGTGCGCGCGAGGCGGTCGCTGAAAAATTGAAGCCCTTGCTCGATATTTCTGCCGATCGCAGGTGGTAGCCATGGGTGATAAGCCATCGACAATGACCGGGGCGTGGGGAACGGTGGCCGCCGTCGACGGCGAGCATGCCTTGATACGCATGGACGAGAGTGGTTGTGGTCGCTGCCGGGAAGTGGGTGGTTGCGGCGGCAACAACCTGGCCAAGCTCTTGTGCAGTACGCCGCGTACTTTTCGCGTGCCCAACCCGGAGCGGCGTTCGGTGGGTGAGCGCGTGCAAGTGCGCATTGGCGAGGGCTCGCTTCGCCGCAGTGCGTTCGCCGCCTATGCCTTTCCGTGGCTGGCGCTGTTGCTCGGGGCGCTGGCCGGTTCGGCGGCTGCAGGCGAAGCAGGCGCTATCGGCGGCGCAATGGCCGGTTTGCTGGTCGGTTGGCTGGGCTTGCGGCGTGCGCAACGGCGCGACGCTTCCGATCCGCGTTGCCAACCGTCGATCACATCTTGACGTTCTGCCCGGTCGTCCTCAAATTCCCTGCACTGCTGCCGCTCCGGTCGGCGGTGATACAGTGACACTCAGGAGGTGTTTGGTGCCATGAAACAGTTGTTTGCCGCTTTTTGCTTGACCGTTTTTTCGCTGCTCGCGCAAGCGCAGAGTCGCGGCTTGCCTGACTTCACCGAGTTGGTGGAAAAGCAGGGGCCGGCGGTGGTCAATATCAGTACCACCCAGAGCTCGCGCGGCAATGGGCGCGGCGCGCATCCCTTCCCTTTCGATGAAGACGATCCGATGTTCGAGTTCTTTCGGCGCTTCATTCCCCGCCAACCGGGCGTGCCCGGGGTGCCGGGGATGCCGGGTGAGCCGCGCGAATTCCAGAGCCGTTCTCTCGGTTCAGGGTTCATTGTTAGCGCCGACGGTTACATCCTGACCAATGCGCATGTGGTTGATGCGGCCGATGAGATCCTCGTCCGCCTGACCGACAAACGTGAACTGAAAGCGCGAGTCATTGGCGCTGACAAGCGAAGCGATGTGGCGTTGATCAAGATCGAAGCGACGTCTTTGCCAACGGTGCGCTTTGGTGACCCGAATGTGCTCAAGGTCGGCGAGTGGGTGGTGGCCATTGGTTCGCCGTTCGGTTTCGACAACAGCGTCACGGCCGGAATCGTCAGCGCCAAGGGACGCTCGCTACCGCAGGAAAACTATGTCCCCTTTATCCAGACCGACGTGGCGGTCAACCCGGGAAATTCAGGCGGCCCGCTGTTCAACCTGCAGGGCGAGGTAGTGGGTATCAATTCCCAGATCTATAGTCGGTCCGGCGGTTTCATGGGCATTTCCTTTGCTATTCCGATCGACGTGGCGATGGACGTTCAGGCACAGCTGCGCGCCTCTGGCAAGGTCAGCCGCGGTCGCATCGGGGTGGTCATTCAGGAAGTGAGCAAGGAGCTGGCCGAGTCCTTCGGCTTGAGTAAGGCGACGGGGGCGGTGGTGAATGCCGTCGAGAGCGGCGGGCCGGCGGACAAGGCCGGCGTCGAGGCCGGCGATGTGATCCTGAAATTTGACGACAAGACGGTTAACAGCTCCAGCGACCTGCCACGCATCGTTGCGGCGACCAGGCCGGGCAGCAAGGTCAAGCTGCAGCTTTGGCGCAAGGGAGCAAGCCGCGAAGTGAGCGTGGTGGTCGGTGAAATCCCCGAGGAGAAACTGGCCAGCAGCACGACCGGAAGTGGCAGGCCGGCCGAGCGAGCCGCCAATCGACTCGGCCTGGTGGTGTCGGAGCTGACGGCAGAGCAGAAGCGCGAGCTCAAGCTCAAGCATGGCCTGCTGATCGACGACGTTCGCGGCAATGCGGCACGCGCCGAACTGCGGCCCGGCGATGTGCTCCTGGCGATTATCTCGCGCGGCACGAGTACCGAGTTGAGCAGCGCCGAGCAGTTCAACAAGCTGCTGCTGGCGCTCGACAAGTCGGCCAACGTGACTCTACTGGTGCGTCGCGGCGAGCTGCAGACTTTTGTGACCATCAAGGGTTTGCCCGACAGGAATGGCGAGTGAAGCAGGCAACGCGGCTGACGCTGCTTTCGCGGCACTATTGCCATCTGTGTCAGGACATGGAAGAGGCGCTGGGAGCGCTGGCGAAGGAGTGCGGTTTCGTCCTCGAGGTGCTCGATGTCGACGCCGACGCGGCGCTGGAAAAGCGCTACGATGAGTTGGTGCCGGTGCTTCTGCACGAGGGGCACGAGCTCTGCCACCACTTCCTCGACGTCGGCAAAGTCCGTGATTATTTGAGCAAAATCGGCTAGAATCCGCGCCTTCAGTCAGTTCGACCAAGGGTGCTCAGCGGCACCCTTTTTTTCAGGGGCGGCGCGGCCGAGACGGCGCCGACACGAGGTCCATGCAACACATTCGCAATTTTTCCATCATCGCCCACATCGATCATGGCAAGTCGACGCTCGCCGATCGCATCATTCATCTTTGCGGTGGCCTTTCCGATCGCGAGATGGAGGCACAAGTGCTGGATTCGATGGCTATCGAGCGCGAGCGCGGGATCACCATCAAGGCGCAGACGGCAGCACTGCAGTACCGGGCGCGCAGTGGTGAGATCTACAATCTGAATCTGATCGATACGCCAGGGCACGTTGACTTCTCCTATGAGGTGTCGCGCTCGCTTTCTGCCTGTGAAGGGGCCTTGCTGGTCGTCGATGCCTCACAAGGCGTCGAAGCGCAGACCGTCGCCAATTGCTATACAGCCATCGAGCTGGGTGTCGATGTCATGCCGGTGCTGAACAAGGTCGATCTGCCGTCGGCGATGCCGGACAAGGCGCGCCAGGAAATCGAGGATGTGATCGGCATCGACGCCAGCGAGGCGGTGTTGACCTCGGCGAAGACCGGTCTCGGTGTCGAGGACGTCCTGGAAGCGATCATCGAGCGCATTCCCGCACCCAAGGGTGATCCGGAAGCGCCCCTCAAGGCTCTGCTGATCGACGCCTGGTTCGATAACTACGTTGGCGTGGTGATGCTGGTGCGCGTCTTCGACGGTACGCTGCGAGCGAAGGAAAAGATTCATCTGATGGCCACCGGCTCGACGCACCTCTGCGACCAGGTCGGCGTGTTTACCCCGAAAGCGGTGCCGCGTGACGCTCTGCGCGCTGGCGAGGTCGGTTACATCATCTCCGGGATCAAGGAACTGCAGGCCGCCAAGGTCGGCGATACGGTGACCCTGTTTGACCGGCCGACGGCCAAGGCCTTCCCGGGCTTCAAGGAAATCAAGTCACAGGTCTTCGCCGGCCTCTATCCGGTCGAGTCCAATCAGTACGACTCGCTACGTGATGCACTCGAGAAGCTGACGCTCAACGATGCCTCGCTGCATTACGAACCCGAGGTCTCGCAGGCGCTTGGCTTTGGTTTTCGTTGCGGCTTTCTCGGCCTGCTGCACATGGAGATCGTCCAGGAACGTCTCGAGCGCGAGTTCGACCAGGACCTGATCACCACGGCACCGACGGTGGTCTATGAAGTTCTGCTGCGTGATGGCAGCGTCGTTCAGGTGGAGAACCCGGCCAAGTTGCCAGATCTTTCAAAGACCGAGGAAGTCCGCGAACCGATCATCACCGTTACCGTCTTTGTTCCGCAGGACTACCTGGGCAACGTTATCACGCTGTGCAACCAGAAACGTGGCAATCAGGTCGACATGACCTATCACGGTCGTCAGGTGCAACTGGTTTACGAGATGCCGATGGCCGAAGTAGTGATGGATTTCTTCGACCGCCTGAAGTCGGTTTCGCGTGGCTACGCTTCGCTCGACTACGACTTCAAGGAGTATCGCGCGGCCGACGTGGTCAAGCTCGATATCCTGATCAACGGTGAGAAAGTCGATGCCCTGTCGGTGATTTTGCATCGCAGCAACGCCATTTATCGCGGGCGTGAACTGGCGGCCAAGATGCGGGAGCTGATCCCGCGGCAAATGTACGATGTCGCCATTCAGGCCACCATCGGCGCCAACATCATTGCCCGTGAGAACGTCAAGGCGATGCGCAAGGATGTTACCGCCAAGTGTTATGGCGGCGACATCTCGCGCAAGAGGAAACTGCTTGAGAAGCAGAAGGCAGGCAAGAAGCGCATGAAACAGGTCGGGTCAGTCGAGATTCCACAGGAGGCTTTCCTTGCTGTGTTGCGTGTCGGCAAGTAAAGGGGGAGTGAACCAGTGAATTTTGCATTGATCCTGTTGATCCTGTTGTTGGTCAGCGGTGCTGTCTGGGCGGCGGATGCCCTCGTTTTCCGGAAGCGTCGTGCTGCCGACGCCGCGGAGCCGTGGTGGGTCGAATATGGCGCGAGTTTTTTTCCGGTCATTCTGGTGGTCTTCGTCCTGCGTTCGTTCATTGTCGAGCCTTTCAAGATTCCATCGGGCTCGATGATCCCGACGCTACTGGTCGGTGATTTCATTCTCGTCAACAAATATACGTACGGAATTCGCCTGCCCGTTGCCAACCTGAAGATCATCGACATCAACAGTCCGCAGCGCGGCGACGTGATGGTCTTTCGTTATCCGGAGGATCCCTCGCTCGACTACATCAAGCGCGTGGTCGGCCTTCCCGGCGACAAAGTGGCTTACCAGAACAAGCGACTGACGATCAATGGTCTCCCGGTAGCGGTGGAGCAGGTAGAGGACTATCTGCATCCGGAACGGCTGTACTATTCGGAGCAATTCGTCGAGCAGCTGGGCGAGGAGGGGCATCGAATGCTCAACGATCGTGATGCGCCCGCCTACATTCCCCATCCCGCGCAGTTCCCGAATCGCGAGAACTGCTCCTACAATAGTGCGGGCGTGATCTGCACCGTGCCAGCGGGTGAGTACTTCGTGATGGGAGACAACCGCGACAACAGTCGCGACAGCCGCTTCTGGGGTTTCGTTCCCGAAGCGAATATTGTCGGCAAGGCTTTCTTCATCTGGTTGAATTTCAGTGATTTCAAGCGCATTGGCTCGTTCGGCTAAGGAACTCACACTATGACTATCAAGCGTCAGCGTGGTTTGGCACTTTCCGCCCTGCTGCTGTGGGGCATCGCCATCGGACTGGTGGCAATCCTTGTCATCCGGGTACTTCCCGATGTTATCGAGTATTCCAAGATCAGGCACGCGGTCAAGGCGGTGGCCAGTGAGTCGTCGGGCAAGACGGTTGCCGAGATTCGCCACGCTTTTGGCCAGTACGCTGAAGTCGAGCACATCAAGACCCTCGGGCCGGCCGATTTGGATGTCTTCAAGGAGGAAAACCAGGTGGTCGTTGCCTTCGCCTACGAGCGGCGTATTCCGCTGGCCGGCAATGTCAGTCTGCTGATCGAATTCTCGGGCTCGTCGTCGGCGCGCGATAGCGGGCAATGACAGAGCGCAGACTCGAAAAGGCGTTCGGCTACACCTTTCGCGACCGCGAACTCCTGCAGACGGCGCTGACCCACCGCAGCTACTCTTCTCCCCATAACGAGCGCCTCGAATTCCTCGGCGATGCCGTTCTCAACGCGGCCATTGCGCGTCGCCTGTTCGAGCATTTTCCGAACCTGCCCGAAGGCGATCTGTCGCGGCTGCGGGCCAATCTGGTGCGCCAGGACAGCCTGCACCGGCAGGCTTTGGCGCTCTCATTGGGCGACCATCTTCTGCTTGGTGAGGGTGAGCAGAAGAGTGGCGGGCATCGACGCCCGTCGATCCTGGCCGATGCCCTCGAAGCCCTGTTTGGTGCGGTCTGGCTGGATGCAGGCTTCGACGCGGCCAGCGAAGTCATCCTCCGCCTGTACCAGGACATGATTGTCAAACTGGCGCCAGGGCAGGGGATCAAGGATGCCAAGACGCGCCTGCAGGAGTACCTGCAGGGGCGACGCCTGGCCTTGCCGCAATACGCGCTGATCAATACCGAGGGCGAGGCCCATGCGCAGCATTTCACGGTTACCTGCACCATCGAGGCATTGCGTATCTGCAGTGAGGGGAGCGGCAGTACGCGCCGGGCGGCAGAGCAGGTGGCCGCCGAACGTGCACTTGCAGGGATGGCCAGCTCATGAGTGAAATCGTTTCCGGTCGCATTGCGATCGTCGGCCGCCCCAATGTCGGCAAGTCGACGCTGCTCAATGCCTTGATCGGCGAAAAAGTCAGTATCGTCTCGCGGCGCGCCCAGACCACCCGCCATCGCATCATGGGCATCCTCACCGAGGCCGATGCGCAGTATGTCTTCGTCGATACTCCCGGTTTCCAGACCAAGCACGTCAATGCCCTCAACCAGGCGATGAATCGCGGCGTCAGGCAGGCGCTCGGCGAAGTGGATGTGATCCTGTTTGTCGTCGAAGCCTGCCGCTTCGATGAGCGCGATCGTGCGGTGCGCAAGCTGCTGCCGGAAGGCTGTCCGGTGATCATCGTGGTGAACAAGATCGACCAGATCAAGAACAAGGCCGAGCTGCTGCCGTATCTCACGCAGTTGGCCGGCGAGGGTGAGTTCGCGGCCATCGTTCCGGTCAGCGCGACGCGCCGCGCGCAACTCGATGCGCTGCTCGGCGAAGCGCGCAAGCACCTGCCGAACGACGAGTTGCTCTTCGGCGAAGACGAGATCACCGACCGCAGCGAGAAATTCCTCGCCGCCGAGTACATTCGCGAAAAGCTCTTTCGCCTGATCGGCGACGAGCTGCCTTACGGTGCGACCGTCGAGATCGAGCGCTTCGTCCTCGACGGTCCGCTGCGGCGGATCAGTGCGGCGATTGTTGTCGACCGCGCCGGGCACAAGTCGATTGTCATCGGCAAGGGAGGCGAAGTGGTCAAGCGCATTGCCTCCGAGGCGAGGCAGGATATGGAGCGAATGTTTGGCGGGCCGGTTTTTCTGGAAGTCTTTGTCAAGGTCAATTCGGGTTGGGCCGACGATGCGCAGCTACTCAAGAGCCTGGGCTACGAGTAGTACGAGTGGTACGAATCGTAGCAATCCTGCGGACGTTACGACGCTTACCAACATCGCGCATTTGATGATGGGGCAGGAAGTAGCGCTGCGCTTGTTGATTGCCGGCGCGCAGGTCGAAAAGTGAAGCAATGAATCAGCGGCACAAGGTCGATGGACAGCCGGCGTTCGTGCTGCATGCCTATCCCTACAGCGAAACCAGTCTCATCATCGATGTCTTTTCGCGCGATTTCGGCCGGGTCGCCCTGCTCGCGCGTGGCGCGCGCCGGCCGCGCTCGGTGTTGCGCGGCGTGCTGCTCGCCTTTCAGCCGCTCGAGGTCGGCTGGGCGGGCCGAGGCGAGGTGCAGACCCTGATGAAGGCCGAGTGGCGAGGTGGGCAGCCCCTGCTGGGAGGAAAATCGCTGTTTTGTGGCTATTACCTCAACGAGTTGCTGATGCACCTGCTGCCGCGCGAGGATGCCCATGCGCGGCTGTTCTCGGTCTACGCGGAAACCTTGCGCCGCTTTGCCGACGGTGCGCAGGAAGCGGATCTGCGCTGCTTCGAGCGGGCGTTGCTGCAGGAACTGGGCTACGGGCTGATGCTCGAGACCGACGCCGATGGCGTCAGCGTCGAGGGCGGCGCACACTACGGCTACGAGATCGAGCGTGGTCCGGTACGCCTCGCCGGGCCGGGTGACTCGGCGCTCACGGTGAGCGGCAGGACCCTGCTCGATCTGGCGCGCGAGGACTTTTCCGATCCGCGCTCGCTGGCCGAAGCCAAGCAGCTGATGCGCACGCTGATTGGCCACTATACCGGCGGCAGGCATCTGGCGAGCCGCAGGATCTTCAGGGAGCTACAGGAACTATGATCGAACTGGGCGTCAATATCGACCACGTGGCGACAATCCGACAGGCACGCTGCACCTACGAACCCGATCCGGTCTGGGCGGCGGTCGAAGCGCACCTCGGTGGTGCCGACGGGATCACCATCCACCTGCGTGAGGATAGACGACACATTCAGGACGCCGACGTCGAGAAACTGCGCGAGCTGGCGCAGATAAAGCTCAACCTGGAGCTGGCGGCAACCGAGGAAATGATTGCCATCGCCTGTCGCGTCAAGCCGCAGATGGCGATGCTGGTGCCGGAAGGGCGGCACGAAGTGACCACCGAAGGCGGGCTCGACGTCCTGGCACAGGAGTCCACACTGCGCCAGTCGGTCGCCCGCCTGGCCGACGCCGGCATCATCAGCAGCGTCTTCATCGACGCCGACCCGGCGCAGGTGGAAGCGGCCGCACGCATTGGCGCGCGCGTCTGCGAGATCCACACCGGCCCTTACGCGCACGCCTTCTACACCCAGGGGCGCGACCCCGAAAGCCCCGCAGTCCTGGCCGAGATCGAGAAGATCAGCATCGCCGGCGCAGCGATTCGCCAGCTCGGCATGCGCTTCAACGCCGGGCACGCACTCAACTACTTCAATGTGCAGCCGGTGGCGCAGCTGGCCGGCATCCGCGAACTGCACATTGGCCACGCGATCATCAGTCGGGCGATCTTCGTCGGCTTGCGCGAGGCGGTCCGCGAAATGAAACGCCTGATGCGTGAAGCGCAGGCGCTGCCGCCGGCGACCCCGACATGATCGCCGGCATCGGCACCGACATCGTCGCCGTTGCCCGCCTGGGCGGGCTCTATGAGCGGCACGGCCAACGCGCGCTGGCGAAGCTGCTGTCGCCGCGCGAATGTAGCGAATTTGCCACCGCGCACCAGCCGGCGCGCTTTCTCGCCAAGCGTTTCGCCGCCAAGGAAGCCTTCGGCAAGGCGCTCGGTATTGGCCTGAGCGCGCCCGCGACCCTGCCGAATATCGGCGTCGTGCATGATTCTCTGGGCCGACCGCTGTTCGAGTATGCTGCGCCGCTGGCCACTCTGCTCGCCCAGCGAGGCCTGGTTGCCCACCTCTCGATCAGCGACGAGAACGACTATGCGGTGGCTTTCGTCATCCTGGAGCAGGCATGAACGAGGCGGGCGGCATGAATGGAACGAATGCTATGAATGCTGTGAATGGTATGAATCCCGGCGCCACGGCGCCGATCAAGCTGCCTCTCGGCCCGCTGATGATCGATGTCGCCGGGCTCCGCCTGTCCGACCTCGAACGCCAGCGCCTGTGCCATCCGCTGGTCGGCGGTCTGATCCTTTTTGCCCGCAACTACCAGTCGCCGGAACAGCTCGAGCAGCTGAGCAGCGAAGTGCATGCCCTGCGTTCGCCGGCACTGCCGATTGCCATCGATCACGAAGGCGGCAGGGTACAGCGCTGCCGGCAGGGCTTCACGCATCTGCCGGCGATGCGCCGCCTTGGCGAATGCTGGGACCGCGACCCGCAGGCCGCACTGACGGCTGCCCGCGAGCTGGCTTTTGTTCTTGCCGCCGAGTTGCGCGCCCGTGGTGTCGATCTGTCGTTTACGCCGGTGCTCGATCTCGACTGGGGACGCAGCAGCGTCATCGGTGATCGTTCGCTGCATCGCGACCCCGCCGTCGTCGCCGAGCTCGCGGCAGCGCTCATCGAAGGTCTGCGCGCCGCCGGCATGGCTGCCTGTGGCAAGCATTTTCCCGGGCACGGCTGGGTCGAGGCTGATTCGCACGTCGACCTGCCGGTGGACACGCGCCGCCTCGATGAGCTGGCGCCCGACCTCGAACCCTACCGGCGGCTGGCGCTCGACGCGGTCATGCCGGCGCACGTCATCTATCCGCAGGTGGATCCACGACCGGCGGGTTTCTCGCCGGTCTGGATACGCCTGTTGCGTGAGGAACTGGGCTTCGAGGGCGTGATTTTCAGCGACGATCTGTCGATGGCCGGGGCCAGCGTCGCCGGCGACATCGTCGCGCGCTGCACGGCCGCCTGGGACGCCGGCTGCGACATGTTGCTGGTCTGCAATACGCCGCAATCGGTCGGCGACCTGCTTGAGCGCTGGCGGCTAGTCGCCGATCCGCGGCGCGCGGCGCGCGTCGAGCGCCTCTGTCCGGCGAGCCCTGCTATCGCTTGGGCCAGCCTGCAGCAGGACGCCGCCTACCAGGCTGGGGTCGAGACCGCGCGCCAGCTGTCGGCCTGAGGTCGGAAAGAAAACAGGCAGCCGAGGCTGCCTGTTGTGTCGGCGTGCGGTGGGCGGGGACCGCGCTGCTTGCTTGCCGGTGCAGAGCTGTGCCCGGAGCGGTTGCCCGCAGCGGTTGCCCGGACCGCGACGGCTAGCGGACGCGCGAGCGGTATTCGTTGGAGCGGGTGTCGATGTCGATCTTGTCGCCGATCTCGACGAAGGCCGGGACCGGCAGCTCGAAACCGGTGGCCAGCCGGGCCGGTTTCATCACCTTGCCCGAGGTGTCGCCTTTCACTGCCGGCTCGGTATACACGACTTCGCGAACGACGCTGCTCGGCAGGTCCACCGAGATCGCCTTGTTGTTGTAGAAGACTGCCTCGCAGGGCATGCCGTCTTCGAGATAGTTGAGCGCGTCGCTCATGCAGTCGGCTTCGATTTCATACTGGTTGTACTCGGCGTCCATGAAGACGTAGAGCGGATCGGCGAAGTAGGAGTAGCTGACTTCCTTGCGATCGAGCTGGATGACGTCGAATTTGTCGTCGGCACGATAGACGGTCTCGCTGGGGGAGTCGGTGAGCAGGTTCTTCATTTTCATCTTGACCACCGACGCGTTGCGACCGGATTTGACGTACTCGGTCTTGAGAACCACCATCGGGTCGTTGCCGACCATGAAGACGTTGCCGGCGCGAAGCTCTTGTGCTGTTTTCATAGGGCGTTCCGGAAAGCTGTTTGGGAAACCCAAAATTATAGCCTGGAACCGGCAAAGGACAGCAGGCGAGTGCTCAAATCATCCTCTTCGGCGAGTGCTTCCTGCCAGTATTGCGCGTGCTCGCGCAGGGTCGGCAGAGACGCTGCGAAGTTCTGCCAGTGCGTGGCGTCGACGCGCCCCAGGTTCCACGCGTGCCAGAACTTGCGTACGGCCGTAGCGCTCGCTGCCGGCAGGTCGGCGCAGTAGAGGTCCAGGAAAGCGTCGAGTTTGACGAGGTGCGCCGCCTCCTGCTGCGGGTAGATGTGCCAGACCATTGGCCGTGCCGCCCATTGCGCACGCAGGAAGGAATCTTCGCCGCGCACGAAATTGAGGTCGCAAAGCCACAGCAGCTGGTCGTAAGCGTTCTGTTCGAGAAAGGGCAGGATGCGGATTTCAAGCGCACCACGGCGCACCATGTCGCCGGCCTTGAGCGCTTGACCGGCGTAGGCTTCGATGGCCGTCAACGGGCGCGATAGTGGCGCCAGGCAGCAGACCGGCGTGTCCGCAGCTTGCCAGAGCGGCAACAGCTCGCCGATGGCCGGGTTCTCGTAGGCGAACAGCGAGACCCGCAGGCTGCCGACGGGCGGCGGCGCGGCGCCCGTCCGGCGCCAGAAAACGCGCTGTTGCTCGGCGTCGGCGGTGAACTGCTGGCGGCGCGCCTGCAGGTCGCGCTCGCGCAACAGGCCGCCGGTCGCGCGGGTGAAGCCCGGAAAGAAAAAGAACTTGGTCAGCGGCAGGCGGGGGTGCGGTGAGGGCAGCGTATGACAGCCCGGTACCCAGGCTTCGGCGCTCAGATAGTCGAGGTTGATCCATACCGGCGGCGGCCTCTGCTGCGCCATGGCTGCGACGAAGGTCTCGGGAATCCGGCAGGCGAAAGTCTCCAGTACCACCGGCGCGGGCAGCGGGCTGACGAAGGGCGATTCCCAGCGGCGGATTTCGACGCCATGCAAGTCCTGGATCGACCGCCCGGGGTCGACTTCCGGGAGCAGGGGCCGGAAGGTCTCCAGTTGGTCGACCCACAGGCGCACGCGCAACTGCCGCTCGCGGCGCAACTGCCTGGCCAGGCGCCAGCAGACCCCGATGTCGCCGAAATTGTCGATGACCTGGCAGAAGATATCCCAATCGGGTCTAGAGGGCGGGTTTGGCATGGCGGCAATTGGTAGGCGTGTTGCGGGCGCATACGCGTGCAAGGCGGCGCAGGCTTGGTCGTCGTGCGGGCACGGTCGGTGGGCGTGATAACATCGAAATCCCTAGGTTGCGGTACCCTTCGCCCCCCGCGCTATCCTACGCCAGCCGGCAGCCACCGCGAATGCACATGGAACTCCCCGAACTCCCTTTCGACGCAAAATCCCTGCTCGCCACCTTGACCGAACTGCCCGGCGTCTATCGCATGATCGACGCGGCCGGCGCAGTACTCTATGTCGGCAAGGCAAAAAACCTCAAGAAGCGCGTCGCTTCGTATTTTCGTGAGCGTCACCCGAGTCCGCGGATCGCGCTGATGGTCGCGCAAATTGCCGCTGTCGAGACGACGGTGACGCGATCGGAAGCCGAAGCGCTGCTCCTGGAGAACAATCTCATCAAGAGCCTGGCGCCGCGCTACAACATCCTTTTTCGGGACGACAAGTCCTACCCGTACATCGTCCTCACCCACGACCGCTACCAGCGCCTGGGCTTCTACCGCGGTGCGACCGACAAGCGGGCCGACTATTTCGGGCCCTTTCCGTCGTCGCAAGCGGTGCGCGAGAGCATCCACCTGTTGCAGAAAATGTTTCGTCTGCGCACCTGCGAAAACCCGGTCTTCAACAACCGCTCACGGCCCTGCCTGCTCTACCAGATCAAGCGCTGTTCGGGACCTTGCGTCGGCCTGATTGCGCCCGAGCGCTATGCCGAGGACGTCGAGATGGCGACGATGTTCCTGCAGGGGCGCCAGCAGGACGTGATCGGGCGCCTGTCGGCAGCCATGGATCAGGCGGCAGAAAAACTGGCTTTCGAGCAGGCGGCGATCTGTCGCGATCAGATCCAGTCCTTGCGGCAGGTGCAGGACAAGCAGTACGTCGACAGCGGCAAGGCGGGCGACGTGGATGTTGTCGTCGCCGTTGCGGAAGGCGGCATGCTGTGCGTCAATCTGGCGATGATTCGCGGTGGCCGTCATCTCGGCGACCGGCCGCAGTTTCCCAGCAACTCGGCGGATTCGTCGCCGCGCGAAGCGCTGAGCGCCTTTCTCGCCCAGCACTACGTCGCGCACCCCGTGCCGCCGCGCCTGCTGGTCAACCTGCCGCCGGCTGACGACGAGCCTGCCGATTGGCTCGGCGAGCCTGCCGATTGGCTCGGCGAAATCGCTGGCCGGCCGGTCAGGGTCGCGCAGCCGCGGCTGACCGTGCAGCGCGTCTGGGTGGAAATGGCCGAGCAGAACGCGCGCCTGGCGATTGCCGCCCGCCGCAGTACGCTGTCCCGGCAGGGAGAACGCCTGGAAGCGCTCTGCGCAGCGCTGGGCCTGGAAGTCGAGGAGGGCAAGGAAGTGCGTATCGAATGCTTCGACATCAGCCACACCCAGGGCGAGTCGACGGTTGCCGCCTGCGTCGTCTATCAGGGGAGCGGCATGCGCAAGTCGGATTACCGACGCTTCAATATCCAGGACATCCAGCCCGGCGACGATTATGCGGCGATTCGCCAGGCCGTCTTGCGCCGCTACGCCAAGCTGCTGCCCAGTGATGGCCCCGTCCCGAGCTTGATCCTGATCGACGGCGGCAGTGGCCAGGTCGCTTCGGCAGCCTCGGCCCTCGAGGAGCTCGGCCTGAGCTATCTCCCTCTACTGGGCGTCGCCAAGGGAGAGGCACGCAAGCCGGGACTCGAAACGCTGATTTTCGCTGATCGCCGCGAGCCGTTACAATTGCCCTCTGAACATCCCGCGCTGCACTTGATTCAGGAAGTCCGTGACGAGGCGCATCGTTTCGCCGTTTCCGGCCATCGCGCCCGACGCGGCAAGGCGGTGCACGCTTCGCGACTCGAAGACATCGGCGGTATCGGGCCCAAGCGTCGCAAAGGGCTGATTTCCCGTTTTGGCGGCTTGCAAGGTATTTCTGATGCCGGGATTGACCAACTGACAGCCGTTCCAGGGATCAGCCGGGAGCTCGCCGAGAAAATTTACGCAGCGTTGCATTGATGCCACTGAACATACCCATTCTGTTGACCTGGCTGCGGATCATCCTGATCCCGCTACTGATCGCCATCTACTACGTTCCCGAGTCCTGGGTGCAGTTCGTCGGCCGCGATCTGGCGGCGACAGTGGTGTTCGTCGTCGCCGCGGTCACCGACTGGCTCGACGGCTATCTGGCGCGTCGTTGGCAGCAGACCTCGGCCTTCGGCGCCTTCCTCGACCCGGTTGCCGACAAACTGATGGTCGCCGCGGCGCTGATCGTGCTCGTGCAACTGGGCCGGCTCGACGCCATCCTGGCGGCCATCATCATCGGCCGTGAAATCACCATTTCCGCCTTGCGCGAATGGATGGCGCAGATCGGCGCCCATCGCAGTATCGCCGTCTCGATGATCGGCAAGATCAAGACCACAGCGCAGATGTTCGCCATCCCCTTTCTGCTCTATTACGCGCCGCTCGATGGCTGGGACGTTTTCCAGGCCGGCACCTGGCTGATCTACATCGCGGCCGTGCTCACCCTGTGGTCGATGGGCTACTCACCCTGTGGTCGATGGGCTACTACATGCGCATGGCCTGGCCGCACCTGATCGAAGAGGACAAGAAGCGTTAGCGGCGAGGCCGGAGGCGGGCAAACGCGCCGGCCGGGAGTGGCGGATTGTGCTCTAAACCATTGACAGGTTCGGGCAGGCCTTTATAATGCGCCTTCGCTTCATGCGGGAGTAGCTCAGTT
>JEMX01000013.1:30815-58211 GCA_000585055.1 Candidatus Accumulibacter appositus
TAGAGCGATACCTTGCCAAGGTATAGGTCGAGAGTTCGAGACTCTTCTCCCGCTCCACATTTCTGCCGGGTGGCCAGTTTTTCCGCCCTCAACGGCAGTCCCTGCCTTCAGGCAGGCACGGCGCGATAGCAAAGCGGTTATGCACCGGATTGCAAATCCGTTCAGCCCGGTTCGACTCCGGGTCGCGCCTCCAAAAACCACTCTTAGAATCAATCCAGCAGCGGCATGGACGGCTCAAGCCGCCTGGAAGCTGCTGTCGAATCAGCAGGTCATCACGGATCCGCGGCATGCCCGCGTGGCCACCGAAGGCGCATTGCTGAGTACTCTTGGCGGGAACGCCTCTTTATCGCCGACACGTCGGCGCCCAGGGGACGCAGCCGCTGCGCGCGCGCCAGCGAGGAGTGTCTGCGTGCTTCGGCGGTAACGGCTTTCATCAGGGCCTCGAGTTGTTCATCCGTGGGCTCACGGCTGATGTCGTTCAGATCGAAGGTCTGGAGATTCACCGTTTGCTCGGGAATCCATTGCCGTCATCGGCTGGCAGCAATCGAATCCAACGCAAGCGGCCGGACCGCACCCGACGGCGCCGGTGAGGCGGACAAGGCCTGCTTCGCTCGCTTTGCTCGGCGCCCCGCGGGCGCTGCGCCGCGAGAACCCACCGCGACCCCGCGTTAACGTGAAAGTCGCGCAAGCGACTCACGAAGCTCCCTTCTCTCCTCGCGGGAGAAGGGCTGGGGAAGAGGGGGGAAACGGTCATGACTCTCATGACTTGGGGTGTCTCCAGGTTTCATGACCGTTAAACGGGCCGCGGCGCGATGAGTCTTGGGCGTTTCAGACGACGAGTTCGCTGGGTTCCATGCGTCCCATACCGATGTAGACATGGGCGGCCTGATTGACGAAAGCGTCGAGATCGGGCCATCTCGTTTCCGGCACGGCGCCGGTGATCCAGCCGTTTGGCGCTTGCAGGAAGAAGCCGGTGTAGCAGTCGTTGGCCTTGTCGCCGCCGTCATCCATGTTGCACAGCGTGGTCGGACCGATGGCGGTGATCGGCACCGGGTAGTTGTCGTCCGGGCGCACACCGAAACCGATCACGTTGAGGCGCTCGGTGATGGACCATTTCTTGATGTCGTCTTTCGCCGAGGTGTCGACGTAAATCACTACCCAGCCAGCCTCCGCCGGCAGAATCGCCTCAAACTGTTTCTTGGCCATCTTTCTCTATCCTTGAAGTTGTGAGCAAACTTGCGCAGCACCATTGCCAGCACAGGCGGAAACGTATCACGTCCGCGCGTTCACAAGAAGCATGGCCGGACGTAATTCCCCCGTCGCATGCATGGCAGGCTCCGCAAATGACATGTGCTACAAGCTTGAGGATGACCAGTTAGCGTCCGCTGCGATACCACGTTCCCGTGGACGGGCGGTTGCCCGGATTCGTAGGCACTAGACCGGGCGCAACCCCCTGCGCCGCGGCGGCTGTGGCGCGCCAGCAGCTGCGCCGAAGCCGTGGCCCGCGCGGCGGGGAACGCCGCCTGTGCAGCCGTGGCTGATCGGGCCAGGGATGCTGGCGATGGCCACAAAGCGGACGATCCGACTATCGCCCCAATCGATTTGCCACCTGGCGATGCGCTCGTGGCTCGGCCGCGCCCGGCCGCTCCCGGTGAGCCGGTCGCGCGGGGCGAAGTGCTCGGCGGAAGCCGACAGGCGACGGACGCTGGTCGTCTCAACGGGTACGCACCTTAGCGTCGATTTTTCGTCGACTGCACCTCTTGCGGAAAGCTCGTAGCTTAGCTTGAACCGCTTCCCGGCAACTTCGACCCAAAACATGACCTTGTCCGGACCTCGTATCCGGGCTCCGATCGATAAGCGTATCGATGATAACGAGGGTCGCGCAAAAATACCGTTCCGTGCCTCGGCAAGTAAAGAACGCCCGATAAAATTGAGTCGCGTATTGGTTTCCGCCGACCATAATCTGAGTTTCCTGGGCTCCGTTTTTAGCCAAGATATGAAGTAGCCTGTGGGAGTAATACAAGGCTATTGAAAGCGGAGTCTGCATAAAACGATGAATTTCCCACTTCTATGCGTGACATAAAAGCTTAATCGAACAGTTCCTCTCCTTAACTTGTCTTGTCTTCAGGCTCTTGCGCAATTTTTACTGGGGTCTCTTGAGGTGGTGTGATTGGTATGTTCACAACAAGAACGATGCTTTCTCCAGGGAGAGTGGTGTGTTGAATACGATGACGCGTGCTCGTGTATGCGCATGGCAGGCTTTCTGCTGTTTGGCGTTGCGCACTAAAAAACTGGTCTGGCCCCGTCGCATGCCCGTATTCCTAAAGCAGAATGGAACGGAGGCCCGTCCTGACTTCCGCTTCGGAGTCCGGCTTGGCGATCCACTCGAATGGCTTGCCGATGAGCAGGAGCTCACCGCTGCCGGCAGTGGTGGAGGAGAGGGCCATTCTTGCGTCCTTCGCGGAATTTGCTCCTGGCGTGCCGCTTGGGATTTGTCCGAAATCTACCGTGACGTCACGAAAGGCAGTGCTCGACGCCTCGCTTTCCGAGTGGATCGCTAGCGATACAAAAGACCATCTGCCGCCGCTCAGCTGCGTACGCGCATGCCCGGCCTTGCTTGTAGGAGAAGCTCGGTAACCAATTCCTTCCTCTTGGCAGAGTCTCTTGGTATTTTCCGGGATATGATCAACGCTGCCGACAACGTACAAGGTATAGATCACCTTGAAGCGCTTCCCAACGGCCTTGACCTCGAAGACCACTTGCTCCCTACCGCGAAAGTCCGGGTCGGCAGCGGAGTAGTAATAGCCGCCTCCGCGCGGCTCTGCGTAGAATGTCACTTCACCGTGCGATGGCCGCTCGATGAGGCGAATTTCTGTCGGTCCGGATAAATCGACTTTTGATCGGCCTCCTAAATAATCTCCGACAGTCCCAAGTGGAACGAGGTTGTTGATAGCCCAGCCTACCATTGGGCGAGTTTCGACAAACAGGCAAATGTCTACTTGAACATCATGCTTGGCGATCCACTCAGGCGGTTTTCTGGTGAGCAGGAAATCGGCATCTTCGGTCGGCGCGGGGGCTATGAGCCAGCCGTCTCTGGGGGCAGTCGGTGGGATGCCGATTGTTGCGTTTTGCCATTGCCCCGTGGTTTGCCTGATGCCTGGTCCTGTGAGACCGCCGAAGCCTGCGATGGGGGCGCTCCTTGCAGCATTAAATCCATGTTGAGTAGCATTATTGGCCACTGAGCCGGTTTCGCGCACCTCGTAAGAGATGCGCCATTCGCCCATATTGCAGTGTCTTCTATATACTTTTTCATAGTTCTCGTAGTCATCCTTGGTTTGGATTGAGACGTCTAGGACCTTTATGAAATAAATTACTTTTACACGCTTTCCACCGATATTAACTAAGACGGTGGCTGCGTCGTTACCCGTGTAGCCGTCTTCAGGTACGTATTTAAACCGGAGTCCATCCTTTGTTAATATTGTTCCGCGTTTTGGTTGTTTAAGTATCTGAACCTTGGCCGCCTCGATGTCCGCCTGCAAATTACCGTCGAAGCGAGCCTCGGGAAAAATTTGCCCACCACTTTCCCTTGGGTGAATGTCGATGCCGTTAGAAAACGGAGAGTAGTGGTCGTCGTGTTGCATTCGTCCAAGCGTAGGTGACACGATGCAAACACCCATCGTCCCATATATCGATTCCGGAGCGGTTGCTTTTATATTTTGCTGTTGTTCGACGGATTGCTTTGTTGTTGTTGTGGTGGTGATGTCATCTGCTGGGAATTGTGGCATGTCTGCTATTAGCATTGTTAATCCTCCCGGAAAGCTGTTGATTTGAATTGCGATGTTTCTAGTAATAATTCCGATCTATCTCCGGATTCGCCAATAGTCGCTACTATTTTATCAAGCAGAAAATCTACAGTGACCGGCCAAGGTTCTTGAAGCACGTGTATTCAGAGAAAAGCCAAACTTACTGTAGCTTCGTTCGTTTTCAACCGAAAATACCATTGCGTCGAGTGTGCATTCATGTTTCGGAAGCTGTTCTCTTCGCATCTAAGAGGCTTTGCCCGTGCGGCCTTTGCCTTCGGAGCCCGGTTGGGCTATCCACTCCAGCGGGTTTTCGGTTGGCACGAATCCGGCGTTGTCGGTTGGCGTGAGATCAATGAACCAGCCGTAGCCGGCCGCGGTGGTGGAGAGGGTGATGATGGCAATGGAATATTGGCCAATGGCCTGGCCTAGAATCGTAGCGGGGAGGAAACCAGCCCTTCCTCCGGCATCGGTCGATTCATGGAAAACTTTGGCTAGGAAGAGCCTCCCCACTTCCAGGACGGAGGACTTGCCACCAGTTGGGACTGGGACAATGCGTGCTGTAGGGGTTGGCGTTCGCGTCCGAGTAATAGCGCGTATTCACCCTTATCGAATACATTACCAGTATTTCATAGCCTTCGATGTTAGCCAGGAACACGATCTTGTCATCGCCTGAGTAGCCCTCGTCTGGATAGTAGCGAATGTCTCTTTCTGCCGACAAGTCCTCACTGATTTTTCCGTGCTCTGGCGGTTGAAGTACGGCAATGGATGCGTTCTCGTAATCCAAATGAAATATTTGAGAATGCGATCCATCCCAGAAGATGTTATTCGCCATATCGCGAGGCGAGAGTGATGGGTGCGGTAGTCCAGTAGTTTTTTTGATTTGTTCAGCGGTTGGGCTCAGGTAACATACCTCTATTCCCCCGTAAACCTGACGAGGAGACGTGCCCTGAATTGCGCACACTGTTATTGGTGCTGTCTGCGTTGGTGGGGTTGTCATGTCGATCATCGGCATTTTTATGTCTCCTGTTCTTGTATCAGGCATGACGCTCTTGTCGTCAGGCAGTAGCAGCATGCTTCCAGTTGGTTCATCTTGGAGCATGCCTGCCGCTAAGAGGCGTCGGTTCGCAGCTGGTCTAATCACTTGCGCCGACGAGGTCATGCATTGGCTTTTGCTGATCCTGTCCAAGGCACGGGGAAAGATCTGAACCCAAGAAGCTTTTGACCCCAAGGAGCTGCGGTTCGATAAATCAGACGTAGCCGTAGCCGGCGGCGGTAGGGGAGAGGGTGATGGCTGCATTTTTTTGTGGTCTGTGGTTTGCCCGATTACTGCACTGAACATTTCGCCCAAGGTTAAGACGGGCGTGATCCTTGGAGAGTTAAGTCCGTGATGGGTAGCATTGTTGGCCACTGAGCCGGTTGTTGGCGGGTTATAAAAGATGCGCCACTCGCTCTTTTCGCAGTGTTTCGTATAGGCTTC
The DNA here is from genome assembly GCA_000585055.1 of Candidatus Accumulibacter appositus. Classification (GTDB taxonomy): domain Bacteria; phylum Pseudomonadota; class Gammaproteobacteria; order Burkholderiales; family Rhodocyclaceae; genus Accumulibacter; species Accumulibacter appositus. Next base: position 36,096 of record JEMX01000013.1, read on the forward strand.
TCTATAGTTATAGTTTTGATCGTCGTCTCTCGTTGCGGTCGAAATGTCTAGGACTGTTATAAAATAGACTACTCTTACATTCTTTCCCCCGATATTAACCAAGAGGGTGGCTTCGTCGTTACCCGTGTAGCCGTCTTGAGGTAGGTATTGAAACCGAAATCCATCTCTTATTAATATTTGTCCGTGTTTTGGTTGTTTAAGTATCTGAACTCTAGCTGCCTCGATATCCGCCTGCAAATTACCGTCGAAGCGAGCATCGGGGAATATTTGTCCGGCACTATCTTTTGGGTAAATGTCGCGGCCGTTGGAAAACGGTGAGTTGCCCCCGTGTTGCATTCGTCCAAGAGTGGGTGATAGAACGCAAACGCCTATTGTTCCATATAGCAATTCCGGAGACGTGGCCGCATTGCTTCGTTGTTGTTCAACAGTCGTGTTTGTTGCGCTAATTTCATTCGCTAGTGCTTGTGGAATTTCTGCTATTAACATTGTTACTTCTCCCGAACGCATTCGCCGACGGGGGGCTTGAATTTTTGCCAAGGCACGGGGAAAGACCTGACCTCAAGAAGTTGCTCGGACGGTGTGAGGTCGATGAACCAGCCGTAGCCAGCGGCAGCTCCGTGCAAGCTTACTTGGGCACCTCTTCCGTTACCGGTAGCCTGGGCCAGGGTAGCGCCGGAGAATGGCTTGAAGGAAAAGCCAACCTTGGATGGGTCTACTGTGGAGTTGGCGGTGAGTGGCCGCCTGTCATTTGCGCTGGCGCCACTCCCAGGAAAAATCCGCCATGGATTGGGATGGGGGCAATGGTTCTTGTACATGTTCGGATCGGGGTTGGTGGTCACGTCATAAATAGGATTTACCTTAATAAAATACACTAACGTTATCTTCCTTCCGTCGATAGTGACCAAGAAAGACACTTTGTCATCACCATGGTATCCCGCGTCAGGATAGTAGGATATATTGGTTCCTGCAGCCAAATTTTCACTGATGTAACCATGTTCTGGTTTTTTAATGACAGTGACTTCTGCTTTTTCAAAATTAATATTAAGTTGCGGTGGTAAATGCGGTTCGTCCGCAAAACTGCTGCTTGCCAACAATCTGACTGAAAGCGCGTAATAGCCTTTTCTGTCGTTGGAAATGGTTATCTGCTTTGCGGATGGGCTGAGGTGGCAGGCACCAACTATGTCATACAAGTCGTTGTTGCCAGTTCTTATTGCTTGGGCTAAGAACGCAGGTGGCGTTTGCGGCGGCTCTGTGCTGGGCATGTCAGGAGCTAACATGTGGATCTCTCCAGTCTGAATGAAGAATTCATCGCGCCGACGGCGCCGACGGGGTCAGACGGCGCCGACGGGGTCCGCCGACGGGGTCAGGTCGTGACTCTTGCCCAAGGCACGGAGGACGTCTTGACGCCAGGAGGCTGTGGCGATCCACTCGAAGGGGTTGCTGGTGGGCAGGAACTCGGCGTTGTCGGACGGGGTGGGGTCGATGAACCAGCCGCAGCCGGGGGCGGTGGGGGAAAGAGTGATGGTAGCTAATTGTCCCTCTGCACCGGTTTCGCCAACTAACCTTCTAGAAAGCTCCTTTATTTGGGCGGCGACCTTACTGCCGCCATTGCGTCGGGAGTCCTCGGAGGGTCGGGGAACAGCAATAGGCCACTGCAACTTCGGGCAATACTTGCGGCCAATTTTTTCGCCCAATCTAAGGTAGTCTTGGTAGCTCTCCTTGGTGACCTGCAGAAAATATACTAACTTGAACTCCACTGGGTTCGCAGTGCGTTGATCGATGCCGTTGACGAGAACCACAATCTTGTCTACGCCCAGATAGTTATTTCTCGGGGCGTATCTCAAGTCCTTCAAGGTGTTGTTTTTTTCAAACCTGATGAGTTGTCCATGTTTCGGTAATTCAATAACAGTAAACGTGTTCCCGTATATATCTAAATCTGGCCGCATTGGATGGTCGAAAATACCAATATCTGTTGCAGTTGCACTCACCTCTAGTTTGTAGTGATTGTCACTATGTTGTGCATAACCCCTACTGGCTGTTACCGAAGGCATGAATTTACACACTCCGTAAGTTCCGCTGATCTCCGGTTCGTCGTCCTGTTGCAATTGCCAACTGCGGCCCTGCTGATCCTTCTGGACGTCAAAGTAGTCACTGTGTGGTAAGTCGACCGGAACAAAATCGAACATCGCAAGCTCTCCTTGGTTATTTGCGAACATCTCCTTAAACTGGCCAAGCAGCTCTTCCGAATCGGTCGCGTGCCCTGACATAAAATTGATTGTTGCGGGCCGATGGGGTGCGGTCTTGATTTTTGCCTAAGGCACGGGGGAAGTCTTGACGCCAGGAGGCTGTGGCGATCCACTCGAAGCGGTTGCTGGTGGGCAGGAACTCGGCGTTGTCGGACGGGGTGGGGTCGATGAACCAGCCGCAGCCGGGGGCGGTGGGGGAAAGAGTGATGGTAGCTAATTGTCCCTCTGCACCGGTTTCGCCAACTAACCTTCTAGAAAGCTCCTTTATTTGGGCGGCGACCTTACTGCCGCCATTGCGTCGGGAGTCCTCGGAGGGTCGGGGAACAGCAATAGGCCACTGCAACTTCGGGCAATACTTGCGGCCAATTTTTTCGCCCAACCTAAGGTAGTCTTGGTAGCTCTCCTTGGTGATCTTCAGGAAATATACTAATTTGAATTCCACTGCTTCTGTAGTGCGTTGGTCGATACCATTGACGAGTACGACAATTCTGTCTGCGCCCACATAATTGCTGTTCGGTACGTATCGCAAGTCCTTCAAAGTGCTCTTGTTTTCAAACTTGATGAGTTGTCCGTGCTTCGGTGGTTCAATAACAGTAAACGTGTTCCCGTAGAAATCTAAATCTGGCAGCCTTGGATGGTCGAATATACCAATATCGCTTGCGGTGGCACTCACCTCAAGTGTGTAGTGAATTTCTCCGTCTTGCGCATCGCCCCCACTAGCTGTCACCGAAGGCATGAATCTACATACTCCGTACGTTCCGCGGATCTCCGGTTCATCGTTTTGGGCCGACGGTGCCGACGGCGTCAGGTCTTGACTTTTGCCCAAGGCACGGAGGACGTCCTGACTCAAAGAGGCTGTGGCGATCCACTCAAATGGCTTACTGGTGGGCAGGAACTCGGCGTTGTCGAACGGGGTGTGGTCGATGAACCAGTCGTAGCCGGCGGCGGTGGGGGAGAGGGTGATGGCTGCGTCTTGCCCTGTGCATTTTGCCTTGCCGAGTTCTCCGGTGGCGAACGGCTTTCCTCCAAGCCTCCAATTATTCAAAGACAATTCTTGGGTGTCGCCACCAAGCGAGCGAAATTCAACGGGTACGCACGTTGGTGTCGATTCTTCATCGACTGCAGCTACTACGGAAAGCTCGTGCGTTATCTTGAACCGCTTTCCAGCCACTTCGACCCAAAACACGACCTCGTCCGGACCTTCGTATCCGGGTTCTGCTCGGTAAGCGTATCCATGGTGAAGAGGGTCGCGCACGAACATGCTTCCGTGTCTTGGAGGCAGAAGAACGCCCGATTTAACGGAGTCCCTTATTTGATGGGGAACATCAAATGACGAAGTCCCGGGGTTCCATTTGTAGCCAAGATACGAAAAGACACTTGGGAGCAATGCAAAAGAATTAAAAGCGGAGTCTGCGTAAAAAGATGAATTTCCCACTTCGCTGCATGAGCTGAAAGTTTTCTCGAAAATCTCGTTTACCGCGCTTGCCCTTTTAACATACGCTTGCGAGATGTTTGCAGAGACCTCTTGAAGCGAAACGTTCGGCATGTCCATAACAAACACGATGCCTTCTCCCCTCATGGTGCTTTGTTCAAAATAGTCGGCCTGTGTTTTGTCTGCCCGCCGACGGGGTCATGTCTTGGCTGTTGCTGACCTTGCCCCAGGCACGGGGAAAGATCGGGCCCCAAGAAGCTGGGGAAGGGTGCAGCGCGCTCTTCGCGCTTCCGTTTGTCGGCCGAAGGCCCGCAAAGAAGGTGTCGTAGACCCCATGCCGTGCTCAGGTCGACGGCGTTGCTTGCGGCGACGCCTCTAGCGTGACCTGCAAACGGCTGTTCGGGCTGACGGTGGGGTTGCTCGCCAACTGGGTGACGAAGGATGTCTTCCAGCTGTCGCGCCGGTAGCGCGGGTCGTCGCTGCCGATCGCAAAGCCGGCGAAGTTTGCGCCGAAGTCGATTTGTTGCAGGGTCTGCCCAGGTGCTGGCGGTACTGGCCACTCCTGTCGCGCAGCAAAGGTCAGTGGCAGGCCGGGCGGCGGTTCCGGAAGCTTCAGCCATGCCTCGTCGTTCATCGTCTGCTGGATCCTGAAGGCATCTCGCGCACTGACCAGGCCGTCGGCATCGACGTCGGCGACCAGGCGCGGATCGATCTGCGCCCAGGCGGCAAATACGTCGTGCGTCCTCATGCTCCGGCGCTGGATCAGCATCAGGTCAGCCCGGTCCCAGCTGCCGTTGCCATCGGCGTCGCCGAGGTAGCCGACGACATGCAGTCCGTCGCGGTCCGTGCCGGCCAGCGATTGCGCGTTGATCACCACCTGCTGGATGTCGAGTATGTGCTGCGCGCCGTAGGGAGCCGTCACCGGTACGCTGGCGACGAGGTTGAGCAGGGTGACCGTGCCGGCGGCAATGGCCGTTTCCGACTCGATATTTACGCGCAGTTCAGCGGCGACCGAGCGGTCGATCGTCAGTACGGCGTCGGCGGGCAGGCCGATCCCCGGGAGCACAGCGCTGACTTCCAGCAATGCGGGATCGAAACGGATGATGAAGCTCAGGTGCTGCACCTGACCCGGGCTGAGCAGCGTCAGCGGGAGATGCTCGCCGGCAGGCGGCACATCGACCGCCTGGCCGGGGCCGCGCATGAAGTCGGGCAGTGAGAGCTGTGTTGCCGGTGGGCCGTCGAGGGCGAACGAGATCTGATAATCGTCGCCGGCGATGCCGTCGCTGTTGCCGTCGAGATCGCTCCATGCGCTGTGAAACGCTTGCGGGCCGCTTTTCAGCGTCAGGCGGTAGGTGTCGGCGAGCAGACCACCGCCAGCGATCATGTAACGCAGTCCGCGGTAGTCGGGGTCGATGATCAGTGATCCATTGACCACCCCGGCGCTGCCTGCGCGAAGGAAACCGGTGGTACTCGCGCCCGTGAGTAGCAGGTCGTAGAGCTCGATCTGGCTGGCGTCGAAGGCGTCGTTGAAACGCACTGCGAAGCCTCCGGAGTCGTAGCTGAACGAACTGACCTGAAGGGGCAGCGGTAGCACGGCCACGGCCAGCGGTTCGAGCGTATAGCTGCCATCCTCGTCCGAGGCGGTGGCACGAATATGCACTTCGCCGAGTAGGCCTGCGTAGTGGTGGCGGACGTGAATAGGATTGCCGAAGCTGTCGGTGTCGGCGATGTCGTTGATTCCGTTGATTCCGTTGATCTCGTCGATCTGACCATCGCCCCAGTCGATTCTCCAGCTGCTGATGCGATCATCGCCCGGATCGCTGCTACTCAGTTCTAGCGTGAAGTCCTCGTTGGCGTAGGTCGCCTGCAGGCCACCGGCGCGTAGCGTCGGTGCCACGTTGAGGACGTTCAGCGTGAACTGCCGGGTCGCCGATTCGCCGGCCACATCGCTGACGCGCACGCTGAAGTCGTAGCTGGCGTCGCCGTCACTGGCACGCCAGTCGATGGCCCCGGTGTTCGGGTCGATGACCGCGCCGGTTGGTGCAGCGTCGAGTGAATAGCGCAGGGTATCGCCGGCGTCGACATCGGCTCCACTGGCCTTGGCAGTGAAGTGCTCGCCTTCGAGCAGCGTCAGGGCGCTGGTGGTTGAGATTTCGGCCAGCGTCGGCGCGTCGTTGACCGGGGTGACGATCAGGCGGACGGTGGCCAGATTGGATTCGACACCGTTGCCGCGCAGGCGATAGGTGAACTGATCGTCGCCGTGCCAGTCGGCATGCGGGCTGTAGATGAAGTGGTGGTCGGTGTTGACGAGCACATCGCCATGCGACGGGCCGTCCATGAGGATGGGGACGAGGGCGGGGATGATGCCGTCCGTTTCGCTGCCGGGGTTGTCGGCAAAGTCGCCGGTGAAGTCGTTGCCCATGACGTCGATGCTCACCGGCGTGTCTTCGGCCGTGGTCGCGACAACGTCGCGGGCCTCAAGGCGTTGACCGCCGCCGATATGGAGGTCACGGATGCTGACCTGGCTGCTGGCGGCAGCTGCGCCGCGGCCAAAGCCGATCAGATCGAAGCTCAGGTTGACCACAGTACCGGTGGCGATGCCGGTGAGGTCGACGATGACCGACAGGCTGCCGTCGGCGTTGCGGCGCGTCGTGACGCCGGCGGCCGTGTGCTCGCTGCCGTCCGCTTGCAGGTTGAGAATCGCGTCACTGCCGGTCAGGCCGGTGCCTCCAAGCAGCGACAGGCCGCTACTGGCGTCGATCAGCGCCACTTCGAAGGCATCGTCGGGGGCTGCGTCCAAATCGTCCAGCGCGATGTCGGCCAAGGTGAAGGACAGGGTTCGATCGTTGGTGCCGAGCACGAAAGCCTGGTTGAGGCGGGTTTGCGAAGAGGCCGTTTCCTTGAGCGTCGCAGACCCCGGCACGAAAACGACTTCGCCGCTGGTGGACCAGCCGGTTCCGTCAATGAACGCGCGGTCAAGCAGGGTGGGGTTGGCGACAATGCTGAATTGCGTGAGCGCAGCCTTGCGCGTGTCGGCGGTCGGGTCGCCTGGCTCCGACGGGCGCAGCCGGCTGAGGCGCAGCGATCCGACGTTACGGCTCAGCGGCAGCGGTGCGCCGGGCGGGGTGTCGGGATCGTATGGCACCGGTGCGGAGTCCGTGCCGGTGAGCAGGCCGCGCAGGGCGATGAGTTCGGTGGCAGAGGGCAGGCGACGCACGCCCGGCAGGAGCGTCGAGGCCATCAGGTCGTGACTGTCGGCCGAGTGGTCGAGTCCCGCAGCGTGGCCGTATTCATGGAGGAGAACGGTGAGGAGATCCATCCGGCCTTCGGCTTCCGAGCCCGGCCTGGCGATCCATTCGAATGGGTTGCTGGTGGGCAGGAATTCGGCGTTGTCGGACGGGGTGAGGTCGATGAACCAGCCGTAGCCGGCGGCGGTGGAGTCCAACGTTATTCGGGTTCTCTCGCGGTCTCCGATAACTTGGCCCAAGGTACTACCCGCCAAGTCTTGATACGTAAGAGGTACCGAGCTGCCGCCGGCTAGCATCTTGGAGATCGTGTTATACCCGTACCACTCGTAGACGTCCATTCTCTCGACGTCGATTGGCGATTGAGAGATCTTCCAGATGCTGTACCCTCCGCTACTGGCACAGACCTCCTCGTCCCTATAATTGGAAGTATCTAGTGAATGAAACTGATAATTGAGTCGGACTTTCCAGCCATTGACTTCCGCATCGATTACTGCCGAGTCTTCGCCGAAGTAGCCGTCATTAGGTTTGTAATAAAACGCTTTGTGCTCGCAGTATGCGCGATGTTCGTCACATTTCGCTGGAAGGAGTATGCCGTGGGCTGGTGTGCTAATAATACTAATGCTTGATCTGTCAAAAGGTCCCGTGTTTCCGTACCATTTTCGTATGTCGTGTCCCTCGTATTGTGTAAAGTACAATGACGCCTCGAAATATGGGAACACGGGTACCTGTCTTGGGTATGTTCCGGATGCTGTGTGTAGATATTGCGACGGTATATTCGGTACTACGTGACAAATCCCCATGTTGCGTTGAATTCTGGCTCTGTCCTTCTTGCGAGTTTCGGCCTGCGCTATCGTCACGATAGGGCTGTTTGATGCGGAGTGGTCCACGTAATCGAGGGCGGCCATACTGTTTCCTCCGTGAGAAAAATATGGTTCGGGTTGAACCAAAATCCGCGGCGCTCTAATTTCCATCGTAAGCGCGCTGGAAGAGATCGAGTTGATGCTATCGCTTTGGCGAGCGATTAAGTCAGTGCCTACAAGTGCGGTTAGACGGCTTTCCAGCGGAGTTGACACCGCCTGTAGCGTTGGTGGCCGCAATGTGATTCCGAACTGACTTTCGTAATCTTTCCTTCCGCTGGTTGAAAACCCAAGTCGCGAAAGTGCTTGCCGGAGGCTCTCATAAGTGTTTCCACCCGTTTGCACCAGATCGACATTGCTCGTGTATTTGTTCCAGCGCTCAGTATGCGCTTTTCTTCCGATGCCCGCGGAAATCCCATCGAATATCACTCTTTCAGCGCCCGACTTGCTGAAATTCAAACGGTCGGCACGCTTGTTTAGATTGCTAGCGGAAGATCCGAGCCTCCAAAACCAGCCTGCCGAACGTGCAGCAAAATCTCGGTTTGATGCTAGCAGGTCTGGGTTTCGCATTAACTCAGCCCCCGTGGGCTGCCCAGCCACAGGATGATTCGATAAATAATCAGCGAAAGCCTGGTAGTTTCCTCTGCCCGTAATTTGCTTTACGCCACGTCCCTTGAAACGCCAGCCGTCCCCGCTTTCGGCGTTGCCGTTTTGTAATTCTGAGTTCGCTTCACTGCTGTAGGCGGTATTGGCAATCCGAATTTGTCGATCCTGCGGAACTGTCCTCTCCCCGGTTTGCCTGCCCAACAATTGTGCGAGTGTTCTTGTGTTGCCGTGAGCATCCAGAGAGGTGTGTGTTCTCAGGTATGAAAAGGCGCTTGCGAGATTGTCTTGTGAGTAGTTAAAGCTTTCTCTGAGGTTACTCAGGCCGCCGGACTCTTGATTTATTTGAGCCAAAAAGGCAGAAATTCGTTTTGGTGTTACGATGTCGAACTCGAGCATGGCTCTCTCTAGAGGGGCGAGCCAGTCATCATAGTTTACTCCCCTTTGGTTCCCCATGGCTTTGCCCAGGGACTTTGCCGTCATTTGGCTTCCAATGCTCAACGCGGTGCCTCCGATGAGCAGGGCTTTCTGGTCAATTATTCCATTGGCCATGTTGCCCTCACCAAACAGTGCTGTGCGAATTGTCGCGGCATCTCCATTCCAGATTGTTATTGACTCTCGGTTGCCGTTCGTCTGTGTAGAGGCGTAAACGACTATGAAATCCAGTAATGCTTCATTTTGCCTGTTGGGTTCAGGGTCCGCGGTCGTTCCGTTGCTCGGATTTTGCCCGAACGTTCGGGTTGCGGCATCGAAGTTGCTAAGGTGAGGGTTAAGCAGTAATTCAGCAATGCGCGTTGAGTTAGCATAGTCCCACGTGCTGTTATTATAAGCTTCGGCGTTCATTGTTGTTGATGGTGGTGTTTTTGGAACCACACCGGTTATGATTTCATTCCCGCTGACGTGCTTTTGGTTCGGTGTCGAGATATAGTTCGTGTTAATTCCAAGACCTAGGCGGTTCCCAAGATCGTTGGTGCCAGCGAACCAAAGATTTGGGCGTCTCACGCCTTCCGATGTCTCGTTTTCGGCCTGTGCTGCAACCATTAGATCAAACACCCAGCTGGTGCCCATCGCTTTAGTGGGCTTCGTCTGGTCGGTCTTGTCGTCCCAGCCCACGAGCTGCCTGTTGCCGGGCGGGAAGAATTTTAGCCAGTGCGGCGCGTTGTAGGCGTTCAGCCAGGCCGCATCATCGCTTGACAGCGTTACTGGTGGCAGCGGCTTTGTGGTTGTCTCGATTTTGCCCTTTACGGTTATTTTCTCGGTAAACGTTAAGGTGTACTCCGGCTTTCCCTCGACGATTTGCTCAAATTGCCTCAGGGCGATGTGCTCTGCGTCGTCTATGGCGCCGTTGACCGTGATTTCTCCCGTGGTGTTCACCGCGGACAGGCCAAAGCCAAGGTACTTCAAGCGCTGCTCCACACGCCAGATATCGAGAAGATCATTCTCGGCGTCTTTCTTAGCACTGAGGCCGGCCACGCCTTCAAACGGGTGATAGCCGGGATTGTTCAGGGGTCGGTCGCCAAAAAACACGGTACCAGCCGCTTTCGTGTAGTCGACGGCGCGCAGCTTTAGTAGCAACCGCTTCTCCGGCTCGTCCTTGTCGTAGCCCTTGATCGAGATTGTGATATCGCCATCAGGCAGCCGCTCACCATTGCGCAGGCGATCGACATCCATTGTCGGCGCCAGGAAAAGGATGCCGCTGTCGCGGAGCGTTTTTTTGCCGGCGTCGGTATTCACCGCTTGCAGGCCCTGATAGCTTTCCCTGGTCGCGGCTTCCGCCGCCGTGAATCCGTCCTGGCGTTCGGCGGTGAGCACGAAGCCGTTGGTATCCTTGACCAACTGCGCGGCGCCGCCGACCTCTATGTTTTCCCAGTTGATGTTGAGATCCGTGTCCTTGAAATCGGCGAGCGTGCTGGGGTATTGGTCACGGATGAGCTTGAAGAGGTCGATGCGGGCGATGTCGCCGTAGTTGATCCCCGGGACTTTGCCGTCCTTGTCAGGTTCGATGGCCGCCTTGAGGAATTGCCCGCCATCGACCGGTGCAGTGAACTCCACTCTGTCGGGTTTCAGGAGCTGGCTGGCGGCCATTCCGTAGATCCAGCCGGAAGTCAGTTGCGGGCTGTCGGCGAGATCGAGTTTGCTGGGCGCCACCACTTGTGTCGTTATGCTACCGACGCGCTCCCGGTCAATCGGCAACGGCCGCGGCGTGGCTTGTCGGGCGAGCGAGTTTCTCTCGGCGGCGGCGATAAGTTCGGCGAGGTCCCAGACCAGCAGGCCGCTCGGTGGCGGCGGTTCGCCAATCGTCGGCCAGTAGCGGATGTCTGCCCACAGGGTCTTGCCGGCGTCGGTGAGCTGCAGGCGCGAGAAGTTGGCGTCGATGATCGGTGAGGTCGCGCCCAGGTATTCCGGAGTCGCCCCAAACGGATTCCTGACGATGCCGATCTTGCCGCCCATTTGCCTGGGGCCGTTCTGCGGCTCGTCGAGGGCGTAGAGCGGGTCGACGAAGTCGAAGAAGTAGTCGGCAACCAGGGCGTATTCGGCGCCCTTGTGCGCCACGATCACGGCTGGCGATTGCGCGCGCTGGATATTCAGTTGGTAGCTGCCATCGAGGCGGTTCATGCCGGGCAGGGCGCCGGACATCGGGATCTGCTTGAAGGTGGGTGTTCCCTGGAGCCTGCCCAGGTCGCTCAACTCGACGGTGATGGTGGCCAGTCCCGCGTTGTGGTCGAGCGCGTTGCTGAGCAGCAGCCGCAGGGTGTTGCCCTTGATGCCGGCGGAAGAAATGTACTGCGGCCCCTTGCCTTCTCGGGTCGGGAAATCGACTTGCAGGAAAGCATCGGCAGCGGTGGCAGTGAGACGGCCGTTGCTCTCCCGCAGTTGGTTGAGGTCGAGGATGAAGACGTTGCCGCTGTCCGGCTGGCTGAGCGCCATGGCAACGCCCACGCTCTGCTTGCTGGCAGTGACCGCCAGGTAGCTGTGGGCGCCGTGCGTGAGGGCCAGGTCGATATAGCCGTAGGGCGCGTTTTGGCCACTGACTGAAGCCGGCAGATCGATCTGCTGGCTTGCCAGGAAATCGGCGGAGGTTTCGTCGATGTTGACGCGCAGGAGACGATAGCTGCCCGTCGGCGCGTATTGGCCGCCTTCGGCGACATAGAGCGACTGCCCGGAAACGGCGAGACTGCTGATGTTTGCCGTGCCGACGCTGAAGCTTGTCGCCGGCCTCATGGTGGCGGTGTCGATGACGTGGATGTTGCCGCGCGCGCCGGCGACGAACAGCAGGCGGTTATCGAGGCTGAAGGCCATCTGGTCGGTCTTGCTGCCACCGCCGACGACCGGGTTGCCGTTGGCGTCCAGATAGGGAAGCTCATTGACGATCTGGCCGTCCCTGAAAATCTGTATCTTGTTGGCCAGGGTGACGACGCTGAAGTCGCTCTGTCCTTCGAGAGTGACGCTGCCGGGCTCGCCGTTGGCCAGCCAGCGGCTGGCGCCGGGATTGCTCCGGTCGACCGTTTGCAGCATGCGCTGCACGGTGAGCACATGCAGGCCCAGCGCAAGCTGTGGCGGAAGCTCGACTTCGACCGTCATGCGGCTTGCCCCGGGGGTGACCGCCGCCAGATCGACCAGCTTCTGCCACAGGCGCATGCCTTCGTGCCTTGTCTGACTGTCGTCGTGCCAATCTTTGGAACGTGCCTTGCCTTGCGCATCGATGCGCAGCGGGTTCGGGGAGACCCACAAGCGCAGGGCTGTCGGCTGCGCCGCCATCCCCGGAGCGGCCTGCGCCTGGAGGCCCTCGAGGGTCAGTTGCAGTTTCCCGGAGGCGAGCATCTTGAGCTCGCTGATGCGCGGCGAGCTGCTGGTATCGAGGGTGCCGGAGCCGCTCGCGGCGGGCGGGGCGATGCTCAGCGTGAGCTCGCCGTCGTCGATGTTCTTCTGCACCGGGACGACTTGGTAGACGCCACCGAAATCAAGGTTTATGGCGTAGATTTCCGACATTCCGGCGAATAGGCCGATCAGGTCGTTTGCCGCTCCGGCACCTGCCAGTCCGCCATTTGCCAGGTTTCCGGCCATCGAAATGGCCAGCGAATTCGTGGTCAGGGCAAAGACGTTGAGGCCGTTGCCGCGCACGCTTACGGCACCGGTTTGATGGTCGGTGCGGGTCTTCACCAGGATGAGATCGCCGGAAGCACTGACGCCGTTGTACGGCGGGCTGGCGGTACGGGCGACGAGACGGCCTTGTGCGTCCGTGCCGACGAAGCCGTTGTCGAGCAGCCACCATTTGTCCTGCAGGGCGCCAGTGACATCGGGGGCGGTGCCGCGACGCAGAAAGAGGACTTCGTCGCCGGCCTCGACGCCGCTGTCGTCCTGCAGGGGGATCGCCAGTTGCACGGGAACGCTGCTCGCCTGTTCGCCGAGTTCGAGACGGAAGGCCGCGAGGGTCTGCAGGAGTTCCGGTTCGGGGGCGGCCATTCCCGTCTTGGCGAGCAGTTCGGCGACGTCGATGCGCTGTATGGATACCAGCGTATCGTCTCGCAAGGCGCCCGCACCGATCAGCACGGTTTCTCCGCTCGCCGCCTGCACGACGCCCCCCTGGTCGGCGGCAATGGCTATGCCGGCGGGAGCGTCGGTGCTCGGGTCATCGTCGGTCAGCGCGGCGGCTTGCACGCGCAGGCGGATGTCGGTCTGGCCGATGCGCTGTTCGCTGATGCCGCCGTAGGGATCGACGGCGCTGGCCAGGTGGATGATCGAGACCGTGACTTCGCCGGGCTGCAGGGCGGTGATCAGGCCGTCTTCGCTGAGGCTGGCGATGCTGGCATCAGCGACGATGTAGCGAGTGCCGCTGAACACCGGCGGCGTGGCCGGCATGAGGATGTCGAAGCTCTCGCCGGTCTCCGCGTCGAGGTAGGTTTCCAGCGTTTCCGGCGTGCCGGCAAAGTTTGTCTGGCGCGGCGTGTGGATGTCGATTCGCTGCTCGCTTCCGGGTTCGAGGAGATGGACTTTCAGCTGTCGTGTGTCGCCGGGCATGAGGGTCAGTGTGCCGGGATAGACGTCGGGCTCGATGGGCAGGGTTTCTTCGTCGGCGTAAGCAGTTTCATTTTCGCTGTCGGGGTCGAAGAGCTGTGCCGCGGCGCCCACGTTGATCGCTGCGGCGGCCTGGATCAGGCGGCCATCGACATCGATGCGCTCAAGTATGAGCAGAGCTGGACCGATGCCGGTGGCGTGGATGAGATCGTGCGCGTCATCGACCCGCAGCGGGGGCGGCGAGCTGCCACCGAGGTGCGTCAGATCAGTGGCTCTGAGGGTGAGATAGGCCGGGTCGGTGATGGCGACTGCACGCTCGTCCGTGAAGTCGGCGATCGCTTGGAGGCGAGCGAACTGGCCACTGAGCAGCGCTGGCAGCGGTGCGAGATGAAGCTGCAGCAGCCTTGCATCGCTGATATTGATCGACAACTCGATCGGTGCGCCGGCGGCGAAGCCGTCGTCGGCCTGTAGCGTCAGGGTCGCGACGCCGCTGTAGCCGGCTTCCGGGGTGAAGCTGACTTCCTGGCCGCTGGCTTCGAGCCGGGCACTGCCGTGAGTGCTGCCGAGAATGCGCCAGAAGAGCGCATCGCCTTCGAGGTCTTCGGCGATGTCGCTCAGGGCGCCTCGCGTGCTCAGGCCGGTATGGGTCTTGAGCGTATTCGGAGTTATCGGAGTTGTGGGAGTTGTGGGAGCGCCATTCGCGGTGTTGCTTGCCGTGGGCGCCTGGTTGGCCTTGAAGCCGCTGTTGGCGACGAGGAGCTGGCGGTCGGCGCTGCCGATCCGGCCGTCGCCGTCGATGTCGCCCAGTGGATCCTGGGTGGCGGCGGCTTGCTCCCAGGCCTGGCTGTCGGCGGCGTCGACGCGGCCGTCGCGGTCGAGATCGCCGGCGACGCTGAGGCGCAGCTGTGCCGCGCCGCTGCCGCTAAGGCGAATCAGCTTGCTGCCGGCTTCGCCGACGCGCAAGAGCTGGGTGACTTTGCCGTTTGCGGTGCTGCTGCCGAGCATCTGGGCTCCGACGACTTCGAGCTGGCTGTCGGCGGGAAGCCTCGTTTCGAGCGCCAGGATCACGGCGCCCTGGGCGCCTGGGGTATGGATTGTCGACGCGATTTCACTCTCGCGCACGCTGAAGGCGAGGCTGACAACCTGATCGGCCCTCAACTCGCCGGCCCAGGTGCTGCTGTCGGCCCAGTTCACTATGGCGCCGAGATTGGCGGTGAGCCGGTCGGTGAGCAGCTGCCCGGCAGCGCCGTAGGCGATCGGGGTACCCAGATCGTCGTCATCGAGATGACGGACGAGGATCAGGCGACCGGCGCTGTCGTAGCGGTAGACAATGGCGGTGGTTCCGCCGCTGCCGTCGGGCGCGGTAAGGCGGACGATGCGCCCGGCGCTGTCGCGCTGGAGGTCGACTCGCTCTTCGAAGGTGCCATTGACCGCCACGATGCCGGCGTCCGAGAGCAGCCAGGCTTGGCCGTCGGTGAAGCTGATGCGCTCGATCGTTCCTTGCGCGTCGAGCATATAGCGCGTGCCGTCGGGGGCGGTCAGGGTGTAGGCGCTGGGCACCCAGGGCAGGCCGCTGTCGCGCTCGTAGAGGCGGTCCCCCTGGCGCTGGAGATTGTCCGCGCCGCTGTGCTCGAGGTCGGCGTGTGCCTGCAGCGTCCAGCCCCGGTCACTGCTGAATGAGGGCCGCCAGGCCTGCGGTGCGCCGGCTTCGTCGCCCAGGCGCTCGTTTTTCGCGCCGAGGGTGAAGGAAAGCTGGGCCAGGCCGGCGTCGGCATCCGCGCGGTCGGCCGGAATGCTCAGCCAGACGCGCGCGCCCAGCGACCACGGCGCGATTGCGCCATTGGCCAGGCTTGTGGGCTGGTCGCTGCTCAGCTGGCTGGCGAGCAGCGGCAGCGTCCAGTTGCCGAAGTCGCCGCGCTTGTCTGCCGGCGTGCCGTCGCGCGGCGGTTCGCGCCAGTGGCGGGCGAAGGCCAGGCTGTGGCCGGCGAGGGTCAGCGTGGCGTCGGCCTGGCTGTGGCTGGTGAAAGTCTTGTGGGCGCTGTCGATGATCAGTCGGCTGGCGATTTCGCTGCTACGGCCGGCAAGGTCCCAGGCGGTCAGGCGCAGCTGGTAGAGGCCGTTGTCGAGCTTTTGCGGATCGAGGGTGGCCAGGGACAGTGTCTGCGCGACGCTGATCGCTGGCGTTTCGGCCTCGGCCAGCGTTTGCCAGCGATTGCTGCCGAGCGCAGCGATCTGCAGCTGCCAGCCCATGAGTTGCGTTTCGACGATGTTGGCGCTCAGGGCCGTGCTCGCCCGCAGTTCGTAGGGCACGGCATCGGCGCTGGCGGCAGACATCGCGCCGCTCCACGCGAGTTGCGGCGCGGCGGTATCGGCCGGATCCTTGATGCGCAGGGTCTGCGAGTGGCTGGCGCTGAAGCCGTCGCGGTCGGTGGCGATGACGCGTATTTCGATCAGCCCCGGCTGGCTGGCGCGGAGCCTGATGCGGCCGGCACTGTCCAGCGCCACGCTCTGCCAGTTCGCCGGGTCGCTTCCGGAATCGACCGCCGGGCCGCGCACGGCCACCGCGAGCTGCGCGATGCCGCTCCAGGCGTCGGCGCGAACGCTCGCCAGGATCGTTTGCCCGGGCAGCGCCGGGGTAGCCGGAGTCGTCGAGACCAGGATCTTCGGCGCATTGGCCGTCGCTTCGGCGACGACGCGCAGGGTGAACACCGCCGACGCCGTGCGGTTGCGGGCCTGGCCGTCGCTGACCGTGGCGCCGACCACGAAGTCGCCGACCTGCCCCGCCCCTGGGGTCCAGATCAGGCGCTGGCTGTCGGCGTCGTAGTGGGCGCCTTCGGGAAGACCGCTGAAGCTGATCGCCAGTGCTGCGCTCTGGGTGGCGCCGTCGGGGTCGCTGAGCGAAATGCCGTCGCTGGCGCTGCCGAAGACCACCGGCAGGCTCAGCGTGTCGCCGATGAGCACGGCGTGATTGCCGACGCTGATCTGCGGTCGCCGATTGACGTCGAAGACGCGTAGCTGAACGCTCTGCGTGCTGATTGAATTGTCGGCGCCGCGACCGTCGTTGGCGCGGAAGTTCAAGGTGTAGGAGCGGCTGTCGCCGCTGCTGTTGTCGACGACGTTTTCCGGCGTCCATTCGAAGCGGCCATTGGAGGCGTTGAACGAGACGCCGGGCGGGGTTTCCTGGTCATGAACCAGGCTCAGCTGCACGGCGTCGCGATCGGCGTCGGCGGCGACGACGGTGAACGCCAGGGTTTCGCCTTCGTTGATCAGCTGTAGCGGCATCGGCAGGATGCGCGGTGCCTGGTTGGCGTTGGCGACGACGATCTCGATGTCGCGGCTAAGGGTCGCCATGCCGTCGTTGGCGCTGACGTTGAAGCGCCAGTGCCCGGGGCGTACTGCGCCGGGGTCGGGGTCACTACCGTCCTGCGCGGCGAAGAGATCGGGCGTCCAGTCGAAGGCGGCGCGCGGGCCGTCGGCGCTGAAGCGCATGCCGCGCGGCAGGCCGGCGACGCGCCAGTGCAGGGCATCGGCGTCGCTGTCCTGCGCGAAAACTTCGAGCGCCAGTGCTTGCCCTTCGCGCGCATTGATTTGCAGCGCGGAGGCGTCGCCGGATGCGCTGCTGCTGTCGGCGAGCGGCTGGCCATTGACCAGCACGCCGAGTAATTCGGGCGCCGCGTTTTCAGCGCGCACGAGGATGCGCAGGGGGTGCCGGCTTACGTTCGGCAGCGGCTGTTCGGGATTGCCGAAGCCGCCGTCCTGTGGCGGCAGGCCGCTGTCGGTGACGATCAGCTCGATGTCGCGGCTGCCCAGGTCGTCGGCGCTCGGCGTCCAGCGCAGCGTTGCCAGCCCGTACTGGCTGGCCGGAATCAACTCGGCGCCGAGCGGCAGGCCCGTGCTTGTCCAGGTGAGCGGATCCTGGTCGAGGTCGCTGGCGATGATGGCCACCGACAGCGGCTGGCCGACCAACGCGACCACCTGCTGTGGCGCGGCGATTCGTGGCGCTTCGCTGAGGCTGCGCACGCTGAGGACGAAGGATCGCGCTTCGCTGAGCACCTCTGTGGCCCTGCCATCGCCGTCGTCGCTGGCGGTGATGGTGAGCGTGTAGTCGCCGCGGTCGCCCGCGCCCGGGGCGAAGCGGATGCTGCCGCGCAGTTGCGCAGCGGATGGGTCATCGTCCGGGCCTGTGGCGGCCGGTGGCAACTGGGTGTAGCTGGCAAAGCGCGGCAAGCCGCTGATGCTGATGGCGATTGGATTGCCGTCGAGGTCGCGGACGCTGAAGGGGATTTCGAGCACGCTGCCGGCGTCCACGAAGGCATTGCCGAGGTCGCCGATCTGCGGCGCGCGGTTGGCGTTGCTGACGACGATCGGCAGCGTCATCTGGCTCAGCGCCGGCATTCCGGTGCCGTCGCCGTCGTCGGTGGCGGTGACCACGACGCTGTAGGTGCCGGCCTGGGTGTCGTTCGGCGTCCACAATATTTCCATTGTCTCGGCATCGAAAATGGCACCTGCCGGCAGGCCGCTGAGCTGGTAGCTGATCGTCGGCGCAGCGCTTTCCGGGCCAATTTCCGGGCCGATCGCTTCGCTGCCCGGACGCATGCGGAGGCGCGGCTCGAAAGCCGGGTTGTCGGGATCGAAGGCGAAGACGCTGATGCGTAGCGGCTGGCCTTCGAGCACGCGCCAGGTTTCGGGCGCGGCGAAGACGGGGGCGCCGTTGGCGTTGGCGACGTTCAGGACGAGTTCGCGGCCGACGACGCTGCGCTTCGTTTGCCCAGAAGGCGATGTCCAGGTGGCGACGACGCTGATCGGGACGCGGTAAGTGCCGTGCTGGTCGAAGCCCGGAGTCCAGGCGAATCGGCCGCTCTGCGCGTCGAGTGTCGCACCGCCGGGCAGCCAGCGTGCGCCATACTCGAGGCTGAGCGTCGTGCCGTCGGCCTGCGCCTGCCCGGCGATCATGCCGGGGACGCTGGCGGCCAGCTGCAGTGCCCAGGCCTCGCCCTCGCGCAGGCTTTGCGCGGCAACGGCGGCCAGCACCGGCTGCGCGTAGGCCTGGTCGACGGTGATCGTGAACGTACTGCTGGAGCGGGTCTTGCCGTCGCTGGCGATGACCGTGACGGCCTCCCATACGCCGGCCTGATCGTAGCCGGGCGTCCAGCTCAGCACACTGCTGGCGGCGTCGAAGACGGCGCCGTACGGCAGATTGCGCATTGCCAGGGTCACCCGGTCGCCGTCGGCGTCGGCGGCAAGCAAGGGCAGGGACAGGCTTTCCCCTTCGGCGATGCTGAGGTCGTAAGCGCCTTCGATCACCGGCGCACGATTGCCGCCGATCACCGGCAGCAGGAATTCGCGCAGCGCGACGCCGCCGCGGCCGTCCTCGACGCGCACGACGAGTCGCGTGCTGGCGTCGGCGCTGGCAGGAGGCGTCCAGCGCAGGGTGGCGATGGCGTGCGAACCTTGCTCGGAAGAGGTCAGTTCGGCCACTGGCGTCAGCGTGACCCCGACGGGCGCTTCGACGAGCTGCCACCAGAAGCGCGTGCCGTCGGCGTCGATCGCTTCGAGCGTCGCGCTCCATTCTTCGCCGACGCTGGCCGGCGTTAGCCGCTCGCCGTCGAGCTCGTCGGCGACAGCCAGGGTCGGCGGCAGATTCTCCTGCGGGAAAGCGTAGACGCCGTGCCCGAAGTTGCCCTTGAGCAGCTCGACCAGGCCGGCGCGCGGCGCCAGTTCGCTGGCCGGCGTGACGCGAACGGTCTGCCCAGCGATGCTTGCGCCGACGGCGAGACGGCCACCAAGCGCCTGCAGCGCCGCGCTGAGGTCGATGGTCCACAGCTCGGAGTGCTGTTGGCCATGTCCGGATTGTTCAGATGGCGCTTCCGCTGCCGCTTGGGCGCCGGCAATGGCCTCGGTGAAGTAGCGGCCGGCGTCGAGCAGCAGAAGCAGGGGCCCTCTGATTTCGTCGTTGCCGACATTGGTGACGCTGACCTCGTAGCTGATCTCACCGCTGGCGCGGTTGGCGCGGGTGTTGCTGAAGTCGAGCTGCAGCCGGCTGCTCATGTCGGCGAGGGCGGTGAAACGGCTCGCATAGCCGCTTGCCAGCGGCGTCTCGCTTGCGCTCTGCAGGCTGGCAGCGATGTCGATCTGGTATTCACCGGCCGAGAGTCCGCTGACCTCGAGCCAGGCGGTACGGCTCGACGCCTCCCAGCGAACGGTATCCGGATGGATTGAGCTGCCGGCGCTGCTGCCTGGCGCGCTCAATGCGCTCAGCGTGAAGTTGGCCGGGTTGAGTACACTGCGGGCGTCCGCCGCAGCAGCAGAGCCGTCGGCCATCGCGCCCAGCCACATCGCCTGGTCGAAGACGACGCCGATCTGCTTGAGCGGCAGCGGCAGCAGCGCACCGTCGGGGACGGTGATCGCCTGCACGAGCGGTGCACGATAGCGGGAGATCTCGTCAATGCGCGTCGTCTGGGCGATCAGGATGCGCCCGTCTGCGGTGGCGACGACGCTCGCGCCACGGCTGCCGCCGCTGGCGACCTGCAGCGCTCGCCGACTGTCGAGTTCGATCATCCACAGTGGCGACTGCTGCGGCCTGCTCGTGGTTTCCGTGTTGCTGGCGGCGCCCGCAGCAACGGCGCGCTGGCGCAGCTTGTTCGAGGCGAAAAGGAGCCCGTCGAGGGCTGTCCCGGCGGCGCCAAAGGCGATGCTGTCGACCACGCCGGCGAGTCGGTATTCGAGTTCGGCGCGCCCGGCCGAGCGGCCGTCGAGCGGGAAACTGACGATCTCGCTGCTGGCCTGCAACTGCGCGGCAGTGATCTCGCCGCCGCTCCATTTCACCGCCCATAGACGGCCGTCGGCGGCGAAGGCGAGGTCGCCGACGCGCTGATTGCTGAAGTGCCGCCAGGCGCGGCTGCGATCGCTTTCGCCGGGGTCGAAGATCTCGATGCCATTGCCCGACGAGACGTAGATCCGGCCGCTGCCCGGGTCGATGGCCAGCGCATGCGTCAGCGGATCGCCGCCCGGGCCGCTATGGCGTTCGATGACTTGGCCGCTCGCCAGGTCGACCTGCAGGAGCTCGGCGCCGGTGGTCAGCCAGAGCTGGCCGAGGCGGTCGACGGCCATGTCGAGGATCGGCGCGTCGAGGGTGAACAGCGGTGTCAGGCGTGGGTTCGTGTCGGCGTTGCTGGCGGCAGTGGTCGCGTACGTCGCCTCGGTGGCAGCGGCGGCAGTGCCGGCCTCGCCGTTCCTGCCGAGGTGGAAAACCTGGTTGCGCTCGCGGCCGGCGCTGGCCAGGAAGCTGTGATCCGGCAGCTCGAGCAGCGCCTGGGCGCCGATATCGGCATCGCTGGCGGTATAACCGCCGGCAAAGCCGCGCAGGCTGAAGGGAGCGAGTACCGACCGCAGATCGCTGCTCTGGCTGCTGGCGACTTGCCCGGGCAGCAAGCGTGAGGCCTCGGCGAACAGTGCATTGGCGGGGTAGCTGCGGTCGGCCGTTGCCAACGGCAGCTCGGGCGTCGTCTGCAGCGACTCATTGACGCCGATGGCGTCGAGGACTTCCTGGCGTGCGCCGTCGTCGGGTAGCACCGCCCTGGCGACCGAGGCGGCCTCGCGGTTGCCGGCGCGGTCGGTGGCGACGGCGAGGAACTCATAGCGCTTACCGGCGCTGCCGGTGAAGATCGCCTGGCCGATCGTCGGCTCGACCTGGCGTTGCCAGATGCGGAAGTCGCTGCCGTCTTCGGCGACGTAGAGGGTCACCGACTTGACGCCACTGGTGCCGCCACCACCGGCGAATTCAGCGCCTGCCGTGCTGGGCGCGATTGATGTCATCAATGTGTCTGCGGCCTGCCAACGGACGTCGAAAGTCGGCGCGCCGAGCGCGTTATCGCCGAGGACGCTTACCGCCAGCGTCGTGCGCGGCGCGTCGGCGTCGAGTTTGACGACGCTGGGCGCGCTGTCGATGGGCGGCGCCTGGTCGATGAACAGCCGCGCGCTGGTCGCGATGTCGACGCCGGAAAGCGCGCCGTCGTGGGCGCTGACGGAGTAGCTCAGCGAGGCGCGCTGTGGCGCACGGCTGTCGCTCGGCTCGCCAGTCGCAGCTGCGAGCAGGCCGCGCGTGGCATGGTGCAGGACTTCGCCGGTCTGCGGGTCGATGGCCTGCAACAGCCAGGTGGCGGTACGCGTCGCGACATCGATGCCGGCGCTGACGCGCAGCACGAAGCCCTTGCTGCCGCTGAAATCGAAGTCGCCCTGGAAGCTGGCCTTGCCGGCCGGCAGGTGTACATTGATGTCGCCGAGTTTCAGGTCGCCGAGCCGGAAGGCGCGTGCGTCGAGGCTGGCGTCCAGTTGCGTCAGCACGCGCAGTTGCCCAGCCGGCGCGCCGTCCGGCATGCTGAAGTCAAGGGTGTAAGGTAGCGGCGTTCCGCCGGGGACGTAGCTGTTGCCGTCACTGCCAAGCGCCGCTTGCGGTCCGCGCACGCTGAGCAGGCCCGCGCTCGCAGAGTCGCTGGCCGCCTGCTGCAGGTAGCGCGTGAGGTCGAGCGTCTGCCCGGGGACTGGGTTGAACTCGGCGTCGAGGACGCCGATGTGGCGCAGGTATTCGAGTTCGCCAAGGCCGCCGGCAAAGACATTGAAGTTGATGAAGTGCGTGGCCTGCGACGCCTGTCGGTCGTAGTCCACAGGCTCGGCCAGCCTTGGCACCGGGATCTCGACGAAGCCGGCGAGATCCT
>JEMX01000013.1:58231-88658 GCA_000585055.1 Candidatus Accumulibacter appositus
ACCTGCCGGTATTCCTCGTAGTCGACCGGCGCGATCGCGGCCTGCGGATCGCCAGCGAAAGTGGCGGTATCGCCATACCATTTCTGCACGGTGGCAAAGAAGCCGAGCAGGTCGCCCTGGGTGCGATAGGCGTCGCCGCCGCGGGCGAGCAGGATGCCGCTGGCCAGCGTGCTGTTCAGGCTGACGACCTTGGGGTGGCTGCGGATCGGCGGCGCTTCGTCGATCGGGCGCAGCAGGCCGGCCGCTTCGAGTGCGCCAAGCCAGCCGACGACCCATTGCCCGGGGTCGGCGGCGAGCGCCGCGAGACTGGCCGACCGCGAGACTGGCCGCTGCGGTCGCGTCGGCGAGGATCGCGGCGCGCAGCCTGCCGGCGTGTTCGAGCTGTTCGGCGACGAATTCGTCACGCGTCAGCGGCGTTGCCGCGCCGGCGATGTCGAAGCGGAATGGCATGGCCAGCTTTTCGATTTTCAGCAGGTGTTCGTCGGGGTTCTTGGCGAGGAACTTCCTGGCCAGGCCGTCGGCAATGCGGTCGAGGTCGTGCACGCCGCCGTCGAGCAGTCCCTGTTCCTGCCATTCCGGGCGCAGCGCATAGAGCTTGTCGCGCAAGCCCTCGAAGTCGTAGGCCAGCCATTCGGCAAGGCCGGGATAGGTTTGCACGTTGAAGCTCATGCCGACGTAGCCGCCAGCCGCCACGTCGAGGGCGTAGCCGGGCAGCAGATTGACGCCGTTGGTGTTGAGCGCGCCGTCGAGGCTGGCCCAGGGGATGTCCGGGCGCCCCGTGCCGCTGCTCGGCGTCGGGCCGTAGGTCTGGGTGTTGCCGGCCGTGTCCAGGCTGACGCCGTCGGGGCGGCCGCCGACATTGCTGCCGACGATCAGGTAGGGCAGCGCAATGCCATTGAGCACTTCCTCGCTGTAGCCCATTTCGGGGACGCCGAGGTCGAAGCGCACGTAAGGGGTGTCGACGTTGCTCAGGCTCTGCAGCGAGACGCTGTACAGGCCGTTTTCACCGGGAGTCAGGGTGCGCGGGCCGCCGATGCCGATGCTCACATCGGCTTCGATGCTCCGTTCGACGAGGAAGCGCTGCGCCTCGGTGACGCGTTGGCCATCGGGATTGATGACGCTCAGGTCGTAGAGCCCGAGTGGCACGTCGCGCAGGTCGAAGATCGCCCGGATGCGCGTCGCGTCGAGGACCTGCCAGCGCTCGGGTTCGAGCTCATGGACGCCAGGTCGGCTCAGTTTGACGAGGGCGCCAGGCTTGAAGTGGGCGCCTTCGATGTCGACGCTGACCCACAGCGGTGACTGGTTGACCGGGTTGCCACCGTTGTCGGTACTGCCGCTGCCGCCCTGGTCCGGGCTGATGCGCGTGATCGACAGCGGCAGCAGATCGGCGCGCAGCGTCACCGGGGTGTTGGCGGCGCCCTGTCGCGAGCGCAGCAGCACATAGTAGTCGCCGGCCCGGGTGCTCGGCAGCCAGACTTCCTGGTTCGCCGAGAGCGGTCGCTCGTAGGCCGCGTCGAAGGCGTAGCTGCCGGGCAGGTCGCCGTAACGCAGGTAGAGCTCGTTGCTGGCTTCGTAGCCTACCGTCTCGGCGTTGACATCGAGGCTGACGCGCAGCGTTTCACCGGCGGCGACGGCGACCTTGTAGAGGCGCGCCTGGCCCGGCGAGAGCGTCGTCTGCAGCGGCGTGCCGACCTGCATTTCGGGGACACTGACCTGCAGGGTGCCGCCGGAGGCGCTGCGGTTGTTGGCTTCGCCGGGCGGCAGGCTGGGGCCTGCGATGCCGTCACTAATACTGCCTTCGTCGCCCTCAAATACCTCGTCGTACAGGTCGGGGCGCACGATCACGCGCCAGCTGCCGTCCTTGAGCGCTGGCAGCGAGGCGCTCAGCGTGCCGGTGTAGCTGGCCTTGCCCGCCAGGCCGGTAGCGCCACTGTCGTGGTCCAGTTTGCCGAGCAGCTGATCGCCGAGGTCCCATTGGTTGTCGGCGGAAAGGTAGATGGCGTCGGTCCAGCGTCCCCAGGCAGCATTGCTCGACTGATTGGTGATGCTGAAGTCGATACGAATCGCCTCGCCGACGCTGGCGCTGGTGGGCATGATGACATTGGTGACGACCAGGTCGGCCGGTGGCGGAACCTCGATCAGCAGCGGTTGCATGGCTGCCAGCGCGTTGTTCTGTTCGCCGCCGAACTCGCGCAGCCTGCCGAACTCGCCGCCACCCCAGGCGCCTGCCGGGTCGCTGATCACGAAGACGTACCAGGGGCCGTGCATTTCCGGTGGTGTGCTGACCCTCAGGCTGGCCTCGTAGCTGCCGCCGGCGGCGAGGCCGCCGGAATGCTCGCGGTAGCCCAGATAGCGGTCCTGCTTGAGGTCCAGGAAACGGTCGCGCGACAGGTAGACCAGGTCGTACCAGCGGCCCTGGTCGGCGGGCGTGTCGCCGCCGCCATTGACGACGCGGTAGCCGACGCTGAAAGTCTGGCCGGCGATGACCCGCTCGGGAGCGCGCACTTCGGCGAGCTGCAGGTCGGGTGGCGTGGCCAGGCTGATCGCCAGCGGCGTCGAGGCCAGGTTGTTGCCTTCGTCGGCGAATTCGCGGATCTTGCCGGCGGCATCGCCAAAGCGAGCCAGCGGCGGCAAGCCGTCGCGGATGCTGCTCGCTTGGCTGGAGTATCGGTCGGCGAAGATCGCGCTGTCGGTGTTCACCAGGATGTGGAAATCGCCGCTGATCGATGCCGGCAGAGTGGTGGTGAGCGACGCGGTGTAGGACTCGCCGGGGCGCAGAGGCTTGGCCTGGCCGTTGTCGTTCAGCTGCACGGCGTAGCTCTGCAGAGCGTGGTCCGAGTAATCGAGCGAGGCGTCGCGTGAGAGGTAGATGCCATCGACCCAGCTGTTGCTGCGCGTCTCACGGCTGCCGCGATTGCTCACCGTCCAGCTGATCGTCAGCGGCTGTCCGGAGAAGGCTTCGCCTTGTCCCTCGGCCAGCGCCAGGCGGATGTTGTCGACCTGCAGATCCGGCTCGCGATAAGTGATGGCCAGGCTGCCGCGGCCGACGTTGTTGTCGTTACGCAGACCTTCGAAGACGCTGCCCGGCCTGGGGTTCGCCGCGCTCGCCTGGTTCGCACCGGCATACCAGGCGCTGCTGCCGGCAAGGCTGCCTCCGGACGACAACTCCGAGCGCGCCCGGCGCATGCCCGGATTGGCGACATCGCTTTCGGCGTCGGTGATCACGTAGACGTAGTACTCGCCGTCGGCACCGACCGGCAAGCGCAGCCTGGCCGTACCGGTATAGCTGGCGTTGCTGGCGAGGCCGCCGACGTTGGCGTGCACGACGCTGCCCAGCGGGATGGCCCGCTCGGCGATGAACGACGGGTCGCGGCTGAGGTAGAGGGTGTCCACCCAGCTGCGCGTGCCCGACCACACCGGGGCGCCGAAGTTGGTGACCGTCCAGGTCAGCGTCGTTTCCTCGCCCGAGAAGTGGCGAGGATTGTCCGTATCGCCTGCGTCGTCGGGCTGCGCACGCACTTCGCTGACGCGCAGGTCGGCGGCTTCGGCGCTGAGCTGGGAAGCGCTGGCGCGGGCGTTGTTGCTTTCGTCCGCCTCGGCGACGTGGCGGCCGCTGTCGGTACGCACGATCAGGTAGCGCCCCTTGATCCACGGTGCGAGTTGCAGCGTCTGGCTGACGCTGTAGCTTTCGCCGAAGCCCAGGCTGCGCGTCTGGGCGTAGTCGGCGAGGTGCCAGATCTCGCTTGCGGCGTCCCAGTCGGCGCTATCAGCCAGGTAGACGGAGTCGGTCCAGCGGCCGTTGAAGGCGTCGCCGCGGTTTTCGACGCGGAAGCTGAAACGGTAGCTCTCGCCGATGGCCACCGTTGCCGGCGCGACGATTTCGCTGACCCGCAGGTCCGGCGGTGTCGTGCCCAGCACGCTGATCGCCCGCGCCTGGTAGTTGTTGTTGTCGATCTGCGTCGGGTCGTCGCTGTTGATGTTCGTCGCCAGCGTGTCTTCGAGAATCACGTCGTAGGTGTCGCTCCAGACGCTGAGGAAATATTCGCCCGAGCGCAGCGCGTCGGGGAGGGTGACGCGGACCGCGCCAAGGTAGCTTTCGCCGACGCCGAGATGACCGACGTGGGTGAAGGAGCCGAGCAGGATGTCGCCCTTGTGCGCACCCGGGCGGCGCTTGTCGCGCGCCAGCCAGATGGTATCGGTCCAGCTGTCGAGGGCCGCCGCTTCGCCGCGCGTCGTCGCGCTGCCACGGTTGCTGACCTGATAGCGGACGTCGATGCGGGCGCCATGCACCGCCTGATCCGGGGCGACGACCTGGCTGGTGACCAGGTCGGCAAACGGCACGGGGTCGACCGTGAAGCGTGCGGCGTAGGCGTTGTTGGCGTCGTTTGGATACTCGTCGAGCTTGAAGTTGCCATCGGCGACGACGATCAGATGGGCCTCGCCTCGGAAGCGTATCGGGATGTCGAGGGGCGCCGTTTCGCTGGCGTAGCTTTCGCCGGGCGCCAGCGCGCCGGCGTTGCCCATGTCGGCAAGGAGGTGATCGTCGCCGCTGAGCTTGCCGTCGAGCGACAGGTAGACCTTGTCGGTCCAGCGGCCGTTGGCCCGGGCCGCACCGAGGTTGCTGATCGTGTAGCGGATGGCGGTCGTCGTGCCGGCAGTTATCTGCTCGGGCACGATGACGCTGGCAACGCGCAGATCGGGGCGCGCATTTAGCGCGATGGCCGTTGTTTCGGCGGCGAGCAGGGTGTTGTTCTGGCGGGCTGCGCCGTGTTCGTAGATCTGCTCACCGCTTGCGCCGAGCCTGGCGTTGGTGATGAGCTTGAGCCGGTAGAGACCTTCGATCCTGCTCGGCAGGCGTAGTTGTTCGCTGCGCGTGTAGCGCATTCCTGCAGCCAGGCTGCGCTGATGGCTGAAGCTGCCGAGGCTGATTGCGCTCCCTGTACCACTGGCCGGCAGCAGCCAGACCGTGTCCACCCAGCTGCCGTTGGCGGCGGCCTCGCCCTGGTTGATGACGCTCCAGGAGACGTCGATCAGCGCGCCTTCCTGTGCGCTGGCCGGGGCGACGATGCTCTCGACCAGCAGGTCGGGCGATGCCGAGAGTTCTACCGGCAGGGCCAGCGAACGGCCGCGGTTGTTGTCGGTGAACACGAACTCGAAGGGGCCGCCGGTGCGCACATTGAGGTAGTGCGTGCCGCTGATGCCCTGCGGAAGTGTCACCTCGAGACTGCGCGCGTAGTGCGCACCCACGGCGAGCTGGCCGATGTGACGGGCATTCCCGAACTGCGCGACGACGCCGCTGCCATCGGCGTTGCGGCTGAGCCAGACCTGGTCCGACCACTCGGCGCTGTCGGTACTGCCGATACCCTTGTTCACCACTTCCCAGTTGACGGTCAAGGGACCGCCGCTGGCTGCCAGTCCCGCCGTGGTGACCGAAGTGACTTGCAGGTCGGCGTAGGCGATCGGCATCACGTCGACCGGTTGTGCGAGGCGCGCGATGTTGTTGGCCTCTGCATGGTTCTCGAAGACCTCGTGGCGCGCATCGCTGACGACGAAGAGGCTGAAACGGCCGCTGCTGCGCGCGGCGAGCTGGATGCTTTCGCTGCGGCTGTAGGACTCGCCCGCCGCCAACGGGCCGTGGTGGCGGTATTCGCCGATGAGCAGGTCGTCGGCATTGCCGAGGATGTCGTCGCGCGAGAGCAGCACGCGATCGCTCCAGCTACTGAAGCGGCCGGCGCCGGTGCCCTGGTTGCTGACCGTCCACGTGACGGTGAGCGTTGCCGGGTCGGCGATCAGCGTTTGCGGCGCGCTGACGTCGCTCACCGCCAGATCGGCGTAGGGCGACAGTGCGACTTGCAGCGGTGCCAGCGAGCGATTGTTGCCGCGTTGGCCATCGCCGATGGCGTTGCCGGCGTCGCTGACGACGATCAGTTCATAGGCGCCGGAAAAGTCGAGCGGCACGAGGATATCGGCGCTTGCGTCGTAGCTGGCGCCACTCGCCAAGGGGCCTTGTCGGACGATTTCGGCGAGTCGCAGCGCTGGGGCCGAGCCATCCGCAGGCGCGAGGAAGACCTGGTCGGTCCAGCTGCCGAGGGCGACGCCGCCCTCGCTGCGTACCCGCCATTCGATACGCAGTGCTTCGCCCGACGAGACCTGCGTCACGGGGTCGAGAATGGCGACCGAGAGATCGACACGGGCGATGCGCAGCGTGGCGCCGGCACGCGCCAGGTTGTTGTTCTCGGCGCCACGTTCATGGATGCTGTCGTCGCTGTCGGTCTTGACCAGCCAGCGCCATTCGCCGTCGGGTAGCGATGTCGGCAGGGTAAAGCTGGCGCTGCGTGCGACACTGCTGCCGGCTGCCAGCACGGCGGTGTTGAAGAGGCTGGCCACTTCGCGCAGCATGCCGGCGCCGTCTTCGAGATAGATGCGATCGCGCCAGGCACCGCTGCTCGCTGCGCCGCCGATGTTGCTCAGGGTGTAACTGACGCTGGCCGAATCTCCTGGCCGCAGGGCGCTGGGTCCGAGTACATCGCTGACCGTCAGGTCGGATGTTGGCGTCAGGCTGATGGACAGGGCGGCGGTGCTCGCGGCGGTGTTGTTGCTGCTGCGGTCGCCTTCGTTGACGCTGCGATTGGCGTTGGTCTCGACGAGCACGAAGTAGTCGCCAGCGAGGTCGCGTGGCAGAATCAGTGTCGCCTGGCCGCGATAGTCCTGTCCCGGTCCGAGGGCGCCGCTGTGGACCAGCGAGCCGGCAAGGACGAGGTCGTCGCTGCTCACATGGGTGTCGGCCGAGAGCAGGATGCGGTCGTTCCACTGGGCGCGATCGCTCGTCGCGTTGCCGAGGTTGAGCACTTGCCAGCTGATCGACACCTCTTCGCCACTGCGCGCCATGGCCGGCGCGTCGACGGTGATGACGCTGAGATCGACGATCGGGGTGAGCAACTCGAAGGGCTCTGCGCTGCCGAGATTGTCCGCACCCGGGTCGGGTTCGGCTTCGCTGGCGCTGTCGGTACGGATGCCCAGGGTGTAAGGACCGGCGCTGCGCAGTGGCATCCTTTGCGAGACGTTTTGCGTGTAGCTTTCGCCGACGCCCAGCCCGCCCTCATGTCGGAAACTGCCGATCACCAGGTCGTCGCCATTGCCGATGATGGCGTCGCTGCTGAGAATGATCTGGTCGTTCCAGCCGCCTGCGGCGTCCACCGCGCCGTGGTTGGTGACGCTCCAGCTGACTTCGGCGAACTCGCCGCCGACGATGCGCTGTGGCGCATGGGCGCTTTCCAGGCGCAGGTCGGGATAGTCCCTGCTCGCCGAGTTAAACGTGACGCTGGCGCTGTTGTTGCTCTCGGCGTCGCCCAGCAAGTTGTGCTCGAAGACTGCGCCGACCCCGTTCTGACTCTGATCGCTGATCAGGGTGATTTCGACGCGGCCGCTGCCCTTGCGCCCCTCCGGCAGGCTGAAATAGAAATGCCTTTGGCGCTGCTGACCAGGGAGCAGCGGGCCAGCGGGCTGTCCGTCGACGCTGGCCTGCGGATCGAAAGCCAGATGCGTGTCGAGCATGACGACATCGGCATCGACGTTGCGCACCCGGATGCGTTCCTTGAAGACAGCGTCGGTGGCGCTGGCGCCTTCGTTGCGTACTTCCCAGGCAAGCGTCAGCGGCGCACCGGCGTGGATGCCGCCCGCATCGGCCGCCTCGACACGCAAGTTCCCGGGCAGCAGGTCCGGGCCAGTGACACGCAGCAGTTCCGCGCGGTTGTTGATCTCGGCGTTGCCGGCGGGATTGGCTTCGGCGAGCTGCGCGCCGGCATCGACGATCACCCGCAGCGCAAAGCGCCCGGCAGCGGCGGCGCCGCTGGGCCAGGTGAACTGGGCGCTGCGCGAACGGCTGGCGCCGGCGGCGAGAGGGCCGTCGCTGGCCAGGTCGACGCTGGCGAGCACGGCCTGGCTATCGGCATTGAGCAGTTGCAGGCTTTCGCTCCATGGCTGCTCGGTAGCCTTGTTGCCCTGGTTGCTCGTCAGCCAGTGGGCGGTGACGGTTTCGCCGGGCTGTAGGGCGCCTTCCGGGTTCAGCGTCAGCTCGTCGACGACCAGGTCGACATGAGGCGCGAGCTGCACATGCAGCGGCGCGGCAAAGCGATTGTTGCTGCGGCTGCGCTCGGCGAGCTGCGCGTCGGCGTCGCTGACGATGAGCAGTTCGTAGTCGCCGATGAAGTCGACCGGAACGAGCAGATCTGCGCTGCCCAGGTAGCTGGCGCCGGCGTCGACAGGGCCGCTGTGCGAACGCTCGGCGGAGAGGAGCGAAACGCCGTCGCGGGTCAAACTGACGCGGTCGCTCCATGTGCCGAGCGTTGCTGCGCCGAGGTTCTGCACCTGCCATTCGAGGTGCAGGGTCGCGCCGGACTGCTGCTGGCCGGGATAATCGACCTGGGTGATGGCGAGGTCGCTACGCACGATGCGCACGGCTGCTGCCGAGGTGGCGCGGTTGTTGTCTGTGGTGAGCTCGTCGATGCGGTCGTCGCTATCGGCAATGACCAGCCAGCGGAATTCGCCTTCGGCCGTCGCCGTCGGCAGCGTGAAACTTACGCTGCGCGACTCCGCGGCCCCGGCAGCGAGCGGCTCGGAGTTGAGCACGCTCGCGACCTCGCGCAGCCCGGCTGCACCCTGGTCGAGGTAGATGCGGTCACGCCAGGAAATGCTGACCGTGTTGGCAGGGTGGGCAGTGCCGATGGCCGCGCTTCCGACATTGCGGGTACGGTAGCTGACGCTGGCGCTCTCGCCCGGGCGCAGAATCGTCGGTCCGACGACTTCGCTGACTGCCAGATCTCCGACCGGTGTCTGCTCGATGCGTAGCGGCGTCGTGCTGGCAGCGCGGTTGTTGGCAGTGTGGCCGTTCTCGGCGACCCTGCGGCCGGCGTCGCTGTCAAGGAGAACGAAGTAGCGGCCACTGAGGACGCCCGGCAGCGTCACGGTGAACTCGCCGAGATAGCTTTCTCCTGGCGCCAGCGTGCCGGCATGGGGAACATTGGCCACGACGATGTCGCCGCTGTCGACCGTGGCGTCGGACGAGAGCAGCAGGCGATCGTGCCACAGCGCCAGATCGCTGTTGGCATTGCCCTCGTTGCGTACGCGCCAGCGGATGTCGGCGCTTGCGCCGCTGCCGGCGAACTCGGGCGCCGTGACTTCGACGACGCTGAGGTCGGCGGCGGGAAGCTGGAGATGGAAGGCTGCGCTGGCGCTGTTGTCGGCGCGCGTATCGGGTTCGATCGTTTCCTGGTCGGCGTCCGTGCGCAGCGCGAGGAACACCGATCCCTGGGCGATGAACGGCAGGGCCAGCGTGGCGCTGCGCGCGTAGCTCTCGCCAATCTGCAGGCCACCGCTGTGCCGGAAGCTGCCGACAAGGATGTCGTCGCCATTGCCGATGACCGTATCGCGGCTGATGATGAGCTGGTCGTTCCAGTCGCCCTCGGCGTCGGCGCTGCCGCGGTTGGCGACCTGCCAGTCGATGCTGATCTGCGTGCCGGAGATGCCTGTCGCCGGCGCGGTAAAGGATTCGATTTGCAGATCGGCGTAGGCCGAGCTCGCCGAAAGCAGTTGCACGCTGGCGCTGTTGTTGCTCTCGGCGTCGGCCGCGAGGGCGGCGGCAGTGCTTTCGAAAAGGACACCGAGACCGCTGCGGTCCTGGTCGAGGCTGACGCGGATTTCGAGCGTGCCAACCGCGCGCATACCGTCCGGAAGGCGAAAACTGAAGCTTTGCTCGCGGTACTCGCCGGGAGCGATAGCACCAGGCGGCTGGCACACCGTGGCGGCGAGCGGGTTGTAGGGGACGCTGAGATCGAGCAGTCGCTGGGCGCTGTCAAGGTTCGTGATCTCGATACGTTCGGGAAATTCGCCGACGGTCGAGTTACGGCCGACGTTCCAGCTTTCCCAATGGACGCTCACCATGCCGCCGGCCTGAACGTCGGCGTTATCGATACCCACCACGCGCAGGTTTCTGATCTCCAGATCAGGGCCGACGACTTGGATCAGTTCAGCCGGCTGGGCGTGCTGAGCAGCGTCGGTGCTGTTGGCCGTGGCCACTATGGGCACGACGCGCAGCAGGAAGCGTCCCGCGGCGGCGCGGCCGCTCGGCCAGATCAGGCTCGCGCTGCGGTCGCGGCTGGCGTCGATGGCCAGTGGCTCTGCGCTCGCCAGATCGTCCACGGTGAGGCTGGCGACCAGTTCGCGGGTGCTCAGGTTGCGCAACTCCAGGCGTTCGCGCCAACCGGGCGCGGCGGCGAGCTGGCCACGGTTGGTGGTTTGCCAGCTGACCCGGACTTCGGCGCCGGGGTCGAAAATGCTGTCCGCGGCGAAGGCGAGATTTTCGATATGCAGTTCGCTGGCCGGCGCCCGGACGACATCGATCTCGATGGAGCGGGCGTTGTTGCCTTCATTGACGCCGCCGACGCTGCTTTCGTGGATGACATTGTCGGCATCGGCGATGACCGTTAGCCGCAGCCGACCGGCAGCGCTGTCGTCGCCAGGCAGGGTCAGGCTGTGGCGGCGGTTGCGTGTGTCGCCGACGGCAATCGCGCCATTGGCTGGCGCGGCGGCATCGTAGGGGACGTAGGCATCGGCGACGACGCGGCCGCTGTCGAGATTACGCACGACGATGCGCTCGTGCCAGTTGCCGGTGGTCGGTTCGCTGCCACGGTTTTCGAGCTGCCACTCGAGGATGATGGCCTGGCCGGTGCGCAGCGGCTCGCTCTCGTCCACACGGACGCTACTGACGGTGAGATCAGGCGCGGCTCTGCTGCGGAGGAAATCGTCGAAAGTCTGTGTGCTGACCGGCGCTACCAGGCCGAGGCTGAAGGAAATCGGCAGCACGGCGTCTGCGGCTGCACTGGCGCCATCGATCACCAGCGTATAGCGGCCGCTAACCAGGAGTTGCGGCGTTTCCTGGTCGACGCCACGAAGGCTGTGCCGGTAGATGAGCTGTCCGGACGGGCTTTCCACATGGTCGAAGGCGACGCTTGCCACGCCCATTGCGCTGCGCTGGAAAACTGTCCGCCCAAGCGGGTCGAGAAGCTTCCACTGCGCAACGGCGCGCGCCGCGCCCGAGCTTGACGTGCTGCTGGCGTCGTGCACATTGAAGAAGTAGCGCTCGCCGGCGCGCGCCTGGAATCGGAAAGTCTCGCTGCCAGCCTCCGGCGCGGTGCTGATCACCGTTGGCGTGTCACGCGCCAGCAGAGGGCTGTCGTTGAGCATGAGCACGCGGAAGCTGCAGCTTTCCGGCGTGCCGCCGAAGTTGCGGAGCACCAGCGTGTAATCGCCAGCGGCGAGCTCGCCGGAACGATAGCGAGCGTGGTTGATCCTGCTGGCGTAGGTGCCGGTGTCGGGGTCCAGCATGCGTCGCGAGAAGAGCAGTACGCCCGCAGGATCGAGGAGTTGCCACCACAGATTCGCACCGCTGCTCAGGTTGTCGAAGGCGAGGACGCTGGGCTGCTCGAGGTGCAGGGTGTAGCGTGTGCTGCTATTGCTGGCGACCGTGCGGTCAACCGGGCTGCCAAATACGAAAGGCAGCGCGTTACTGGCAGTAGCCGGCGGGGTGCGCAGCGTGAAGGTGTAGGGTCGACCGCTGCTGGTGTCGGCAGCGCCGTCGATCAACAGCAGGTATTCGCCGGCCGCCAGCGCGAGCTGGGGGCCCTGGCTTCTGGCGTCGCCATCGGCTTGCTGTACGCCATCGGCCGAGAGCAGCCGCCAACGCAGAGCGCTGGCCGAACTCGCGTCGCCGTCGAAGACGAAGCTGCGGCCTTCGGGGATGCTGAATCGATAGCTGTCGAGGACGCGGCCAGCAGACAGGCTGCCACTGGTCGGGGCGCCCGGGAGCAGGCGCGCCGCTTCCCCAAGTGGGTCGGTCTTACTGAGCGCGAAGCGCAGCTGTCTGGCCGCCAGCCCGCCGGAGAGATCATGCAGTTCGAGGATGTAGCTTCCTGCCGCGGGGAGCTTGATCGCGCGCGGCGCAGTGTTGGCGGGGGCCGAGCTGTCGGCGGCATACACTTGCCAGCCGGCGGCACTACGGACCTCGATGTGGGCGGCGAAGTGCGCACTCAGTGGGCTCAGCCAGAGTGTTGCGGCGTCGCTGGTCGTGAAGCGGTAGGCGAGGCTGCCGCCCGCGGCGAGCGTCGTACTGACGATATTGTTCAACGCCAGCGACCGCGCAAATTCTTCACTGCTCGAGACGCTGAAGGCGAAGTGGCGGTAGCTTGCGCCATCGCCACTTCCGGTTTCGCTGCCATCCGCGCGGAGCAGGAAATAAGTGCCGCTGCGCGCGAGGGGGCCGGCACGACCTGCACCTTGGCCACGCGCCAGCTCGTGCCCGAACTCGTCGAGCAGCCACCAGCGCTCGCTGTCGCGGGAATGCTCTTCCAGCGTCAAGCCGTCGCCGGCGGCGGCAAGGAAGCTGAAGACTGCCGCCTGGCCGGCCAGGCGCTCGCCGCTGATCGGGGCACCCAGGTTCAAGGCTTGTGCCTGCGCCAGGTCGAGCAGTCTGAAAGCGAAATCGTCGCCATGCTGGAGATCCGTGTCCGCTGTCAAATCAAGCCGATAGCTTCCTGCTGGCAGTTCGACAATCGGCAGTTGATCGTCGAGAACTGCCGCGCTGGCCAGCCTCCCCTGGTCGATCAACTGCCCGTCGCGGGAAATCCGCCAGGTGAAAGCGGCGCTGTCGCCTTCGCTGCGGGCCAGGTCGATCAGCAGGCGCGTTGCCCTTGGCAGCTCGAAGCGATAGGCAGCGCTGGCGGTGGCGGCGAAAGCTTCACCGCCGACCTGGTCGCCAAGGGCAATCACCGGCGCCGTTTTCAGCGCGAAGCGGTACTCGGCCTCGCCGCCAGCCGCCGACCGCTGCTCGCTGTCCCAGACGAGGAAGTAGTGGCCTGGCGGCGGGGCCGCGGCAGTCGCCCCGCGTTTGTCGAGGGAGCCGGCGGCGACCTGGGCGCCGTCGCTGCGCAGCAGGCGCCACCAGCCGTACAGTCCGCCGAGTTCGGCCGCCTGGTAGTCGAGGGGCGTCCTTGCGGAAAGATCGACGGCGTAGATCGCCGCTTCGCCGGCCTGCAGGCGACCGGACGCCGTGCTGTTGACCGACAGGCTCGGAACTTCGGCGAGGTCGAACAGACGCATGGCGTAGTGCGTATCGCTGCTGGTGGCCGCGATCGTCTGCACCTCGATGCGGTACTCGCCGGCCTCAAGAAGCAGCGGCTCCAGCGGGCGTGATGTCGTGTAGGCGTAGATCGCTCGCAGCGCTGTGCTCCCCTGGTAGAAGAGAATTCGCAGCGGCGAGTCGGCTCTTGCCACATCGAGGTAGAGGAGCTTTCTTTCGGTCAGCCGAAGGCGATAGTGGTGCTGCGCTTCACCAGCGGCTGACAGTTGGCCTTCGATACGGCTGTCGAGTGCCATTGGCGGGCGTGGACGTTCGACGGAAACGCTCGAGTCGTCAGCGATATCCCGGCGTCTCACGAAGTACCAGCTGCCGTCCTGCGATGGCACGACGCGCAGCACCGCGTCGTCGGCAAGCAGGTACGCCAGCGAAAAATCGGGTCCGTGAATCGACCATTCGCTTCTGTTTTCGGCCTGGAGGAGATACTCGTCGCCGGCCGCGAGATCGACTCGATAGATGCTGGCGCCAGAGTCGCCGAAGCGGATGCGCTCGCCGACACCGTGCCCGACAACGATCGGGATGGCGTTGGCGCCGCTATCGACCCGAACAGCAATGCTCCCGCCCGGGCCGTAGGCGAGCGATACCTCAAGCGTATAGTCGCCGGCGGCGAGTGCCAGCACCTCGCTGCTGGCCTGGTCGCTATTCCAGTAGCCGTGGTCACCGCTAAGCAAGCCGGCCGCGTCGCGCAGTACCCAGTGTGCCTGCCATGCGCCATTGCTGTCGTCGGTGCGACCCTTGATCAGCGCGAGGCCGCTCCGGTCGAGGGTGAAAGAAAAAGCCTTGCTGGTCGCGCTGCTGTCGGCCAGCGTGTCGCTGTGCTCCTGGCCCAGCACGAGAGGCACGCTGGTCAGCAACACTTGCTCATCGCCAGCATCCCGCGTTGCCATGATGCTGTAGTTCACCGCTTCGGCAAGATGGCCGCCGCCAAAGACGACGAGGGTGTAAATACCGGACTCCTCGACCGTCGCCTGCAAAGCGCCGTCGCCGAGCCAATGCTTGGCAAGACGCCGACCGAGCGGATCGAACAGGCCCATGCTGGCGTCGCTGTCGCCATAGCGGTCGAAGCTCTTGGCGCTGCTTGCTTCGAGTGTAAGCAGGTCGCCAGCCCGCGCCTGCAGCTGATAGACCTGCGTCTGCTGTTCGCCGGGAGCCAGAATGCCGGCGACTTCCCGGTCAGGCTCCAGGAGCGGGTACTCGGCACCCGCGGTGTTCAGCAGGCGGAAGCTGAAGTCATACGACGGGGCGCGATCGTCGGGTGACGAGCTGGCGTAGAGCCTGAGTTGGTAGTCACCCGGCACGAGTTCGAGCAGGTCGTGGTCCATGCTGCCCAGGTAGTTGTTGGCCAACTGCCGATCGTCTGCATCGCGGATGTCGTAGTCGACATCCCATATCTCCGATAAGGCCGCGACGACGATGCGGCTACGCTCGGTCACTGAAAAAGCGTAGGTGAGCGCGTAGCTGTTCGACGCGTCCAGGCTGACTGCTCGCACTTCGTCCAGTTGCAGGCTCTGCGGAGCCGACGCGGCGAGGGTGATGTGCGTGTTCAGTGCGCCGTTGGCGACGCGCTCTGCTTGTCGCTTCAGTTCGAGGGTGTAGCTGCCACGCTCGCCTGGCAGCTCGATCCAGGGGCCGGTGTCGCTTCCCTGTGCGAGCAGGCCAAACCAGCGATCGAAAAGCAGCCAGCTGAGTTCTTCGGCCGGCTCCTCGGTCGATAACTCCGTAGCAATGGCGAGGCGCAGGTCTTGTCCGTGCAGTTCCGAATCGAGCCGGAAGACCTTGAGTTGTTCGCCGATGGCGAAGCTGGCCAGCGTTTCGCCGATCGACAGTTGCGGCACTTGCTCCAGATCGATCAGATGCACGCTGAAGGCAGCGCCGCTGTCTGCCGATAGGTCGAGCGCGTAGTTGCCGGGGTACAGATGGATGATGTCGGGTGAGTCGGCTTCCTGATCGCTCTTGCCCGGCTGAGCCGTGCCAAGAGCGAACCAGTCGCCGGAGTCGGGGGCTGCGCCCGCTTCGCGGATTCGCCACTGGACGCCCGCGTCCGAACCCTGGTCGTGGATCTGGAGGTGCGTGCCGATGGCTACTTGCAGGCTGTAGCTGCGCAGCGATTCGTCATCGCTCAGCTGCCCGGAAAATCGATCGCCAGGGAGTAGGCGCATTGGCGATAGGCTGAGGCTGAAATCAATACCGTCCCCGGCACTTGCTTCGGCGTTGCTCGCAGCCGTGCCCGAGAGGACGACCATGAAGCGTCCGACTTCGAGTTCGCCAAGCTCAACGAGGTGAACCCTTGCGGCGTCGCCGTTGATGTCCAGATTGTCGCCGCTTTGCACTTGCCGACCCGAGGCGTCGTAGATGGTCCAGCGGAGGGGTGCGGCGCTGGCGGTGGCGATCTGCAGCCGATGATCACCAGCGCTGCGGACATCGTAGCGGTAGATGGCGGCATCGCGAGAATTCGCCAGCTGGCTATTGGTGTCCATCGGGGAGAGCACTTCCGCGAGTTCGGCGGCGAGCAGTTGCAGGCGGTAGGTGGCTTGCCCGTCTGTCGCCTCGATGATCAGCTCGTAGTCCCCAGCGGCGAGCAGTTCCGTGTGGCTGGCGTCGTTGTCGGGCCACCAGGCAGCCGAACCGGGATCTGCGCCAGCGGCTAGCAGACGCCAGCGGATGTCGCGCGAGCCGGCATCGTGTACCCAGGCACGCGTCGGCAGGCTGGCGGCGAAAGGCAGGCTGACCCGGTAGCGGACACGGTCGCCCGAGTGCGTCAGCACGCCATCCAGAGTTTCACCAGGCTGCGCGCGCAAGGGGCTCGCCTGGTGGACCCTGAACTCATAGTCGAGCGACGTCGCGACAAGCGGGTCGATCTCCAGGACCAGAAAACTTTCCCCGTCGGTGGCGCTGTCGAGCTCGATCTGCTGGCCGAACGGAAGCGCGGATTCGTCGAGCAGCATGCCGTTGGCGTCGTAGAGCGTGAGCATGCCTGCTGCACCGTCACTGCTGCGGGCCGCCAGCGTCAATGGCCGGCCATCGTTCGCCGGTGGCAGGCGAAAGAGCTGTGCGCCGTGGCCGGCGTCCAGTGTTCCGCTTGCCTCCTCGTTTGGCGACAGGGTTCCGGCGTCGCCGAAGTCGCGCAGGCGGAAAGCGTAGGGGCCGAGGTCTTCGCCTTGCTTGGCCTCGACGGCGAAGGTGTAGGCGCCGGCATCGAGGGCAAGGAAGGCGTTGCTGTCGCAGACGCCGGCGGCGAGCAGTGAGCCGTCGGCGGCGCGCAGAGTCCAGCGGTTTCCGGAACCGCTGAGTCCGTCGAAAAGCAGGCGTGTCGGCCAGTCGAGCGAGAGCTGCCATTGATCGGCAAGCTCGGGAAGGCGGGTGTTTCCGGTGGTCTCGCTGCCGACGCTCAGGGTCGCGACCTTCGGGCTGAGTAGCGTCGCCGTATAGCGCAGCGTCAGCGGCGCGTCGGCGACGCTTCTGCCGACGACGATCAGCAGGTATGCGCCGCTGCGCGGCAGAGTCGCAACAATCGCCGGGTCGCTGGCGTCGGCGGCAGTATCGAAGATGCGCCGCAGGTCGTCGGTGGCCAGCAATTGCAGCGATGCCGTGCCGTCGCTCAGGCTGTGGACGTCGAGGCTCAGGCGGTCGCCGGCTGTGCCGTCGATGCGGAAGAGCCGCAGGCGGCTGGCGGGGTCTAGCGGCAGTGTTTGCGCGCTGTCGAGAGGCAGGGTTTCGGCCTGGCCGGCGTCGAGCAGACGGAAGCGGAAGTTGTAGGTGCTGCCAAAGCCGGGGACGAGACGCAGTCGATAGAGGCCGGCAGCGTCCAGCCGGATCGGCTTGACGGTACTCTGGCCACCGAAGGTGTGCGTGCTGTGGATGAGTTCAGTCGGTCCGCGCAACTCCCAGCTCAGATTGTCGCCATCGCTCAGGGCATCGAGAACGAGCGTTGTTGGGGAGTCGATCGAAAAAAGGTACTCGCGAACCAGACCGGGCTGATCGATATGCCCGGATACTTCGCTGCCGAGCGCCATTTCCTGGCTTTCGACGCGCAGGCGACGCAGCACGAACTCGTAGCTATCGCTGCTTGTATTGCTGCTGTCATCGTTGCGGTTGTCGATTTGCTGGCCGTCGACGACGAAGGTGTAGTTGCCGGCCGGCAGTTTGAACAGTTCATTACTCTCCGTCATGCGGCCGCTGATCAGTGCCCTGCCGAGGCCGTCGAGGATGCGCCAGTCAGCATCGCGTGTCGGCGTGATGGTGGGCGTGAAAACGAAGTCGAAGTCAAAGTCAGTATCCTCGTCGACACGCAGCGAGAATGCCTGTGCCTCGCTGGCCGGGCGCAGCGTCAGCGGGATGAAGCTCTCGAACGGAAGGAGCGGCAGCTCGGCGGTGTCGAGCAAGCGAAAGCTGAAGCTGCCGGTGGCCAGGGTGGGGCTGGATACGGCGAATTCGTAGTTGCCGGCGGGCAGCGACAGCACGCTGGAGCGGGTAGTGGCGAAGCTGTTCAGCGGCGCATTGCCAGCTGCGGCCTTGGGCGGCACTTCCTCGCCGCGCGGCCCGCTCAGTCGCCACAGGAAATCGCCAGCGTCGGCGCCGCCGGTTTGGCCCGTGTCGATCAACAGTGAGCTCGGTGCAGTGAGCGTGAAGCCGTAGCGGACGGCTTCGCCCGCTCGTTCGATGCGGCCGGAGATCGCTTCATTCAGCGCCAGTGGTGCCGTGCGGGAGGTCGTGAGGGCAAAGGCGAAGGCAATGGGTCGTGGTGAAAGGTCCGGCAGCTGGTAGCCAAAGTCGGGAAACACCGCCAGCAGATATTCGCCGCTACTTGGCAACTCGGTTTCCGTGCTGGCCGCGCCGAGGCTGGCGATCGGGCGGCCGTAGGGATCCCACAATTGCCAGGAAAGCTTCTGATTGGCATTGGCAGCGGGCTTGAGCCGGGAGACGATAGCGCGCTGGCCGGCATCGGCGGTGAAGCGATACAGACGCGTTTCGCCCGCGGCTATCGTTTCGTTGATGTTTGCGACCGAGGGGAGGTCGATGGCGGCGTCGGCATTGAGGACGCGGAAGCGGTATTCCGCGTCCTGCGGGTTGAAAGTGTCCAGGGTCAGCAGGTAGTCGCCAGGCGCCAGCCTAAAAATCTGC
Organism: Candidatus Accumulibacter appositus; assembly: GCA_000585055.1. Taxonomy (GTDB): domain Bacteria; phylum Pseudomonadota; class Gammaproteobacteria; order Burkholderiales; family Rhodocyclaceae; genus Accumulibacter; species Accumulibacter appositus. Next base: position 76,542 of record JEMX01000013.1, read on the forward strand.
CCCTGATCGTCGCGGAAGGAAGTCCATCCGCGTACCGTGCCGAGCGGACCGGCCAGCATCCAACGCGAGGAGGGCGCACTCGTGGGACCACTCAGGGGACCGCTCAGGGCATCAAAGACGAGGGTGCTTGCCTGGTCAAGGGTGAAGCGATACTCGGCGACACTGCCGACGCCTGCCGAGTCGACGCTGATCGGGCGGTTGAAGACCAGCGCCGCGCTGACCTTGCTTTGTGGCGCCAGCGTGAAACCGACCTGTGAGGCGCCTTTGGCGCCGTAGTAGCCGTCGTTGAGCAGCGTGTAGCGGCCAGTCGTGGCGATGTTGATGGGGCTTGTGATGCGCTCGCCCGAGGCCAGCGCGACCTGGCGCCCGAAGGGGTCGAGCAGACGCCAGACGCCGCCAGCGGAATCGACGGCGTCCAGGATCAGGGTGCTGCCGGCCGTCGCGGAAACGCGGTAGCCGATGGTCGAGGCGGCCGCCACGCGCATCGTCAGCACGCGCTGGCCGAGCGCCAAGTCCGGGAAGCGGTCACTGTCGAGCAGACGAAAAGCGTAGGCGCCGTCGCCGGAGACACTGTTCGTTGCTGTAGCGCCTTTGACGGTCAGGGCGTAGTCTCCCGCCGGCAGATCAAGAAGCGGGTTGCTGTCGGTGGCGTTGCTGCGGTACAGCGGGCGGCTCTCGACTTCGCTGCCGCGCGGACCCTGCAGCGACCAGACCGTGCTAGTGGCGCCACCCTGCGCGTCGAACACCAGTTGACGGTCGTCGGCAAGCGTAAAGCGGTAGGTCCGGGTGGCGTTGGCGGTGGGCAGCAGGCCGGCAAGCAGCGTTTCGAGCGGCAATGGCTCGCCGTCGGGCAGTTCGGCTGGGGTCAGGTGGCCGACGCGCCTGAGCTGGAAATGCCCGTCGCGCGGCGTCGTCACCTCGACGCGCCCTTCGAGCAGCAGGGTGTAGGCGCCGTCGCTGCTCAGCAGCCGGGCGTCGGAGCGCTGGCCGGCGGCCGGTAGGGCGGTGGGTTCGGCCACCTCGCGCCCGAAGCGGTCGAGCAAGCGCCAGACGCCTTCTTCGCCATCGCTGTCACCGCTGTCACCGCTGCCGCTACGGTCAGTGATGTTGTCGAGGGCGATCTGGTCGCCTGCCTGGGCAAGGAAGCGATACGCGCGGGTGCTGTTTGCGGGGCTCAGGACGGCGCTGCTGCGGTCATCGATCGACACTATTGGCGCGGCCGCCAGATCGAGCAGGCGAAAGGAAAAATCGCCGCTGGCCGCAGCGATGCCGCGCACCGTCAGCTGGTGGTCGCCGGCTGGCAGGGTCAGGATACTGAGCTGGCTGGCACCGTCGCCACTGCCTTCAGCGTGGTCGAAAGGCCGATCCGAGACCTCTCTGCCGCGTGGCCCGGCCAGTGACCAGACGATGTCGGGGCGCAGGCTCTGCGCCGCGAACGCCACTTGCGTTTCCCCGGCCAGGTCGAAAGTGAAGACCGTCGACTGGCCTGCGCGGACGATGGATGCGGCGATGCTCTCGCCAAGGGTCAGCGGCCGCGCCAGATCGGGGACCGCATGCAGCGCGAATGCGTAGGTGAGTGTTGCGTCGGCGGCGTTGCTGTCCGTGCCATCGAGCAGCAGCCAGTACTCGCCACTCGTGGTGACGGTAAACGGTGGCGCGATGGCGGCGGGATTGGCTGTATCGGCTGTATCGGCTGGATTTTCTGTGACCCTGAATGGCGCCCCGGCGACTCGCACGCCCCAGGGATCGAGCAGCCGCCAGTTCAGCGTACCGCCGGCGAGTGCGCGCGGCTCAAGGAAAAGCTTGTCGCCGGCATTGAGCGCAATCTTGTAGAGCTGCGAGGCGGTCGCTCGTTCGAGCTGGCCGGTGGTCACGTCGTTCGCGACTAATTCCTGCGCCGAGTCGGCAGCGAGCAGGCGGAACGGCAAACTGCCAGTCCCTGCGCCGTCGCGCTCGATCGACAGGGTATAGCTTCCGGGCGGCAAGAGCAGTCGTTCCAGGCCATCGAAAAGCGGGCTTTGCCCCGCCACTCGGCGCGCGACCTGCTGACCCGCCGGGCCGCTCAGCGACCAGGCGAAGCTGGCATTGCTCAGGTGGTCGAAAATGACCGCTGTCGTGGCCGCCAGATCAAAGGTGAAGTGAGCGACCTTGCCTGGCTGATCGATGTGGGCGATCTGCGTTTCGCCGAGACGCAGGGGCGAGACGCTGTCGACGATCGCCTGCAGGGTGAATTCGTAGGCCAGCGCTGCCTGGTTGCTGATCGCGCCTTCGAGCAGGAGCAGGTACTCACCGCTGTGTTGTACGGTGAAGCGCTCGCTATCGCGCCGGGCATCGAAGCTGCTGCCCTCCTGGCGACCAAAGGGGTCGAGCAGGCGTCCGTAAAGCGAAGCGGAGGCGGGCGCCGTGGCCTTGAACAGGTAGCTGTCCCCGGCGCTGGCACGGAAGCGGTAGGCCGCGGTCTGGTTGCCGACCTCGAGTACGTCGCCGACCGGCGTGTCTGGCGCGATCGCACTGGCCGAAGCGGCGTCGAGCACGCGCAGCGAGTAGGCGCCCAGCGCATCCTGCTTGCCGTCGATGCGCAGCTGATAGTGGCCAGGCGTCAGGTCGTAGGCGGGCGGAGTGGCGTATGGGGAATCGGTGGCACTGAACGGCCTCTGGCCGACCAGGCCGCCGGGACCGTCCAGCCGCCAGCTCAGGTCGCTGCGCTCGCTCAGGCTGTCGAGGATGATACGGCGGGTTTCGTCGACGCTGAAGTGGTAGTGATCCTGCTCGCCGGGAACGTCGATGCTGCCGGCAAGGGTAAGGACCCCTGCGGACGTTTCGGCGTCGAGAAGAATGCGCGGCTCGAGGGCCTCGAAATGGAGTTTTGCCTCCGCAAGTCTGCCTCGCGGACCTGCGCCCTTGAGCGTCATCCTCGCTTGCTGCCAGTGCCGGAAGGCGGCTCCTAAAGCCGCGAGAGATGGACGCAGCACCGGCTGCGCGGGTGACTGCTCGGGCGAGGGCAGGGGCGGCTGCGCTGATGCCGGGCGGTCGCGCTGCCCTGGCCTTGGGGCGGGTGGCTGCTCTTCGGGCTGACCTCCGCGATCGTGACTGTCGGGACCGGAATTGCTGCCTGCAGACTTGCGCATGTTCGTTCCCCCCTCGCATTGCAAAACTCAATGCCAACGGACAAAAAACCTACGTTTCTCGGCGACCGGTAGCGGTCGCCGCTGCTTACCAGCGGCCGCAGCTCTTGCGACGCATGCCGCCTGCGCGGACTTCTTTTGCTTTTTCTGATATGATGCTCGGCTCGATTGTCAACAAGATGTTGCGATCTGTCAACAACTTCTTGCGAGCTTGTTTCCCCTTTGCGTTTTATTGTAGGTCACCAATGACTGGAGTTTCCGCCGATTCTGGCACCCGACCGAAGGCGACAACACCCGAGCGGACCCTTGATCAGCGGCCGTTTGCCGACATCGACGCCAGCGCGCTCGCAGCACGCTTGAAGGCAGTCATCGGCGAGGAGTCGGTTTCGTCGTTTGCCCGCCGCTGCGGCATGGCTGAGTCGGTGCTGAGGACTTATCTGCGCGATGGTCGCATGCCGCCGCTGGACAGGGCCTTGGCCATTGCCGCCGCAGCCGGCGTCAGCGTCGACTGGCTGGCGACCGGGCGCGGCGCGCGCGCCTTCGCGCAGGTTACGGCCGCCTACTCGGCGACTCCGGAAGCTTCCACCGCGCCAGCGGCAGATGCCCCGGTGCTCAATGCAGCCGTCCTCGAAGGCATCGTCAAGGCTGTCCTGCAAGGGCAGGGCGGGCAGGCCTCAGCTGAACAGCTCGCCGCCATGATCGTCGATCTTTATCAACGGGCGCTCGAGCGCGGCACACGCTGACCGGGCCGTCAGCCCATGCAGCGGGAGCTGCTACCGGCGCCGCCCGCTCGCTACCGATTGCATCGCCGGCCTTACTTTCCCACTCGCCCACTTGCCTGCTCGCCTGCGCTTTTGGTTCGCGTTGCTGTCGCCAGGAGTGCGTCGCTTCGGTAAAGGCAGAAGTGAGACTTTTGAATCGTTTCGTCGTTGGCAGGTCGTATAGGATGACCAAAAATTCAGCTCTGACGCAGCCGTGGCTGCCGAATGGAGTTAACCAGGCGCTTACCTTGAAAGTCGCGCAAGCGACTCACGAATCTCCTATCTCCCCTCGCGGGAGAAAGGCCGGGAAAGAGGGGGAACGGTCATGACTTTCATGATTCGGGGCGGCGGCAACTGCAATGACCGTTGGTAAGGAGCTAGGACACTGAATTATAAAGGAGAAGCATGATGGCTCTGGGTTCGCGCGCCATGTTTGACGGTCGTATGTCAGGGGTTCACGGCTTGACCAATTTTTCACTCAAGCAGCTGAGCGCCTGGGATGGCCGTCTGAATATCGGCCAGCCGCAAATCGACGCCCAGCACGAAGCCATCTTCGCTCTGGCGATGAAAGCTTCGGATGCCTGGCGCAAGCAAGGCGACGTCGAGCAATTGAAGCTGATGACGGCCGAGCTTCATGAGTCGCTCGAGGAGCATTTCAGCTACGAGGAGGGGGTGCTGGCTGGATTTGGCTACGCGGACCTCGCCGAGCACCGTGCCGAGCACCAGGTGATGCTCGACGAGATGCAACTCATCCGCGCCCGGGTGGACCAGATGGACGCGGGAAGCGATAACGCCGAACCGGGATTGCTGCTCATGAATTATCTGCTCAGCGCGACCGTCGGCCACATCTTGCACAGCGACATGGATTATGGCGTCCTTGCCCGTGCGGCGGCGGCGGGAGTCGCAGCGGCGGGGGCGGTTCCGGCGCTTAGCGTGCTTTCTTGAACCGGCGGCGAGCGGCTCAAGCCGCTTCGCGCCAGGCAGTGGGCAGAGCTATCATCCTGTGTAGCCTGTCGCCGCTTTCATCGTAGATGCCAGCGTAGATGCCAGCGTAAATCCCATCGCCGCTTCGCGCCCCCCGTGGCAGCCGATCGTGGCTGTTTTTTCCCGAGCCGCGGCGCTCGGCGAAACGTTGCAGCACAACGGGTAATCCATCGATGAACTACACCTTCGCCTCGGCGACCATTTTGCTCATCCTGATCACCGATCCGGTCGGCAATATCCCGATCTTCGCCAACGCGCTGCGCTCGGTGCCGCCCGCGCGCCGTCCGTGGGTGATTCTGCGCGAGGTGCTGATTGCCTTCGTCCTGTTGCTGACCTTCATGTTCGTCGGCGACGGCTTCTTGCGGCTGATGAATCTCAGCGAGCTGTCGCTGCAGATCGGCGGCGGGGTGATCCTTTTTCTGATCGCGCTGCGCATGATTTTCCCGCAACCGGGCCATGCCGACGTATCTGAAATGCAGGGTGAGCCGCTGATTGTGCCGCTGGCCGTGCCGGCCATCGCCGGGCCATCGGCTTTGGCCACCGTGCTGCTGCTGGTCTCGCAGGCACCCGAGCGGCGCCTGGAATGGATCGGCGCCTTGTGTATCACGATGGCCATTTCTGCGGTGGTGCTGGTCCTCGCCGAGCGCATCCAGCGCATTGCCGGCGAGCGCTTCGTGGTGGCCCTGGAACGTCTGATGGGGCTGGTTCTGGTCGCCGTGGCGATCGAAATGATGCTGCGGGGAATCAAGACGTTCGTGCAGCAGATCGCCAGCGGCTGAGTTCAGGGCAGGGGCATCGTTCTACGGGGCAAGCGCATGAATGCCAAGGTCGTCGACCCTGCGAAATAATCGTTGACGCTCAAGGAGTTGCGAAATGACTGGCCAAACCCCTTGATCGCGGTTCAGCGCCTGATCGCCGTCACTTCCGACACCTTCAGCGCTCAACTCCTGGGTCTTGTATAAGACTCATGCGATTACCCTGCCGGTCGCGCGAACGGCCGGCAGTTTCGCGCCGAGTTCGTTAGAATGTCGCCGCCGACCACTCTGCCGGCATCGAGCGCTGCCTCGCTTCGGGCGTGGCCAAGGGGATTGGCCGGGTCTATGTTGGCGAGTTGGTCGGGTTGAGATTGTGCCCTTCACCGACAATGGACAAGCCGACACGTGACACTGACGACCGATCCCTTCCTGCGCCACCTACACTGGATCACCTGGGCCCTGGTGCTGCTGATTGTCGTTTGGCATGCGCCGCGCTGGGCGGAGCGCTACGTCATCAGCCGCGTTGCCGAGCCGCGGCCGATCGCGGCCCGCGGCGAGCTGGCGGCGGATGAGCAGACGACGATCGAGATCTCCGAGCGCACCAGCCCCTCGGTCGTGTTCAACAGCAGCCGTCAGCGGGTGCGCGACTTGTGGACCCGCAAGGTGTTCAGCGTGCCGCGTGGCAACGCTTCGGGCTTCGTCTGGGACAGCATTGGACACGTGCTCACCAACAACCACGTCATCGAGGGCGCGTCGGAGGCGACGGTGCGGCTGAACGACGGCCGCAGCTACAGCGCCGCCGGTTTCACGCGGGTCGGACTTTGACGCCGAACGCACTCCCGCTGGTCCTGGCTGGCCCGATCCTGCGCCGGCTCGCGCGCGAGCGGCTGACTCTCTGGATAGCGGTGCGTGAACCGGTGCAGCTGCGGCTGACACTCGTCTGTGGAGCCGCGCTGCCGCAAAGCCATCTGCTGGCGCTGGGTGGAGCAGGCTGTCGCCTGCTGACCGCTGGCACCCGGCTGCACTACCTGCTGATCGACCTGGCGCTCGAGGAGCTGCTGCCGCTTGACCGCTGGATCGGCTACACGCTGGCGCTGCGGCCGCTCGACACCGACGACGCGGGCTGGCAGGACTGGTCCGATTGGGCGCCGGACCTGTGTTATCCGGGACGTTCCTCCCCGGGCTTCGTGCTCCCGTCGCGCGTCGGCGCGCTGCTGCACGGCTCTTGTCGCAAGCCACATTTCGACGGCAGTGACGGTCTGTTGGAGGCCGACCGCCTGTTGGCGCGCTGCCTTGGCGAGGAGCCCGAAACACGCCGATCGGCGGACGCTGAGCGCGCTGCGCACGAGGCGCTGCCGACCTGGCCCTCGCTGCTGATGCTGACCGGCGACCAGGTCTACGCGGACGACGTGGCGGGCCCGATGCTGCGGGCGATTCACCAACTCATCGCACGCCTCGATCTGCCCGACGAGCCGCTGGCTGGGATGGAACGGACGGGAGTGGTGAATGCGCAGTCGCTGTACCGCCACCCTGCGGGTTTTTACCGCCGCGAGACGCTATTGCCGCGCCACAGACGCAACTACGCCCTGATGGAGGTGCTGTTCGGCGGCGTCGAGAAACCCGTGTTCACCACCGACAGCGCACACAATCACCTGATCACACTGGCCGAGGTGCTGGCGATGTACCTGTTGGTGTGGTCGCCAGCGCCCTGGCAGGGGATTTCTCTGGAGCCACCGCCCGGGCTGGACGAGGCCTCGCACGCGCTCTACAGGACCGAACGCTTGGCGATCGAAGGCTTCATCGCCGAGCTGGCGGCCGTGCGGCGGCTGTTTGCCCATCTGCCGGTGGCGATGATCTTCGACGATCACGACATCACCGACGACTGGAACCTGAGCCGCGAATGGGAGGAGATCGCCTACGGCCACCCGTTCTCGAAACGCGTCATCGGCAATGCGCTGCTCGGCTACCTGCTGAATCAGGGCTGGGGCAACTGTCCCGAGGCCTTCGCTGGCCAGACCCTCGAGCTGCTGCAGCAAAGCCTCGCTGCGCCGGGCAGCGCGACGCACGAGGACTGCATCGAACGGCTGCTTGGTTTCGACCATTGGCACTACAGCTGGCCGACGACTCCACCGCTGGTGGTGATCGACAGCCGCACGCACCGATGGCGTTCCGAATCGGCGGCACGTCGGCCCTCGGGCCTGATGGGCTGGGAAGCATTGACCGATCTGCAGCAGACGCTGCGCGGCCAGCCGGCGGTACTGCTGGTCTCGCCGGCACCGATCTTCGGCGTCAAGCTGATCGAGGCCATCCAGCGTATCTTCACCTGGTTCGGCCAGCCGCTGCTGGTCGATGCCGAAAACTGGATGGCCCATCCGGGCGCGGCGCACGCGATCCTGAATATCTTCCGCCACCCCAGGACCCCGCAGCACTTCATCGTCCTGTCGGGCGACGTGCATTACTCTTTCGTCTACGACGTCGAGCTGCGCGGGCGCATACGCGGTCCGGACATCTGGCAGATCTGCAGCAGCGGCCTGCGCAATGCCTTCCCGCCGCGTCTGCTCGATGTCCTCGACCGCGCGAACCGCTGGCTGTACGCGCCGCGTTCGCCGCTCAACTGGTTCACCCGGCGGCGCCACATGCGGGTCGTGCCGCGCAAGCCGGAAGGCACGCCGCACGGCCGGCGCCTGCTCAACGGAAGTGGCATCGGGCTGGTCGAAATCGATGCCGAGGGCGTGCCGTGGCGTATCCGCGAACTGCTGACCGACGGCCGCTGCGTGACCTTTACCCGCCGCGAATCGGAGTCGCGCTGGGACTGAAGGGGCGCGCAGCGCCTCCTTTCTCCGCCAGGTCCGTGTCGCGTTGCGGTTCGAGCGCGGCAAGCAGTGCATGGTCTTGGTTTGCTTGACCGTCGCCCGTTCGGCGATGATCAGCAGATCGCCACGGCTCATTCTTCGCAGCTCCTTGCGCAGCATTTCCAGATGGGTGATGCGGCTGGTCATCCCGCGGCCTCCACCTGACGTGGAGGAGGGCACGGCTTTTCCCTGCGCAATCGCATCACGCTGCCCCCATCCGGGGGCGTCGCGCCAGGCGCGGAGGCGAACAGCGTTGGAGGATCCGTTTCCAGCCGTTGCGGGCGGCGACGGCCTCGCGCAGGATGTCCAGGTACTCCAGCGCATCCACGCGTTCATCGGGCGGCATCGATCCCTGCTCGTGTTCCGCGAGCAGCCGCTGCCTCTCCCGCGGGCCGTCGCCGAGCGCCTGTAGTCGGCTGTAGGCCTCGCAGGCGTAGGCGAAGGTCTCGCGCTTGCCGAAATCGATTTCCAGCAGTCACTCACGCGTCCGGGTTCCCCGTAGTCCGATGGTTTCGCGCTTGCAGTTGTGGAAGATGTGCGCCGCCTCGTGCACCACGAAGTCTTCGAAGCGATCGGGCGCGTCGAAAGAGGCTGCCGACAGATAGCAGGTCGTTCCCTCGCTCAGACCCAGCAGGCCGGGAGCGTCCTCGGCAAGCAGGTCCGCGCCCAGTCCCGCCAGATAGAGGTTCGCCAGGTCCCAGGCGGTGGCCAGGCCATGCGTGTTCTGCAGCAGCGCATCGATCGTGGCCGGTGTGAGAAGAATGACCGAGCGTTCGAGCAGGCTGAGGACCGCCGCCTGTTCGCAAGCCGGGAACAGGCCATGCACCATCGGCGCCACCTTGCCGCGCGTGAAGGCGACGATGTCGAGGTTGGTGACTGCTTCGGGGAATGCGAGGTGCCGGGTGCGGGTATGGACCGCGGCGATCAGTGCCGCGCGCAGCGCGGCCTCCCCGCAGTGGACGCGGGCGAGGAAGTCGTTCCCCGGCCAGGCCCGAAAGTGGGCATCGTGCTCGCCGCTGCGAAGGTAGTGTTCGGTCGCCTGTTCAGGGGATTCGGGCATGGGCTTTCGTCCTGTGGAGGGCGCATTGTGTTCGCAATAGAATATTCCATCACGGATATCGGCCGGGTGGCGTTCGACGCTTCGGAAAGACTGGCGACGATGTCCAGCGCGCGGACTGGCGATGAAAGAGTTGTCGCTTGCGGCTGGCAGAAAATGGCGGCGCCGTTACGGCGCTACGTTCACTTCGGTGTTCGTGAGCACGTGCAAGCGCAGCGCGCGAATCGATCTGCAGGCGATGAACTCGGTGTGGTTGGCGCTGCTACATGCCGGGAAAGTCAAAGGGGGATCGCGGGTCGCGAAATGCTGTCGTCGTGTGGAGCCATATCACCGCGTGACGGAACGTGCAGTGGATGTGCGCTCGTTGCCGCCGGCGCAGCGTTCGTTGGCCACGACGACATCACTCCCGGTTGTCCGTCAACTCACCAAGAACGCGATAGCGGCAACGTATCGAGTTCCGCGATGTGCTGTCAGCGACAGCCACTCGGCGGGGTGGGTCGCGAGTCAACATCCCCTCACCTTGCTCGGCGGAGCCGAGCGCCTGGGCTCCGTCCCTGGTTGCGCTGGTTCGGAGCAGTTTGTCTGCCGACCGGTGAGCGGTACGGCAGACAGTGCCCTGGATCAGACGAACACGAAATCAAGCTTGCAGAGGGACAGGGCGTCGTCGGACGCAGGTAGCGCGACAGCCGGCAAGCCCTCGGGACTGCTTGCGTCGGCATCAAGGCAAAGCGCGCCATCTATGCCGTCGCCTGTGCTCATGTCCGCGCCAGCCGCGTCGGCAGCGCCGCCGCTCTCGACTAAGGAAGTCGCCCAAATATCAGCCAGGGAGCCGATTTCTCTTGATGACGGGAAGGTGGGGGCCTGCGTAACGCCATCGACCTCACTGAGAGCATCGAGCAGGATATCGAAGCGCACGATCTCACTGTCTGACCCCATCGCGACCTCGCTCGGCTGGCTGTCTGACTCGGCGTCGAGCGTATCGAGAGCTGACGCAGCGGATGCGCTTGGCCCGGCAGCCGCAAGGATTTGCGAGGGCACAAGCTCGTCTCCCAGCTCCAGGCCTACGCTCAGCGCCATGTTTATCGTGAAGCTACCGGAGCTTGAACCTGCCCCAGTGAACGGTGCAGGGCTGCCGACGATGCTGGTCACCGTCAGTTCGACATCGTTGCCGTCGCCGCCGGCGTAGCTGATCGCGAACGAGTAGATCTGGCCGCCATAGATCTCCTGCAAGCTGCCGCCCTCGGCCAGCCCAAAAAATTCGCCCGAGATCGCGTCGACACCGTCGTTCTCGATGATGATGAAGCGATCGTTCAGCTGCGCGGCGAAATTCAGAACCAGATCGAGCATGCCGCCGACGGCGCCGGTGCCGTCGAGATCGACGGCACCGTTTACCGTGAGCTGATCGTAGCCCACGCCCGCCCCTGCACCCGCCAGATCGATTTCCAGCGTGCCGCTTGTTGACAGTAGGTAGTCGCCATTGAGCGTCGTCGTTCCAACCGCGGTATGGCCTGCGGCAAGAGTGCCGCCGTCATCCTGCAAGCTGCCGTTGAACGTTGTGATGTCGAGCCGGCCGCCGGTGAAGTTGAAGCTTCCTCCGGAGTCGAGGTCCACGGTGTTTCCAGAAAGCAAGCCACCACTGAGGTTGACGATTTCTACTGCGATCGATCCAGCACCGCCAATGGCCAGCGTGTTGTTGCCGAAGGCGAACACGCCGTTGGCCAGGTTCAGAGTGGTGGTAGCGAACGAGCCGCTGAAATTTTCGACCAGGGTTAGCGTGCCGTTGCCACCGACTGCCATGCCGATGTTGACGACGTTGGCGTTGACCGAAGCGCCGTCACCCATGATCAGAGTACCGTCGGCGGTTCCCCGTCCGGCGGTCAGTCCGACATTGAGTTCGGCGAGTTGGGCGGTCAGCGCGCCTTCGCTGGCATTGAGCAGGCCAATGGCGCTGCTGTAGTTGAGATACTGGCTAAAGCCGGAACTGCCGGTTGATTCATTCCAGCCGATATTGAGCGTGGCCGGTGCTGCGGTTGTACCGAGATCGATCGTGCTGTCGGTGCCGAGCACCAAGTTGCCGTCTGCTTGGCCCTGCCAGCCGACGTTGGCCACCCGGCCGACGGAGAGTTCGTCGGCGACAAAGGCGGTGAAACGGTCGTTGGTTTGATTGATGTCTGCATCGGCCAGGCCGATACCGCTGACGTTGTAACCGATGCGCAGATGGCCGAGGCGATCATCGGCGCTACCGACAGTGAAGTCGATGCCGTCGGCGATGGTCATGCCGCCGCTGCCGAAGTTGAAGCTGGTGTCGGCTCCGGCAAAGGTCAGACTACCGCCGCGAAAGTCGAGCATTCCGGTAGCGCCGCCCTCGGCGGTGCCGCCCATCCCGATATTGACGGTGGGGGTGGTGATCGCGGTGCCATCGCCCATGATCAGAGTACCGTCGGCGGTCCCCCGTCCGGTACCGTCGGCGGTCCCCCGTCCGGAGGTCAGGCCGACGTTGAGTTCGGAGAGCTCGGCGGTCAGCGCGCCTTCGCGGGCGTCGAGCAGGCCAATGGCGCTGCTGTAGTTGAGATACTGGCTAAA
>JEMX01000014.1 GCA_000585055.1 Candidatus Accumulibacter appositus
ATTGCGCATATTCAATGGCTTACGGGATTTACTGTCGAACTCAAGAGTGCAATTCGGCATGGTCAGGTTCCAGCAGACCTTGGGGGTCAGGCATTTCCCCGTGCCTTGGGAAAAAGCAAAAACCCGACCCCGCGCATTTGCGTCGCGTGACCCCGGCTATTCGTTCGTCGCGTCGCTGACCTTCTTTGCGCCTAACGGTCATGACACGTGGAGACACCCCAAATCATGAAAGTCATGACGGTCCCCCTCTTCCCCTGGTCCTTCTCCCGCAAGGGGAGAAGGGAGGTTCGCGAGTCGCGTACGCGACTTTCACGGGAAAGTCCAGCCGACGATCAGGCAGCCACAACAGCTGCCCGATCGCCAACACGCGCCTTATAAGGGTTGCCGGCCGATCGTCCCCACCAGCCCGGCGCGATAGGCCGCCGAGCCGACAAGCACCCGTTCGCCCTGTATCTGCGCACGCCGCGCCGCAAGTCCCAGGCGCGAAGCCACCTCGACATTCTCGCTGCGGTCCAGGAACTCGTAGAGCGACGCGACAGCCTGCGTCAAGCGCTTCTCGTCACTGGCTTGCTTGGCATCGAGGCGTGCGGCATACCAGTCACTGGCCAGCACGCTTTCGCGGGAAAACAGCGAACGCACTTCCGGCGACTCCAGGCCGTGGCCATCGGCGGTCTTTCCGTGCGCCATGATTTCCAGCACCGCCTTCAAGGGCGGGCAGGCCAGGGAAATCGTGCCATCCGTAAAGTAGCTTTCGGCAACCCGCTGGTGGGTGGCGACGATATTCGCCACGCCGTCGGCAAAGATGTCCATGTCCTGCAGCTCGGGGCGCAGCATTTCATCGGTGAACACGGCATGGGGATGCAGAAATATCCGACCAAAGTAGGTGCTCGCCAGACGCGCGGTCATCCGGTAGCCGAGCCGGCTGGCCAGAACAGGCTGACCACGGTGCTCGAAATCGACCACCCGTTCCAGGGCACCCCGGGCAATCAGATTCTTCGCGTCGCGTTCACTGGGGCTCATGCGGGCAAAGACCTCCGGTACCAGAAGACTGACGTCGTGATCGACGCGCATGTTTGGCCCGACGTAACCGGCAGAGGAAACCCAGCCGTCGTACCCGGTAAGTGCGAACGAGACGAAAGCGGCATTCAGATCGATGATCGCCGGCAAGGCATTGAACGGCCCCTTGGTCAAGGCCCCCTCCGAACCCGCCCCTGTCGTTGAAGGCGACTTGCCGGTCATGGAACTGATGACCTCGATAAACAGCTCGGGCAATTCCATGTAGTGCAGGGGATTGTAGGGACATAGCGCCCGGATACCGTCCTCCGGAGGATTGTTGCGACGACCGACGGCAACCACATGCACCGGGGTAATCAGCGGCTCGGCAGTTGACTGCCGGCGCAACAAACGCATCGCCAGCTTGGCAATTTCCGTGTCATCCGGGCAGGCGAGGTCCGGGCGCAGCTGCAGATAGCGCGGATTCTTCGTCGGTTTCCCATCGACGATACGCGGATGTGCCGAGGAGACGAAATAGGCGGGGGATGATCCCTCGGGCGCTTGGGCAGCGGCCTGAATCAGGTTCTGCATCGGCAGGGAAAACTCATTGAAACCAATCGCGTCATCGACCAGTTCACGCGCATCCGCACCGTCAAGCGGCTGGAAGTTGGAGATGAAGGTCCCGGGTGTCGCGATATCCGCCTCGGCCTGGCCATCGTAGCCGCGATGAATGGCGTCGTCCGGCCTTTGAAACAGGCGGCGCTCGCAGTTTTGCAGGTACTTCCGGGACCAGGTCCCCGACTCTCCGACAATGGCTGCGGCGGGGGCGACCACACTGGCCGTGATATCGTCCTCGGTCTGCACCTTGCCGGCCGGGTGAAAGTCATGACGCAAGCCGAAGACACGCCAGGCGCCGTCCTTCTCGAAACCGACGCGCAGGGTATTTACGACCAGCGTTCTTCCGTCCAGCTTCAGTGAATTTCCCGGACGACCGTTGATCAGATCCACCGAGTAATGACTCCGCCAGCTGTCGCCCCATTCCGGGCGGTGAAAGCGCTTGACGACGAAGACCAGCTCCTTGATGTGTTGCGGAATAGCGCTCAACCAGGTGTTGTAGGCCTCGTTGTAATCCCGTCTCGACGGTGTCAGCAGCTTGATGACGCTACCCAGCGAACGGTCGGTGCTCAGTATGAGTCGCTTATCAAGGCCGTTCTTTTCCTGATCGCTGTAGCGCCCGGAGAAATCGCGCGCCAGAATGGCGGCAACCGCCTCCATGTCCTTTTCAAGGTCACCGACGTAAACGTGGCCGACAAGTATGGCGTCCGAAATCGCCTTGGAGATCTCGGACTTCCCGCCCCCGGAAACAGTCGCCGGCTTGTGGCAGGCGGTGACTTCCGCCGAGGTTCCGACGAGATTCCACTGGCGATGATCGGCACGCGATGACTCCATATGTACCCGGTAGCCGTTGGGGCCCATATAGGTCTTGCCGGCCTGCAACTTGATCGATGAGGTCTCGCCATCCGCGCTTGGCCACGAGACGGTGCGAGAGCGCAAGCTGAAGGTGGATTTCGCGGGCACCAGGACGACATTACGCTGAACGCGATCAATGGCGTGCCCGGCCAACTGCACGGCAAAGCGTTCGGGATCGCGTGCCAGCACCTCTTGCAGCGAGTATTCATCACCCGCCGTCAGATCGGTATACTCCTGACCCTCGTTATAGCTCGGAAACACCAGCGCGCCGCCGGAATGCTCTTCTTCGGCGGAACCAAACAGGTTCGCCGAATAACTGATCTGCGTCTTCACCTCTTTCTTGCAGTAACCGAAATAATTGTCGGCAATGAGGGTCACCACCACGCCACGCTCGTCGCGGGCGCACAACTTGAATGCGCTACCCCCGTTGTACAACTCGCTTTCATCCTTGTAGCACATGCCATCGCGCCGCTGCAGCGGCGTGGCCGCATCCCAGTGCGGGAGACCGAGCAGGTGTTTGGGCACATGCGTCAGATGCGGCGCGAGAATCACGCAACCGGTGTGGCCGGTCCAGCCATCCGGGTCGAGGGAGGAATCGTTTTCCGGCAGATAGGGGTCGCCGGCATTGCCAAAAATACTTTCGACGAAATCAAGATTGGCGACCAGGGCCCCGGGCACGAAAAAGCGGGTTTCCATCCGCTTCTCGGTCGTAAAACCGGGCACCGCAGGCACCACCAGGGGACGCAAGAGCAAGGAAACGAAGCACATGGCCGGCGCCTTCTCGCCCGCCGTAAACGGTAACTGCATCGATTCGGGCGGAGGATTCAGGGCCAGGGCAAGCAGCTTTGAAAAAGCCAGCTTGGGCACCGCCCGCTTGTCGTCAGGGATTGGCAGGCCACCCTCGGCGATGTGGAAAACGCCCGCAGTGGTGCGCCGATCACTGGCGGGATTGTGGAGAACCCCATTGCGTAGGCGATAGCTGCTGAGCAGCGGCGACTTGTAGATATCGCCATTGGCTGGCAGAGAAATGCCGCGCGCCAGCCCGGGCTGGTCGAGCACCAGGGTTTTCCCCGGCAAGCGAGGTGCGCGACCGACATCGGCGAGATACTCCTTCAGAAAATTCTGAATCCGCGTATCGACAGGGGAGAGTTTATCGGAAAGCCGACGGCTCATTTCCCGCTGCCGCGCCAGGATCGGTGACATGAGAGCGGTGATCGACGCGCCATCATCGCCGGCAGCGAGGGGCAGTTCGAGTAGGGCAAGGCGAAGATTGATCGCTGCGTTCAGCTCCGCCGTATTGACAGCCAACGGAGCGACAGCGGGGTTTGGGGTGGCATCCATAGGGGTTTCTTTCAAAGGTTGGGCACACAGTGTGAAGCGGTCGGCGCCGAAGTGCTGCGCCCGACAGGTTGTTGGTAAAGAGGGCCGCGGCGAGCGCGACATGGCCAAAACAGGCCTGGTCCGCGGGACTCTTCAAGGGGAGTACGGTTTGCGCGATCTTGTTCGTGTGCCGGTCGGTCATCGACCGGGGCACCGGATCGGTCCGCAAGCTCAGTAGAACATGAACTCAAGCAGCCGGCAAGCGAGCCGGCCGCGCCTGCGTGACGGCTGCAATTGCCGACCATGACGCCGACGATGCCACCATTCCCCGGCGCGAAGGCGCGATTCCTTGCCGCGACGACCATCCCCACGATGCCATCGTCAGAGACATCGCCGGCAAAGGCAGCGCTGGCTGGAAGAACGATAGCGGCTACCCGCGGCGCAGCCTTGCCGAAAACATGATGCCCCGGCTGAAGCCACTCGACGACAGCCCGACCTCCCGAAGCTTCGAGCGCCAAGTGAGCGAAGGCCACGTCCGTGCCGTCATCATCAACGCCTTCACCTATCCGGGCATGGCGCAATCCGTCCGGGTAGGGAAGATTTCGCCTGCGGCATGAAGGAAAACGTCGATCGGTGCAGTTCGCGCCCAAAACGGCGGGAGCAGCCATATCTCGAACTGGTCAGTGGTTCGGTGATTCGATCCAGTTCTCAATAGTCAGACATGGGTATCTGGAAAAGTCTTTTTCGTTGTTGGTCACTACGGTCAAGTGAAGCGATACGGCATGGGCAGCAATTAGTTTATCGAGGGCATCTTTCTTGGTGCCGTCGCGCGTTGCCATGCGAATCGGACCATAGGCCACACCGGCAGCAGCATCAAACGGAATTACCAGGATATCCTCCACCAAGCTAGCGAGGTTGGTACGCTCTTCTTCTGGATTTTGCGAGGCGGCAACGCCATATTCCAGTTCTGCATACGTGATTGATGACATCACTACGTCGCCGACATAGCACTGAGAAAAGCGCCGGGCAACTTCTTCTGGCTGATTCTTCATCAAGTAAATGCACATATTGGTATCAAGCATGTAGCGAGGCATTACAGCGAGTCCCTTTCGGCTTGCTCCTGATCCCCGCGACCTTCCGCCATGAAGTCCGTCGAGAATTTTGCGAACTTCGTCAGCACGCCAGACAACGAGCGCCGAGCGGGGCGAATGCGGATTTCATCCCCTTCCCGTTCGATCTCCAGGTCCATATCCATGCGCTCATAGGCAATATCAGCCGGGATGCGAACAGCCTGCGAGTTGCCATTCTTGAAAGACTTGGTAGTGCGCATTGCCAACCTCGTTATGGATGTACGACGTCTGTACACTAGCCAGGTTTTTGTTAAATGTAAATGCGCGGATGTGCGTTTCCTGGCTCTATGTCGTTTCGCGTGGAACGAGCGCCAGCAGCTCTCGGCTACCCCGCGTGCGCGTTTTGGCAGTGAGCGCGAACCGCGAAAGCGCACGCCAATGGCGAACCGCTCCGGTCGTGCGACGATGACGACGATTCCCCGTCATCGAGACCGGCAAACTCCCTGACAAGACCTCGAATCGTTCGCTGATCGCCGCCAAGCCTGGCCGGATCGCGCTCGGCAAGCCACAGCAGATGCTCACCGAGCCTGCTCTGGCGGCCTCGGTCTCCTCGGCCTGGTGGAGCGTGGCGAACAGATTCCACGCGGAGATCGACGTATCCGGGTGCTCCTCGCCCAGCACCCGCCAACGCAACGCCAGCGCCTGTTCCTCGAGATAGCTGGCGGCCTGTTCGAGTGCCAGCGGCAAGCCGTCCAGGTCAGCGCTGAGCGCCCGCAAGTCATCGCGGCGCCGACCGGCCAGACTCTCTTCAAGAAAATCCGCGCCGGCCAGCCGTTCAGCCAACACTTCCGGGAAGCGCTCACCGCTGTCGATGCTGCCCTGATCGTAGAACAGCGATTCGGCATCGAACCAATGCGCCAGTCGGTCGCGTAGCCAGCGGACGTGGCCCGCGGCCTCGCTTCGTCGGTAGCTGATGAAGATTTGAGCGGGCATGTTCTTCTTCTCGGCTCGGCAGCCCAAGTCCAGGCCGCCCGAGGAGATATCTTCTTTTCATATGCTGAACGACGCAAGCACAAAATGCTGCTGGCGCTCGCCATGGCGCCTTGAGCATCGTTGAGTGAGCGCACTTGACCGCAAACTGCCGCCAGACCAAGCTCGCTCGCAGCTTAGGCTTGCCGACGGTGCGCCAGCAGAGGTGTGCGGACAGAAGTGCGAACAGCGTAGATGCCGCTGGGGCGGCGATAGAGACCCGAGTTCCCGTGCATGTGGGAACTACCTTAGTGTAGTTTTGCCGGGCAGCTCGCGGACCTCGGGGCCAATGCCAATGAAATCAGCACGATAGACGGGAGATGGAGCGGGCGAAGGGAATCGAACCCTCGGCTCTAGCTTGGGAAGCTAGGGTATTACCATTATACGACGCCCGCGAAGCGCGCTATTCTACGCCGCTTGTGCCGTGCTCGACAATGCCGAAAGCTGACAGCCGGCGGCCAGCGTGTCTATAATGCGCCGATGGATATCCCTGCGGCCCTCCTGTACACCATCCTCACAAGCATTGCCGAGGCGGCACTCGAACCCGCGCCGGACCCGCAGATGATCAACGAGCCGACGGCAATGGCGCGCCTGCTGCCCGCGAAAGCGAAGATGGGCGTCATGCTGCCGCCCACGGGCAACGGCTACGTCACGATCAATGACCAGCAGTGGCGGCTCGCACCGACCGCGCAGTTCCGCAACCGGCAAAACCTGATCGTGATGCCGATGCAGATCCAGAACGCGGAGGAAGTCGTCTATCTCCCCAACGCTTCGGGCGCGATCCATCGCGTCTGGATGCTGACGTCGAGCGAAGCCTCGGCCCCTCGCCCACGCTAGATTACACAAGTAAAACATGCCAAAAAAATTGTTCATCCGCACCTTTGGGTGCCAGATGAACGAGTATGACTCGGACAAGATGGCCGACGTACTCGCCGCATCGGAAGAAATCGTCAAGACCGACAGCCCAGACGACGCCGACATCATTCTCTTCAACACCTGCTCGGTGCGCGAGAAGGCGCAGGAACGCGTTTTTCACGACCTTGGGCGGGTACGCCTGCTGAAGCGCGCCAATCCCGATCTGGTGATCGGCGTCGGCGGGTGCGTCGCCAGCCAGGAAGGCGCGGCGATCGTCGCCCGCGCGCCCTACGTGGACGTCGTCTTTGGACCGCAGACCCTGCATCGCCTGCCGCAGTTGATCGCCGAGCGGCGACGCCTGGGCAAGTCGCAGGTCGACATCTCCTTCCCGGAGATCGAGAAGTTCGACAACTTGCCGCCTGCCAGCGTCGACGGTGCGGCCGCTTTCGTCTCGATCATGGAAGGTTGCAGCAAGTTCTGTTCGTTCTGCATCGTGCCCTATACCCGCGGCGACGAGGTTTCGCGCCCTTTCGATGACGTGTTGACCGAAGTTGCCGGTCTGGCAGAACAGGGCGTAAGAGAGGTGACCCTGCTCGGTCAGAACGTCAATGCCTACCGCGGCACGATGAGCGGCAAGGGTCAGGCGCAGCCCGGCGAGGAAACGGCCGATCTGGCGCTGCTGATCGAATACATCGCCGAGATCCCGGGCATCGAACGCATCCGCTACACGACTTCGCATCCGCGTGAAGTGACGCAGCGGCTGATCGAGGTCTATGCCAGCGTGCCGAAACTGGTCTCGCATCTGCATCTGCCGGTGCAGTCGGGCTCGGACCGCGTGCTGGCGGCAATGAAGCGCGGCTACACGGTGCTCGAATACAAGAGCCTGGTGCGCAAGCTGCGCGCGGCGCGCCCCGACCTGTCCCTGTCCTCCGACTTCATCGTCGGTTTTCCGGGCGAGACCGCCGAAGATTTCGACAAAACTATGAAGCTGATCGACGATGTCGGTTTCGACGCCTCGTTCTCGTTTATCTACAGCGCGCGACCAGGCACCCCGGCCGCCGACCTGGTCGACGATACGCCGGCAGCGGTGAAACTCGAACGCCTGCAGCGCCTGCAGCAGCGCATCGACGGCCTGGCGCATGAGGTGTCGCTGGCCATGGTCGGCAGCGTGCAACGGGTGCTCGTCGAAGGTCTGTCGAGAAAAAACAAGAGCGAGCTGGCCGGACGCACCGACAATAACCGGGTGGTCAATTTCGCCAGCGATCGTGCCGACGCCACGCAGTGGCTCGATCGTTTCGTCGATGTGCGCATCAGCGCCGCACTGCCGCACTCGCTGCGCGGCGAGATCGTCAACCACAACGCGGGGCAGGCAGCATGAACGTCAAGACAGCTGAAAACAAGACTGAAACCAAGAGCCGGGCCATCGAACTGCTGCTCTCACCGGTCAATAACAAGCACCTGGCCAACCTGTGCGGCGCACTCGACGAGAACCTGCGCCAGATCGAGACCGCCCTCGACGTTTCGATCGCCCGCCGCGGCGAGCGCTTCACGCTGCGCGGCGAAAGCGCGCAGACGACGCGCGCCTCGGAGGCGCTGCAACAGTTCTACGCGCACGCCAAGGAAGCATTGTCGGTCGACGAAATTCAGCTCGGCCTGATCGAGATCCTCAACCGGCCGGTGCACAAGGTATCGTCCGGTGGCGGCGTCTCGCCGGCGCTGATGACCCGCAAGAGCGAACTGCACGGCCGCACGCCGCGGCAGATCGAATACCTCAAGCACATCCAGGAACACGACATTACCTTCGGCACCGGCCCGGCCGGCACGGGCAAGACCTACCTCGCCGTCGCTTCAGCGGTCGACGCCTACGAGCGCGAGCTGGTGCAGCGCATCGTCCTTACCCGCCCGGCGGTCGAGGCCGGCGAACGCCTGGGCTTCCTGCCGGGCGACCTGAACCAGAAGGTCGATCCCTATCTGCGCCCGCTTTACGATGCCCTCTACGACCTGATGGGCTTCGAGCGCGTCGGCAAGCTCTTCGAGCGTGGCGCGATAGAGATCGCGCCACTGGCCTACATGCGCGGTCGCACCCTGAACCACGCCTTCATCATCCTCGACGAAGCGCAGAACACGACCCCGGAACAGATGAAGATGTTTCTGACGCGCATCGGCATCGGTGCCAAGGCGGTGGTCACCGGCGACGTCACCCAGATCGACTTGCAGCGCGGCCAGAAGAGCGGCCTCGTCGAAGCGCGTCTGATCCTCCAGGAGGTGCGCGGCATCGCCTTCACCGAGTTCCTCAAGGAAGACGTCGTCCGGCACCCGCTGGTGGCCAGGATCGTCTCGGCTTACGAAGCACACACCGCGGCCCTGGAAGCGATCGAGGCCAAAACCAGGGCCCGACACCATGCCGAAAAAAACTGAGCAGCTCGAGGTTGAAGTGCAGTACGCCTGCGACCGCCAAAGCCTGCCGAAGAAGCCGCGCGTACGCGCCTGGGCACGCGCCGCGTTGGCCGAGAGCGAGAACCAGGACGGGCGGGTGACCGTGCGCTTCGTCGCTGCCGACGAAGGACGGCGACTGAACCGCGAGTACCGCAGCCAGGAGGACGCCACCAATGTCCTCTCCTTTCCGTACGCGC
Organism: Candidatus Accumulibacter appositus; assembly: GCA_000585055.1. GTDB lineage: Bacteria > Pseudomonadota > Gammaproteobacteria > Burkholderiales > Rhodocyclaceae > Accumulibacter > Accumulibacter appositus. The sequence goes on from JEMX01000014.1 coordinate 9,371, forward strand.
TCGAACCGCAGCTCTGTGGTGACCTGGTCCTCTGTGTGCCCGTCGTCGCCCGCGAGGCGGCCGCACAGGACAAATCACTGGATGCGCATTACGCCCATCTGGTCGTGCATGGCATGCTGCATCTGCAGGGCCACGACCATGAAGAAAGCGAGGAACAAGCACGCGCGATGGAGGACCTCGAACGCAACATCCTCGCCGACCTCGGCTATCCGGATCCCTACGGCAGCGAGGATTGAGGCGTCAGCCCCCCCTCTTTCCCCGGCCCTTCTCCCGCAGAGGGGAGAAGGGAGTTTCGCGAGTCGCATGCGCGACTTTCACGGTAACGCCTCAATCCTCGAAACCTCTTTATGGATGATAGCCACAGCCCCGGCTTGTTCGAGCGCCTCTCTTCACTCCTCCAGCGCGAACCCGAAGACCGCCAGCAACTGATCCAGTTGTTGCGTTCTGCTCACCAGCGCCAGCTGCTCGACGCCGATGCCCTGAGCATCACCGAAGGTGCACTCGCGGCGTCACAGATCACCGCCCGCGAAGTCATGGTGCCACGCTCGCAGATGGAAGTGATCGACATGGAAGACTCGCTGGCGGAGGTCATCGCGCACGTCAACCGGACCGCCCATTCGCGCCTGCCGGTCATCGACGGCAATCGCGACAACGTGATCGGCATTCTGCTGGCCAAGGATCTATTGCGCGTGCCGCGCGACGACGACTTCCGCCTTCGCGACTGGCTACGTCCGGCAATGTTCATCCCCGAATTCAAGCGCCTCGACGTCCTGCTGCGCGAATTCCGCGTCTCGCACAATCACCTGGCGGTGGTGGTCGACGAATACGCCGGCGTTGCCGGCGTGATCACCATCGAAGACGTGCTCGAACAAATCGTCGGTGAAATCGAGGACGAGCACGACACCGGCAGCGACGAAGGCGACGAGAACATCCAGATCGAAGCCAGCGGCCTCTACCGGGTCAAGGCCCAGACGGCGGTGGCCGAGTTCAACGCCGCCTTCGGAACCCAGCTGCACGACGAAAAGAGCCTGACCGTCGGTGGCCTGATCCTGCACCACCTCGGCTGGGTGCCGCAGTGCGACGAGGAGTTCGCCATCGCCGGAACGCACTTCCAGGTCCTCCGCGCCGATAGCCGCCGCATCCACACCCTGCTCGTCAAGCCACCGCCGCATGCTGACCCAGCCGACTAAGGGATTTTACTGGCGACTGCTCGCTGCGCTGCTGATCGGCGCCGCGGGGGTCTTCGCCTTCGCGCCCTTCGCCTGGTTTCCGATCAACTGGCTGAGTCTGGGTGGCCTTTTCGCCCTGCTCGGCGCCGAGACCGAGGGCGCGCGCAGCCCGCGTCGCGGCGCCCTGCTCGGCGCGGCCTTTGCTTTCGGCCTGTTCCTGGCCGGCGTGAGCTGGGTCTATGTCAGCCTCAGCGTCTTCGGTGGCATGCCGGCGTGGCTGGCCGGCCTGGCGACGCTTCTTTTCTGCCTGGTACTGAGCCTGTTTCCGGCGCTCGCCGGAGCGCTCTTCGTTCGTCTCGCCGCTGCCGGCTGGCTACCGCGGGTGCTTCTTTTCGCCAGTCTGTGGACCCTGGCCGAGTGGCTGCGCTCCTGGGTATTCAGCGGCTTTCCGTGGCTCGCTGCGGGCTACGCACATGTCCCGCCGAGCCCGCTCGCCGGCTACGCCCCACTGCTCGGCGTTTATGGCGTAACGCTTTCGGCAGCGCTCAGCGGAGCGCTGTTTGGCGAGTTGCTGCGCGTCGCCCTGCGCGCGCCAGGGCGCGGCCGTGAAGAGCGAACGCGCTGCTTGCCGGCACTGCCCTTGCTGGCTCTCGCCCTGCTCCTGGGCGCCGGCGCCTTGCTGCGTGAAGTGCGCTGGACGCAGGCCATCGGCGAACCCGTGTCAGTGGCGCTGTTGCAGGGCAATGTCGCGCAGGAGATCAAATGGCGTCCGGAGCGCTTCGCCGATTCGCTGCGCACCTACTACCGGTTGGCGCAGGAAAACCCCGCGCAACTGACGATCCTGCCGGAAACCGCACTGCCCGCTTTTCTTGACCAGATTCCCGCCGAGTATCTCGAGGAGTTGCGCAAGCTGGCCCTGCGCCAGCAAGGCGAACTGCTGCTTGGCATTGCTGTCGCCGAGGGACGGCAATACTTCAACGCCGCGGTGAGTCTCGGCAGCACGCCGTCACAGCGCTACAGTAAGGTGCATCTGGTGCCTTTCGGCGAATTCGTGCCGCCAGGTTTTGCCTGGTTCATGGCCATGGCCAATATCCCGATGTCCGACTTCACGGCCGGTGCAGCACGACAGCCCCACTTGCAGCTGGCCGGCCAGAAGGTAGCCGTGAACATCTGCTACGAAGACGCCTTCGGCGAGGAGATCATCGGCGCCCTGCCGGCCGCGACGCTCCTGGTCAACATTTCCAATGTGGCCTGGTTCGGTAACTCGCTGGCGCCGGCACAGCATCTGCAGATTGCCCAGATGCGCACCCTGGAAAGCGGCCGCATGATGCTGCGCGCGACCAACACCGGCATGACCGCGATCGTCGATGTCGATGGCCGCGTACGTTCCACCCTGCCTCCCTTCACGCGCGGTGCACTGGTCGACGAAGTGCAGGGCTACTCCGGTGCGACCCCCTTCGTACGCTTCGGCAACTGGCCGGCAATCACCCTGTCGGCGCTGCTGACAGGGCTACTGGCACTGCTCCGCCGACCGCTTTAATCTGTGGAAATCTGCGTAATCTTCGGATAGTGAACGACTTTTCCCGCTCGTGATGGGCAAGGCCTGGTGATTTTTTGCACAGGCGGCGCGAAGGGCGTTTATTTATCCGCAGATTTTCGCCGATTGATAAAGCCGTGCGCCGGCATGCCGGACGCATTCTCTGCTTGACAATGAATCTCGTTTACACGGCGCAATCGATGCTGTAAAACGAAGTGCGCATTCCAATCGGAAACAAAAGCAGTTTTCACGGAGGGAGCAATGATGTTCAAAGAACTGATTGTTGCCATATCTCTGACTTTGACTGTATTTCCCCCCTTCGCTCTGGCCGCGCCAGAAACAGCAGTCAGTGTCAGCGGCAAGCGCCCGGACTCCCAATGGAACGCCGCCTACCCCGAGAAGGACGCGGCCCTGACCTTGATGGGTGACAGCAAAGCCGGCGAGGTCACCTACCAAGCCTACTGCGCAGCCTGCCACCTGCCGAACGGCGGCGGTAATCCGGACGGCGGCATCCCGCAACTGGCGGGCCAGCACCGCACGGTGCTGATCAAGCAATTGGCCGATATTCGTGCCGGCGTCCGCGACAACCCGACGATGTACCCCTTCGCCATCGAGCTGCCAGACGCGCAGGCACTCGCCGATGTCGCAAGCTATATCGCAACGCTCTGCATTCCTCGCGGCGCGGGCCAGTACCAAGCCCCAGATGCGGCCGAGCAGATCGCTTATGGCAAGAGGCTTTTTGAAAAGGAATGCAGCCTATGCCATGGCCTGAGCGGTGACGGCATGCAGGAGAAGTTCTACCCGGTCCTCGCCGGGCAACATTACGCCTATCTGCTGCGCCAACTGGCCGAAATCCGTGATGGCAAACGCGGTAATGCGCATCCGGATATGGTCCGGCTGATCGCAAAATACGACAATGCGCAACTGGTCGCCCTCTCGGCGTATCAGGCGAGCCTAGCCACGCGGCCACGCGGATGGACAACGCAGCCGCGCTTCTGCACGCCGGAATGATCTAGCTCGACCGCCGGGCGCCGGCTGGCGCCCTCGGCAATGCAGCCACGTGGCCGGCAGGGAAGCCGGCACCCGCGCTCGGCAGGGTGCGACTCTGGCGCCGAAAGCGATTCGTGTCCGGGCAGAAACCAAGTAAAATCCCCCTTTTTTCGTTCGTGCAAAAACCCTCCCATGCCTACATTCCAGGAAGTCATTTTGCGTCTCCAGAATTTCTGGGACCAACAGGGCTGCGTGCTGCTGCAACCCTACGACATCGAAGTCGGTGCCGGCACTTTCCACACCGCGACCTTCCTGCGCGCCATCGGCCCGGAGCCCTGGAACGCCGCCTATGTGCAACCGTCGCGCCGCCCGAAGGACGGTCGCTACGGCGAGAACCCGAACCGCCTGCAGCACTACTACCAGTATCAGGTGGTGCTAAAGCCCTCACCCGCCAACATCCAGGATCTCTACCTCGATTCGCTGCGCGCGCTCGGCATCGATACCGCGGCGCACGACATCCGCTTCGTCGAGGATGACTGGGAGAGCCCGACCCTGGGTGCCTGGGGCCTCGGCTGGGAAGTCTGGCTGGACGGCATGGAAGTGACTCAGTTCACCTATTTCCAGGAAGTCGGTTCGCTGTCCTGCAAACCGGTACTGGGCGAAATCACCTACGGCATCGAGCGGCTGGCGATGTACCTGCAAGGAGTGGAGAACGTCTTCGACCTGGTCTGGGCCGAAGGGCCGGGCTACCGGGTGACCTACGGCGACGTCTTCCACCAGAACGAAGTCGAGCAGTCGAAATACAACTTCGAGCAGGCCAATGTCGAAATGCTCTTCCGACACTTCAGCGAACACGAATCCGAAGCCCGGCGCCTGATCGCCGCGAACCTGGCTTTGCCCGGCTACGAAATGGTGATGAAGTGCTCGCACGTCTTCAACCTGCTCGACGCACGCGGTGCCATCTCGGTGACCGAGCGTGCCGCCTACATTGGCCGCGTACGTGCGCTGGCGCGCGAAGTCGCGCAGGCTTACCTTGATTCCCGCCAGGCCCTCGGCTTCCCGATGTGCAAAACGACCACCGGCGACGAGGGGCAATGAGATGAACGATACGGTCCTGATCGAGCTGCGCAGCGAAGAGCTGCCCCCGAAATCCTTGCGACAGCTCTCCGAAGCATTCGCCGACGCCGTCTTTTCGGCCCTGAAAGCGCAAGAGTTTGCCACCGACGATAGCGTGTGCACGCCCTACGCCACCCCGCGCCGCCTGGCCCTGTCGATCACCGCTGTCGCCGCGCGCCAGCCCGACCGCGTCCTCGAACGCAAGGGCCCGGCGGTAAGCAGCGCGCTCGACGCAGCCGGCCAGCCGACGAAAGCGCTCGCCGGCTTCATGCGTTCGGCCGGCGTCAGCTTCGAACAGCTGCACCAGGCCGCTGACGGCAAGGGCGAGTATTTTGTCGCCCGCATCGAGAAAAAAGGGGAGCAGCTCGACGCGCATCTGGCCGAAATCGTCGCCCAGGCGCTGAAGAAGCTGCCGATTCCGAAAGTCATGCGCTGGGGCGACTCGGAACACCAGTTCGTGCGCCCGGTACACAGCCTGATCCTCCTGCACGGCGAAAATATCGTCGCAGGCGAAGTGCTCGGCCTGCGCAGCGGCCGAGTCACGCTCGGCCACCGCTTCCTGTCCGCCGGCGAAATCGTCATCGACAAGCCGTCCGAGTATGTCGACAAGCTCGCTGCCGGCAAGGTCATCGCCGCGTTCGCCGAACGACGTGCCGTCGTCGCCGCACAGCTCGACGCTGCCGCCAAGCGTCTCGATGCCCGCATCAACCCTGCCGAGGACCTGCTCGACGAGGTCACGGCGCTGGTCGAATGGCCGGCCGTCTATGCCGGCCAGTTCGAGGCCGAATACCTCGAAGTGCCGCAGGAATGCCTCATCCTGACCATGCAGCAGAACCAGAAGTACTTTCCGCTGCTCGATAGCAACGGCAAGCTGCGCAACCGCTTCCTGATCGTCTCCAACATGCAGGTCGACGATCCAAGCGCCATCGTCAGCGGCAATGAACGTGTCGTTCGCCCGCGTCTGGCCGATGCGCGCTTCTTCTACAACCAGGACCGCAAGAACGGTTTCAGCACCCGCGCCATGCGGCTTGGCGCCGTCGTCTATCACAATAAACTCGGCTCGCTCGGCGACCGCGCCCAGCGCCTGGGTCGGATCGCGCACGGCATTGCCGAAAAGCTCGGTGCCGACGGCAAGGTCGCCGAAGCCGTTGGCTTGCTGGCCAAGGTCGACCTGCTGACCGACATGGTCGGCGAATTCCCCGAGCTGCAGGGGATCATGGGCCGCTACTACCTGCTACACGAAGGCAATTCGCCGGAATTGGCCGACGCCGTCGAGCAGCATTACCGGCCGCGCTTTGCCGGCGACGCCCTGCCGCAGGGCAACATCGCCTGTGCCGCCGCGCTGGCCGACAAACTCGACGCCCTGGTCGGCTTTTTCGGCATCGGACAACTACCGACCGGCGACAAGGATCCCTTTGGCCTGCGCCGCGCCGCTCTCGGGGTCTTGCGTATCCTGATGGAGACGCCGCTGCCACTCGATCTGGCGGAACTGATCGGCGAGGCGAGCAAGGCGCTGAGCAGCCAGGGAATCAAGTTCGAGCCAGTCGAGCAGCCGCTGCTGACCTTCATGCTCGACCGTCTGCGTGGCACGCTCAGAGAGGCCGGCCATTCGATCGACGTGATCGAAGCGGTGCTGGCGCAACAACCGACCCGCATCGACCGGGTTCCCGCCCGCCTGGCAGCGGTACGCGAGTTCCAGCAGCTGCCGGAGTCACTGGCTCTGGCCGCAGCCAACAAGCGCATCGGCAACATCCTGAAGAAGGCCGATGCGAAGCTGCCCGAACCTGACATCGCGCTGCTCGAAGAAGACGCCGAGAAAGCGCTTTTCGAGCGCGTGCTGCTGATCGCCCCGCTGGTCAAGTCGCACGTCGCCAACGAGGACTACGCCGAGGCGCTGAAAGTATTGGCCTCGGTACGCGCCGAGGTCGACCGTTTCTTCGAGGAAGTAATGGTCAATGTTCCCGAGCCGGTGCTGCGCGGCAACCGCCTGGGGCTCCTGAAAGCGCTCTTCGAGCAGCTCAACGCGGTCGCCGACATCGCAAAGCTGGCCGTATGAAACTCGTTATCCTCGACCGCGACGGCGTCATCAACTACGACTCGAAGCAGTTCATCAAGTCGCCGGCCGAGTGGCGACCGATCCCCGGCAGCCTGGAAGCCATCGCCCGCCTCAATCAGGCCGGCTACAAGGTAGTGCTGGCGACCAACCAGTCCGGCGTCGGTCGCGGGCTGTTCGACATGGACACGCTGAACGCCATCCACGACAAGATGTGCCGCGCCGTGCAGGGCTGCGGGGGCCGCATCGATGCCATTTTCTATTGCCCGCATTCGGTCGATGCACATTGTGCCTGCCGTAAACCCAAGCCGGGCATGTACGCGCGCATTGCCGGCTGCTTCAATGTCGATCTGACCGGCGTCCCGGCGGTGGGCGACACCCTGCGCGACCTGCTCGCTGCCGCGGCGGTCGGCGCACAGCCATTACTGGTACTGACCGGACTGGGCGCGCAGACCGTCGAGGCCGGCGGCCTACCGGAAGGCACCCTGGTCTTCCCTGATCTGGCGGCGGCCACCGAACATATCCTGCTCTCGTCGTGATGATCGTCATCCGGTCCACGCTGTTCCTGCTCCTGGTCAGTGTATGGACGATCCCCTTCGGGGTGCTCGTCTCGCTGGCCATCGCCTTGCCGATCGCTGCGCGCTACGCGATCATTGCCTTCTGGCGAAGCGGCTTCATGGCTCTCTCGCGCTATGTCCTGGGCATCCGCTACCGGGTGATCGGCCGCGAGAACATTCCCGCGCTGCCGTCGGTGGTGCTTGCCAAGCACCAGGCAGCCTGGGAGACGGTCGGCCTGCAGGAAATCTTTCCGCCACTGGTCTTCGTACTCAAGAAAGAGCTGCTGCGGGTGCCTTTCTTCGGCTGGGGCCTGGCGGCGCTGAAGATGATTTCGATCAACCGTGCGGCGGCCAAGGACGCGCTCAAGCAGATCTTCGACCAGGGACGTGACCGTCTCGCGGCTGGCTACTGGGTGGTGATCTTCCCCGAAGGCACGCGCGTTGCGCCCGGCGAGACCTGTCGCTACAAGCCCGGCGGCGCGCACCTGGCGCTACGCGCCGGCGTCCTGGTGGTACCGGTCGCGCATAACGCCGGCGAAATCTGGGGACGCAACGTCTTCCGGATCAAGCCCGGCCTGATCACCGTCAGCGTCGGCCCGCCGATCGACCCGGCCGAGAAATCGGCAGCCAGGATCAACACCCTGGCCGCGGCTTGGATTGAGGAAGAAATGCGCCGCCTGTCACCGCATCGCTACCCGCCGCCCGCCCCTGCCGCCTCTGACGCAGATGCCGTGGCCGCCGCCTGAAGCCGCCACCCCCGGCGCGCATTCACTGGCCGCCGGCGAAACCGCAGGCAGCATCGAACTGGGCGAGCGCACGGTCTCCTACGTCTTACGCCGGGCCAGCCGGCGCACCATCGGCCTGACCATCGACCACCGCGGCCTGCGCGTCGGCGCGCCACGCCGGGCTTCGCTCCGAGAAGTCGAAACGATGCTCCAGCAGCACGGTCAGTGGATCGGCGAGAAGCTCGACGAATGGTCGACTCGCCGCCCGCCCGAAGCCCTGCACATCCGCGACGGCGTGCAGCTGCCCATGCTCGGCAAGCCGCTCACCATCCGCCTCGCCATCGGCGCCAATCGCTGCGTCTGGAATCTGCAGGCCAGCGAGCCGACCCTCACCCTGTGCCTGCGCGCGCCGACCGAGGCCGCGCGCGTGCTCGAAAAGGCGCTGCGCGAACAAGCCCGCGAGCACTTCGCCGAGCGCCTCGCTCACTACGCGCCACTGCTCGGCGTGACGCCGCCACGGCTGTCGCTGTCGTCGGCGAAAACACGCTGGGGTAGTTGCAGCCTGCGCAGCGGCATCCACCTCAACTGGCGGCTGGTCCATTTCCCGCCAGCGGTGATCGATTATGTCGTGGCGCACGAACTGGCGCACCTGCGCGAGATGAACCACAGCGCGCGCTTCTGGGAAATCCTTGCCGGGCTGTACCCCGATTATCGAGCTGCACGGCAGGAACTGAAACGACTCGCGGTGACCTGCCCACGCTGGTAGTCACTCGGCCGGGATAGCCGATCTCGACCAGCACCGCGATCTTGCTCAGCGCGCCGGCTCGGCAACGAATATCTCCACGCGGCGGTTCATCGCCCGCCCGGCAGCGCTGGCGTTATCGGCCACCGGCTCGCGCGCGCCACGGCCATCAATGGCGAGACGGTTGCTGGCTACGCCGCGGGCGACGAGGTAGTCGCGCGTCGCGGCGGCACGGTTGACTGACAACGGGTCGTTGATCGCATCGCTGCCCGTGCTGTCGGTGTGTCCGACGATGGTCACGGTGGTCACCGCATGCTGGTTCAGACTCGTGGCAAAGCCGTCGAGCACAGGGCTCATGTTCGGCTTGATATCGTAACGGCCGACATCGAAGGAGATATCACTCGGGATGTCCAGCTTGAGTCGGTTGTCGGCAGTCTGTGACACCGCCACGCCGGTACCCTGCGTGGCCTGCTCCATCGAGGCCTTCTGTTGCTGCATGCGCTGTGACCACAAATAACCGCCGGCGGCACCGGCCGCGGCCCCGATGGCCGCACCCGTGGCGGTACTGCGGCCCTTGTTGCCGCCTGCCGTAGCGCGACCGATAACCGCCCCCGCGACGGCCCCAATGGCAGCTCCGGTTCCTGTATCGCGCTGCGTTTCGCTCATGTTGGCGCAACCTGAAAGCCCATTGGCAGCAACTGCAATCGCCGCCAGAGAGATGACCATTTTCCTCATGCTTGAAACCTCCATTGCAAATCTGTCAAGCACGGCATCATCGACGGTGAATGTTATCGACAGGCCGCAGCTCCGGATCGGGTGATCGGAAGAAACACGGTATTCCGATCGCTCGCGCTGCGCAAGAAGGCCGCGGACGCTAACCACGCACAGCACACGCCGGGCTTCTCGTGTATCGTCATGTCTATGAAGGGGTGATTGCCCCGCGAGTTCCCCGCGCTGCCGGTGCGTCGCTGCGCTGCAGCCAAGACGCCGGAAGAAGCGGCCGCAGTCCAATCATCCAAACTGGCAAGGAGAACCGATGAGAATTCTGCACACCATGTTGCGCGTTGGCGATCTCGACCGCTCGCTGGCTTTCTATACCGAGGTCCTGGGAATGCAGCAACTGCGCCGCCAAGACTATCCGGGCGGGCGGTTCACGCTGGCTTTCGTCGGTTTCGCCCCGGAGTCGGAAGAGGCGGTCCTTGAACTGACCCACAACTGGGATACGCCGGCTTACGAACTCGGCAATGGCTTCGGCCACATCGCCATCGAAGTCGCCGATGCCTACGCCGCCTGCGAGCAGATTAAGGGGCGTGGTGGCAAGGTGGTGCGCGAAGCAGGTCCGATGAAACACGGAACGACGGTGATCGCCTTTGTCGAAGATCCGGATGGCTACAAGATCGAGCTGATCCAGAAAAAGGGCTGAGCCAATGACTTTCCCGAAATTCTTCGCCGACGTGCCGACGATCCTCGTGCGCGATCGCCTGGCCGAGTTCCTCGGTGCCGCCGACGGCGGCCTGATCGAGTACGGCTACCCCGACGCCGTCAAGCTGGCCGGTCATTCCTGCCCGACGGTGGCCGGCAGCTATCTGCTCAGCAGCCGCGTACTGCAGGCGCTCTACCCGGACGAAATACCGCGGCGCGGCGAACTGCGCGTCGATTTCCGCGACCGCCAGGAAAGTGCAGTGACCGGCGTCATCGCCGCAGTCGTCGGACTGCTCACCGGGGCCGCCGGGATTGGCGGCTTCAAGGGCCTGGCCGGTCGTTTCTCGCGTCGGGAGCTGCTCAGCTTCGGCGCCGATGTCGCCGGCGAGATGCGTTTCACCCGTCAGGACAACGGGCACAGCCTGTGCGCAGCGCTGCACCTCGCCAAGGTTCCCGCGGACCCGCGCCTCGCGCCGCTGCTGCAGGAACTGCTCGCGGGCAAGGGCGATGCCACGCGGGCGGCGCTATTTGCCGAGCTGTGGCAGGATCGCGTGCGGCGGATCCTCATCGAGCACTTCAGCGATCCCGATCTACTCAGTCTGAGCTGAAGAGGCCGCTGGCAGACGACTGACGAAACGCTGCCCAGCCGCGCCCTCTGAACGACTGCCCGAAAGGAAAGAACCATGCCCGAAGAAGCACGCTCCTTTGCCCTTGCCGCCCACGGCGGCCAACGCTACGGCGATCTGCCCTACTCCTTCCACCTTGACGAGGTCGTTGCGCTGCTCGCCCCCTACGGCAGCCAGGCACAGATCATCGGCTATCTCCACGACGTTATCGAGGACACCGCGGTCACCGAGATCGATATCCGCGACCGCTTCGGCCCCCTGGTCGCCGACTGCGTCAGCTTACTGACCGATCAGTCGGGAGCCAGCCGCGCCGAGCGCAAGGCAGCGACCTACGCCCGCCTGGCAACGATCAGCGGCCCCACCGAGCTGGCGCTGCTGGTCAAGACCGCTGACCGCCTGGCGAACGTCAGAAGCTGCGTGCTCGATGACCGGCGCGGCCTGATGGCCGTCTATCGCAACGAACATGCGAGCTTTAAACGCTCGGCTTACCGCGAAGGCCTCTGCGACCCTTTGTGGCTGGAGCTCGATACCTTGCTGGCGGTGAACCGCGTCGCTGTCGATCACGCCTGAGCCGGGGCTAGGTGCCAGACAGCCTGGGAAAAATTGGTGTTCGAGATTCAGAACTACACGAGCTTTATCGCCGCGATTGTCGTTTTCCAGCTGATTCCTGGCCCGGGCACGCTGGCCATCCTCAACGCCACCGCGCGCAATGGTGTCGGCGCCGGACTGGGAGCCGTCGTCGGCACGCTGCTCGGTGACCTGCTGTACATGCTCGCCGCGCTTGCCGGCCTGGCTACGGTGATGAACGCCCAGCCGCTGCTGTTCCAGGGCTTGCAGTGGTTCGGAGCCGCATATCTCGGCTGGATGGGTATCCAGCTCTTGCGAAAACCGATAACGGCTGGCGGCCCCGAATCCGTACCGCGTCAGAGCGGCTGGCGGTTTTTTCGCCAGGCCTTCGCAGTCAGTTTGACCAACCCCAAGGTGATGCTCTTCTTCGTGGCCTTCTTCCCGCTGTTCCTGCAGGCCGACGCCACGCCACTGACCCTCGGCGCGATGGTCCTGCACGTCACCCTGATCAGCCTGTTCTACCAGGCCGGGCTGGTACTGCTGGGCAACGCCGTGGCACGCAAGCTGTCCACCCTGCCCGGCGCACGCCGGCTGGCGACGCGACTGGCCGGAGTCGCCTTGCTCGCCTTCGGCGTCAAGCTGGCATTGGACAATCGCTGACGCCGAAGCCGGACCTGCCGACCCGATGTCTCAAAAGCGGCGCTCTGCACGCCGCTGCCCAAACCACCGCGCAAGCAGGCCATCGCGGCTACCAGGCAAGCACGCCGCCAAACCCTGAGGTACAATATCGCCCCATTTGCAACTCAATGATTTTACCGAGGTTTCTTAGTGCTCGTTGCCAACAACATCACCATGCAGTTCGGGGTCAAGCCCCTTTTTGAAAATGTCTCCGTCAAGTTCGGCGAAGGCTACCGCTATGGCCTGATCGGTGCTAACGGCTCCGGCAAGTCGACTTTCATGAAGATACTCGACGGCGAGCTGGAAGCGACCGCCGGCAACGTCTCGAAGGACGCGCACGAGCGCATGGCGTACCTGCGTCAGGATCAGTTCGCCTTTGAAGAGCAACGCGTCATCGACGTGGTGATGATGGGGCATGCGGAAATGTGGGCCTGCATGGTTGAGAAAGACACCATCTACGCCAATCCGGAAGCGAGCGAAGAGGACTACCTGCACGCGGCGGAACTGGAAGGCCGCTTTGCCGAGTACGACGGCTACACCGCCGAGGCGCGCGCCGGCGAACTGCTGCTTGGCGTCGGCATCCCGGCCGAACAGCATTTTGGCCCGATGAGCGACGTCGCACCCGGCTGGAAGCTGCGCGTACTGTTGATTCAAGCGCTGTTCGCCAACCCCGAGATCCTGCTGCTCGACGAACCGACCAACAACCTCGACATTGCCACCATCCGCTGGCTGGAAAACGTGATCAACGAGCGCAACAGCACGATGATCATCATTTCCCACGATCGCCACTTCCTCAACCAGGTGTGCACCCACATGGCCGACCTGGATTACGGCAAGATCACCGTCTATCCGGGCAATTACGATGACTTCATGGAAGCCTCGGCGCAGGCCCGTGAACGCCAGCAGAACGCCAATGCCAAGGCCAAGGAGCGCATCGCCGACCTGCAGAATTTCGTGCGCCGCTTTTCGGCCAATGCCTCCAAAGCCAAGCAGGCAACCTCGCGCGTCAAGTTGATCGAAAAGCTCAAGCCGGAAGACGTCAAACCGTCATCGCGACAGTACCCCTGGATCCGCTTCGAATACGACGAGCGCGAGAAGCTGCACCGGCAGGCCGTCGAAATCGAAAACCTGAGCTTCGCCTATCCGGGAAGCGAGCAAAAGATCTTCGACAAACTGACCCTGACCCTCAACGGCGGCGATCGGCTGGCAATCATTGGCGAAAACGGCGTCGGCAAGACGACCCTGCTGAAGCTGCTGATGGGCGAGCTGCAGCCACAACGCGGCAGCATCAAGTGGGCCGAGAAAGCACGCCTGGGCTACTACGCCCAGGACCATGCCAAGGATTTCGAAAGCGACGTCAACCTGACCGACTGGATCGCCGGCTACGCACGCGCCAACGCGTCCGAGGGCGACGACCTCGAAACGCTGATCCGCGGCACCCTCGGACGCCTGCTGTTCTCGGGAAACGAAGTCGGCAAGCCGGTAAAGGTCATCTCCGGGGGCGAGCAGGGACGGATGATTTTCGGCAAGCTGATGCTCATGAAGCCGAACGTGCTGGTCATGGACGAACCGACCAACCACCTCGACATGGAGTCCATCGAGTCGCTCAACACGGCACTGGAAAAGTTCAAGGGAACCCTGGCCTTCGTCTCGCACGACCGCGAATTCGTGTCGTCGCTGGCGACGCGCATCCTGGAGATCCGCCTCGACGGCACGCTGGTCAATTACCTGGGCACCTACGAAGAGTACCTCGACAGCCAGGGCCTCGCCTGAGGCAGCAACAGCGATGCTGGCCGCGCGTCGGCCAGCGCGGTAAAACGCGCAGACGCGCGCGCCACCTTCCCCCCGGCAAAGAAGTGCCAGCAGGATCAGTTGACCGGGCGGGCGACCGCCCTGCTTTCCTACTTGCCGGCGGCGGCAGCAGCTTCCGCCGCTTTCCGGGCTTCTCGCTCGGCGTCCTGCCGAGCCCGCTTATCGAGCTTGGCTTGCCGCTTGGCCTGCTCAGCGGCCGTCTTCTGGCGCCCCTCGGCGGCTTTCCTCGCCTTCTCGGCCAGCTTTTCCTCGCGCTCGGCACGCTTTGCCGATTGCTCGGCGCGGTAGCGCTGAGCACTCTCCTGTTCCCCGGCCTGGCGCGCCAGATTGTCGGCAGCGCGCTGTGCTTCCTTGGCCTCGAGTTCCTGCCGCCGCGCCGCACGCTCAAAATCGATCGCCGGCTGATCAAGCTTGCGCGCCGCGACCATCGAGGCACTGTAGCGCTTCTTGGCGGCCACCAGGCAATCGCTCATCAGAAACTTCTCGTAGCAGCCATTCTGTTCGGCCTGATAGCGCTCCTCGGCCTGCTCGCGCAGCGCCTCGGCGCGCTCGCGTTGGGCCGCGGCCTGCTCGAGCGTCTGCGGTACGGGAACCGGCGCGAGTTCGTCGGCAGACGCCGCGCCACTGATCAACATCCATACGGCCAGCAAACCGCCCGCAATACGCATGCCTTCCTCCTTCAATAAGCTCATCGGGTCGTGGTGGCCCGCCGGCGCATCGCAGCCACCGGCACGCAGACTGAAGCGCCCGCTAGCCGCGTATACTATAGACGAGCCTTGTGACCAGGCGTAATCGGAGCCAATGCATGCGCACTCTGCAGGCGATCGTTCTGCTATTGCTGACCATTGCCGCCGTTCTGCTGCCGGCTGGTGCAGACGCGCCGCTTCAGCCTCCTCTGCGCCTCGCCGCCGACAGCACTTCGCTGTCCTTGCGCCCGTTCATCGAAATCCTCGAGGATCCCGGCGGAAAGCTCACCCTGGCCGACGTCGAGCGCCCCGAGACGGCGCGGCAGTTCCAGCTGCAGGCCGGCGACGGCGATCTCAACTTCGGCTATTCGCCAACGACTTACTGGCTGCGTCTGACGCTGACTCCCGAACTCGGGGCCGCGACGCGCTGGCTACTCGAGGTCAGCTATCCCTCGCTCGACTCCGTGACGCTCTTTGTTCGCCGAGGCGACACCGTGGTACGCCAACATGCCGGCGACCAGGCGCCTTTTGCCAGCCGGCCATTCGCGCACCGCAACCTCGTCTTCCCGCTCGAAGTGATCGCCGGCGTCGAACAGCAGCTCTACCTGCGCGTCGCCTCCAGCGGCAGCCTCACCATTCCTTTGACGCTATGGTCGCCGGCCGCCTTGCACGCCAACGACCAGGGCGTCTATAGCCTGATGGCCACCTACTTTGGAATGTTGCTGGCGCTCGGTCTATACAATCTGCTGCTCTACTTCTCGCTCCGCGAAGGGGCCTACCTGGCCTACGTGGGTGTCGTTTTCTCGATGAGCATCGCACAGTTGTCGATGCTTGGACTGGGCAATCAGTTCCTGTGGCCCAATTGGCCGGCGTGGGGGAATCTTGCCATTCCGCTCGGTTTCTGCTCGACCGGCTACTTTAGTGCGCTATTCACGCGCCTCTTTCTCGAAACGGCCAAGACCACCCCACGCTGCGACCGCTTGCTGGCCATCCTCCAGGCCAGCTTCGTGCTCGCCGGCGCGACGGCCGTTTTTTACGCCTACCGCCCGGCGGGAATGGCCACCGCGCTGCTCGGCGCAGCGTTCGCGGTGGTGGCGGTCGTGACCGCCGCGCTTTGCGCCTTTCGTCGCCAGGCGGGCGCACGCCTGTTCCTGGCCGCCTGGAGCCTGCTGCTGCTCGGTGCGGCTGTCTCTGCGCTACGCGCGCTGAACTGGTTGCCGACCAATCTGCTCACCGTCTTCGCCCTGCAGTTCGGTTCGGCGCTTGAAGTTCTCTTGCTTTCCTTCGCCCTGGCCGATCGCATCAACAGCGCGCGCCGCGAGATGGCGGCGGCGCAAGCGGAAACACTGCGCACCAGAGAGGCCGCCGTAGAAACCTTGCGACAGTCGGAAAAAACGCTCGAACAACGCGTCATGCAGCGCACCCTCGAACTGGCCGAAAGCAATGAACGCCTGCGCCAAAGCGAAGCGGAACTGCGCAAGCTGGCGCACCACGACCCGCTGACCGGCCTGGCCAATCGTGCCCTGCTTTACGACGAATTGCGGCGAATCATTGCCCGCAGCACACGCAGCGGCGACATTTTTGCGCTGCTGATGATCGATCTTGACGGCTTCAAATGGGTCAACGACACGCACGGGCACGCCATCGGCGACCAGTTGCTCGAGATCATCGCCACCCGCCTGCAGGAATGCGTGCGCGTCTCCGATACCGTCGCTCGCCTCGGTGGCGACGAGTTCGTGGTCGTCGTCGAGGGGGTCCTCGACGAAGCACAAGCGCTGGCTGTCGGCGCCAAAATCATCGCCACCCTGAGCCGCCCGGCGACCATCGCCAGGCATGCGGTCCAGGTCGGCGCCAGCATCGGCGTCGCCTTGTGGCCGCAGGACGCCGACGACAGCGACCGCCTGTTGCTGGCCGCCGACCGCGCCATGTACCTGGCTAAGGAGAGCGGCCGCGGCCACTGCCAACTGGCGTCGACGGTCAGCGAAGCAGTGAAGGAGCAGCCCAGCACGGGAGAGTGAGCGCTCGAGCGACGCGATCGCCCGCGCGCTGTCGCTCTGCGGACCTGGCAGGGCGGATTTGGTAGAATCTCGCTCTTTTGCCAAACCTCACCCACCGGGAGCCTGCCGTGCAAATCGTCTGCCTTGACCTCGAAGGCGTACTCGTCCCCGAAATCTGGATCGAATTCGCCGCTCGTACCGGCATTCCGGAGCTTCGCCGCACCACGCGCGACGAGCCCGACTATGACAAGCTGATGAGCTATCGGCTGGCCATCCTGGCCGAGAACAAGCTTGGCCTGCAAGATATCCAGAAAGTCATCGCCGAAATGGGACCGGTCGAAGGCGCCCGTGCTTTCGTCGACGGGCTACGCGAGACCTACCAGCTGATCATTCTCTCGGATACCTTCTACGAATTTGCGCACCCGCTGATGCGCCAGCTCGGCTGGCCGACCTTGTTCTGCCACAGTCTCGAAGCCGACGCCGATGGCAAGGTGGTGCACTACCGCTTGCGCATGCCGGATCAGAAACGCGAGGCCGTGCAACGCCTGAAGGAACTCAGATTCTCGGTCGTCGCCGCCGGCGATTCGTACAACGACACGGCCATGCTCGGAGAGGCGCACGCCGGCATTCTCTTTCGCCCGCCCGAGAAAGTGATCAGGGAATTCCCGCAGTATCCGGTCACCCAGACCTTCGCTGAGCTGCGTGCCGAAATCGACAACGCCTTTGCCACGCGCGCGGCAAGCTAGGATCCCACAACATGCAGAAAAGACGTTTCTACACCCTTTCCGGATCCTGCCCCGACCAAGTCGGCATCATCTCGCGCATCTCGGGCTTCATCGCCCAGCACCAGGGCTGGATTCTCGAATCGAGCTATCATGCCGACGACGGCAATGATGACCATGCCAGCCGCTATTTCATGCGCATGCAGGTGAAAGCCGATTCGCTGCCTTTTCATCTGGCCGAGTTCCGTGAACGCTTCGCGCCCCTGGCAGAAGAGCTGTCGATGACCTGGAAGATAAGCGACTCGGCGGTCAAGCGGCGCGTAGTGCTGATGGTCAGCAAGCAGGAACACTGCCTTTACGACCTCCTGGCACGCTGGCAGTCGAAGGAACTCGACATCGAGATCCCCTGCGTGATCTCGAATCACGACACTTTCAAGGCCTTCGTCGAGTGGCATGGCATTCCTTTCCACCACGTCCCGATCAACGCCGACAACAAGCAAGCGGCACACGCCGAAATCTGCCGCATCTACGACGAAGTCAAGGGCGACACCATGGTCCTGGCCCGTTACATGCAGATTCTGCCGGCCGACATGTGCGCCCGCTACCCGGGACAGATGATCAACATCCACCACTCGTTTCTGCCCAGCTTCGTCGGTGCCCGCCCCTACCACCAGGCCTTCCAGCGCGGCGTCAAGCTGATCGGCGCGACCTGCCACTACGTCACCCGAGAACTCGACCAGGGACCGATCATCGAGCAGGACGTGATCCGTATCGACCATTCGGATTCGGTCGAAGACATGGTGCGCTACGGCAAGGACATCGAGAAGGCGGTACTGGCGCGCGGGCTGCGCTATCACCTGGAAGACCGGGTGCTATTGCATGCCAACAAGACGGTGATTTTCCGCTGAGCGCTACCCGCAACAAGCATCCCGACCACCCTCGAGTCCCGGCACGCGCCAAGCTGTCGGGCGACCACCTGGAGTTCCCTGCCGCATGATCACCCTCAAAGGCGTTACCCTGCGCCGCGGCGCCAGGGTGTTGCTCGATAACACCTCGGTGACCATCAACACCGGCGAACGGGTTGGCCTGATCGGTCGCAACGGCGCCGGCAAATCGACGCTTTTCGCGCTGCTCGACGGTAGCCTGCATGAGGACGCCGGCGAGTTCTTCCGGCCGGCCCAGTGGCGCCTCGCACAGGTTCTGCAGGAAATGCCGGAAACCTCGCAAAGCGCGACCGATTTCGTGATTACCGGCGACACGGCCTTGCAAGCGGCCGAGGAGGAAGTGCGTCGGGCCGAAGAAAGCGGCGACGGTGACCAGCTGGCGCACGCCTACATGGCGCTGCACGACGCCGGCGCACACGATGCGCAGGCGCGTGCGCAGGCCTTGATTCTTGGCCTCGGCTTCAAGACCACCGAGCTAAACAATCCGGTCGACAGCTTCTCCGGCGGCTGGCGCATGCGCCTGCAGCTGGCGCGGGCGCTGATGTGTCCGTCCGACCTCCTGCTGCTCGACGAACCGACCAACCACCTCGACCTGGATGCGCTGGTGTGGCTGGAGAGCTGGCTCACGCGCTACGAAGGCACGATGCTGGTGATCAGTCACGACCGCGAGTTCCTCGACGCGATTTCGACGGTGACGCTGCATCTCGACAACGAGCAGCTGACGCGCTACGGCGGCAACTACAGCGTCTTCGAGGAAACCCGCGCCCAGCAGCTCGAACTGCAGCAGAACGCCTACGCCAAGCAACAGGACAAGATCGCTCATCTGCAGAGCTTCATCAGCCGTTTCAAGGCCAAGGCGACCAAGGCCAAGCAGGCGCAGAGCCGGGTCAAGGCGCTGGAAAGAATCGAACGTCTGGCACCCGTGCTGGCCAACGCCGAGTTCAGCTTCGAGTTCAAGGAGGCCGCCAACCTGCCCAACCCGATGCTGATCATGGACGACGCCAGCTTCGGCTACCCGGCGCCGGCCGATGCCGCCGCCGGCACGCCGCCGACGGTGATCGTCCACCAGGTCACGCGCTCGGTGCTCGCTGGCCAGCGCATCGGCATCCTGGGCGCCAACGGACAGGGCAAATCGACGCTGGTGAAGACCATCGCCCGCGTCCTGAACTGTACCAGTGGCGCCATCAGTGAAGGGAAAGGCCTGCACATCGGCTACTTCGCGCAGCAGGAGCTGGACGTCCTTCGGCCCGACGAAACACCTCTGGAGCACATGGTACGCATGGCCAAGGAAGGCTTGCCAAACGGTCAGAGCGGCCGCGAGCAGGATCTGCGCAGCTTCCTCGGCACCTTCAACTTCAGCGGCGATATGGTCAAGCAGGCGGTCGGTACGATGAGTGGCGGCGAAAAAGCACGTCTGGTGCTGTGCATGATCGTCTGGCAACGCCCCAACCTGCTGCTGCTCGACGAACCGACCAACCATCTTGACCTCGGCACCCGCGAAGCCTTGTCGATCGCGCTCAACGAATTCGAGGGAACGGTGATGCTGGTCAGTCACGACCGCTCGCTGCTGCGCTCGGTGTGTGACGAGTTCTGGCTGGTCAGCCGTGGTGGCGTGGCCGACTTTACGGGCGATCTCGATGACTACCAGCGCTACCTGCTTGACGAGGCCAAACGCAGCCGCGACACTCTCAAAAAAGCGCTAAAGAGCGCCAAGGAACCGCGCCAGCCAGAGCCGTCGCTGAGCGGCGCCACGGACAAGCGTAAAGCGCCTGCGACGCTGAAAGCCCTGGCCCGCGACCAGGGCCGGATCGAAAAGGCTCTGCTCGAACTACAGAAGGAACAGCACTCTCTGGAGAGCAGCTTGTCGAAACCGCTGGCCGCCGCCGATCTGGCGGCCCTGGGCGCACGCATGAGCGAAATCGCAGAGCAACTGGCAGAACTGGAAGAGCACTGGCTGACGCTCGCCGAACAGATCGAGTCGGCGGACCAGCCGACGCCATCCTGAAATGCTTACCCCAATACGCGACGATTGGAGCAGTAAATGAAATATGAGTTGGTGGAGTGGTCAGCGAAGATTCTCGTCGGCTTGCCAAACATCGATGCGCAGCATCGGCAATTGTTCGACCTTGCGGCGACCTTTGGTGGCGATGGCGACCAGATCCGGGTGCTCAAGTCGCTGGCCATGCTGACCGAATACGTGAAAGTCCATTTGCGCGAAGAAGAACAGATGATGGCCGCTTGCCATTACCCCGGCCTCGAGGCGCATCGGGAACTGCACGCCGAATTCCGGCAAATGCTCTTCAAGCTCCTGGAAAATGCCAAGCGGATGACCCTCGACGAGATTGCCGACGAGGTCAAATTCCTGATCAACGGCTGGTTCTACAACCACATTCTGGTTGCCGACTTCGACTACGTGCCGAGCGTCAAGGCGGCGGCCGCCACACCAACGCCGACGCGTTGAAACGCCAGCCTCGCCTTCACCAGCAGCGCCTGAGCCGTCAGCCTGCAGGTGCGCTGCCACAGCCGCCACACCGTCCGCCGTGACGTCGATCACGTAACACTCAGCCCACTTCACCTAGCATTTGCTCTAGCGACAGCCGCGCCCAGAGCCCGGCACAGCCGTCGACACCTTGACCATGAGCCAGGCACAGTGCGCCGGCTTTTCTGGCGCGCCGTTCACCGAACCGCCCAAAGCGAGAGTCCATGAAGTTCCTACAAATCCTTTCACTGCGGCAGATGCTCACCATGCCGTATGTGGTACTGGTCCTGCTGCTGGCTGCAGCCATTGGCGGCCTGTCGTACTCGGCCGGCCGTGTGGCCGTCGACACCCTGTCGAACCAGCTGCTGTCGGAAATGGTGTACCGGATCGCCCAGGCCGCCGAGCGGCACGTCTTCGGTGCCAGCGCGGTGCTCGAAACGGCCTTTCCCACCGGCGTGGCCGCACCGGCGAACCTCAACGACGACCTCGACAACCTGCGCACGCGCTTCTGGCTGGCCACCTCGGTGCATCGCGACCCCAACAACTACGCCTATTACGGCGATCGCAGCGGGCGCTTTTTCGGGCTCTGGAGGCATTCGGAAAGTGACGCCGAGTTGCGCCTGAGAAGCACTGGCGACGGCCCGCGAACGATCTATCGCTTTTCCGGAATTGGCGGCGAACTGACCGATCCAGTGCGTGAAACGCGCATCTTCGAGCCCCGTGAACGCCCGTGGTTCAAATCCGGCGAGAAATCGACGATGCATACCTGGACCTCGGTGTACATCGATTTCAAGACCGAGGAACTGGTCGCCACACGTGCCCGACGCGTCAACAACCCAGCGGGCGAGTTTCAGGGCGTCGTGGCCACCGACCTGTCGCTGCAAGGGGTCAACGACTTCCTGCACTCCCTGCGACTGAGCGCCAACGGCATCGCCTACGTCGTCGAAACCGACGGCCAGTTGATCGGCACCTCACGCGGCCCACACCTGCGCAAGGATGACGCCGGGGAGAACGTGCGGCTGAACGTGCAGGACAGCGACGATCCGCTGGTCGCCGCCAGTTACCGCGAGATCCGCAAGCTTCTGCACCCTTCCGCCGAAGCGCCGCACCCGCAAACGGCGGTCTTTGAAACCGCCGCCGGCGAGGCGGTTGAGGCCGCCTATGCGCGCATTCAGGATGCCGCCGGACTGGACTGGATCATCGTCGTCGCGGTACCGCGCAGCGACTTCCTGTCCGGGGTGACCGAGAACTTCAAGCGCACGGTGCTGCTCGCCTTGCTGGCCTCGCTGATGACCATCCTGATCGGCTTCATGGTCCTCTCGGTCGTCGCCCGCGACCTCAAGGAACTCGCCGTGGCTGCCCGCAAGGTCGGCAACGGCGACCTCAACGCGGCCTTCGATGTCACCCGCCGCGACGAAATCGGCGACCTGGCGAAGAGCTTCAGGAACATGCAGAGCAAACTGCTCAGCGACCGGCTGACCGGGCTGGCCAACCGCGAGGCCTTCCTGCGCCGCGTCGATGAGCGCCTGGCCCAGCAACGCGAACTCCCCGACCCCCGCCCCTTCGCCATTCTCTTCATCGACCTCAACGATTTCAAGAACATCAACGACAGCTTCGGCCACGACGTCGGCGACAAGGTACTGCAGGAAATCGCACAGCGCATGCTCACCGGTCTGCGCAGCCGCGACCTGGTGGCGCGCTACGCTGGCGACGAGTTCGTGGTCATGCTCGATGCGGTCAACAACCGCCAGGACGCCGAAAGCGCGCGCAGCAACATCGAGCAGCTGCTTGGCGCACCGCTGCTTTCGATCGATGCGGCGGCGCTGGATGCCAACACCGGCGCCTCGATCGGCCTGGCCATGTACCCCGAAGATGGCCAGGATGTCGAATCGCTGGTGCAGTGTTCCGATGCCGACATGTACCGGCGCAAGCAGGCCATGCAGGGCGCTCGCCGCGGCCCGGCAACAGCAAGTGCCGGAGCGGATCACCCCGGCAGTCGCTAGGCCGGCATGAACCAGCGCAGCTTGCCGGCACCCACTTCACGCAGGGGATAGCCGTAGAGCCGGCTCAGGGACTCACTGCCGATGACCTCATCACTGCTTCCCTGCAGCGTCGTGCCATCGTCGAAGAGCAGCAGGGCTCGCGAGCAGAAGCGCGCCGCCAGACCGGGTTCATGCAGGACCATCACGCTGGCCGCCCTCTGCTCGCTGCGATTGAGCGTGGAAAACAGCTCGAGGGTGGCGATCTGGTGATTCAGATCCAGGTGCGCAAGCGGTTCGTCGAGCAGGTAGAGCTGCGGCGCCTGCGTCAGCAGGGTGGCGATGGCCAGCCTCTGCCGCTCGCCGCCGGAAAGCGTCTGCACGTCGCGCTGCGCCAGTTCGGCAAGACCGACGGCAGCCAGCGCCTGGCGTGCTTTGCTGGCATCCGCCTCGGACTCCCAGTCCCAGCGATCGAGATGGGGATGGCGTCCAACCAGCGCCGTTTCCAGGACCGTCGAGGAAAAAGCCTCACTGCGGCTCTGCGGCAACCAGCCACGAATGCGAGCGCTGCGACGCGCACCGAGTTGCGTGTAACCTACCCCGGCGATGCGCACCTCGCCGGCATCCGGCTCGCGCAGGCCCGCCAGGACCGAGAGCAGGGTCGACTTGCCGGCGCCGTTGCGACCGAGAATGGCCAGCGACTCGCCCGGCGGCAGACTCAATTCCAGCGCGCGGCAAAAAACCCGGCCAGCGATGCCGACATCGAGCATCCGGGTCGTCAGCAGAGGCGCAGTCAGATCCGTCTGATCCATATCATCCCCGCCCAGCTGCGCCACGCGTCAGCAGGAACAGAAAAACCGGCACGCCGATCAGCGCGGTCAGGACACCAACCGGCAATTGCTGCGGCGCCAGGACAGTTCGTGCCAGGGTGTCGGCGATCACCAGCAGGCTACCGCCGGCGAGTACCGAGGCCGGTAGCAGAAGGCGCTGGTCGTTGCCGGTCGCCAGGCGAACGAGGTGCGGCACGATCAGGCCGATAAAACCGATCGCACCGGCATGGGTGACCGCCGCGGCCGTGGCCAGCGAGGCGACCAAATAAACGCCGCGGCGCAAGGGGCGGACCGCGACACCGAGCGCCTGCGCGACGTCGGCACCGCGCGCCAAGAGGTTGAGTTCGCGGGCGAAGGGCAGCGACACCAGCAGCACCGCGGTGAGCAGGATCAGCACCAATGTCGGGTCACCGGTCTGCGAGAGGTCGCCCATCAGCCAGAAAAGCATGCCGCGCAGCCGATCGTCGGGAGCCATGGCCAACATCAGGGTGACCACAGCGCCGCAGCCGGCGGCCACGATCACCCCGGTCAACAGCAGGCGCGAATGCGTCCAGCCGCCTTCCCCATGCGCCAGGCCGAAAACCAGCAGCATGGCGCCGAGTGCGCCCACGAAAGCCAGCCCGTTGATCCCGGCAGCGCCGAACCCGAGGACGATGGCCAGCAGCGCGCCAATACCGGCCCCCCCCGAAATGCCAAGCACGTAGGGATCAGCGAGCGGATTGCGCAACAATACCTGCAGCAAGGCCCCGGCCAGGGCCAACAAGCCGCCACAGGCGAAACCGGTCAAGGCGCGCGGCAGGCGCAGGCTGCGCACAACCTCGCCGGAGGTGCCGCCGTTGTCGACCAGAGCCGCCAGAACCTCAAGCGGAGTGATCGGGATACTGCCCACCATCAGCGCCAGCGCTATGCTCAACTGCGCCAGCCCGGCGAGGGCTGCGAGAATCAGCAAGGCGCGGCGACGGGTGGGCATCCAGCCGCCTACTTGGGTGCGTAGCGGACACCGACAAAGACGTTCGCTCCCGCAGTGGCATAGTTGTCAATCGTCTCGTAGTACTTGTCGAAGATGTTGTTGGCACGTGCGAACAAGGTCCAGTCGCGTTGCAGGCGGTAGTCGGCATACAGATTGACCAGCCCGTAGCCACCGAGAAGCTTCGTGTTGGCCGGGTCATCGTAGCGATTGCCGACCAGCTGCCACTCGCCGCGCAAATCCCAGTCGCCAAGCGTACGGCTGATGTAACTGCTCATTTGTTGTGCGGAGCGGCGGGCCAGTCGATTGCCCTTGTTCGGCCCGTCTTCCTCGTTTTTCGCATCGAGGAAGTCGATGGCGACGCCTGCCCGCCATTCCGAGAAGCGCCCGTCGTAGGTCAGCGTAGCGCCACGCAGCACGGCCTTGCTGACGTTGACCGGGGCATAGGTCGGTGGCCGGAACTCGATCAGGTCGCTGACATTGTTGTTGTACAAGACCAGCGAAGCACGATGATTGCCGCGCTCCCAATTGGCGCCCAGTTCGGTGTTCTTCGACTGTTCCGGCTGCAGGTCCGGATTGCCACCGGAGAAGAAGGCGCTGGAAGGGAAGTACAGCTCGTTGAAAGTCGGTGCGCGAAACGCCGTCCCATACGACACATGTCCTCGCCAGTCCGGGGAGAACTGATAGCCGTACGAAGCGGAACCCGTCGTTTCATCGCCAAACTGGGAGTTGTCGTCACGGCGCAGGTTGAACTGCAAGCGGTGCTTCTCGATATTGGCGTTCCAGCCACCCAACAGCGAACGAATCGTTCGTTCGGTCACCGTGTAGTCGGTGCTGCCGGAGACTTTCTGCTTGGTGTATTCCACCGCCAGCAGCGCTTCGCCGACGGGCAGGACGATATCGTTCTGCCACGAGGCCTGCTCCATGTCGGTGCGTATGGTGTACTCGCGGACATTGCCGGCATAGCCCTTGGAGGCGTCGGTGCTGGTACCGAGACGCAGAGTGCTCGTCCACACCTGGTTCAAGCGGTTGCGCGAGTAGATCGAATAGGACTCCAGGAGCTGATCGTTGGTGTAGTTCTTGTTGGCGCCGACGGCGCTGAAGTCGTTCGAGTCGTATTGGTTGCTACCATCGCTGGCCAGCAGATTGACGCCGATTTCCTGACCGGCTGCCGGCCGCAGAGCGAAGCTTGCGCTCCCGTTGCTGTTGCGATAGCCGTCATCGTCCGGGTTGTAGTAGATGTCCGACTTGTTGTGAATGGCGTTGAAACCGCCAGTATCCAGATAACCTGCCTGAAGACTGTAGGAAACCAGGTCGGTCCCGCCGGAGACACCAACCGTGGTGTCGGTGGTCCCGTAGGTGCCATAGCCCGTACTCGCATTCAGTCGCGTCGGCCCCTCGCCCTTGCGAGTGAAGATCTGGATCACCCCGCCAATGGCGTCGGCGCCGTATAGCGACGAAGCCGGACCGCGCAGGATTTCAATACGCTCGATCTGGTCCAGCGGAATGCGCGCCAGGGCCGCGCTGCCGGTGGTCGCCGAACCGATGCGCTGGCCGTCGATAAGCACGATCGACTGATTACTGCTGGCACCGCGGATCATCACGCCGCTGTTGGTGCCTGGACCGCCATTGGCCGTGTACTGAATGCCAGCTTGGCGCGACAACACTTGCTCCAGCGTTGACTGCCCGGCCTCGTTGATTTCTTCACGGGTGATGACCGACACGTCGCTGGTCAACTCGTTGGCGCGTGTTGCCTGCCGCGTCGCGGTGACAACGATCGGGTCGAGCAGCTGATCGGCAGCGTTGCCAGCCGCCGGAAACAAGGTCCCGCAAAACGTGACCAATGCCACGGCGGAACCTGCGCGTGGCGTCCTCTGATGCCTCATGGGTTTCTCCCTGGGTCCGGCAAGCGTCCCCGCAAGCCGGCAAGCAAACAAAAAATCAAGAACACGAGGGAGAAGGCAACGAGGCGAGCGGCACGGCCGAGCGTTTCGTGTCCGCTTCCCCGCGGCACTTGCGTCAAATGTGTGCGAAGGCCGGTATCCGGGCTCGCAAGTCTTGGTGTGTCACCTTCCCAGGCTGGCGCCCAGTGGCATGTCGACACACCCGCACTCGCTTACCGTTGCGGGGGCAGCTCAGGCATGGTGCTCCGAAGAACACGCACCTGCTTCCCGTTTAACCGCGGCAGAGAATCTGCGCTGCGGCACCTTGCACGATGTTTTTCGCTGACCGCAGTCGACGAAAGCGCGGATTATAGCGCGCCCAGCCTCCGGCGGCCCAGCCTCATCGCCGAAAGCCGCAACTGCCAAGCAACAGGAGCACCCTGGAAGCGCCGCGCACGCCTTGACCGGGGATGCATCTTGAATCTATAGTCTGGCCATGCTGAATGAACTAGACACGCTCGAGAACAAGATTGGCCAGGTGGTGACCCTCTGTCACAACCTGCGCGCAGAAAATGACCAGCTACGCGAGCAACTCGCCGTCGCCGAAGTGGACAAGCAGCGCCTCGCCGAGCGCATGGGAGAGGCCTCGGCCCGCCTTGAGCAGCTCGCCCAGCAACTCCCCGAAGCCTCTGCCTGAGAGTTCCTGTCCGATGCCCAACGAAGCGAATTTTCTGGATATCACCCTCCTTGGCAAGGAGTACCGCGTCGCCTGCCCGCCAGACGAACGTGCCGCACTGCTCAACGCTGCGGCCTACGTCGATGGCAAGATGCGCGACATCGCCGAGAAAACCAAGAGCAATCACGCCGAGCGCATCGCGGTAATGGCCGCGCTGAACATCGCCCACGAGCACCTCTCCGGGAATCAGTACGTACCGGCAGAAGATCAGAAAATTGAATCGGAAATAGGGCTGGACATCGACGCCGTTAGGCGTAGAATTTGCCACATGGAGACGGAACTGGAAGCGGTACTGAAGCCGGCTGGCTGAAGTCCAGGTCGCGCAGACCACCGGTTCCGAAAACTCCGAGAGAGTTCCCTGCGGTGTTTGTTAAGGTCATAGATTCCTTGAACCAATGCTAATTGGCATTGGTTGCAGACCATAGAAACCGCTGTTGTGTACGCCCCTCAAGTCGGGCATACCTGATGCGGAAGGGATGTGACCTATCTGAACCCAGGTTCAGGATGCCGGCCTGACGGCACTTGCGGGGACAAAATT
>JEMX01000015.1:0-24515 GCA_000585055.1 Candidatus Accumulibacter appositus
TTTTTGTCCCACATTGTGAAATGCGCCGGCCTGGCCGGCGTCAAGTCCGACAGGCTGCTAGGGCGAGCGAAGGGGCGTTGACGTGCCAAGCATCAGCTTTATCTAATATCCTATATGAACAACCTCGCCGTTTGGACGCGAACTCTCCCTATCCCCACCCCGCTTCATGCCGCAGACGCAATTTGCCCAGATAGCTGAAGGTGTGGATGATGGCGGCCCGATTGTGGGCTTCGGTCACTTGCTGCTCCAAGGTTCGGACGTACAGGCTGGCGCCCAACTGTTTCACTCCGTACATCATGTTCTCGGCAATGCGGAGGCGGTGGTAGTCGCTATCGTTCTTCCAGCCGGCGCAGTCCTTGGCGACGATGTCTTTGAGAATACCGTCGCGGGGATGATCATCGCCCCAGCGCCAGCGATGACAGTGCCAAGGTCTAACGGCATTTCTTCCCCGCATTCGGCTCGGTCGCGAAAGTGTCGGTTTTTTTTACACCTGCCGACAAACAGAAATGCTGTGACATTTTTAACACTCTGTTTTAAATGACAAACACAGATCTGGCATAGGCCTTGCTTCAAAGTCGTCGGACCCGCGGGGAAGCCAGGCCAACCCTGGAAAGTCAGGCCAACCAGTGGGAACGGACCGTTCCGATAGAAAGACGGAGAGAGTTTTATTGAAGCCTTAGTTATCCCTGGAGGAATACATAATGATGAAAAAGAACCTGATCGCGGCCGGAATCCTGGCTCTTGGTGTCATAGCGGCGGCACCGGCTTCGGCTGGCAATGTTCTCACCCCGACGCAAGTCCAGAACTTCTCGCTTCCCGACCTGGATGAAACCTTTGAAGTGTTCTTCAATGGCTTCGACGAAAGCTTGGGGATGCTGATGAGCGTCCACTGGGCCTTCGAAGGCGTGGCGACATTGAACAACGCCGTCTTCAACATCAGTGGCGTGGATCAAATGGTTGGTGACCCGAATCCGCTGTCCGCCATCTGGGACATCACCGTGTCGTCACCGGTAGGACTGTCGGCCATGTCGCATCTGACGACGCCTGGCTATACCGGCACCGTTCCTGCGGGTGGTCCGACCCAGGTCGGCACCTCCGGAGCCACGCCGATTAGTGGCATGGCATGGATCGAGAACAGCGATCCAGTTACCCTGGCCGACTACATCGGTGGAGTGAACTCGGTGGTCATCAACTTCACCGGCATGGGTACCCAAGGCGGCTCGGTTCCAGACACCGTATTTTCCGGCAACAACGGTACCGCGAGCGGCACCGTGTCTCTCTACTATGACTACATGGAGCGGACCGTTCCCGAGCCGCTTTCGCTCGCTTTGTTCGGCCTCGGTCTCGCCGGTCTGGCAGCGACGCGTCGTCGCAAGCAAGCCTAAATCCTCAAAAGGTTGACGATCAGGATGCCGGTTTCCCCGGCATCCTGTCCTTTTCTGGGGCGCCGTTTCACCCTGACGATGGCGCGTGGCAACGCGGCAATCGAAGCGAACGAAGCCAAATCGGCGTCGCGATCGCCGGAGGATCCTCGCCAGTGGGCTGTGCGACCCTTCGCGTCGAGTTGGCGATGATTCCGCCCGCCATTGTTTGCCCGCGACACGCGCCCGACGTTTCATCCGCAACTGATCAATCTGCCCTTCAGCGACTCCGGCCTGCTGGGTGACTTTCTCTTCGCGAAACGAGCACGCCTCTTCGATCTCGGTGATAGCGGCGGCACCCACGCGCTGTTTCGCATCAGCCATGCTCGCTCACGCACATGAAGCGTTTCGTCGCTCCCGACTGACTCTTACGCGTCTCGCTGGGCCGCGCCAGGGCGATCAAGCCTCTTCGAAGTATCGCTGACCAGGGCTCGGCCAAGGAAAGTGCGGGCGCCTTAGCCAACTCCCAGCCACCTCCCGGGTTGAAGATACCCAAGAAGCGCGGCGTAATCCCCGCCCCCTGCCCTGAGCCGCTCTTCCCTCCCGTCGCTTTTTGATGGCATCAAGCGCCCACCATGGTGCTCGCGCGGATCCCTTGTTGCTCTCACAGGAATCATCGACTTCTACCAATGCCAACCCGTGGGGGTACACGAGGCTCGCCAAGAGGCGCCGCAACTCCTCTACAATGCACGAAGTTGCGGTCATCGGCGAAGACGATCGCGGCGGGAAGAAGACAGTAGGTGGCGGCAACGCCAATCGCCAATGGACGCCGCACGGTGGCGTGATTTCCCCGCTGCTGGCCAACTGCCACCTGCATTTTCTCGAACGCACATGGCAACGGCGGCACCTGAAGGGCGAGTTGTCCGCGCTTCTTTTGCGTTTCGCGGATGGCTTTGTTGTCATGTGCCGAAGACCGGTTGCGGATCCATTCGATGTCGCTTCACAATGTGAAGGACCGAGTGACTGGCTTCCGCCTGCTTCCCAGTGCTCATCTCTACCGGCGCCACGGCGTGTACAAAGTACCGACCAGGGCGGCTTGGTACTCGGCGCATACCTTGGCGTGAAGAACATCGGGGAGTCATGTGCGGAAAAACGGCATGCACTGATGAAGGAGGGCAGCCGCAACGTTGTTCATCACGTCCGCGGTTGATTGAAAAGTAGATTCCAAACCTACGAGATAGCCACCATGACCCTACACGAATATCGCACTAGTTCCCAAGAGAGACAGCGCACGGAAGCCCTATCAAAGTTGATGCCAAGCTCCGGAGGCACGGCTCTAGATATAGGAGCACGGGATGGCCACTTCTCACTTGTACTCGCTGAACGGTTTGATAGAGTCATCGCTCTCGACCTTACCAAGCCCGAAGTCCATCACCCAAAAGTGGAGTGTGTGCAGGGGAATGCTGCCAACTTGGAATTCGCGGACAATTCAACTGATTTTGTGTTTTGTGCAGAAGTTCTCGAACACATACCACCAAAGATACTTGCCAGAGTTTGCAGCGAAATTGCGCGCGTCTGCAGGGGCCAAATACTAATTGGGGTGCCGTACAAGCAAGACATCAGAGTGGGTCGCACCACATGTTACTCCTGCAGGGGAAAGAACCCTCCGTGGGGACACGTCAACACGTTTGACGAACAACGCCTAGGTGAACTATTTCCTGCTTGCAAGATCGAGTCGATTTCATTTGTCGGCAAGAGCACGGAACAAACGAATGCCGTATCTGCGGCACTGATGGATCTGGCCGGCAATCCGTACGGAACCTACTCTCAAGAGGAAGCTTGCGTTCATTGCGGCGCAAAGCTTATTGCGCCGCCTGAACGAAACTTCGCACAAAAGCTCGTCACCAAGATCGCATTCCTGACGCGGAAAACTTCCGAGGTCTTCGCTAAGCCACGGGGCAACTGGATACATCTGCTGCTATCGAAGAAAAGCCACACTTAGCGATAACCCTCGAGCTACCAGACCATAGACATACACCAACTCTGTAAGCGCCAGGTTCTGTCTCAAGGCGACCGCGTCCGTTTCGCTGATCAGCCCTCGGCCAACGGCAGTGCCGGCGCCTTCGGCGCGCCGTTAACGGTCATCACCGTCGAGACGCCCGAGATCGTGAAAGCCATGACCGTTTCCCCCTCTTCCCCAACCCTTCTCCCGCAGGAGAAGAAGGGAGCTTCGTGAGTCGCCTAGGCAACTTTCACATTAACTGCCCGCCCATTATTTCCTTGCCAGCTGTTATTGTGACGGAAATGCGGTATTTTCCGAGTAACCCTGGCGTCGAACAGCAGCTTCGTCGATTCGCAGCAATCGCCGCGTGACAGCTCGCTTCAGCTGCCGCGGATCAGTGACGGGAAACGACAGGAAAGTTTCATTGTGGAGAGCTTCTTGGCGGGTTGGCGCACGGCAACAACGAATCAGGCGGTTGCGTTCGAGGAGGTCCAGGCGGTCACCCGACGCCGGCGCTTGCGTATCTGGCTGCCCGTCGCCGTGGTCGCCATTCTGCTGGCCGCACTGATCGGCAACGCAATCCACGAGTTCAGGGTCATGCGTGCCGATGCCCTTGCCCTGTCCGACGGCGTCATCGGCAACCTGAAAAGCCGCATCGAAACAGAGGTTGGCGCTTACCTGGGACCCATCCCGGGTGTCGTCCGTTTTACCCGCGACCTGCTCGCCGACCAGGACCTCCTGAGCGTGCGACGCGAACTCGCCGAGAAGGTGGCGAGCGGAATCCTCGACAACACGCCGCAGCTCACCAGCGTCTTCATCGGGAGCCCGGCCGGCGAGTTCTTCATGGTGCGGCGCTATCAGGAGGGTGAACAGCGGGGCCTGGAAACCAAGACCATCCGCCGCCCGCCTGAAGCGGCGGACGCGCCCGTGATGCAGCTGAAGCGCCATGGCGCAAAGGGCGAGCTGTTGTCCGACGAGCAAGCCCCCTGGGACGGCTACGATCCGCGCGCGCGGCCCTGGTTCGTCGGTGCGGCGAAAAGCCGGGATCTGTTCTGGACAGATGTCTACCTCTTCTTCACCACCGGCGCCGCCGGCATCACGGCGTCGCTGCCCTATCTGAATGCGGACGGGGAGCTGCTTGCCGTGGTCGGCACCGACGTCGAGCTGGCCAGCCTCAGTCGCTTTCTCGCCACACTCGCCATCGGCGAGAGCGGCCTCGCGCTGATCGTCGACGACCAGGGGCGAGTGATGGCGCACCCGCGCAAGCCGCTGGTGACCAAGGATGGCGGCGGCGAATTGCGACTGCTGCGAGTCGATGACATCGGCGACCCGGTGGTGAGCCGCGCCTTTGACCGCTACCGCGTCGAAGGGCACGGTCGCCACGACTTCGAGATGGCCGGCCGCCGCTACATCAGCTCGACGTCGTCGCTCAACCAATTGCTGCCGCACGACTGGTCGATCCTGATGATCGTCCCCGAGGACGATTTCGTTGGCTTCGTTGCAGAGAACGTGCGCGACACGCTCGGCATGGGCCTGGCGGTCATCGCCCTGGCAGGCGGGCTTGCCGGGCTCGTGGTCCGCCAGGGGCTGCGCGCCGACCAGGAGGCAATTGCCATCCTCGAGCGTCAGGCGCAGCTCGACGCTCAGGGTGAGGCCTTCGGCATGCTGGCGACGCAGTCGACGCTGTTCGAGGACAGTGGGAGCAATGGCCTGGCACTGGTGACCGAGGCTGTCGCGCGTTCGTCTCGCGTGCGCCGCGCCAGCCTGTGGCATCTGGCAGCGACGGACGATACGCTGGTCTGTCTCGACAGCTTTGACCAGCAGACGGAGGGCCATACGGATGGCGCAACGCTGGAGCGATCGGAACATCCCGGTCTTTTCGAATGGCTGCAGAGCGAAAGCGCGGTCAGCGACGTCGCCAGCAGCGACGACGCACGCCTCGTATCGCTGTACCGAAGCTACCTCGCCCCGCTCGGCTGCCAGGCGCTGCTGTCGGTGCCGGTCAAGGTAGACGGCCAGGTGAGCGGCGTCCTTTGGCTCGAGGACGGCCGTCGCAGCGAGTGGCCGAACCAGGTGCAGCGGTTTGCCCGGGCGATCGGCAATCTGATGGCCATCCGCCAGGCAGCCAGCGCTACCGCTGGCGCGGTGGTGGCCATGCCGCCGGCCGGCAAGGCCAAGGCACATGACAGCGAAGCGGCGCCACGCCCCGAAACCCCCAATCAGGACTTGAACATCGACGCCAGGCTGGGCGCACGCCGTACCGCCGCCTTTGCCGCGAAGCTCCCGGACGGTGCGCACCCGGTGCGAGCTGACGACGTGCAGCGCATCGACCAGTTGGCTTTCGTATCGCTGCGCTTCAGCGACGCGCTGGCCCTGGCGCGATCGGCCGACGACCGCTCCGGCGAATCGACGATCGCCCGCCTGCTCGCGCAAATCGACGCGGCAGCCTCGCAACACGGCGTCGCCTACCTCAAGTTTCTCACTGATCGGGTGGTCGCTGCCGCCGATCCAGCCGCGGACGTCGATCAGGCAACCGTCTGCCTGGCCGAATTCGCCTTGGCCGCGCAGGCGGCCTGCGAGCGCCTGTTCGCTGAACAGCATGCCCCCTCCGCCTTTCATTTGGGCATGGACCTGGGACCGGCGATCGGCAGCCTGATCGACCGCAAGGAAGGCTCGTTCAACCTCTGGGGCGAGGCCGCACGCATGGCCTACGCGATGGCCGATTCCGCCCCGCCGGGAACGATTCATACCACGGAGTCGGTCTACGAAGCGCTGCACGACCGCTATCTGTTTCAACTGCGCGGTCATCACTATCTCGAAGACGTCGGGGAATTTTCCACCTACCTCCTGGGGGGGCGCCTGTGAAGCCGCCGGCCAATGGCTTGCCCATGCTCGAGGCGCCCACAGCCGAGCGGCCAAGTCTGCTCGGCCGCTTCGGCCAGGGGATCATCGACACGACGACAGACGTCTTCCTGTTCACCGGGGACCTGACCGCGACCCTGACACGCGGCCTGGCACCGGGCAACTGGCGCCGGACGATGTGGACGGAGTTCGAGCGTTTCTTCTACTTCACGGGGGTGTGCGCCATTCCCGCAGTCATGCTTACCGCCCTGCTGGTAGGTCTGGGTCTGGTATTGCAGATCATCTATTGGCTGCGGGTGACGGGGCAGCAGGGATCGATCGGCGACTTCCTGGTGCTGGTGCTGATCCGCGAACTCGCGCCCATCGTCACGGCGCTGATCGTGATCGGCCGCAGTGGTTCGGTGATGCTCGACGAGGTGGGCCATCTCAAGGTCAACGGACAAATCCGCATGCTCGAGTCCTTCGGCATTGACGCCACCGATTTCCTCGCCATTCCGCGCTGCTTCGCCTCGGCACTGGCCTTGTTCGCGCTGACCACGATCTTCCTCCATACCGCACTCTGGTCCGGCTATCTCGCCGCTTCCCTGGCTGGTCTCACCGCGCTATCCCTGGTCGAGTTTGCCGATGCCGTGTTGTCGAGGATGACTCTGGGCGATCATCTGCTGCTCGTCGTCAAACCCACCCTCACCGGTCTCGTGATCGGCTACGTGGCCATCTGGCATGGACTGCGGGTCGAGGCGAGTGCTCTCGGCGTGCGCCGCGCCTTGCCGAAGGCCTTCATGTACTCTCTGCTAGCGACGCTCCTGATCGGCATAGCCGTGTCGATGGTATTGTAGATGCACGCCTCCGACGACCTGGCCGCAGCCCCCCCGATCCTGGAGACCACCGCTCTCTCCGTGCTGTCACCCCGGGGTGCTTCGATACTGGTCGACGACCTGCGCCTGCAAGCCGGCGAACTGCACCTGGTGCATTCGCCGACGACGGGGCACAGCACGGCGCTGGCCGATGCCTTGCTCGGCCTGGCCGGCGCCGGCGAGGTGCGCTTCCTGGGCCTCGCCTGGGCCGACCTCGATGCAGCCGAAGCGAGCCTCGATGCAGCCGAAGCGAGCCGCCTGCGCAGCCGTATCGGCAGGGTCATGAGCGCTGGGAACTGGCTGGAGAACCGATCGGTGATGGAAAACCTGCTCCTTCCGCTGCGCCATCAGACGGTGCTGGCCGAAGAGATCATCCGCCAGCGGGCCAGCGAGCTCGCCTTGAGCTTCGGCCTGCCGGGGATCCCGACCCTGCTGCCGCATCAGTGCTCGGAGTCCGATCTCGAACGCGCAGCCTGCGTTCGGGCCTTCCTGGGACGCCCGAAGCTGGTCGTTCTCGAGCAGCCGATCGAAGCCACCGAAAGCAGAAGCTTCCCGCCGCTGGTCAATGCCGTGCAGCAGCTGCGGCGCCGCCGCGGTTCCATTATCTGGTTCACGCAGCAGCGCAGCCTGCTCGAGGAGCCTGGGATTTCTGCCGACCGACGCTACCGGATCGCCGGCAGCCGGCTGCTCCAGCTGGAAGCTACCCCGTGAACCAAGCCAAGGAAAACCGCCGTTACCGCAGCCTGCTCGGCGCGACCGTGCTGGCGGTGCTGGTGCTCTTCCTGTTGACTCTAATCAAGGCCGAGGCCCTGCGCGAGCTGTTCGATCCCGGCAAGACGCTACGCCTGGTGCTGCCCGACGAGGGTCTTTTCGGCCTCGCGGAAGGCGCCAAGATCGAGGTGCTCGGCACGCCGGCCGGCAAGGTCCTGAAGATCGTCATCGACCCGGACCAGAAGATCCATGCGCTGGCGCGCCTGAATGGCTCGATGGCGCCTTTTGTGCGCCGTGATTCGCAGGCGGTCATCCGCAAGACCTTCGGCGTCGCCGGCGAGAGCTACGTCGAGATCACCCGAGGCCGCGGCGAGGCGATGGATTGGGACTATGCCGTGCTGCAGGCGGCTCCGGACCGGGCGCAGACCGAAAGCATCGGCGAAATCCTCGCGGACGTGCGCAGCCGGGTCATCCCGATCCTCGAACAGACCGAGCGGACGATGACCGCGCTGGGCGAGATCACCGCAGGCTTCGCCAACCCCGAGGGCGATCTGCAGAAGACGCTGGCCGATGTCAGGACCATGACCGGACGCATCGAGCGCGGCAAGGGAGCGGTCGGCCGCCTGCTCAGTGACGA
This sequence comes from Candidatus Accumulibacter appositus, assembly GCA_000585055.1. Taxonomy (GTDB): domain Bacteria; phylum Pseudomonadota; class Gammaproteobacteria; order Burkholderiales; family Rhodocyclaceae; genus Accumulibacter; species Accumulibacter appositus. The sequence goes on from JEMX01000015.1 coordinate 8,428, forward strand.
GCGCACGGCCAGCGAACTCGAGCAGTTGATCAAGGGCGCCAACGCCGCCGTCGCACGTCTGGGACCGGTCCTCGACGAACTGCACGCGACCGCCGCACAGGCGAAGCAGCTGTCCACATCGATCAACGCCCAGAGCAAGGATCTGCCCGAGATCACAGCGCACGTGAAGTCGGTGCTGACATCGCTCGACGCAGTCATGCTGGACCTGCGCAAGACCTCACCTCAGCTGCCGGCGATCAGCCGCGACATCGAAGAAACGACCGCCAACATCCCGGTCCTGCTCGGCATGACCCAGCAGACGCTGGCGGAATTGGAGGCGCTGCTGCGCCAGCTGCGCAGCAACTGGTTGCTCGGCGGCGGCGGCGCGCCACCGCAGACGGGCGGTCGGCTGCCGCCGACTGAGGTTCGTCCATGAGCCGCTTGTCAATGCTCCTCGGCCTGCTGGCCGTCGCCCTGGCCCTTGGCGGTTGCGCGGGTACGGCGGAGCGGGAACAGGCGGCGATCAGCAAGCGCGAAACCCTCGATCGCTCAGCCCGCCTGGCCTTCGAGAAGGCGCAGTACAGCCAGGCCGTGACCCTCTACGCAGCGGTCGTGCAGGCAGCCCTGGCCGAGGATTCGCCAGCCAGCATCATCGATGCGCGCTTCAATCTGGCACTCTGCCAGACCTATCTCGGCGATTACGACGCGGCCCTAACGCAGACCGAGTGGGCGGACGCCGAGCGCCAGCGACGCGGACTGCCGGTCGACCCCGAGCTGCAACTGCTTGCCGGCACCATTCACTACCGCGCCGGCCGTCTCGAGATGGCAAAGAGCACGCTTTCCGCCTTGCTGCAGGCGGGCGAGGCAGGCCCGGCTACCCGCGCCCGGGCGCACTTCGTCGCCGGCCTGGTCGCCGCCGACCTCGCGGCACTGCCGGCACTTCGCGAGCACATCGCGGCCTTGCGGGAGGGTACAGCCGTCGCTTCCCGGGCCGACTACCTGGAACTCCAGGCCAGCCTGCTTGGCCTCGAGGGCGACATCGACAGCGCCCTGCGCCTGCTGGATCAGGTGGCCGATCTGCGTCGCGTCGAGCGCGACTATCGCGGCATGACCCGCGCCCTGGCAAGCGCCGGCGGCATCGCCGAGCAGGCCGGCCGCCTGCAGGCCGCGGGCAACTACTTGCAGGCCGCGGGCAACTACCTGTATCGCGCCGGTCGCAGCGCGGCACAGCGCGACGACCCGCAGGCCCGGGACTGGCTACGCCGCGCGATCAACGCGGGCGCGCGCAGCGGCGACACGGCGCTGGTACGCGAGGCGGAAGCCATCCTGCCCCCCGCCGAAGCGCCCCGCTGATCAGGAGCGGCGAATGGCGCGTATCGCGTTTGCGCGCACGGGGATTCAACGCACTGACGAGATGACGCACGAACGGACGGACACGGTGCTCAAAGGAACCATTGACGGGCCCGGCTCGCGAGCAGCGCGAGCTTTGCGGACAATGGCCCAAAGGGGGGCTTGGCGCACCGCGAGAGCTGCCGTTCGAAGACGTTTTTCCGAGCGGCGGCCGCCAAGCGCTTCGCGCTCCTGACACGGAATAGCTCACTGGCGTCCGCCACGGGCGTCGAACGCCGCACGCCGTATAGGCCGGAAGAGCATTATCGAGGCTGCGTTTTTCTCCCGCGTACACTCTCGACCGGACCGCGTAAAGCTTGCCGCGAGAATCGAGGACGCGCACTCGTAGCCTGTCCCCAAATCCCCCCTCATCTGTGCCGCTTCTACGGCTGCTGTCGGCGGACTTCTCCGCCGTCTCTTTCTGGCCAGATGTTGTCTGATGACAAGTGGAATCCGACGGGCTCTTCACGACCCACAGGAGACGGTGAGTAGTAAGAAAAGCAGACATTCAACGTAGAGCTAACCGGCGCTGCGCAGCAGCCTTATCGTGCAGCGTCCAGCGACGGAAGGGAGCGAGGTTGAGCGCCAAGTTAAACCTCAATGGATTTGTTCGCTTGGCGCACCAAGAATCTTGACAGATATTTTGGTTAATCTGTCGAGGCACCGTGTGGCAAATGCGCTAATTGCATCGGCCTTTATCGGTTCGTTGAGTTCCTTGCCAGCAGCGGAGGCGCGGAGGCCATCCGATCGAGTGGTGGAATTGAAGCTAGCGGTTACAGGGTCGCTATGGATCAACTTGTTGAGCAATTCCCTAGTCTCTTTCCGTTCTTCATCACAAGTTGATGGCATTACGAGGTCGAGAAGCACATCGAAGTTCGGCTGTGACTTGCGTGGCCAGCCGTCGTGCCAAGCAGTGACGGCGGCCGTATTTCTATGAAGATAATAGATCATTCCAGTGCGTTCAACAAGCGGTCGCATCAGAATTCCCGCAGAAAACAGATACGCCTGTCTAATCAACTCTCGCATGCTAAGAGCGATGCTCACACCTTGCGGGATTATCTCGGTCGCAGCGATCTGTAGCGGTGTTAGGTCGGTTGCGTATGTCCGCGCGCCGAGCCGCCGATGCACCGCCATCGATTGAGTAATAGTGATGTCGAAAAGCTTGAGCAGTTCGCTCCCGAGATACGGCTCGTTATCTGGCAGGAAAACGGGACATGGTAATGTTGGCAGCATCGCGCTCTTTGAGGTTTAACGAAAGGGCGATAGCATACTCTCAGATTACGTCAATGACTGCTTTGCGCAAACTTCTTCAGCGTCCGTTCATGGCCGAGAGGGGACAAAGCGCAAGATCCTGCATTTCTTTCCGCAAGCGTTAGCGTTCGCGAAAGTCATGCCGCCGTCAGAATGAAATCCACATGCACCGCATCGTAAGGAAAACGAAACCCAGCCTCGTCTCGCTCGATCAGCCCCGCGGCCAGCAATGAATGCACGTCTGTATGCACACCGCGCACGTCGCGCGCCACACGCCGTGCAATTTCCCGCAATGCGAGCGGCCCGGCACCGGTCATCACCTTGAGGATGTCCCACCGTAGCGGCGTCAGCGTGCGCCATAGCGCCCGTTCATCGACAAAGCCGATAAAAGGCGCGGTGCGCTCGCCGGTAGTCATTGCGCGCATGAAACGAGCATTGATCTCTGCCCGCGACGCAACGCCGATGGTTACGGTGTTTGTCATGTCACTTTCTCCAATCATCGACGGCGGTCCAGAAGTCCGCCAAGAGCTGTTCCAGCGAGGCAAATACATAGGGCGCCTCCGCTTCGCCACGGTGGACGTGGTCGCCCTTGCCGGCCTCGTTGTCAAAGCGAAGCACGCACACTCCATCCACCACGTAGGCCAGGCTGTATTTCAGATCGTGCGTGCTGCCGGGCACCTCGGTTGGCACCCGGAATACACGCACGGCGACGAAAGCATCGTCCCCTTGCGGGTAGCGGTCATCGAGGATAAGCACGGCTGGCATGTTGTAAAGAGTAACAACAGCAAAAGGTGTTGTAAAGAAATGCAACAGGTGGCGATCCCCGGCTACAGCATGCCGTCAACGTTTTTTGCGCCCCTGCCCGCTTGGCGGCTGGAACTACCGGCCGTTTCCGCCGCAATCCCCGTCACCGCACCGTCACCCGAAACTGCCGCCCCAACAATTCCCGGTTCAGCTCCACAGTACCCGCCGTCTCGTCGAGCACCAGTGCCGCGGCTTGATCAATGTTGAGCACACGCTTGGCGGCTTTGGAAAGCTTCCCGGCACGCGCCGCCAACGCCTCGAACAGGGAGCGCAGGTCGGCATCGGCCGGTGCCACGCGTGCGGCCAGCGCCTTCTGCGTCCTTGGGGCCTCCTTGGGGTCAGGTCGTTCCCCGTGCCTTGGGCAAAAGTGGAAAGTAGCGGCGGGAATCCCTGACGGTACGTCCCGCCGCCCTCGCAGAACCGGACTTGGTGCGTTACACCATCCGGCTCCCAGTTTGGGTCATTCCCCATAGGCTGGATAGAGTTGATGCCGGATTCGGACCGGCGGCAAGCAGTCGCGGGAACACCGGACCGAAGCGTTGCGACGAGAAACGGCGGCGCTGGTGCGCGAGGCGGAGGCCATCCTGCCCCGTGCCGAAGCGCCCCGCTGATCAGGAGCAGTGAATGGCTCGCATGGCGTTTGCGCGCACGGGTATTCGACGCACTATCGCGACGACGCACGAACGAACACGGTGCTAAAACCGACCATTGACGGCTAGGCTCGCGACCAGCGAGAGCTTGGCGAACAATGGCGCAATAGGTTGAGTTGGCGCACCGCGAAAGCGGGAGTAGCCGGCCAAGCAGCCACTTCTCGTGTCGCCCGCGCGCGCAAAGGGCGTGACCTGGCGCGCGCACGCCCTCGCCAGTCAGGCCTCGCTCACCGGCAGCACCGGCGCTTTCGCCAACTCCCGCCGCAACTGCCACTGCTTGACCAGCGCATACAGCGCCGGAATGACGCACAGGGTCAGCACCGTCGACGACATGAAGCCGCCGACCAGCGCGAAAGGTACCGAGAGCATGACGATCAGCGACACCGGCATGTAGAGCAGCGAGCCTTCGTTGGGCGTCGGCATGAACGCCGAAGCGATGCGGCGAATGCGTTTGCCAATCAGGCCAACGGATGGTTCTCGCGGTCAAGCACCTTCCGTTCTCTCAGCCGGTGACGGCTCTCGCAAACGACCTTGCTGATCCTTGCTGCGGGTAGGCCAATGAACTACACTGCGTCCATGGATTTTGAATGGGATGAGAGCAAGAGCGAAGCCTGTTTTCGTGAGCGAGGGTTCGATTTTGCTTACGCTGCGCGAGCGTTCTTCGATCCCGAGCGCTTGGTACGGGCCGACACTCGCTATAGCTACGGTGAGGAGCGCTTCGAGTTGCTGGGGAAGATCGAATCGCGCCTCTTCGTCGTCATCTACACCTTTCGCTACGAAGCGATTCGCATCATTTCCGCCCGCAAGGCCAACCCACGTGAGAACCAACGCTATGAAGACAGTACGAGTGACGATTGACCCCGCTGTGCCCCACTCGCTGAAGGTGGGACGTATCGACGCCGCTCGTGTGGACGACACGACCGAAGACAAAATTGCTGCGCAACGCGCGGCCGACAAGGCGCTTGCCCTTCAGGATGCCGGCAAGTTCGCCCGGCGCGTACGCAAACGTCTTGGACTCAGCCAAGCCGAGTTCTCCGAGAGGATCGATGTTCCTCTCGAAACGATCCGTAACTGGGAACAGGGCAAGCGCTGCCCGACAGGCGCCGCGAAAGCCTTGCTGACGGTGCTGGACCGCGCGCCCGAGGCGGCCCTGGCTGCACTCAGCTGAGCAAAAAGACGAGTCGATTGCCTGTCGATTCATCGCACCGTCAGCGGTACTCGTGCGCGTAGGCGAGCCCAAGGGGTCAGCCGAGGAAAGCCGCATCGCAGGCGTTGGCAACGCTGGCGCCTGAGCGCCTGCAAGAAACCAGCCTGCCTCCAGTGCTAATGCCGGTGCGCTGGCCAACTCCCGCCGCAACTGCCACTCTCTGACCAGCGCATACAGCGCCGGGATGACGCACGAGGTGAGCACCGACGACGAGACCATGCCGCCGACCATCGGCGTGTCCTTGGGGTCAGGTCTTTCCCCGTGCCTTGGGCAAAAGACAAGACCTGCCCCCCGGACCCCGTCGGTCCAGGAGGCCCGTTTTCTTTTCGCGCTCCTCGGCAATCAGCCGTCGGGCCTTCTCCGTGCCGTCCATGCTTATTTCCTCGTCTCGATCGTGTCATTCCGGCGAGACCAATCGTCTGGCAGCTGCGCTTTTTGCCGTTGGTGTCGCAAGCAATACAACGGTCATCCCCGCCGTCGTATCCACAGCGAAAGTAGCGGTATCGCCGGCGGCAGTCAATGGCGTTCGCGTCGAAGCGGCCAGGTCGATGGCATGATGCTTCTTGCCCGCTCGAGTCCTGCCAATTCATTTGGTAGCGGCGATGTGACACAGATTTCTCTGACCTCGGTCCGCCGCTGGCCAATGACGGCAGCAGCCGAGGAGACTCGCCGAAACCGGGCGTGGATGGAGGCTGAAGCCGGTGGAAATCTGGCCGAGTAGAAGGCCGACCGCAAAGCCCTGCGAACGGCCGCTCGACGACCGCTAATCTTGCGTTCTTGATGAGACCATCAACAAGCCTGAAAGCAAGGCCAGACCGAAGCCCTGTGTTCGCTGAAATGGGCAGCGGCCAAAACGCTTGCGGCCACCCTTCAAGGGAAAGCGTCCCGCTCGGTGAGAGTTGCCGAGCGCCACGGGCGACACAGGCGCCACGCGGCACGCGGCACGTACGGACACCGTCATTGCGAGGAGGCAAAGCCGACGCGGCAATCCATCGCCACCCTCTGACTGCTTCACCGCCGACGTATCGCCAAGGCCAGGAGAAAGATCTCTGGATTGCCACGGCGGCTGCGCCGCCTCGCAATGACGTGGCGGGGACCAGGCGCATGCAATTGGCGTGCAGGAAGCCGAAATCGCGCGCGCGGCGAAAGCCCTTGGGCAGCATGCGCTGGAGAAGCAACCAGAGGAACTAGGCGCCGCTGAGCAAGCGCTTTTCGGGCTTGCCGGTTTCGCCTTTGCAATAGCGGACTGGCAATTCTCGCCGGCGAGGACGCCCTGTTCGCGGATGACTCCGCGCTAGAGGCAAGGACCGATCTGGGCGTCTTGAGTGCGTTTGATGACAATAGGCACACAGCAAAGTAAGATGGCCCTATGAAGCCATTTCGCTGGAGTGCCGAGAAGAACGAAACGCTCAGGGAAGAACGGGGTGTCTCATTTGAAAGCATTCTTGTCGCCGTTGAGTCGGGTGGACTGCTGGACCTCCTCGCCCACCCAAACCAAGCGAAATACCCCAGGCAGCGCATTCTTGTCGTCGCGTGCGACAACTACGCATGCTTGGTACCGTTTGTCGAAGAGGAAGACTACTTCTTCCTCAAGACCATCATCCCGAGTCGCAAGGCGACCCGAGACTATCTAAGTCAAGGTGAAACAGATGCCGAAAGTTGATGACTACGAAGTCGAAGTCCTGACCGCCTTTGAGAAAGGGCAGTTGAAGTCTGTCGCCACCAAGGCCGAACTGGCCAAGTTCAAGGCGGCAGCGCACGCGACCGCCACCAAGGACCGGCGAGTGAACATTCGCCTGTCCTCCGGCGACCTGAATGACATTCAGGTCAAGGCCTTGGAGGAAGGGGTGCCGTACCAAACGCTCATTGCGAGCGTCCTTCATAAGTACGTTACGGGTCGCCTCGCCGAGCGACCAGCTCCAGCCACCAAGTCAGCTCGAAAGCCGGCGGCGAAACGTCGCGCTACGTCGAGCAGCTAACGGTCATGACGGTCGAGACACCCCAGATCATGAAAGCCATGACCGCCCCCTTCCCCCGGCCCTTCTCCCGCACGGGGGAGAAAGGAGTTTCGTGAGTCGCGTACGCGACTTTCACATTAAGCGTTCCCCTTGCTGCCGATGCCGACGTCCGGGCCAGCGCGTACGATTCTGAATCACGCAGAGGGTCAGTACCGTCGATGAGGCCATGCCGCCCACCATCGCTGTAGCGATGCGGCTCACCACCTCCGAAGCGCGCTGCCGCTAGACCAACATGATCGGCAGCAAGCTGGGGTTTGGGGAGAAAGCTGACCCTTCGCGCGGTGCTGCCCAAAACTTGCTCAACACTCAAAGCGCCGTGTGGCTCGCCCAGAAGTTCGCCGGAGTCACGATTGGCTAAGATTCGGCCAAGGTCAGCAAGTCTTTATCGCCTGTGATGAGATAGTCGGCTCCCGAGATCTTCAACGCTGCAAGCAGGGTAGCAAGCACGGGTTGATCATCGACATCGCGCAATGCCGGTTCAATACTGGCGAGCGGTTCAAGGATTTCGGCCTGTATGGAAAGGGCATCGACCAGATCGTCGACTTCTGCCAAGGTCAAACCGTGGCGGTGAGCCAGGCGTGGCAAGACGCGCCGCAACTCCTCCACGATGTACGAAGAGAGGAGTACGTCGACCGAACCGTGACGCCACGCCGCCAATATTTTTCCAGGCACGCTGGCTGGGTAAGCAATTCCCGAAAGCAGCACATTGGTATCGAGCACCACCCGCAGAGTGGCCACGGCAAATCAGCGGGTCTTCGCCGGCGAGGGAGCCGGTGCCCTTTCAGCCGCGATGGCAGCATCTATTTCAGCCAGCCCCTCTGGCTCGGGCACTTCAGAAAAGCCGGCCTCCAGGCGTTGGCACAGAGCGTCAAACCGGCTCTGCATGCGGCGGATGCGCTCAAATAATCGGGCGTCAACAAGCACTGCAACCGGCTTCCCGTCCTTGTTGATTACCACGCTATCATGCCGGTACTGCACTTGCTTGAGCATCTCGCCCAAGTTCTCCCTCAAGCTGACTGCGCTGGTTTCGGTGATCATGATGCCTCCATCGATATGACCAGACGGGTCAATATGGTCGAACGACATTGGCTGGTCAAGCTCTTTTAGAGGAGTGATTATCAAAGCGGGAGTGGCCGGCCAAGCAGCCGCTTCTCGTGTCGTCCGCGCGCGCAAAGGGCGTGACCGGCCGAGCGCACGCTCTCGCCAGTCAGGCCTCGCTCAACGGCAGCACCGGCGCTTTCGCCAACTCCCGCCGCAACTGCCACTGCTTGACGAGCGCATACAGCGCCGGAATCACGCACAGCGTCAACACCGTCGACGAGACCATACCGCCGACCATCGGCGCGGCGATGCGGCTCATCACTTCCGAACCGGTTGCGCTGGACCACATCATTGGCAGCAGGCCGGCGATGATCGCCACCACGCTCCTCATCTTCGGCGGTACGCGCTCGACGGCGCCTTCCATGATCGCTGCGTAGCGGTCGGCGGCGCTCGGGTCATGTCCTTCGGCATGGCGCCGGGCGCTGTGCTCCTGCCACGACTGGTCGAGGTAGATCAGCATCACGACCCCGGTTTCGGCGGCCACCCCGGCCAGGGCGATGAAGCCGACAGCGGCGTCGGTATGGCTCAGTGCTCGAACCGGCAGGGCTGCGGGGCCGTCCCCAAGGTTTCTGCTACCCTTGCCATGCTCAAGGGCCACTTGACCGACGCAGAGCTTCGCACCTGGCGGGCGGATTTCGACGGTGATGCAATCATCGAGCGGATCGCGCTGGTGACGTTCCATAACATGTCGAGGAAGTTCTCAGAATGAAGCTTCATGACCGCTTGTTTCAAGCTACGGGGATGCCGGACAAGAGCTGGTGGCATGCCTTGTGGCCCGACCCCGATGGCATCGTCGGGGAATTGCGTATCGAATCCGGGATGACCGTTGTCGATCTGGGCTGCGGCGACGGCTATTTCACGGCAGCCATCGCGCGCCGGCTTGGCCCAGGCCGCGTCATCGGGCTCGACCTTGACCCGGCGATGCTGGAGCAAGCGAAAGCCGCTTGCGACGGGAATTCGAACTGTGACTGGCTACTCGGCGATGCGATGGAGTTAAGTCGGCTGATAGACAGCCCAGTAGACTATGTCTGGATGGCAAATACCTTCCACGGCGTACCGGACAAGACTGCACTGTCCAAGGAAGTCGCCGCCGTCCTCCTGCCCGCCGCTCGCTTCGCAATCGTCAATTGGTATCCCATTACCCGCGAAGAAACGCTTGTGCTGGGTCAGCCACGCGGGCCACGCACGGAGCTTCGCATGTCCACAGAGGACACCCGCGCGGTAGTCGAACCGGCTGGCTTTCGACTGGAACGGCTGGTCGAGCTGCCGCCCTACCACTACGGTGCAATCTTCGAGAAAACCTGATGCCGTTCCCTTGCTTCAGTAATCGAGCGCAAAGGAGATTTGAGATGGGACCACAGAACCAAGACCGCAACGCGGGCAGTGAATCAGAGGCGAGCCAAGCGGGGACCAGCAGACATTGAGCACTATTGTCCTGGCGTCCGTATTGACCTGCCCCCGATGTGGATTTTCCCAACAGGAAACGATGCCCACCGACGCCTGCCAGTTCTTCTACGAGTGTCGCAACTGCCACACGCTGCTGCGCCCCAAGCCTGGCGATTGCTGTGTGTTCTGTTCCTTTGGCTCGGTGAAATGTCCTCCGATACAGGCGCAGAACGGCTGTTGCGCGTAGCGGCAGACGCTCTCCAGCGTTATCTCGACGGTCATGAGCATTCGGTCAAATGCGCACGCTACGCAGCCGCAAGGCGTTGCTGATCACCGAAACCGACGAGAGGCTCATCGCCGCGGCGGCAAACATCGGTGACACCAGTATCCCGAGGAAGGGATACAGGATGCCAGCGGCCACCGGCACCCCGGCGGCGTTGTAGACCAGGGCGAAGAACAGGTTCTGCTTGATATTGCGCATGGTCGCGCGTGCCAGGCGCCGGGCCCGCACGATGCCGTTGAGATCCCCTTTCACCAGCGTGAAGCCGGCGCTTTCGATAGCGACGTCGGCACCGGTACCCATGGCAATGCCGACGTCGGCCTGCGCAAGTGCCGGCGCATCATTGACGCCGTCGCCGGCCATCGCCACCTTGCAGCCCTTGGCCTGGAGTTCCTTGATGATGCGTGCCTTGTCCGCGGGCAGGACGTCGGCGCGGATTTCGTCGATGCCCAGGCGCCCGGCCACGGCACGGGCGGTGCGCTCGTTGTCGCCGGTGGCCATGATGATCTTCAGGCCCTCGGCGTGCAGCGCCTTGAGCGCTTCGAGCGTCGTCTCCTTGACGGGATCGGCGACGCTCACCAGGCCGGCGATTTCTCTGCCGATGAGGACGAACATCACTGTTTCGCCCTCGTCGCGGCGAGCGTTTGCCGCCTCGACGAAGGCACTGGACGCGCCGCCATCCAGGCCCAGTTCGGTGAGCAGCGCCGCGTTGCCCAGGGCAACCGCCTGGCCGTCGACCACGCCCTTGACGCCCTTGCCGGTGATCGCCTCGAACTCGTCGGCCTTGGCAAGATCCACACCGCGTTCTTCGGCGCCGCTGACGATCGCCTCGGCCAGCGGATGTTCCGAGCCGCGTTCGAGGCTGGCGGCAAGGCGCAATATCTCGGCTTCCTCGTGTCCGGCAGCGGGCAGCACCGCGACCAGCTTCGGCTTGCCGACGGTCAGCGTCCCGGTCTTGTCGACGATCAGTGTGTCCACCTTGGCGAAGCGTTCGAGTGCTTCCGCGTTCTTGATCAGCACGCCAGCCTGCGCGCCGCGTCCGGTGGCGGTCATGATCGACATCGGCGTCGCCAGCCCCAGGGCACAAGGACAGGCGATGATCAGGACAGCGACGGCCGCGACCAGTCCATAGGAAAGTGCCGGCGCCGGTCCCCAGATCGCCCAGGCAATGAACGCCAGGATGGCGATGCCGATCACCGCCGGAACGAACTTGCCGGCGACCGAGTCGGCGAGCTTCTGGATCGGGGCGCGCGAGCGTTGCGCGTTGGCGACCATGTCGACGATCTGGCTGAGCACGGTGTCGCCGCCGACCCGCTTCGCTTCGACGATCAGCGAACCGCTGCCATTGATCGTCGCGCCGGTGACGGCGTCGCCAGCGACTTTCTCAACGGGCACCGCTTCACCCGAAATCATCGACTCGTCGATCGAAGAACGGCCTTCGATTACCAGACCATCCACCGGCACCTTGTCGCCCGGCCGCACCCGCACATGGTCGCCGACGACGACTTCATCGAGCGAAATTTCCTCCTCGCTCCCGTCGGCCCGGATCACGCGCGCCGTTTTGGCGGCGAGGTCGAGCAGCGCGCGGATCGCCGAACCGGTACGCTCGCGCGCGCCGAGTTCCATCACCTGGCCGAGCAGGACCAGGACGATGATCACCGCGCCGGCCTCGAAGTAAACGCCCACATGCCCCTGCGCATCGCGGAAGCCATCGGGAAACAGGTCGGGAGCGAGCAGCGCGACCAGGCTGAAGAGATAGGCTGCCCCGACGCCCAGGCCGATCAACGTGAACATGTTGAGGCTGCGATTGACCAGCGACTTGACGCCGCGAACGAAGAACGGCCAGCCGGCCCAGAGCACCACCGGTGTTGCCAGAAGAAATTCGATCCACAGCGCGCTGCGCTCGCCGAGCGCGTCGCGCACGAAGCCGAGCCCGAGGAAGGGGCCCATGGTCAGCACCAGCAACGGCACGGTCAGCACGGCGCCGATCGCGAAACGGCGACGGAAATCGAGCAGCTCGGGGTTGGGGCTCTCGTCGCCCGTGGGGATGCCCATCGGCTCCAGAGCCATGCCACATTTCGGGCAATCGTCGGGGGCATTGCGAACGATTTCCGGGTGCATCGGGCAGGTGTATTGCGTACCGGCAGGCACGGGAGGCGATTGTTTCCTGTGCGCGCCTGTCAGGTAGTGCACAGGATCGGCGGCGAACTTGCCGTGGCATTTCTGCGAGCAGAAGTGCCACGTCTTTCCGTCGTGTTCGAAGCTCGGCTTGCCAGCCCCGCGAGCGACGGACATGCCGCATACGGGATCCTTCACCGTCGTGGCGTCGGCCGCCGCGTGGTCGCAGTTGGCCCCGTGCGATCCCGGTGCGTGGGGAGAATGCTCGGGCTGATGGTGGCGGCCTTGCCCGGTCGAACTTGCACGCGTGTTCATGGCAATCCTTTCCAAGTGGTATGGCTTCCAGCCTGAAGCTGTGTCTTGCTCACGGGTCAAGCACTTGTTCTTCAAGGCACGACGGCCAGTTGCTGCCCTTCGCCACCGGGCCGGTTTTCTCGCTTTGCAGCCCCCTTTTCCCCGCCTATGGTGCCAGTCGGGCCCGCACGAGAAAATGACCTCAGGATTACGTTTCGGTCACCTTCGCTGATGCTGCTGCGGGAGCTGAAGGGCGATGCAAAGTGAAGATCGTCACGCCAGCGCCGGGCGTCACCTCGATCCGGCCGCCAAGGAGGCACGCTTTACACCGCTGACCGTGAGCAAGAGACACGCAAGAACGCAAATGACAGAAATGTCATTCCGGTGACAGCTTGCCGTCGGTATCGATGATCGATACTCGTAGCCGTAATGCACCGCCAGCAACGAAGCGCTGACCGAACCGAGGAATGGCCATGAAAATGCTGCCCAGCAAGATTCTGACGATCGCCTTGTCCGCCGCGCTGAGCGCACCACTGGAAGTTCGGCGACATGGCGCCGGTTCCCGGCCTGACCCCGGACGACGTTGCACAGATCGCCGCCTATGTACGGCTCGAGCAGCGCAAGGCAGGCATTCAGCAAGGCCATTCCCCGTCGCTGCAGAAATGTCGGGTGGCAGCACGCCCGCCGACGCCCGCAACATTGGCAGCGGGATCTCTGACGCCGTTGCCGGCCTGCGCTTCTGGTCTTGACAAGAACGCAGGAGCCCGCGAATGACTTGCCCCCTTTCCGCAAGACAACAACCAGCGAGAGCAATGACCATGCACAAACCAAGCGTCCTCCTTTTCCTAAGCTTTGCATCCGCCGCGGCGATGGCCGCTGGCGACCACCATGGAGGCCATGGGATGCATGCTGACCAGCACGCGAGCACGGTCGGCGTGCCCGGGAACGCGGCTGACGTGACACGCACCATCGACGTGAACATGGACGACTCGATGCGCTTCGTTCCGGATCACGTCACGGTCAAGGCCGGCGAGACCGTCCGCTTCTTCCTCAAGAACCGCGGCAAGATGCCGCATGAAATGGTCATCGGATCCATGGCCGAGCTCAAGGAGCACGCTGAAATAATGCGCAAGTTTCCCAGCATGGAACACGAAGAGCCCAACATGATCACCCTCAAGCCGGGTCAGCGCGGCGGCCTGATCTGGAAATTTGACCGGCCCGGCAGCGTCGATTTCGCTTGCCTCGTTCCAGGTCATATGGAAGCCGGCATGGTCGCCAAGGTGACGGTAAGCAAGTAATCCCGAGCAAGGCGGCGCCCCAGAAAACGGAGGGATCGTACGCCAGGACCTCGATCAGCCGAGGTGCGTCTGCCTTTCATGCCGAGGTCCTGTTTCCATGGACGCCAGCCCCTGCAAGATTCCACAGGCGTCCATGGTCTGCTCGCTCTGGCAGCGCTGACGCAGCTCACTGAGCTGCTGCTTGAGCTGGGACAGCTCGGCCATACGCACATCGACGTGGGCAATGTGTTCGTCGAGTAGTTGATTGACGCCACCGCAATCAGCGGCAGACTGATCCATCAAACCCAGTAGCGTGTGGATTTCCGCATGCGTCATATCCAGGGCACGACAATTCCGTATAAAGCGAAGCCGCTCGACGTGGCACTCGCCATAGCTGCGGTGGTTGGCCCGCGTCCGTGCCGGCGCGGATAGCAGTCCTTCCTTTTCGTAGTAACGCACGGTTTCCACCGTGCATTGCGCCACTTGGGCGAGTTCACCGATCTTCACGGGTAGTCTCCAAAACAGTTGACCCTATAGGAACTTTAGGGTGTGCAATGGGCAATATACCAACAATTGGACGACGCCATGCCCTCTCGCCCCGTGAAAATTACGCATGCTCACGACGCCTTGCCCGCTCACCACGAGAATGGGCACTCGCATGACCAGGGTCACAAGTGTTGCGCTGCCGATTCGTCACCAACATCAGGCAACGCCAGTTCGGTCACAGCCAAAATTCCGGCGGGCTACACGCTCACTCGCCTACGCGTTGCCCAGATGGATTGCCCGACCGAGGAGGCGTTGATCCGCAACAAGCTGAGTGGCCTGGCCACGGTGAGCGGGATGGAATTCAACCTCATGCAGCGAGTCCTGACCGTTGTGCACCAAGACAACACGCTAGCTGTCGTTGAGACGGCCATTCGCGACTTGGGCATGAGCACCGAGCCAATGGCGACAAGCAAGCAAGGCAGCGTGTCCACCGAGGTGGTCAGTAAGCCTTGGTGGCCGTTGGCGCTGGCCGGGCTTGCCGCTCTCGGTGCGGAAATTGTCCATTGGCTTGGCTTGCCGGAATGGTTGTCCGGACTGCTGGCACTCGTCGCCATCACCATCAGCGGTGTCGGCACTTTCAAGAAGGGCTGGATTGCGTTGCGCCACGGCAATCTCAACATCAACGCCCTGATGAGCATTGCCGTGACCGGTGCGGTATTGCTGCGGCAGTGGCCGGAGGCGGCCATGGTCATGGTTCTGTTTGCTCTTGCCGAGCTGATCGAGGCGAAGTCCTTGGATCGGGCACGCAATGCCATTCGCGGCCTGCTGCAGCTCACCCCGGAAATGGCGACTTACGGCAGGCGGACGGCGATTGGGTCGAGCTGCCGGCCAAGGCCGTGGCCATCGGCCAAATCGTGCGCGTCAAACCTGGTGAGCGCGTCGCCCTCGATGGTGTCGTGACGGCCGGACGATCAAGCATCAACCAGGCGCCAATTACCGGCGAGAGCTTGCCGGTCGACAAGTCGGCTGGAGACAGTGTATTCGCCGGGACCATCAATCAATCTGGCTCCGTGGAATTCCGGGTTACTGCCGAATCCACGCATTCGACCTTGGCACGCATCATTCACGCGGTCGAAGAGGCGCAAGGCGCACGTGCGCCAAGCCAGCGCTTCGTCGATCAGTTTGCCAAGATCTACACGCCGACGGTGTTCGTCTTCGCCATTGCTGTGGCCCTTGTGCCGCCGCTGCTATTTGGTGGCGACTGGCAGGACTGGGTATACCAGGCGCTGGTTCTCCTGGTCATCGCCTGTCCGTGCGCCTTGGTCATTTCCACCCCCATCACCATCGTCAGCGGCCTGGCAGCAGCAGCCCGCCACGGTATTCTGATCAAGGGCGGTGTTTATCTTGAAGAAGCTCACAAGCTCGCGTGGCTGGCATTCGACAAGACCGGCACCATCACGCACGGCAAGCCGGTATTGACCGATACGGTCCTGCTCGATCAGACGACCGGAGTGGATGCCGTCCGAGTGGCCACCAGTCTTGCTGCACGCTCCGATCACCCGGTTTCTCACGCCATAGCCACAAGCGGACAACAGAACGGCACCGTCCTGCTCGATGTCGCCGACTTCGCTGCCATTCCAGGGCGAGGTGTGCTCGGAACCGTTGGCGGCGTGCACTATCAGCTTGGTAACCATCGCTTGATCCATGAGCTTGGCGTATGTACGCCCCTCCTGGCGGCTCGTCTTGGTGAATTGGAAGAGCAAGGCAAGACGGTCATTCTGCTCAGCGATGGCGAGCGCGTGCTGGTCCTGTTTGCGGTGGCCGATACGGTCAAGGACAGTAGCCGCG
>JEMX01000015.1:24812-24945 GCA_000585055.1 Candidatus Accumulibacter appositus
ATGACGACCTGAACAAGATAGCGCGTTTTGTCCGCCTGTCGCGCACCACCCGCACGGTACTGCTACAGAAAATCACGCTGGCATTGGGAATCAAGGCCGTTTTTCTGGTACTCACGCTGCTCGGTATGGGCAC
>JEMX01000015.1:24967-44769 GCA_000585055.1 Candidatus Accumulibacter appositus
ATGGGCACCATGTGGATGGCGGTATTCGCTGATATGGGCGCGAGTCTGCTGGTTGTGGCTAATGCTCTAAGGCTGGTGCGTCAGTAGCAAATTGCTCTCGGATTTGATTCACCTTGCCGCCAAGCATGCCCGCGATGGCGGCGACGATCGACTGGACCTGGTATGTACGTGAGTCAGTCCGCACTCAGCACTTGCGCCGCCGGCCTTGCCAGGCTTCGCCGCAGTTGCCACTGCTTGACCAGCGCGTACAGCGCCGGAATCACGCACAGGGTCAGCACTGTCGACGAGACCATGCCGCCGACCATCGGTGCGGCGATGCGGCTCATCACTTCCGAGCCGGTGCCTCATCACTTCCGAGCCGGTGCCGGTCGACCACATGATCGGCAGCAGGCCGGCCATGATCGCCACCACGGTCATCATCTTCGGCCGCACCCGTTCGACCGCGCCTTCCATGATCGCGTGGTAGAGGTCGGCGGCTGTCGGATCGACGCCTTCGGCGCGGCGTTTGGCGGTGATCTCCTGCCACGACTGGTCGAGGTAGATCAGCATCACCACGCCGGTTTCGGCGGCGACACCGGCCAGGGCGATGAAGCCGACAGCGACGGCGACACTCATGTTGTAGCCCAGCCACCACATCAGCCAGATACCACCGACCAGCGCGAACGGGACGGAAAGCATGACGATCAGCGTCTCGGTCAGGCGCCGGAAGTTGAGGTACAGGAGCACGAAGATGATCGCCAGTGTCAGCGGCACGACGAGGGCCAGCTTGGCCTTGGCGCGCTCCATATACTCGAACTGCCCCGACCAGGTGGCGTAGTAGCCAGGTGGGAAGCTGACCTTGTCGGCGACGGCTTTCTGGGCCTCCTTGACGTAGGAACCAACATCACGATCGCGGATATCGACGAAGACATAGGCGGCGAGCAGCGCATTCTCGGTCTTGATGCCCGGCGGGCCGTTACGCAGTTCGATACTCGCCAGTTGGCCGAGCGGGATCATCCCCGCCTGGCTCGGCACGAAGACCTCGTTGGCGATTCGCTGCGGATCGTCGCGCAGCGCGCGCGGATAGCGCACGCTGACGTTGTAGCGTTCGAGACCCTCGACGGCCGTGGTCACCGTCGCGCCGCCGAGCGCGCTGCTGATCACCTGCTGGAAGTCGCCGACGGTGATCCCGTAGCGTGCCAGTTGCTCGCGCTTCGGCGTGATGTCCAGGTAATAACCGCCGGTGACCCGCTCGGCGTAGGCGCTCGAGGTGCCGGGAACGTCCTTCACCGCCAGCTCGATTTCGCGGGCGACTTTTTCGATCACCGCCAGCTCCTTGCCGAAGACTTTCACCCCGACCGGCGTGCGGATGCCGGTGGACAGCATGTCGATTCGCGCCTTGATCGGCATGGTCCAGGAATTGGCCAGACCCGGGAACTTGAGCGCGGCGTCCATCTCGGCAATCAGCTTGTCGACGTTCATACCCGCCCGCCATTCCTTTTCGGGCTTGAGGTTGATCACCGTCTCGAACATCTCCATCGGCGCCGGATCGGTGGCGCTGGCGGCACGACCGGCCTTGCCGTACACCGACTCGACCTCGGGGAAAGTCTTGATGATGCGGTTGGTGGTCTGCAGCAGACGCGCGGCCTCGGTCACCGACATGCCCGGCAGCGAGGCCGGCATGTAGAACAAGGAGCCTTCGTTGAGCGTCGGCATGAACTCCGAACCGATACGGCTGGCCGGCACCACGGTGACCGCCATGACCAGCGCCGCGAGCACCAGGGTGACGATCTTGTTGCGCATCACGGCCAGGATGATTGGCCGGTAGACCCAGATCAGGAAGCGGTTCAACCCAGATCAGGAAGCGGTTCACCGGGTTCTTCTGCTCGGGCATGATCCGCCCGCGAATGAAGAACATCATCAGCACCGGCACCAGCGTCACCGAGAGGACGGCCGCGCCGGCCATGGCAAAGGTCTTGGTGAAGGCCAGCGGGCTGAACAGCCGCCCTTCCTGACCTTCGAGGGTGAACACCGGCAGGAAGGAAACGGTGATGATCAGCAGCGAGTAGAAGAGCGCCGGCCCGACCTCCTTGCAGGCGCGAATCATGGTCGCCGCGCGATCGTGTCTGGTCGCGTTCGGCGACAGGTGTTCGAGCCGCTTGTGGGCGTTCTCGATCATCACGATCGCGGCGTCGACCATCGCCCCGATGGCGATGGCGATACCGCCGAGGCTCATGATATTCGAACCCATGCCCATGCTGCGCATGGCGATGAAGGCGATCAGGATGCCGATCGGCAGGGTCAGGATGGCGACCAGCGCGCTGCGCACATGCATCAGGAAGAGCACGCAGACGGCGCCGACGATCAGGCTCTCTTCGAGCAAAGTCCATTTGAGATTGTCGATGGCGCGTTCGATCAGCTGCGAACGGTCATAGACCGGAACGACCTCGGTCCCCTCCGGCAAGCCCGGTAGCAGCTCCTCGATCTTGGCCTTGACGTTGGCGATCACGTCGAGCGCGTTCTGGCCAAAGCGGGCCATGACGATCCCCGAGACCACCTCGCCCTCGCCGTTGAGTTCGGTGATGCCGCGCCGGCCGGCCGGGACGATCTCGACACGGGCGACGTCGCGCACCAGGACCGGCGTGCCGCCATCGCTCTTCAGGACCAGCGTCTCGATGTCGGCGAAGCCCTTGAGGTAGCCGAGCCCGCGCACCATGTATTCCTTCTCGGCAAGCTCGACGACGCGCCCGCCGACGTCGCGGTTCGATTCGCGAATCACCTGCGACAGGCGCGCCAGCGAAACGCCATAGCTGGCCAGCCGGTGCGGGTCGACGATGACCTGATATTCCTTCACGAAGCCACCGACGCTGGCCACTTCGGCGACGCCACCGGCCTTGGTCAGCTGGTAACGGACGTACCAGTCCTGGACACTGCGCAGGTCGGCCAGGGATTGATCCTTGCCGGTCAGCGCGTACTGGAAGACCCAGCCGACGCCGGTGGCGTCGGGCCCGATCTGCGGCGAAACGCCTTGCGGCAGATTGCCCTGCACCGAGCTCAGGTACTCCAGTACCCGCGAGCGCGCCCAGTAAATATCGGTACCGTCCGCGAAGATCACATAGACGTAGGAGGCGCCGAACATCGAGAAGCCCCGCACCACCTTGGCTTTCGGTACCGCCAGCATGGCGGTCGTCAGGGGGTAGGTCACCTGGTCCTCGACCACTTTCGGCGCCTGCCCGGCGTAGGGGGTGAACACGATCACCTGCACGTCGGAAAGATCCGGCAGGGCGTCGAGCGGCGTGTTCTTGACCGCGTAGATGCCGCCGGCGACGACTGCCAGGGTGGCCAGCAGCACCAGGAAGACGTTGCGCGCCGACCATTCAATCAGCCGATCGAGCATCTCAGTGGGCCTCGTGCTTTGCGGCGGCCTTCTCGATACGGGTGATCACGAATTCGCCGTCGCCCCGGTCCTCGAACTCGAAGCGCATCGGCGCGCCGGGCGGCATCCCTTTGGCGACCTCGGGCGTCGCCAGCCCGAATTCCATGGTCATCGCCGGCCACTGCAGCGCCGGGATCGGCTCGTGCGTGACCGAGGCGGTATTCGACGCGATGTCCAGGGAATCGATCGAACCCTGCGCCTGGTACCGTTTTGCCGCCGCCTTGGCCGTCTTCGCCGCCTCTGGTGCGGTGAAGGTCGACAAGGCCGCCTTGAGGTTGCTTTCGGCGTCGATCAGGAAGTTGGCCGCGGTGACCACTTCGTCGCCGGCCTCGATTCCTTCGAGGATTTCGACGGCGTCGCGTCCGCGCAGACCGATCTTCACCGGCTGCGGTTTGTACTTGCCCTCGCCCAGCACGAGCAGAACCACCTGCCGGTCGCCGGTATCGATCACCGCCGACGGCGGCACGGTCAGGCGCGCGGCCTTGCCTGCGGTGGCGATTTCGACATGCGCGAACATGCCCGGACGCAGCATGCCGTCGTGGTTCTTGAGTTCGAGCCTGACGGGCGTGGTGCGTGTCGCGGCGTTGAGGGTCGGATAGAGATAGGTGACCTTGGCCTCGAAGAGATGTCCCGGAAAGGCGTCGATGATCACCTGCGCAGCTTCGCCGAGCTTGACCCGGGCGAGATCCTGTTCGTAGACATCGGCGATCACCCAGACGGTGGACAGGTCGGCGATGCGATAGATGACCGTTCCGGCCATGAAACGCATCCCTTCGACGGCCTTTTTTTCGAGCACCACGCCGTTGGCTGGCGACGAAAAGGTGATAAGAGCGTTCTGCGAACCTGCTGCGCCGGCGACTTTCCAGTTGCGTAGCCGTTCGCGAGCGGCTTCTGCCAAGCGCCGGGCGCCCTCGCGGGCTGCCGGATCCGCCTCTCCGGCGCTCCGCTCCAGCGTCTCGGCGATGCGCAACTCCTTTTGGGCGGAGACCAGTTCTGGACTATAGACGGAGAACAGCGCCTGTCCCTTACTGACTGGGTCGCCAGTGGCGCTTACCTGCAACCGCTCGATCCAGCCCTCAAACCGTGGCGCCACGTCGTGAATCCGGCGCTCGTCCACCTCTACCCGGCCGACCGTGCGCAGCGCCGAGTCCAGGGTGCGTTTCTCCGCTCGCGCGGTCTTGACGCCGAGCGTCTGGACGCGCGCCGGACTGACCTTGACGACGCCGCTGCTGTCGGGTTCGTCGTCTGCGTAAACCGCGATGTAATCCATGCCCATCGAATCCTTCTTCGGCTCGGGCGAGGTATCGGGCAGGCCCATCGGGTTGCGGTAGTAGAGGATCTTGCGTTCGTTCTTGCTGGCGGGCGCGGAAGACGCGGCAGTTTCGCCGCTGGCCGCATCGGCCATTGCCATGGTCGACGCGCTGGTCGGCTGCTGCCTGCCGAACCAGTAGCCAGCGCCAAGCGCTGCTACGATTGCTACGATTGCGGCGAGTGCCCGCGTTGGCGTGTGACTGCGGTTCACAGCGCTGCTCCGGTCAGAAGTTCAAGTTCGGCCAAACGGACGGCGGTCTCGACATCGGCATCAAGCAAAGCCAGACGAGCGCGCAGGATCTGCCGCTCGGCGTCGATCAGGGTGTTGAAGTTGACGCGGCCGCTTTCGTAGCCGGACTGGGCCGCTTCGAAAGTGGCGCTGGCCTGCGGCAACAAGGTGAGCTTCAGCAGGCGCGCCTTGTCGCGGCTGGCCTCGAAGGCGGCGAGCGTTTCACCAAGCCGGCCGGCGAGGCGTGTTTCGGCGGCCAGCACACGGGTCTGCGCGGCGTCCAGGCGGCGCTCGGCCTCGCGCTCCTGGGCACGACGGGACGATTGCTGCAGCGGAATGGTCACCCCGACCATCACTTCCCAGTTGTCGGGCGCGTTGTACGGGCGGTTGTTGGTCAGGCCGACGGCGAAGTCGGGATAGCGGTTCAGCCAGGTGAGTTCGCGACCTTTTTCCGCCGCGACGACGCCGAAGCGTTCGCGTGCCACCTCCGGCGAGCGTGTGCGAATCTGTTCAAGCAGGCTATTGTAGGAAATCCTGGCGGGGGCAGCCGGCAGTTGCGCGGGCTCGGCCAGCGGGGCATCGCCATCACGCGCCAGCAGGGCGTTGAGCCTGGCGGCGTTGTCGCGCTTGCGACGCTCGGCTTCGACGAGGTCGATCTTCACCGCAGTCAGTTCGCTCTGCGCCCGCAAGGCGTCCTGCTGCGGCACCAGGCCGACGCCGTAACGGGTCAACACCAGCTGCTCGATCGCGTCGAGCAGCGACAGGGTCTCGCGGAGGATGCGGATCTGGCCCACGGCCTGGAACTGCCTGGCATAGGCGGTCTTGATGCGGTTCTCCACCTCCAGGGCGGTAGCTTGCTGCATGGTTTCGACCTGCTCGGCCTGCGCCTCGGCCACCTCACCGCGCAGCTCGCGCTTGCCCCAGAATGGCAGCGGCTGGACGACCCGGTAGCGGGTATTGCCCACCTGCCCCGGCAGCAGCGAGGGCGCACGCTCGGAATTCACGGTGTTGGTGAAGTCCATCAGTTCGAGTTCGAAGCGTGGATCGGGCAGAGCTGCGGCCGGCTCGACCCGCTCCCGTGCCGCTTCCGTCTCGAACTTGCGGACCCCGAGCTCGGGGTTGTGCTCGCGGGCATAGCTCAGCAAGCCGCTGAGCGAAGCGCCCAACGGGGCGTCAAGAGGGCCCTGTGCGTAAGCCGGCGCATTGAGCAGCGCAAGTAGCACCCAGCCGGCGATGGCACGACGCGCTGCGCCAGCGCTGCGCACGGAAAGCATCATCTGTCGGGAATCCGATTTATGTGAAAGTCGCCTACGTGGCTCACGAAGCTCCCTTCTTCCCTCATTGGCGAAGGGACACTACTTCGCCGGCTCGAGTGCGGTGACCGTCAAGGCGTCGCCGACGTTCTCCGCAGTGAAGCTTACCTTCTCGCCCGCCTTGACGTTGTCGAGCATCGCGGGGTCACTGACACGGAAAGCCATGGTCATCGGCGGCATGTTCAGATTGGCCAGCGGGCCATGCTTGATGGTGACCTTGCCGGCAGCCTTGTCCACTTTCTTGACGGTGCCTTCGGAAGCTGCCACCTTGGCGCTAGCGGCGCCACCGCCCGCCTGGTGATGTGCATCGTGCTCGGCGGCGGCAAACACCGGGTTGGCAAGGGCCAGGGCAAACAGGGAAATGATGGGGAACAAGGATTTCATGGTGGCTCCTGTTGGTAAATGATCGGGGGACGATAGGCTCTGGGTTTCAGTCTCGCGACAAGGCCTTAGCCTTACACAAGGGTGGCGCACGCGCTGAAGTCAAGCCGAAAAAGGCTGTCAATGATGCCTGCATCACCCGGTCAGCAAGCTGACGTCCAGATTACATTCCTGTAATGCTGCTCGACCCTGGCGGACATCGAACGAGGTACATCTGGTTACAGTTCGTGCCTATCGGTTGTCCGACAAACGCACTAAGATTGCCCGCACTCGACGATCGTCGCAGTGGTTCGGCGCGTGCTCGCAACGCCGCGACAGAGAGACCGATTTTGCACCGCGTCGCAGGACTCGGTGGCTCGATGAGGCAGGAGATCAATGAAAAAGACACTGTTGTGGTTCGTATTTGTAGCGGCAATGGGGGTGCAGGCCGCGTCGGCCGACCTGGCGACGCAAGCCGTCCCACCCTTGAAGCCGCTGTCGGAACAGCCTAAAGCGGCACGCTTGGCGGCAGAATTGCTCACCCGACACCACTACAAGCCGGTCCCCCTGGATGACGCACTTTCGGAGAAGATCTTCGAGCGCTACCTGAAGTTGCTCGACGGCGAGAAGCGGTTTTTCGTGCAAAGCGACATCGACCATCTCGAGGCTGCGCGTACCAGCTTCGATGACGCGATCTACGCGGAATACCTCGGTCTTCCCTTTGCCATTTTCAATCTCTATACGCAACGGGTGGTCGAGCGTTTCACTTACGCCCGCAGCTTACTCAAAAAGGGCTTCGATTTTGACAAGAATGAGGATTACCAATACAACCGCGAAAAGGCGGCCTGGGCGAAATCCGAGCGGGAAATCGCCGAGCTATGGCGCACGCGGGTAAAGAACGACTGGTTGCGACTCAAGTTGGCCGGCAAAGACGACAAGGCGATTATCGAGACCCTCGACAACCGCTATGAAAATTCCCTGCAGCGGGTTTCCAGAACCAAGAGTGAGGACGCCTTCCAGCTGTTCATGAATGCCTACGCCACGACCATCGAACCGCATACCAATTATATGGGGTCCAGGGCAGCCGAGGAGTTCGACATTTCAATGCGGCTATCCCTCGTTGGGATCGGTGCGGTACTGACCCAGAAAGACGATTACACGCTGATTCGCGAACTTGTCCCGGGCGGCCCCGCCCAGCTCTCCGGACAGCTGAAGCCCGGCGATCGCATCATGGGCGTTGCTCAGGGCAAGAATGGAGTCGTGGCCGATATCCTGGGCTGGCGCCTGGACGACACGGTGGCGAAGATTCGAGGCGAACCGGACACCATTGTGCTGCTGGACATTCTGCCCGTCGATGCCGGTCCTGACGGCAAGCACAAGCTGGTTGCGCTGACTCGAAAGAAAATAACGCTGGAACGGCAAGCCGCCAAGAAGTCGATCATCCCGGTGGCTGATGGAACGACGACTCGCCGCATCGGGGTGATCGCCCTGCCCGCCTTCTATGCGGATTTTGAGGCACAGGGAAGAGGTGACCCGGACTTCAAGAGCGCGACCCGCGATGTGACTCGTCTACTGGATGAATTGAAGATCGACAAGGTCGACGGCGTATTGATGGATTTGCGGAATAACGGCGGCGGTTCCCTGGCGGAAGCGGTCCAGCTGACCGGCCTGTTCATCGGTGCCGGCCCGGTGGTGCAGCAGCGCGATGCTCGAGGTACGGTGACCGTGGCCAGCGCTGCCAACGCCGCTCCCGCATGGGACGGACCTTTGGCTGTACTCATCAACCGGAGTTCGGCATCCGCTTCCGAGATTTTTGCCGCGGCGATTCAGGACTATGGCCGTGGCCTGGTGATTGGCGAGCGCAGCTTCGGAAAAGGCACGGTGCAGACCATGGTCAGCCTCGATCAACTCGTAAAGAATGAGACCCCGGCACTCGGCGACCTGAAAATGACCATTGCCCAGTTCTTCCGGGTCAATGGAGGAACCACGCAACTCAGGGGCGTAGAACCGGACATCAATTTCCCCTCGTTTACGGACGAGGAAAACTCCGGAGAATCCAGCTTTGACAATGCCCTTCCCTGGGAGAAAGTCCAGGCCGCGGATTATTCATTGCAAGGCAATCCGAAAGCGCTCCTGCCCACACTGCAAAAACGCCATGAAGCCCGCGTAAAATCTGTTCAGGACTTCCAGTTTCTGAAAGAGGACGTGGCCGAAGTAAGCCGTCTTCGCAAGCGGACCTCAATCTCCTTGAACGAGACTGAGCGACGCCGAGAACGTGATGAGCAGGAGGGCAAACTTGCCTTGCGCAAAAAATCGCGGGGCGCCGACGAGGAGATCTCTTCATCAGCGCAGGATGACGGCCTGCAGGCCGACGAACGTGATCTCAGCAATGAGCTGGCGGCAGAAAAAGCGCGCAAGGATGCGAAAGATATCTTGCTGGACGAGGCCGCCCACATTCTCAGTGATCAGGTCGGACTGCTCAAGCCGGGAGCTAGGGTAGCCGTTGGTAGCAAGCCTACTTCGACCATGTTCCGCGACCAGAAACCGTGGCCGAAACCTGCCCCCGCCACTAGCCTCTAATCGCGACATGCGCCGTGGAGGCCAGGTTTTGGTGCGGGAATGTCGGAGGACGTCTTCGAGAGAGCTCACCGTTTCTGGATCACCAAAAATGGAATTCACCTTGCGAAGATCAAAGTGAAGCTTCAGGGATCGGCCTGCCTGTCAGATAACCCTGAATCAACTTGAACCCCATGGCAGTGGAAAGTTGTGCTTCTTCTTCATCCTCCACACCCTCAGCAAGCGGCACTGAACCCGTCGCCAGAACCATTTGCACCAAATCCCCGACGACTCGTCGCTTACGTTCACTGGCCTTGTGTAGGCCGCGAATCAACGACATGTCAAACTTCACGAAGTGCGCGGGTACGTCGGCCAGTTCCAGCAAGCGCGCCTGCCCGGCACCAAAATCGTCGTAGGCAAAACGGATTTCCAATCGCCTCAGTCGGTCCGCAAATTCGCGCAGCTTCGCGATATTGGTCACTGCTGATTCGTGAATTTCGACGACGACATCGAGTTCCGGTGAGGATTTGCGGAGATGCTCGAGTGAATCCAGAAAAACTCCGCTGAATGTTTCCTTCGGGTGTGCATTGATGAACAGGGCCTTGTCCTTGACATGTGGAGCCATCTTGCCAAGTCCGAATTCGCGGAAAGCCTGGCTCAGATCGAGCTCACGGCCTATCGACTCCGCCATGGTAAACAGTTCGATCGGCGCGTTTGGCAAGTGCGGATGATTTGCGCGGCCAAGAAACTCATAGGCGAGAATCTGCCGCGTACGCGCATCAACGATTGGCTGGATAGCACCAGACAGCCCCCGGCCCATTAGCAGCTCGTCAAATTCTGCCTCATTGGGCATGAAAATCTTCGCCAACGGCATCACTCTTGACATAAGCATGGTGTTCATCTCGTCGAAGGGCTGCATGAGACTTTTATCAACCAGGTTCAGGCGCAGCTTGAACTCGGCACTGGCAAAGTGAATGATGTCGTTTTCCTTGAGCAGGCAGTAACCTTCGATTCGATGACGATTGACGAAGGTGCCGTTGGTGCTGTTTTCGTCAACGAGTCGAATCTGACCACTGATGTCCTGGACCAGCACGGCATGGAAACGACTCAGCCCGAGGTTTGGAATCACCAGATCGTTCTCCTTGCCACGGCCGATTCGACAAGGCAGCTGAGTAATCACGAAGTCGAGACGGGCGTCGTCTGTCCCGAAAGGCTCCAAAAACCACTGCTTTTCCAAAGCGCCGCTCCTGTTGTTCCGTTGCCTGATTATGCTTGAATAATCCACAAGAAGAAAATACGGCTGGGCTGACGGGCAAGAAGAGTATAGGGCCCTTCAGCGAGCGGCGGCAAAGATCCGGCGACACCAGAGTGCCGGCAAGTTGGCTCCCGACGACGAGATGAGCGCGGGACTACGCTTCACTCACCTGCTGCGCTGCTGACAAGCGCCGCCACGCTGACTTGTTGGCGCGCCGCGAGGCCTGGCGAAACGATCAAGCTCGCATGCTCACGCCTTGGCGGGAGGTACTGCCAGCGGCAGCTGCAGCGCGAAGATCGTCACGCCCGCGTCGGAGCTCACCTCGATTCGACCGCCGTGCGCCTCGACAATGCTGCGCGTGATGGCCAGTCCGAGCCCGGCGCCCTCGCCGTGACGATGTCGCTCGGGGCTTGCGCGATGGAAGCGCTCGAAGATCCGCGACAACTGAGCAGCAGGAATCGTATCGCCGTAATTCCTCACGGCCAGGGTCACCACGCCACCCTGGCTGCTGATCGAGATCTCAATCGAACCCCCTGAGGGAGTGTGACGCAGGGCATTCGACAGCAGGTTGGACAGCGCCCGACGCATCATCGAGCGGTCGGCAATGACAGTCGCCTCCCCCGTCAGAACGATCCGCACGCACTGCTCCTCAGCCAGCGCTTCGTAAAAATCGATCAGTGCCCGCGCCTCATCGGCCAGCTTGACCACTTCTGACGAGTGCAGCAGATGCCCGTTTTCGGCCTGGGCGAGAAACAGCATGTCGCTGACCATGCGTGCAATGCGCTCGTACTCTTCCAGATTGGAAGCGAGAACTTCCCGGTACTCGTCCGGACTCCGGGCATGTGACAGCGCGACCTCGGTCTGAGTCATCAGGTTCGAGACCGGCGTGCGCAGCTCATGGGCGATATCGGCCGAGAAATCGGACAAGCGCCGAAACGAGGATTCCAGCCGCGCGAGCATGCCGTTGAAAGCGCTCACCAGCTCGCGAACCTCATTTGGCGCATCGCGCTCGGGAAGGCGCTCGGCGAGGCGTTCTGCCGACAGGCCGCGGGCAGTGGCGGTTACTCGCCGCAGCGGCTCGAGTCCGCGGTGCGCCGCAAACCAGGCGAACAGTGCGGCGATTATCGCGGCGAAGAAAATGTCGATCCACAGACGCCTGCGCACCTCTTCGAGGAAGCGCAGGTGATGCGAGACATCGAGTCCGACCAATGCTCGCAAACGAGTCGGCCTGGAGCGGGAATCGAGCACCTCGACGATGGTCTCCAGGCCAAGGTATTGCTTGCCGTCCTTTTCCCACGTCGTCGTGACCTCCGGCACCGAATCAGCGGCCAATTGCCGTTCGCCGAATAACTCCGGACGCAGGGCATAGACGACTCTGCCCTCGGTGTCGCGTAGAACCACGGCCAGCATGTCGTGTCCGATAAAGGCATCGTCGAGCCGACGGGAGCGGGTTTCGGACGATTCGCCGTGATGCAGGACATTCCTGATGAGCCTCACCTTGCCAGTCAGCTCATGATCGTCGAGTTCGCGCATATGGCCTTCGACCGCACGCCCCTGTACCAAGACGACGACCAGCAGGAGCGTTGCCGTCAGTAGCGCGAAGAGCAGCGCCAGACGTGCGGTCAGAGATCTTGGCCAGGCGCGCATGTTCAGAGTGGTTCCGGAATCTCGAGCACGTAGCCCATGCCGCGCACGGTACGGATCAGCTTCGGTTCGAAGGGCTCATCGACCTTTACGCGCAAGCGACGCACGGCGACATCGATCACATTGGTGTCGCTGTCGAAGTTCATGTCCCACACCTGCGAGGCAATCAGGGAGCGCGGCAAGACCTGTCCCTGGCGCCGAAGCAGCAGCTCGAGCAGCGCGAATTCCTTGGCCGTGAGATCGATGCGTACGCCTGCGCGGCTGACTCGACGGCGCAACAGATCGAGTTCCAGATCGGCGGCGCGCAGGGTCTCGACTTCCTGCGCACGGCCACGCCTCAGCAGGGTGCGCACGCGGGCAAGCAACTCGGAAAAGGCAAAGGGCTTGACGAGGTAGTCATCCGCGCCCAGTTCCAGCCCGCGCACCCGGTCTTCGACTCCGTCGCGCGCGGTGAGAAACAGTACCGGCATTTCGTGACCGCTACGGCGCACCGTTTTCAGGACCCCCCAGCCGTCCAGCGAAGGCAGCATCACATCGAGCACAATCAGATCGTAATCGCCGCTCAGCGCCAGGTGCAGGCCATCGCAACCATCACGCGCAAGATCGACCACGAAACCCGCCTCGAGCAGGCCCTTGCGCAAGTAATCGCCGGTCTTTGGCTCATCTTCGACAATCAGTATCTTCATGTGCGTCGTCCGCTGCCCAGTCATTGCGCGAGATTGTGCCCGCTTGCGACCGCGCTGGGCGCCCTATTACAGAAATGTAATCCCCCTGTCAGCTTTCCGACCCGGGCTATGCGCACTATCGTCGGCCCCGGTGGCTTCCTCGATCGAGCATGGGTCGCGTGGTGTAGCCTGCGCTGTTCAGCCCCCGCGCGGCAGCGCCAGGAGCAGCTTCTTGATCGGCGCCGGCAAGGCCGCAGCAGCGACTTCATCGACGGGCAACCATTCCAGCGGAGCTTGATTGGCCTGCAGGCCGAGCGCTTCGACCTGGCAGTGCAACACCTGCATGGTCAAGTGAAAATGAGTGAAGCTGTGTTCGATGGGCGTCAACGCACGGCTGCTCAACAGACGACAGCCGTGGCGCTCGGCGAAAGCAGTCGCTGAATCCGCGCTGGCTTCGGGCAGACTCAACAGCCCCCCCCAGATGCCGACCGGCGGCCGCCGTTCGAGCAGGATGCGCCGACCGTCGCTAAGCAGCAGCAGGCTGCAGAGCCGCCGCGCCGGTACGCGTCTCGCTCGCCGCCGCGGCAACTCGGCTTGCCTGCCGTCACGGCAGGCAAGACAGATCTCGTGCAGCGGACAGAGCTCGCAGCGTGGCTGGTGGCGGGTACACACCGTTGCCCCCAGGTCCATCATGCCCTGGCTATAGCGCTCGATGTCGCTGGCCGGCAGCAGCGATTCGGCGAGCGCCCACATCTGGCGTTCATCCTGCGCAGCGGTGGCCGCCGCTTCGGCAGCGAAACAACGGGCCAGCACGCGTTTTACATTGCCGTCGAGAATGGCCGCTCGGCGACCAAAGGCAAAGACGCTGATCGCCGCGGCCGTGGAGCGACCGATGCCCGGCAAGCGTGCGTTTTCCTCGGCATCTGCCGACAGTCTGCCGTCGCCCGCGGCGACCACCTGCGCGCAACGGTGGAGATGGCGCGCGCGAGCGTAGTAGCCCAGCCCCGACCATCGTTCGAGAACGCTGTCGAGCGGCGCAGCGGCGAGCGCTTCCAGGGTTGGGAAACGAATCAGGAAAGACTGGTAGTAGGGGAGCACCGTCCGCACCTGAGTTTGCTGCAGCATTATTTCGGAGAGCCAGATCCGATACGGGTCTCGCGTTTGCTGCCAAGGCAAATCATGGCGCCCATGCTCTGCCTGCCAGGCGATGACCCGGCCGGCGAATGTACGCCGCGCGCGATCCCGAGCGTCAGCCATGGATCATCGCTCCCCATCCCAGGACAACGCGCATCGATTCGCAGACGGCGCGGGCGGCTGGCGGCAACAAACTGCGTCTCCGACGGAGGCGCCGATGATCGGCACGGACAAGGTGGCGTTCCTTTCAGAAAGCAGGCGATTCTCCTCTTTTTTTCCCTGTCTTGTCGCGCACAAGCCGGCCGGGTGGCGTGCGAGGATTTCCTTCGCACGCGCACCGCTCAGCACGAAGCCCTCAATCAGAAACGAAGGAGACGCCAGCCGAGAGTCCGGCGAAGGTGACGAATACCCCGGGCTGCAGAGCGGACTTTTACCATTAAAACGGGTGGCTAGACTCTTTCCCGCAATGATAAGCGACAGCCCATTAAGTTCTGCCCTTCCGATGCCGTAGTTCTATCTTATGAGCCAAGACCAGAATTATGTCGACACAGAAAGCGTACACGAGGATAATGCCGTCCTTGATATTATTGCGTGCACCCGACAAGAGGGCGCCCGTAGCAACCATAATCGCGAGAGTGTCAATTCTCGCAAATGGATTACCGCAAACGCCAAGCGTTTATTGGCCATTGAGGACCTCAAGAATCTTCCTGCCGACCGCAAATATCAGCATGCCTCAAGCACGCATCGGAAGCCTCTGATGCCGCAACGCTTCGACTCACAGGCATGTCCGACGTCCATTGCCGCGCTTGCCGAGCCTCTTCCGTGCGAGACCTGCGACACGGGCCGCACGCTGGCGGCCAGAGATCTCGTCTGCCGTGACTTCCGTGACGCCTTGGGCAGCTTTGCAACCGGGGTTACCGTACTTACAGCGCTGACCGAGGACGGGCAGGCGATCGGCGTGACCATCAGCTCGTTCAACTCCGTTTCGCTGGACCCGCCACTAATTATCTGGAGCCTGTCGGCCCACTCGCCGAGGCTTGAAGCCTTCCGGCGCGCAAGCCACTACGCGGTCAACGTGCTGACGGCCAATCAGCGAGGCATCTCCGACTCCTTCGCCTCTCCGGACAACAGCGATCGCTTCGAAGGCCTGGCGACCAGCCGTGGCATCGCCGGCATACCGCTCATTGAGGGCTGCTCGGCTTGGTTCGAGTGTGTCAACGAAGTGCAGCACCCCGGTGGCGACCATCTCGTCTTCCTCGGCCGAGTGCAGCGTTTTGCCCGCGGCGAGGCCAACGAACCCCTGATTTTTCATGGCGGCTGCTATCGGCAGTTGCGCGGAGCTGCGGAGTGATCACGTTGAAAATGAAGCTTGTAATTCCTGGGCCCGCCGTGCGGAGTCCGTTTTCACCGCAACCAAATCCGGCTGAAGGGTGATGGGGTACCGGGCAAAGCAAGGCGTTGAGCGTATAACTCGCCGGCACGACTTCCTCTGTTGCCGGTCTTGCGACCGGCGACAAGAAACCTTGGGTTTGTGAGATTCTCCCTTGACGGGTGGCTTACTGCCTGTTTCAATTGCTTTTTCTATTTTTCATAAAACAGTTTCACCCCAGGAGATAAGTATGGCGACTTACAAAGAGTTATTGGAGCAACGCGATTCCTTGGAACAGCAGATCGCCGAAGCACGGCGCTCGGAAGTGGCGGCGGCAATCGTCCAGGCGAAGCAGCTGATTGCCGACTATGGTTTGACAGCCGCCGATTGTGGCTTCAGAGGCCTCGGCGCCCTGGCGGGAAAGACACGGACCACCGTCGCTGTAAAGTATCGCGGCCCGAACGGTGAGACCTGGTCGGGACGCGGCAAGGCGCCGAACTGGCTGACCAGCCTTGAGACCCACCAGGGTCGGAACCGGGACGAGTTCCTCGTGGCTCGCTAGCAGGGCACTCAGCGCCCGCTTGACACCGGCACTCCACGCCTGATCAAAGCGGGAGTAGCCGGCCGATTTCTAGCGCGCCGGATACTATCCGCGCCCCCCCGCTTTACCAGTCACCACGCTGGGTAGGGTAGAGGCCGCGTATCGCGGACCGACATGGCAAGCTTGTCAGTCGCAGCGCGATAATCGCTACGAAAGCGGGCCGGACGAAAGCCCGATCGCGCAGGGCAGCACGCCGCGGGAGTATTTCCGCTCTTTGGCGAAAGCGCATCCATGAGAGGCGAAGAATGAATATCCTGGTAACGGGAGGTAGCGGCTATATCGGTTCACATGCCTGCGTCGCCCTGCTGGCCGCAGGCCATGGCGTGACCGTCGTCGACGACCTGTCGAACAGTCGACCCGAAGTTCTCGACCGCATTGCTCGGATTGCTGGCCGGCGTCCGGTCTTTTTCAAGGGCGATGTCCGTGACCGAACGCTTTTGCGGACGGTCTTTGCCGCCTCGCCTATTGACGCGGTGATCCATTTCGCCGGCCTGAAAGCCGTTGGCGAATCGGTCGCCCAACCCTTGCGCTACTACGACTGCAATGTCGGCGGCGCGATCAGCCTCTGCGAAGTGATGGCCGAGAGCGCAGTGAAAACACTGATCTTCAGCTCCTCGGCGACGGTCTATGGCGACCCGGCCTCGGTCCCCATCCGAGAGGATTTCCCGCGCTCGACGACCAATCCCTACGGCGCCAGCAAGCTGATGATCGAAGATATTCTGGCCGACCTGGCGCAGGCCGATCCGGAATGGCGAATCGCGCGCCTGCGTTATTTCAATCCCGTCGGTGCGCATGCCAGCGGCTTGATCGGTGAGGAACCGAATGGCATTCCGAATAATCTGTTGCCGTACGTAGCCCAGGTGGCGGCCGGCGAACGGCAGCAACTGAGTGTTTTTGGCAACGACTATCCGACGCCCGATGGCACGGGTGTGCGCGACTACATCCATGTCATGGATCTCGTCGAAGGTCATCTGGCGGCACTCGACTACCTGCTCGACAAAGGTGGCCTGCTGACCGTCAATCTCGGCACCGGCTGCGGCTACTCGGTGCTGGACATGGTGCGCGCCTTCGCGGCCGCCAGCGGGCGGCCAGTTCCCTACGCACTGGTGCCGCGACGCCCTGGCGACATCGCTGCCTGCTACGCTGATCCGGCGCTGGCCGCGGAACTGCTCGGCTGGCAGGCACGGCGCGGCATCGACGAGATGTGCAGCGATGCCTGGCGCTGGCAGCAGCACTGCGCCAGGATCTGACCAACGATCATGGCAACTTACGCAATCGGCGACATCCAGGGCTGCTTCGACTCACTGCAGCAGTTGCTGGAAAAGTGCCGCTTCGACCCGGCTAGAGACCGCGTGTGGTTCGTCGGCGACCTGGTCAACCGGGGCCCACGCTCATTGGAGACCCTGCGCTTCGTACGCGACCTGGGCGCCGCCGCAATCACTGTTCTCGGCAATCACGATCTCTACCTGTTGATGGCCGCCGCAGGATTCGACCGACGCAACAAGGGCGATACGCTCGACGACATCCTCGATGCGCCCGACTGCGAGGAGTTGATGGGCTGGCTACGTCATCGCCCGCTGTGCCACCGTGAAGGTCCGTTCTGCCTGGTGCATGCCGGACTGCTGCCGCAATGGACAGTAAACCGGGCGCGCGAGCTGGCAGCAGAGGTCGAGGCCGTGCTCGCCGGTCCGACCTATCTCGATTTCATGGCCAATATGTGGGGCAGCGAACCGGCGGCGTGGACGGACGACCTGGAAGGGTGGCCACGCTTGCGGGTGATCGTCAATGCCATGACCCGCATGCGCTTCTGCACCGCCGATGGGGTCATGGACTTCAAGACCAAGGGCGAAGTCGGCGGCGCCCCGCCGGAGCTGCTGCCGTGGTTCGAGCTACCGAACCAGCGCAGCGCCGACGACGTGCTGGTCACCGGGCATTGGTCGGCGCTCGGACTCAAGATCGAGCCCAATCTGCTGGCCCTCGATTCCGGTTGCCTCTGGGGCCGCCATCTGACCGCCATACGCCTTGAAGACCGCGAGCTCTTCCAGGTCGACTGCGCGCTTGGCGAAGCCCGAAGCTGAGCTGATCGTCGCCCCACGCGGGCAAGCACCAGGCCCCACGCGCTGCTTTCCCGTGAACATCGCAGCCAGTCGAACGACCGCCTGCTAGAATCCCTGGAGAACTTGCCTCGGGAGACAGCCATGCACATCGAACGACAAGCGGAACGCGACGGCGGAAAATTCTGGAGACAGGGCGGCCAGGCGCGAATGCTGGCGATCGTCGCGGTCGTGATTGCGGCCCTTGCCGTCTTCCTGGCCATCGGCTATTCGCCGCGCGACGAACAGGACGCGACGACAGCTGGCGTGCGTTTCGAAGTGGTCGACGGCGCGCATCGCGAACTCGATGGCTCGCCGGCGCTGGCGCTATCGTTCAGCCTGCCGCTCGACAGCAAGCGCAACTATGACAGCTTCGTACAGGTTCTGGAAATGCCGGCCGCGGCGAAAGCCAGCACTGCGCGCGGCGACGGCAGTGTGGACGATGCGACGGACGCGCAGGACGCGCAGAACGAATTCAACTCGGCGCAGACCAGCAGCAGCACCTCAGCCAAGGATACCGAACTCGAAGGCGGCAAGCCGGTCGCCGGCGCCTGGGTCGTCGGTGAAAACCCGCACCTGCTGTTTTTCCCGCATATCAAGCCGCAGGTGCGCTACGTGGTACGCATCCAGCCCGGCTTGATGGCCGACAACGGCAGCAAGATCGAGCAGGAAGCGCGCTTCTCGATTCTTAGCGCAGCCGTTCCGCCGGCCTTCTACTTCACCAGCCGCGGCATGGTTCTGCCAGCGGCGCAGAACGGTGGCCTGCCGGTGACCACGGTCAATGTACCGGAAGTGGACATCCAGTTCCTCAAGGTCAAGCCGGAAAAACTGGCACAGTTTCTCGAAAAGGTCGTTGCCCGCGGAACGACCAGCAGCGACAAGCCAAGCGGCAGTGATGACGTCGACGACGATGATGGTGGTGGCGACACCTACTATTACGACCGCGGCACGCGCCTCAAGGGCGCGGTCAGCTACTGGGATCTCGATCAGTTGCACAAGCTGACGAGCAGTGCCTTCGTCGGCCGCTTCCTGACCGAGCAGCAGGCCGATCGCCGCCGCGTCACCTTCATCCCGGTAGAGAGCATCCCGGCGCTGCGCGAACCCGGGGTCTACGTGGCGGTGATGTCACAGCCGAATCGCTTCCGTGGCGACTACCAGACGACTTACTTCTACGTCAGCGATCTCGGCCTGCACCTTCGCCAGTACGCCAGTGGCGCTGACGCCTACATCAGCTCGCTGACCGACGGCAAGGCGCGCGCGGGTGTCGAAGTGAGCTGGGTCGACCAACAGGGCAAGACCCTGGCACGCGCCGAGAGCGACTCTGACGGCCGCGTCAGCTTTGCCGAAAAGCCGGCCGGCGCGCGCGTGCTGATGGCCAGAGACGGCGAACAGATGTCGCTGATCACGCTGCGCGAAGCGGCGCTCGACCTCGCCGAATTCGATATCGCCGGCATGCCCTACGTGCCGCTGCGCCTTTTCGCCTACAGCGGTCGCAACCTCTATCGGCCTGGCGAACACTTCGACGTCTCGGTGATGGCCCGCGATGCCGACGGCCATCCCGTACCCCCACAACCAATCCAGGCCATTCTCCGCCGTCCCGACGGCAAGGCACAGTGGACGGCGACCTGGCAGCCCGACCCGGCCTTCGCCGGCTATTACCAACGCGCCGTCGAACTGCCAATCGACGCCGCCACCGGCTCCTGGCAACTCGAACTGCGCGCCGACCCGGCGGCCAGAATGGCCAGCACGAGCATGGCTTTCGCCGTCGAGGAATTCCTGCCTGAACGAATGAAGCTCGAACTGAGCACCGCCAGCAAGCGCCTGAGCAGGACCTCGTCGACCTGGCAGGTCGACGTC
>JEMX01000015.1:44867-50400 GCA_000585055.1 Candidatus Accumulibacter appositus
CCAGCGAACGCAACCGCAACCCGCTGGCGCAGAAGCTTCCCGGCTTCGTCTTCGGTGACGCCAACGAGGAGAGCGTCAGGTCGCGCAGCGAACTGCCGGCAACGACCCTGGACGACCAGGGCCAGGCAGCCGTCGACGTCGACCTGGAAGCAGTCGTCGAGCGGCGCTCGCCGTTCACCGTGCGCGCCACGCTGAGCCTGCTCGAAAGCGGCGGCCGGCCGGTGATTCGTAGTATCGAACGCGTCTTCTGGCCAGCACCGGTTCTCGTCGGCCTGCGGCCGATGTTCGTCGGCGCCTACGCACGCGAGAATGCGCCGGCCGAGTTCGAAGTCGTGCGCGCCAATGCCGAGGCCGTCCTACAAGCCGGAACAGCGCTGCCGGTGCGGCTGTTCCGTGAAGATCGTCAATACTACTGGCGCTTCGACGACCAGCGCGGCTGGCATTCGGGCTTCAGCGAGGGTAATGAACTGATCGCTACGACACAGGTCTCGGTACCCGCCGGCGGCCGCGGCAGGCTCAGCCTGCCGGTCAAGTACGGCCGCTACCGCGTCGAGGTCTTCGACCCGGAAACGGGCCAGACGACACGCTTCCGCTTCTACGCCGGCTGGCGCTTCTACGCCGGCTGGTCGGCCAAGGACGACGAAACGCAGGGCGTACGCCCCGACCGGGTAGCGCTCAAGCTCGACAAACCGGCCTACAAGGCCGGCGACACAGCGCGCCTGACGATCACTCCGCCGCACGCCGGCGAAGCGCTGATCACCGTCGAAGGCGAACGCGGGCTGTGGGCACGCCGCTTGACGATCGGTGCCGACGGCGGGACCATCGCCATCCCCATCGACGAGGCCTGGCAACGGCATGACCTTTACATCGCGGTGATGGTGTTGCGCCCCGGCGGCAAGGACGAGAAAGTGACGCCGGCCCGGGCTCTCGGCCTGGTGCACCTGCCACTCGACCGCGGCAGTCGCAAACTGACGGTGAACCTCGAAGCCGCGGCAAAGATGGAACCCGAACAGCCGCTGAAGGTGAAGATCAGCGTTCCTGAAGCGAAGGGGCAAAAAACCTTGCTGACGCTTTCGGCGGTCGATGTCGGCATCCTCAACATCACCCGCTTCGCCAGCCCGGATCCCTTTGCCTTCTTCTTTGCCAAGCTGCGTTATGGTGCCGACGCCTACGATATCTACGGCCGGGTCATCGAAAAGATGGCCGGCGACCGCGGCAAGCTCAAATTCGGCGGTGATGCGGGGCCGCAGCCCACCCGCAGCCTACCCAAGAAAATACGCCTGGTCGATCTCTTCAGCGGCCCGGTCATGCTCGACGAAAATGGTCAGGCGGAGGTTTCGCTACCGGTCCCCGATTTCAACGGCAGCCTGCGGCTGATGGCCGTTGCCGCCAGCGGCGAGCGCTTCGGCTGGCAGGAAGCCGAAGTCACCGTCGCCGCGCCGCTGATCGTCGAACTGGCCACACCGCGCTTCCTTTCGGTCGGTGACCGCGCCGTGCTGGCGCTCGATGTGCAGAATCTGGCTGGCAGCGCACAGCAGATCAGCCTCGCGGTCAGCAACAGCGACGGCCTGCTGATCCAGGACGGCGAGCAGCAGTTCTGGCTGCAGGATCAGCAGAAGCGAACCCTGCGCATCCCCGTCGAGACCGGCAGCGCGCTTGGCCTGACCGAGCTCCAGGTGCGTGTCGACAGCCAGCGGGTCACGATCAATCGCCGCTTCCCCTTACAGGTCCAGGCGCCGACCCCGCGCCAATCGGTACTCGAACGGCTCTCCATCGCTCCCGGCGAAAGCGTCGAAGTCCGCGACGCCGAGTTGCGCGGCTTCCTGCGCGACAGCGTCGCGGCAACGCTGGTGGTCTCGAACCAGACCCCGATCGATGTGCGCAATGCCGTGCAGGACTTGTTGCGCTACCCCTACGGCTGCGCCGAGCAGACGACCAGCAGCGCCTATCCACACGTCTTCATCGACCAGACGGCCGCGCAGCAATTCGGGCTCAAGCCCTTCACCCAGGCAGAGCGCGCGCAGATGCTCGACAAGGCAATCGCCCGCTTGGCCGGCATGCAGGCGCCAAACGGTGCCTTCAGCTTGTGGGGAAATCTCTCCGAATACCAGTACTGGCTATCGGCCTACATCAGCAACTTCCTGATCGATGCGCGCGAACAAGGCTTCAACGTCCCGCCCGCAGTCGAGAAACGCGCCCTCGAATTCCTGCTCAAGGGGCTGCAGGAAGGCGTCGCCGGCCTGCCGACAGGCGCCGTCACGTACAACGAGAACTCGCTCTGGAACGACAACCGCTATGCCGGATCAGGCCGTTTCGCGGTGCTCGCTTACGGCGCTTACGTACTCGCACGCCAGGGCAAGGCGCCGCTGTCGACGCTGCGCCAGCTGGCGGAGTCGCAGGCCGCCGCTCCGTCCGGGCTGGCGCTGGTTCATCTTGGTCTGGCGCTCAAGTTGATGGGTGACGAAGCGCGCGCCAACGAGGCCATCGCCGCCGGGCTAATCAAGCGACGTGCAGGCCCGCTGCACGCCTGGTGGGGCGACTATGGCAGTAATCTGCGCGACTGGGCGCTGATCGAGGTGCTGCTCGACAAGCACCAGCTGACCCCGGCCGGGCGTGCGAACCTGATCAATCAGGTGGCTGCCGAGATGGTCGGCAGACGCTACTACAGCACGCAGGAGAAGCTGGCGCTGTTCCTCCTCGGACGAAGTTTCGCCACCGACACCGCCAGCGACTGGCATGGCGAATGGCTGTCAGCAGGAAAAACGCAGGCCATCGGCGGCCAGGGAGCACAGTACCTGCCCCTGTCGGCCGCGCAGCTGGCGGCGGGCGTGACGATCAGGAACACCGGCGACGAACGCCTGTTCGCCGAGCTCAACTTCGCCGGCAACCCGCTGAGCATGCCTGCCGAGCGCCGCAATGACTTCACTCTGCAACGCGACTGGTTCACCGCCGAAGGCAAGCCGCTCGGCGATCGCCCGCTGCGCGTTGGCGAGACGGCGATCGTTCG
Organism: Candidatus Accumulibacter appositus; assembly: GCA_000585055.1. Classification (GTDB taxonomy): domain Bacteria; phylum Pseudomonadota; class Gammaproteobacteria; order Burkholderiales; family Rhodocyclaceae; genus Accumulibacter; species Accumulibacter appositus. The sequence goes on from JEMX01000015.1 coordinate 47,875, forward strand.
CCTGCGGGTGCAAAGCGCCGGCCGCTACGCCAACGGTCTGGTCGTCGACTACATCCCCGCGGGCGTCGAAATCGAAAACGCCAACCTCGTCCAGGGCGAGCAGTCGGTGCTCACCATCGACGGCGTCGATCCACGGCAGGCGATGCAGAACAGCAACATTCAGCACCTCGAGTTCCGCGACGACCGTTTCGTCGTTGCCGCCCGACTGGCCGGCACCATGCAATTCTTCTACCGCGTGCGCGTGGTTACTCCGGGGCGCTTCGTGGTGCCGCCGACCTACGCCGAAGACATGTACCAGCCGCAGATCTACGGGCTTGCCGGTGGCGACGAAACGCTGCTGATCAGCGACGGCAGGGAAGGCCACGCCGCCAGCGGGAAATGACGCGACCCGTGCCGCCGAAGCGCAAGCTGCAGCTGGCGCTGGCGGCGGCCCTCAGCCTCCTGCTGTTGGCCGACCAGCTCTGGCCGCCGCCCCTGCCGGAGCGGTCGGCGCCACAGGCGCAGCTGGTCGTTGCCCGTGACGGAACACCCTTGCGCGCCTTTCCCGACGGCGAACAACACCCTTGCGCGCCTTTCCCGACGGCGAACACATCTGGCGCCACCCGATAGGCATCGAAGAGGTCTCGCCGCGCTACATCGAAGCGCTGGTCGCCTACGTACATCGAAGCGCTGGTCGCCTACGAGGACCGCAGCTTCTGGTGGCATCCCGGCGTCAATCCCTGGGCGCTGCTGCGCGCCGGCTGGCAATGGCTGCGCCATGGCGAGGTCGTCTCGGGCGGCTCGACGCTGAGCATGCAGGTGGCGCGCCTGCTCGAACCCGACTCACCTTCGCGCAGTGTTGCCGGCAAGCTACGCCAGATCGCACGCGCGCTGCAGCTCGAACTGCACCTCTCGAAAAGAGAGATTCTCGAAATCTACCTGAGCTTTGCGCCAATGGGCGGGGTCGTTGAAGGGGTCGAGGCAGCCAGCCGCGCCTACCTCGGAAAACCCGCGCAACGGCTGACCGCCTCCGAAGCGGCCTTGCTGACCGTGCTGCCACAAGCGCCTTCGCGGCTGCGTCCCGACCGCTACCCGGAACGCGCCCGGCAGGCGCGCGACAAGGTCCTCGATCGCCTGCAATCACGCTGGGGCGCGGCGGCGATTGCCGACGCCCGCCAGGAAGCGGTGATTGCCCAGAGCATCCGCGAACCGCTGCTGGCGCCGCTGCTCGCCGAGCCCGCTGCTCGCCGAGCGCCTGCGGCGGCTGCGGCCGCAGGCCGCGCGCATCGACAGCACCATCGACGCCAGCATGCAGCAGTCCGTCGAATACCTGCTGGCGGCAAGACTACCGCGGCTGCCGCCACGCGTCTCGATGGCGGCGCTGGTGGTCGACATCTCGATGGCGGCGCTGGTGGTCGACAACCAGACGCTGGAAGTGCTTGCCTACGCCGGCTCGGCCGATTTCACCGACAACGCGCGCTTTGCGCACGTGGACATGGTGAATGCGGCGCGCTCGCCCGGGTCGACCCTGAAACCCTTCCTCTATGGCCTGGCCCTCGACGAAGGATTGATCCATTCCGAGTCGCTGCTCGCCGACGTGCGGCAGTCCTTCTCGGGTTATCAGCCGGGCAATTTCCAGGCCAACTTCAGCGGCCCGGTCAGCGTCTCCGAAGCCCTGCAGAAGTCGCTCAACGTGCCGGCGGTGGAAGTCCTCGAGCGGCTTGGTGCGCAGCGCTTCGTTTCCCTGTTGCGCCGCGGCGGCCTGAAACTCGAGCTGCCGCGTGGCGCCCAGGCCAATCTCAGCGTCATCCTCGGGGGCACGGCGGTGAACCTGGAAGGCCTGGTTGGCGCCTATACCGCCCTGGCCCGCGCCGGCATCAGCGGCCAGCCGCGTTATTTCGCCGACGCGCCGATCGCGGAAGCGCGGATGATGAGCGCCGGCGCCGCCTTCATCATCCGCGACGTCCTCGAATCCGGCGGCCCGCTCGCCCGGCAGGTCAACGACGGCGTCGGCATACGCCGCGGCGTCGCCTGGAAAACCGGCACCAGCTTCGGCTTCCGCGACGCCTGGGCGGTCGGTGTCAGCGACCGCTTCACCGTCGGTGTCTGGATCGGCCGGCCCGACGGCACACCGAATCCCGGCTTTTTCGGCGCCAACATCGCCGCCCCCCTGCTGGTCGACGTCTTTGCGGTCATCGACGACTCGCCACCAGAACCAAGAACACCGCCGGCGAGTGTTACTGCGACCCGCATCTGCTGGCCACTCGGCACACGCAGCGATACCACGCCGCCCGAGCTCTGCCATCAGGAACGAACGGCCTGGATTCTCAACGACGCCGCGCCGCCGACCTTCACCGACCGACTGCGTGGCGGCGGCGCGCGCTACACCGATTACCGCGACGCCGCCAGCGGGCTGCGCGTTCGTGCCGCCTGCGCCGCTGGCGAGATGAGCGCCGTCGCCATGGCGCGCTGGCCAGCAGCCCTTGAACCCTGGCTCGATGCCGCGACGCGCGCCCGCGCGCTGCCCCCTGACTGGGCACCGGAGTG
>JEMX01000016.1:0-133 GCA_000585055.1 Candidatus Accumulibacter appositus
TTAGCTTTTTGTCATCGTCCGACTAGTGAGTTGGTCTCAATTCGCCCTTGGTCACAGCTTCCGGCACCCCTGCACATCAATACGCGACCTTGAAGGTCGGACTGTCCTCCGGCCTGGTCTTGCGGTGATCATA
>JEMX01000016.1:230-635 GCA_000585055.1 Candidatus Accumulibacter appositus
ATCGAGCGCGTTGGTCGCGGCGGTCGCCCGCAACGCGTGCGCCCCGATCGCGAAACCCAGTGCCGCCGAGTATTGCCTCACCAGCTTGTAGACCGCATCGGGCGTGATCGCTTTTTCCAGTCCGCCAGTAGTGCAGTTGTTGCGCAGCGGCCGGAACAGCGCGCCGGCATCGTCCGCGCCATGCCCGGCGATCTCAAGATAGTCGCCGATCAAGCCGCTGGCAGCGGGGTGCAGCGGCACATAGCGGATCTTGCCGCCCTTGCCGAACACTTTGAGGTGCGGCACCCCGCGCCGCTCGTGTTTGAAATCCTTGACCTTCAGCCGACACAGCTCCTCGCGACGCAGCGCGTGATAGAGCAGGGTGGCCAGTAGGGCGCGGTCGCGCTTGCCCTTGATCGATACGCC
>JEMX01000016.1:670-2016 GCA_000585055.1 Candidatus Accumulibacter appositus
GCTTGCGCGCCTGGTGGTCGCCGAGGGCCGGGGTCTTGCCTTCGTAGCTTTCCACCGGCGGGCGCTTGACGCCCTTGACCGGGTTATGGGTCACGGCGTTCTTTTCGCACAGGGACTCGAACAGCGACGACAGCGCCGCCAGGCGATGGCGGACGGTCATGCCGCTCAAGGCGCGCTGCACCAGGTCGTCGCGCCAGGCGATAACGTGGGCGCGGGTCACGCCGCGAAATTCCTCGGGCTTCGCGATGCCGGTGAACTTCATGAAATCCCCGAGGGCGTTTTCGTAGGCGCGGCTTTTCGTAGGCGCGGCGGGTGGCCTTGTTGCCGAGATTGGCGAACCATTCGATCTCGGGGGGAACGTCGGCCAGGCGCTGAAACTGTTCGGCGGTCAGGAGCCGGGAAGCGGCGGCCGGGATGGCGGGGAGGGGGCTGGTGTCGCTCACGGGGAGGTCGTCCAATCCTTCGACAAGATCACGACTGGTCATAGATGGCTTTTGACATCCATGGCGTCGTGAAGCACGCGAACGATCTCAAGGCGCTGACCATCGCGGCGATAGAACACCAGGTGACGTTTCACTTGCAACCGCCGGTAGCCCGCCCGGACATGATCGTACGGCGTTCCCAGCTCGGGAAACTTCAGAAGCCCCTGAATCTCCCGATCGAGGTCGTACAGGTATTGATCCGCTTGCGCCTCGCCCCATTGCTGAACGGTGTAGCGCCAGATCTCCTTGAGGTCGCGGCGGGCGCGCGGACGAACAAGCAGCTCAAGCATCCACGGAACCGCTCTTGGCCTCCTGGCGCGCCTCCTCGATGATCGACGCCATCGCGAAGGGCACCGGTTCGCCGCTCGTCTCGCCCTCGACCAGGGCCTGACGCAAGGCGCTCACTTTCTGTTCGTGCTCTTCGAGCAGCCGCATCGCGGCGCGCACCACTTCGCTCTTGGACTCGAAGCGGCCGGCATCGATCTGCTGGGCGATGAAGCCCTCGAAGTGTTCACCCAGGGTGACGCTGGTGTTTCTCGGCATGACGGCTCCTTTCTGGGCTGATTTCGTGTATTAGATACTAATACAGCGGCGATCGGGCGTGCGCAACAGCTTCCTAGCATCTTACTATTGATAAAATAGGTTATCAATAGTAAAGTGTGGGCGCTAGGTGACTATCTTTCGGCACCCGGGCAAAGGGCAACGGATGCGTCCTGGTGTCGCATGGGCTACAATGTGGCTCATACACTTGGAGGATCAAGCCATGGCCGCAAATGCTGTTGTCCGTGCCAGGATCGACGAACACATTAAGGAAGAGGCGACCGCTGTACTGGCGGCGATGGGGCTGACCGTGTCGGACGCTTT
>JEMX01000017.1 GCA_000585055.1 Candidatus Accumulibacter appositus
CGGGAGCCTAGCCGGCGGCAAACCGGAAAACCAGCATATTCATGCTTGGCTGAAAGTCAAAAACCAAAACCAAACCGACCGGCCTCTCCACCACGTCAGGCTGTGGACGCCAGATTTCTACGGAAAAGCGACGCCGTTAACACGCAACGGGCGATGTCCGCCAAGCAGCTTCCCAAGACTGGTTGGCTATCCGGGGCGTAGCTATCCACCGGGTCATGCCCCATGCCCTTCAGCCAAGCATCTACCGCCACACATTCGGCGGCCAGATCCAGGCGGGTTGCGGAGATATAAACCTTTGCCATCAGTCAATCTATGGAGGCGCGACCCGGCTCGCCAACCGGCCTTCTGTCGCTCGATTCGATTTCTGTCGGCGTTGGCCCACGAGTCGTGGTCATACGTTTGTCTTACACAAGCACGCGGGTCACGGGCCCAAGTCCTTCCTTTTGCCGCTTCGCAATGCCAAAACGGCTCAGAGACATTTCTCCTCCGTGGCCAGGCAGCGTTCCGTCCGCCGCCGAAAAAACAAGTGTCTCGGACTCTTTTCCGTGCTGCTTTTCGCGTGCCCTTTCGCGTGATGCCCGGCGGGCGCATTGAGGATAACCGTCGTTGCGGTTGCGATCGTGCTTTGTCACCAAAGCGGAGAGGTTAGGCACGGTGGTCAGCGGTGACCAACTTCCGCTTGCAACTTCAGTCCAAGCGCACCGATGACTTTAAGGATGGTGTCGAAGCCCGGGCTACGCTCACCAGAAAGCGCCTTGTAGAGGCTTTCGCGCGATAGCCCGGCATCTCGGGCAACCTGTGACATACCCTTGGCGCGAGCAATATCGCCAAGTGCTTTGGCGATGAATGCCGCATCCCCGTCGGCTTCTTCAAGGCAAGCTTCAAGATAAGCCGCCATTTCCTCAGGCGTTCTGAGGTGTTCGGCAACGTCATAGCGAGTGGTAGCGGTCTTGGTCATGGTGGCAAATCCGAAAGATTACGTGCGAGGCGCAAGGCGGTCTTGATGTCTTTGGCTTGAGTACTCTTGTCGCCACCAGCGAGGAGAATAATCAGCTCTCGCCCTCGCTGCTTGAAATACACCCGATAACCGGGACCGTAATTGATTCGCAGCTCCGAAACACCTTCGCTAACCGGCTGGACATCTCCGGCGTTCCCGGCCACGAGCCGTTCGATCCTGACCTGAACCCGCGCTCTCGCCTGAACGTCGCGCAAACTGTCTAGCCATTGAGCGAAACGCCCTGTTTTGCGAATTTCAATCCCGACTCGACTGTAGCCCTACGGCTACAGGCTGTCAATGCCATGCCCGCCACCTGAGCCATGCGACCGTGGAACCTCAACCGACATTGCCCTCCTCAGGAGACGTGGCGACCTGCACTGAGCGAGCCTCCCCGTCCTCGATTCAGCGAGTTCAAGCCTTTTCCTGCCAGCGCCCCATCACAGCGTCTTCAGGTACTCCAACAGCGCTTCCTTGTCGGCGGCCGGCAACCCCGTCCCAAACTCATGCCCCTGGTTGCTGCCCCCCTTGCTACCCGTATCCAGTTTCGTCCCAACGCGCTGAGCTGCGGGCGTATCGGTAACGAAGCCCACACGCGTCTGATCATAAACGTCATAACCGCGCCAGAAAACCGTCGGCCGCTGCCCAACCGGCTCCAGCAAATCCCGCAACGTCGGCACCGACCCATTATGCAGATACGGCGCCTTCAGCCAGATGCCGTCGAGGAAGGGCGCGACATAGCCGATCAGGTCTTCCTCGACCAGCCCCTTGCGTTCCAGCCCCATTTCCTTGACCACCTGATTGGCCTTGATCGCCGCGCCCTTGTTCCAGGAATCGAGACGACCGCGGTCGCTGCCGACTTCGGCGAGCGGTAGCGGCCGGCCGGTGAGTTCGCTGGCGTGGCAGCTGGCGCAGTTGGCGTCGAAGAGGGTCTTGCCGTCGGCCGCCTTCGCCTGATCGATGGCGAAGGGGTATTTTGGCGGCGGCAGGTCGGAGAGGTAGCTGTGCAGCCATTGCACCTGCTCGACGAAGTCCTTCTTGTTCGCCGGCGCTGCGCCAAGCAGGCCGAGCGCGGAGTCCATGATCACCGAATAGGCGTCGCTGCTGTCGCCGGCGTAGTTCATGCGGTGGCCCTGGTCCCAGACGTACTTCTTGAGGTTCCACACCGAGGGCATGTCGGTGGGACCGAAAGTATCGTCCATCGGGGCGCCGATCATGAAATATTTGGTGAGGTTCATGGCGTCGTCGCGGCCGCGGCCCCAGTCGGGGAAGTCGGGGCGGTAGATCCAGGCGAATTGTTGCTCGCGTTCGAGCAGGCGCTTCTTGGTGATGGGAATGACGAAGAAGCGGTAGAGCAGCTGGTCGATGAGGTCGAGATCGGTGACGCGATTGATTTCGGCCATCAGGATGTCGGCGTTGAAGCGCGGATCCTTGGCGCAGTCGATCAGGTAGCGGAAGAAGCCTTCGACGTTGGTGGTGTGCGCGGGACCGCCGACGACGAAGACCGGGTTGGAGTCGGGCGATTCGCGGTAGCTGGTGGTGTGGCAGACGGCGCAGTTGTTGGCCACGCGCGGAAAGCCGATGGTTTTCTTGCTGAAGCCGGCCGGTAGCTCCTGGCCCTGCTCCCAGGGAACGCCGAGCGCGGCATAGCCGCCGGGAAGGACCTTGCCGTCCTGAGTCAGTTTTTCGGGAAAGACGCGTGGCAGGACGTAGAAGATCCAGTAGGGGATGCCGGCGTCGTGCTCGGCGCCGATCGAGCCGTACTTGAACCGCGTCTCGAAGTCGGCGCTCACCCAGTCGGGCTGCGGATGTTCGCGGAAGCCGCGGTCCCAGGCGATCCAGCCAGCCATGACCACGACGACGATGATCGCCACGCCGATGACGCGGAACCAGTTCCTGCAGGATCGCATGCTCATCGTCGGCTCCTCAGAAGGTCTTCATGAATTCGACCAGGGCGGTCTTTTCGTCGGCGCTCAGCTCGGTGCCGTAGGCCTCGCCTTCGTGGCCGGCGTTGCTGTTGCCGGGAATACGCGTGTCGAGAAGGAAGAACTGCTGACCGTTGCCCTGCGCCTGGTCGGAGACGAAACCGACCTTGAGCGGATCAAAGACGTCGTTGCCGCGATAGAAGCGCGGCGGCCGTGCCGCAGCCGGTTCGAGCAGGTCGCGCAGGCTGGGCACCGAGCCGTTGTGCAGGTAGGGCGCGCGCAGCCAGATGCCGTCGAGCGGCATGTTGGCGTAGCCGTGCGTCTTGCGAAAATGGGTGAACCGCCAGGGGTAGCCGGCGTAGAGCGTCGCCTGGTTGACCGCCAGCGTGTAGCTGTAGGAATCGAGCCGGCGCCGGTCGGTGCCGATCTCGGCCAGGGGCGTCACCTTGCCGACCAGCTCGCCGCTGAAGTCGCTACCCGAGGCGCCGTGACAATTGGCGCAATAGGCCTGGTAGATCGGCGCACCGCGCAGGGCAAGTTCGGCGTCGACCGGGAAGAACTGGCTGAAGCTCGGCGGTGAGACATCGAGGATCCAGTCCTCGACGCGGCTGATACGTTCGATGTCGATGGTCGGCGGCGTCGTGCCGGTGCCGAAGGCGGCGCTCTTGTTGCGCTCCTCGACGGTGGTGTTGTTGCCATCCCAGTGCAACTGCATCTCGTGCGGCTCCTTGCGCTGGCGTTGCCGCCACAGCGAAGGAAAATCGGCCGGCGCGTCGAACTCGTCCGGATCGAGATGCGCCATCGGGAAGTTGAAGATCACTTTCGCCGAGTTGAAGGTATCGACGCGGCCCGGGCCCCATTCGTGCTGCTTGAATACCCAGTCGAAGCGCCCGGCGAGCGCCAGCACCCGGTCGCGCATGATGGCGATGGCCAGCGGGTAGACGACGTAGCGGTCGAGCAGGTCGAGCTGGCCGCCCTGACGCTCGATCTCCGGCAGGATGAACTCCTTGGAGAATTTCGGATCGGCGGCGCAGCGGAAGAAGAACTCCTCGAAGCCCTTCATGTTGAAAGTCGCGGCGGGCATGCCAAGGACGATCGTCGGTGGCTGGTCGGCGGCGGCGCGCACGGTACTGGTATGGCAGACGGCACAGTTCACGAAGACGCGGTCGATTCCCTGGTAGCGGCGCTGCGAAGTGCCGATCGGAAGCTGACGATCACGGCCATCGGGGTTCTTCTCGAAAATCATTCCCAACGACTGGTAACCCTTGCCGGGCAAATACTGCGGACAGACGTCGGGCAGCACCCGCCAGATCCAGTAGGGGAAACCCATCTCGTGTTCGCCGCCGGTGGAGCCGTACTTGAAGTGCTCGGTCGGGCTCGCGTACTCCACCGGCACGTCGCCGCCGAAGCGCTGCCACAGCCAGACCCCCGTCAGCACCGGCAAGACGACGGTGATGATGAAGAGAATGATGAAGCGTCGCTTCCAGGGGCTTTTCGCTGCTTCGTTTTCGTGCATGTCTCTTCTCCCTTTCCTTCGCCTGCTAATGCGCCGGCAGACACGGGCGCAGGGCCTCGTAACCGGCGGTGAGCAGCGTTTCGAGTTGCGGTGCCTGACCCGTTTCGGCGCGCAGCCATTGCGTCACCTGCGCGAGCAAGGCGCTACGTACCGGGCTGTTGCGCCATGCTTGAGGGTCGCTGGCGAAAGCCGGCAGCATGCTTTCCGGCGGCATCGGCGTCTTCGCGCGCTGCGCCGGTGGCATGTCGGCCATCGCCAAGCGAACATAAAGGCGTGGCGCGCAGTGCCGGAGCCTGGCGTCGACTTCGGCCGCAGTCCCCTGCAGGAAGTTCGGAGGAAAGGTCTCGGCGGTCTGGTGGCAGGCGGCACAGTAGGGTTGAAAGCTGCGCAGCAGCGGATCGGCAGCGCTGCTCGGCGTCTGACCGGGCGCCACGGCTGCGACTTCCAGTTGCGCTGGCGGCAGGTGCTCGGCGACCTCACAGCAGGGCGCCACGGCCGGCACACCGAGCTCGGCAAAGAGTGCTGAAAAAAGCGCTCTGCGCGGGAAAGGCACGGGCCCGAACAGAGTCGCGGCTTGCGGTCCGCTGAGCAGGCGGTCGATGGCCTGCTGCACGATGGTAAAGTCGGGGCGGATTCCCAGTATCGCCTCGCCATCGAGCTGCTCATCGCGCCGCCCCTCCCCCGCCCTGGCCTCGCCGCGGCGGATTTCGAGCGAAGCGATCGCATCGGCGGCCGCGTTTCTCGCCGGCAGCCCGTCGGCTTGCGGCGACAGCGTCGCGCCCGCTTCGCTCGCGCGACCGATCAGGGTCAGGGTCAGGTCCAGATTATTCAAGGCCGTGCCGTCGGGCAACGCCAGCCGCGTCAGCCGCCCTCCACGCGGTCGGCCGCCCTGCACCGAGAGCGTCCCGGCCAGCAAGCTCCCGCCCGCAGCGGTGCAGCGTAACGACCAGCGCGAAGCGACCTGGGTATCGATTCGGCAGGGCACGCTCAGGCGCTGTGCCGCAGGTGGTGCTCGCTCCGCTAGTGCGCTCTCCAACTGCCGCCGATCGGGAGCGGCGACAAACTCCGCCAGGCCCGCCACCAGCTGCCGCAGCGCATCCGGGGCGTCCGGCCGCCAGAGCGCTCCCGCCGGCCGCGCCAAGAGTGGATCGAAGCGGGCCGGCACCTCCGAGAAAGCCATCCGCGCGGCGCTGTCTGCTGGCCAGCTGTTCACCCCTTGCAGTGGATTGCGGTTGGGAATGTCGGGATTGCCCGCAGTCAGGCCGCCCGGCCAGCGAACTCGCACCTGCGCGCGCAGCGGCTTGTCGACCGCCGCTACGAAGCGAGCGTCAGGGGTCCAGGTCTGACCGCCCGAGAGCGCGTGTCGCAAGGCGGCCGCGAACAGGCCGGCGCGGCAAGCTCGCGCCTCGGCAGTACTGCCGCCGCAGCCCGCGCGCCACAGCAGCTGGGTCAGGGCAAAACCGTTGGCGCGTTCGCTGGCGTTGTCGATGGCGTAGGGAACGTCGACACCGCGCTCGGGCGGAATGCCGTAAAAGCTTTGACCGCTGGCCAGCAGCGTCGCCGCGACCTGGTCGTTGGCGTTGGTTTCGTCCCACAGGGCGCGCGAAAAAATCGGCGAGCCGTTCTGGTGGCAGGTAAAACAGATGCTGCGGTTGGCGTAGACCAGGCGCGCCTTGCCGCCGGCGCGGTAGTCCTTGAGCAACTGGAATTCGAAGCGGCCGGCAGCCTCGTTGTAGCTGATGATTTCGATGACCGCCGACTGCTCCTGGTAGCCGAGGTACAGGCGGTCCTTGAGCAGTGGCACACCGGCAGCGAGCGGCGGGCTGTCGACGGCCACCAGGACTCGCGGATAGGCAAAAAAATCGGGCGCTGCGGCCGTCCGCTGCAAGGAGCGACCCAGCGGAATCAGCACCCGCTTGGCAGGCGGCAGCGGACTGGCCGGGTCACGCTGCAGCTGAGAATCGATGCGCGCGAGCAAGGCCGCGAAGGGGAAAGGCACGTCGATTTCCGCCGCTGCACCGCGGCGCACGGCAAAGAGCTCCTCGAACAATGAACGGCCCTGGCTCGGGAGATGTTCGCCGGGATCGGCCGGATTGACGACAGGCAGGGCGGCCACCTGCTCCGCCCCCATCGGCCGTGCTTCAGTCGTCGCCAGCACCGGCCTGACGACGATCGCTGCCAAGCCCGCTGCCAGGCCCACGCCGAGGTGCCGCAGAATTGCCAGCGCGGTTGCAGGCAGACGCATCGTCAGCTTCCATGCCCAGGCTGCTCCGGGCTCAGGGCTTGGGCTTGCCAGCCGCCGCCGCAGCAAGCACGGTGCGTTGCTGAGTCCCTGGCCAGCACTCCTCCTGTACCTTCCCGGTGGCAACAAAGTTGGCCCGCGCCTGCTCGTCGGCGGCCTTGTCGTAAAGCGTGAAATTGAGCGCGAAACCACGGTCCAGATAGGCACGGCCAAGGTAGAAACCGGGACGGATCATGCGGATTTCATCGCGCACCTTGAGCCCGCGCCGGCCGGCGAGGTAGTCCGGGTTTTCCTGGTAACCGGCGATTTCGTCGGTAAAGAAGTAGTCAATGATGATCGACTCTCGCCGCGAGTCGAGCAGACTCTGGCCGCAGTAGAGCTTGGCCGGGAACAGCAACCAGGTTTCCTTGCCCGCATAGTTCATTTTCTTCGGCTCGCCTTCGACCAGGCCGATTTTCTTGAGTATCGACAAGTCCTCGATGCGATTGCGCAGCACGCCCTCGTCGCGGAAGAAGACCTTGCCACGCCAGAGCACTTCGCCTATTTCCTCGACGACCAGACCCTTGAGGTGCAGAACGGTGCCACCGAAGCCGCCAACCAGCTCGGAAAGCCGGAATTTTCCGCTGCTGCCGCGCGGCAACAGGATGCGGCCTTCGAAAGCGCCGTCCGGAATCGGACCGGCGGTCAGGCGGGCATAGATCTGATCGATCTGCTCCTCGTCCAGCGTCGCCAGATAATCGGGCGTTATTTTCGCCAGCTCGGCCGGCGGAATCGGATACTGGTACTCGACCTGCGCCAGGCTCATCTTCGTCTGATAGCTCTTGGCGTAAGGCGCAAACTTGATATCCGGGGGTTCCGGCTTGCTGCACGCGGCAAGGGCAAGCGCGGTGAGCGTCGCCAGCGCGCCAAGCGCGAAGCGCGACCTCCGGTCAGCGCGCTGGGTGCGCAAGCGGCTCAGGGTCAGGGTGTGCGGTAGTCGCATGAGATGATCTCCCGTTGCCTTACAGCGTGGCCAGGAAAGCGGTGAGCGCTTTCTTGTCGTCCGCGGAAAGGTCTTCGCCGAAGCGGTGACCCTGGTTCTCGATCTCCTCGGTGCAGGTCTGGTAATTGGCACTGATGAAATCGCGTTGCTCGCGGAGAATTTCGACGAAGCGCGACGGATTCTTGATGATCTCGTCGGCGATCGTCTGCAGCGTCGGCAACAGGCTCGCCTTGCCGGCCGCTGCGAGCTTGTCCGGGTGACGCTTGGCGAGGAACAGGTCACCGATCAGCTGCTTGTGCATCAGGCCGTTCAGGAAACCCGCGCTGGCGCCGGCCGGAATCTTCACCTGCCCGAAACCGAACAGCGGCTTCTCCGTCGTGCCGTCCAGCGGTCGTATGCCGACGTCGATGATCAGGTCGGCGTTGGTCAGCGTCCTCTTGGTGCCTCTCTCCTTCGGGTTCAACAACTCGAACATCGACAGCTTGTAGAGCTCGAAGCGGCCTTCGACGCTCGGGTCGTAGCGCAGGCAATCGGGTTGCAGTACGAGCAGCTGGCCGCCGCTATCGACATAGCGGGCGCGATGGAAATCGTTGGCCTTGTTCGCCGGCTTGCCGCAGATTTCCGGCCCGATGGCGTTGTTGTGCATGAACGGCGCAGTCGCCCAGAGATTGACCAGCGAAACATTGCGCATATAGCCGCGACCGGCATCCTTGAGCTCGTCGCGCTCGGGAATGTCGGCCACCACCTCGCGCTGGCGCAGCGTCTCCGACGCCGATTCCATGTACAGATTGCCGGCCTTGTGGTTGGAGTGCAGCGAGCGGCAACGGAAGGTGCCGACTTCGGTGACCGGTGTCGCCTGATCGTTGCCCAGGAAATCGGCCCTGACCTTGCGCGGGTGCGTTTCGCTGGCGGCGGCGAAGTCGCGATTCTTGAACGAGCCGCCTTCGCTCTCGGGAATACTCGAATGGCAGCGCGCGCAGTTCTCGGCGAAGACCAGCTGTCCACGACCAACGGCACCGGCGCCGAATTCGCTTTCCAGATCGCGGACCAGATCGGCGCGGCTGTAGACCACACCACTTGAACCCGCCTGGCGAACATTGGCCAGCGCCGCGTAAAGGTCGGTCTGATCGGACTCGGCAGAAGCAAAGAAATCGAGCACGTTCTGCAAGCGGTCCTCGACGGCCCGGAAGTTGGGGCAATCGCGCCGGCACTGGCCAATATCGAAAGGCGTCTGCCCGAAACCGCGTTGCTCCGGGTCCACCTCGCGCATGTCGGCGAGATGATTGACCCAGCACTGCTCGGAACACGAACCGATATTGAAGTACACGCGCTGGATCGCTTCCAGCGCACCGGTCGAGTCCTCGCCCCCTTTCAGGATGTGATGGACACCGGGCAAGACGACTTTCTGACCGCCGAGATTGACCGGCGTGGTGTCGTCATCGCGGGTGCTTTTCTCCCAGCACTTGCCTTCGCGACCCGGCTCGCACCAGCACTTGCCCTCGTCGGTCTCACTGCCGCAGCTTGCCGCCTTACGCCATTTGCTCACCACTTCGCCCTTGAACACCGGGCGCTGCGCGACGTTGATCAGGGCATTGATCGTCCCCGGGTTGTTGACCTGGTCGTGCGAGATCGCCGATGTATCGGTGACGCCGGGACGCGCGTGCGCGAACATCTGGTACTCCAGGCTACTCATTGGCAGGCCCGAGCCGAGCAGTTCGGACATGCGCGTGTACTGGTTGCCGATCAGGCCCTTGAGGTTCTCCCAGCGAGGATGCGCCGGGTCGGCCGGCGGGTTGAGGGGGTCGAAGGCGATATGGCAGGAGCCGCAGGAAGTACCGATCAGGAATGGCGGCTCGACCGAGCCATCAGCTAGCCGACTCACCCGCTGGTCCGATTCGATGCCGGTCTTGTCGGCCAGCTTGCGGCTGAATCCCGACCAGGTTCCCGGCTCGCCGTTCAAGGCCTGCCACTTGGCGGCGTCGAAACGCGGATTGGGGAACTTGCGAATCCCCAAGGCGCCGGTGGAAGTGCCGAACTTGAGATCGCAGGCCGAGTGCCGTTGATCGAGCGTGCCGCCCTGGCTGTGCGGATCGTCCGGGTCGAGCGCTGCATCCCGGAGACCGCAGGCCGGGTCGATGTAGCCCGGTTTGCCGACGTACTTCAGAAGGACATCGTCGCCAGGACACCAGTCGAAGCCATAGGTTTCCGCGCTGGATTTGGCGGGGCAGTCGGGGTCGCCGGGTTTGCAGCATGAGGGGTCGTTGATGATTCCCCAGGCCCAGAAGCGATCGTCACGCTGATCGGAACGCAGCACGCGGAACCAGTCGACCAGCACGCCAATCCGCTGCTGGAAGGTATAGGTATGAAAGCGGTCGTTACCGGCCGTGGCCTTGAACCAGATCAGCCGCCCGACGCATTCCGACTCGCTGAGTCCTTCACGGGCGCAGGCTTCGTAATACGGCGCGTCCTGGTCGATGATCGACGCTTCCGGAAGCGGTCGTTCGACGGCCGTAGCGGGGGCGGCAAGCGAAACAGCCGCCTCGCCCTGCGCATTCGCAAGGCCGATATTGACACCGCGTTGCTGAAAAACGCCGATTCCAGCGCCAAGAACGAGCATCGCCGCGATGGCGGCAAACAGAGTACGTTTCATGCGTTCTCTCCTGACGGACACAGACAGCTTGAAACCCCAAACGGTCACGACCATTCGAGATACTCCCGATCATGAGCATCATGACCGTTTCCCTCACTGGTGGTGCACCTTCCGGCGGGTACGCCGGAATCGCTCTGCAACGCTCACCATGCGACCGGATAGTCGTCGCGAGCACCACCGAGGGCAGGAAGTATCTGTTCGAGTGCCCGCCCTGTCAAGGGACGCCACTCCCCGCACTCCCAGCGCCATGCCGCGATCCGTCACCTGCCGCGATGGTAAATTTTCGCGACATCATCGTGCTCCCGCCCTCACGAACCGCCACGACTGATGGCGGTTTGGCAGCCGGCATGCGAGGTGGTTCCACGCGCTCGCGCAAGCGAGACGGCTGCGCCCCGCGCGCACGTCAGTCCCGAACACAGAAACGCGCATCCGCGCCCGAAGAAAACCATTTAGCGAGAAGATATACTATTCTTCGCTGACCTACTACGGAAAGATACCGACGGCGTGAAAACCTCGTGAACCGGACTCGCTTTCAAGGGCGCTCGCTGAAGACGAGAATCACCCTGTTTACTCTGGCCATCTTCCTTGTCGGCATCTGGTCACTGGCTTTTTACAGCAGCCGGATGCTGCGCGCGGATATGGAAAGGGTATTGGGTGAGCAGCAGTTGTCGACGGTTGCCATGCTGGCTGGCGAGGTGAATCACGAGTTGGCTGACCGGCAGGCTATGCTGGAAAGAATAGCCGCCGGCGTCACTCCGGCGATGCTGGCCAAGCACACCGCCTTGCAGGCATTCCTGGCGCAGAGCCTGGCCATTGAACAGGAGCCATTCAATGGCGGCATCATCGCCCATCGGCTCGATGGCACGGCGATTGCCGAGTTTCCCCCCGCACCGGAGCGGCTCGGGGTCAACTACCTGGACATCGACAGCGTCGCGGCGGCCCTGCAGGAGGGACGATCGACGATCAGTCAGCCGGTGATTGGCAAGAAACTGCAGGCGCCGGTTTTTGGCATGGCCGTCCCCATTCGTGACGCACGTGGCAAAGTGATCGGCGCCGTGAGTGGGCTCGTCAATCTCGCCATACCAAACTTCCTTGACCGCGTCACTGGTGGGCGCTACGGCAAGACGGGCGGCTATCTTCTTGTTGCGCCGCAGCACCGCCAGATCATCACCGCGACCGACAAGCGCCGCGTCATGACCGGCCTGCCCTCCCCAGGCGTCAGTCCGACCATCGATCGCTTTATCGAAGGTTTCGAGGGACCGGTCGTTTACATCAGTTCGGTCGGCACCGAAGTACTGAGCTCGGCCAAGCGAATACCCGTTTCCGGTTGGGACATGGTGGCCATCCTGCCCACCTCTGAAGCCTTTGCCCCGATCCACGCGATGCAGCAACGCATGCTGCTGGCCGCCCTGCTGCTCACCGTGCTGGCAGCCACCGCGACATGGTGGATATTGGGGCGACAGCTTGCGCCGATCCTAGCAGCCGCCAAGACCTTGTCCACTTTCTCGGGTCCGCAGCAAACCCCGCAGCTTCTGCCGATCACCCGCGCCGATGAAGTC
Source organism: Candidatus Accumulibacter appositus (assembly GCA_000585055.1). GTDB lineage: Bacteria > Pseudomonadota > Gammaproteobacteria > Burkholderiales > Rhodocyclaceae > Accumulibacter > Accumulibacter appositus. The sequence goes on from JEMX01000017.1 coordinate 11,869, forward strand.
GGCGAACTGTTCGCCAGCTTCAATCGTCTGCTCGAAACACTGGGCAAGCGGGAAAAAGCCCTGCAGGAAAGTGAGGCGTTCAAGAACACCATCCTCAATTCCATGGCCGCCGAAATTGTCGTCCTCGATCGCCACGGCTTCGTCCGGGAAGTCAACAAGCGCTGGCGGCGGTTTTCGCGAGAAAACAGCCGCCAGCCAGGACAGCCCGCGGCGCATACCGACGTCGGCGTCAATTACCTCGATTTCTGCCACCTTGACGAGCCGCCGAGCGACGACGCCGAAGACCCTCGGCGCGGAATCGAAGCTGTTCTGGAACGCCGTCGGCCTTCCTTCAGCCTTGAGTACGCCTGCCATTCGCCGCAGGAACAACGCTGGTTCACGATGACCGTCATGCCTCTGGGGCCCGACGTCGAGCGCGGCGTGGTGATCACACATAGCGATATCACCGCTGTCAAGCGAGCCGAGCAATACGAACAGTTCCGCAGCCACATTCTGCAACTGCTTGCGGAAGGCGAGCCGCTACGCGGGATTCTTGAAGCGCTGGCGCGGGGCGTGGAGGAACTCAATCCGGGAATGCTGTGCAGCATTCTGCTGGTCGATCACGAAGGTCAGCGCCTGAACACCGGCGCGGCACCCAGCCTGCCCGAGGCTTTCAACGCCGCGGTCAACGGCCTGAAAATCCGCGCCGGTGCCGGTTCCTGTGGAACAGCCGCGTTTACCGGCCAGCGGGTGATCGTCGAAGATATCGCCACGCATCCCTACTGGGCGCGCTCCAGAGAGCTGGCAGCCAGCGCCGGCCTGGGATCGTGCTGGTCGGAACCGATTCGCTCATCGTCGGGAAAGGTCCTCGGCACCTTCGCCATCTATCATCGTCATTGCCAAAGCCCAAGCGCTGCCCATATCGAGCTGATCGAACAGTCCGCCCGCCTGGCCAGTATAGCCATCGAGCGAAATCTGGCGGCTGAACAGCTGCGCGCCTCCGAGGCGCACTACCGGCTGCTCACCGAGAACGTTTCCGACATCGTCTGGCGACAGGATCGCGACCATCGCTTCACCTATATCAGCCCGGCGGATGAACGCCTGCGCGGCTACAAGGCTGAGCAGGTGATCGGGCGCCACGTCACCGAGGTGTTGACCGCCGAGGGCATCGCCCTCCTCAAGGAGAAGCAGGCGCAGCGCGCAGAAGCTGAACGGCGCGGAGTGCGAACCGGGATTACCCGCTTCGAACTGCCACAGCGCTGCCAGGACGGCCGACTGATCTGGCTGGAAGTACTGTCCACGCCAGAACGCGACGCGCAGGGCACGATCATCGGTTATTTTGGCGTCAGCCGGGAAATCACCGAACGCAAGCAGGCCGAAGAACAGGTACGCCAACTGGCCTTTCATGACCCGCTGACGGCGCTGCCCAACCGCCGCCTGCTCTACGATCGTCTGCAACAGACGATGGCGGCCGGCGGGCGGACACCCTGCCATGGCGCATTGATGTTCGTCGACCTGGACAATTTCAAACCGCTCAACGATGCGCATGGGCACGTCATTGGCGACCTGCTGCTAATTGAGGCAGCAGGTCGCCTAAAAAGCTGCGTTCGCGAGGTGGATACCGTCGCCCGCTTCGGTGGTGACGAGTTCGTGGTGATGATCGGCGAGCTGGCTGAAGACAGAAGCGAGGCCATGGAGAAGGCCGCCCGTGTCGCCGAGAAGATTCGCATCGCCCTGCTGGAACCGTACCGACTGAGCGTCGAAGCCGAGGGAAAGACCGAGATGGCGCTGACCCACCAGTGCTCGGCGAGCATCGGCGTTGCCTTGTTCATCGGTCGTCAAGACAGCCAGGACGAGATTTTTCAGTGGGCGGATGCGGCCATGTATGAAGCCAAGCAGGCCGGGCGGAACCTGATTCGCTTTCACGACGACGGACGACAGCGCTGAGAGCCTGCGCGAGGAGGGACGGCGTGGCGCCTGCGCCAGCCGCCAGCGAAGCCTGTGCAGCAATCCAGGCAGATGCCGAAAGCCGCACGCTGTTCGGCACCGGCGGGGGGTCTAGGGTCTAGAATGGGCGCTTTGCCAGACTGCGACCCCCAGCCATGATCCGCACCCGTTTTGCGCCCTCCCCGACCGGTTTCCTGCACATTGGCGGTGCGCGCACCGCACTTTTCTCGTGGGCCTATGCCCGCCGCCACGGCGGCAGCTTCATCCTGCGCATCGAGGATACCGACCTGGCGCGGTCGACGCCGGAAGCCGTGCAGGCGATTCTTGACGGCATGAGCTGGCTCGGCCTGGCCCACGACGAAGGTCCCTTCTACCAGACGCAGCGCATGGGCCGCTACCGGACGGTGATTGAGGAGATGCTCGCCGCCGGCACTGCCTACCATTGCTATATGGCCCCCGAAGAACTCGATCGCCTGCGCGAGGAACAACGCGCGCAAGGGCTGAAGGCGCGCTATGACGGCAGCTGGCGGCCGGAAGCAGGCAAGGTCCTGCCAACGCCGCCGGCCGGTGTATCGCCGGCGGTACGCTTCCGCAATCCGAGGGACGGCGTCGTCGCCTGGGACGACCTGGTCAAGGGGCGGATCGAAATCGCCAACGCCGAACTCGACGATCTGGTGATAGCCCGCGCCGATGGCACACCAACCTACAACTTCTGCGTCGTTGTCGATGACTTCGACATGGGCATCACACAGGTCATTCGCGGCGACGATCATGTCAACAATACGCCGCGCCAGATCAACATCCTGAAGGCGCTGGGCGTGCAGGTCCCGCAATATGCGCACCTGTCGATGATTCTCGGTGACGATGGCCAGAAACTGTCCAAGCGCCACGGCGCGGTGAGCGTCATGCAGTACGACGACGAAGGCTATCTGCCGGAAGCGGTGCTTAACTATCTGGCCCGCCTGGGCTGGTCACACGGCGACGAAGAGATCTTCTCGATGGCGCAGTTCTGCGAGTGGTTCGACCTCGACCACATCACCCCGTCGGCAGCGCAGTTCAACACCGAGAAGCTCAACTGGCTCAATGCGCACTACCTCAAGCGCGCCGAGCCGGCGCGTCTGGCGGCATTGGTGCTGCCACGGCTGCAAGCGCGTGGCGTAATGGTGAGCGCAAGGCCTTCCCTGCAGGCGATCATCGCCCTCTACCAGGAGCGCGTCAGCAACCTCAATGAGCTGGCCGACGCCGCCGAGGTGTTCTACATCGACATCACCCCGAAAGCGGAACTCCTGGCCAAGCATCTGACGCCGGAAGCGCTGCCGGCACTGGCCGACTTCACCGCCGGACTACCGGACATCGCCTGGGAGCCAGCAGCGATCGGCGCCTTGATCAAGCACAGCGTCGCCGCGCACGGGCTAAAAATGCCGAAGCTGGCGATGCCCCTGCGGGTGCTGCTGACCGGCCAGGAACAGACGCCTTCGGTCGATGCGCTACTCGCCCTCTTCCCGCGCGAAGAAGTGCTCAAGCGACTGGCCGTCGCCGGCTAGCCGCAGGCCGTCCTGGCGTTCCTACACGTCGCCAGTGAATTCGCCGCGCGCCGGGTAGTCCTTGCTGATCGCAAAATCAATGGCGCCGAGCAGGTCCTGGAACTGCGGTCGGGCGAAGGGCATCGTCTGGACCGCGCCGTAGTACAGCGTTCCGTCGGGGCGAACCAGGAACACCCCGGGTTCACTGAACAGCTCGGGTTCCTCGATCCCGATGGAGGTCTTGCCGCGCGAGGTGCTGATATAAAGCCCCCACTGGCGCGCGCTGCGCAGGCTCAGGCCATAGCCGAACTGCACGCCCCTGGCGGCTACTTTTTCGGCCATTTGCCGGGCGCGTTCTTCGCTGTCGCTGCTCAGCGCAAGAATCTGCACGCCACGTGAGGCGAACTCGGGTGACAGGCGCTCCAGCTCAAGCAGGTATTTGGCGCAGATCGGGCAATGCAGGCCGCGATAGAAAACCAGCAGGTCGAAGTGCTCGGCAGGTGAGGAACCGAGGACGAAACGCCCGCCGGATGTCAGCGGAACGTTCAGGGCGGGTACCGGGTAGCGCGGCAGCAAGGCGTTGAGGTGCATCAGGATCTCCATTGGCGTGGTGGTGGGCGGGTAGAATTGCGCTCAGGTCCTCGTTGAGAGGCGACTGGACGCCCTCGCCGCGTAGATGCCGACGTCGGCAGCGCTGCGGCACGCTGACAGCGTCTGCGCGCTCCCGGTACTGAAGCACCCGGGATTGCTGGTGCGCAATCCCGGGTAGCGCCGCAAGTTCGGGCGTCAAAGTCACCCGATCCGGAGCCGCAATTTTCAGCTTTCTTCGTCGCCGGCGATGAAGCGATAAGTCAGCGCGCCGAGCGCGCCACCGATGATCGGAGCCACCCAAAACAGCCAGAGCTGGGCAGTCGCCCAATCGCCGACAAACACCGCGACGGCGGTGCTGCGCGCCGGATTGACCGAGGCATTGGTGACCGGGACGCTAATCAGGTGGATCAGCGTCAGTCCGAGGCCGATGGCAATCGGCGCGAAACCGGCCGGAGCGCGTTTGTCGGTGGCACCCATGATGATCAGCAGAAAGAACATGGTCAACACCACTTCAGTGACCAGCGCCGCAAGCAACGAATATTTTCCCGGTGAGTGCTCGCCGTAGCCATTCGAGGCAAAACCGTTCGCCAAGTCAAAGCCCGGAGCGCCACTGGCGATAACGTACAGGACAGCGCCGGCGGCTATGCCGCCAAGAACCTGCGCGACGATGTACGGTGCGAGCTTGCTCGCCGGAAAACGGCCACCGGCCCACAGCCCAATAGAGACTGCAGGGTTTAGATGACAACCCGAGATATGGCCGATGGCGTAGGCCATGGTCAATACGGTCAATCCGAATGCCAGTGAAACACCCGTCAAGCCAATGCCCACCTCCGGAAAGGTCGCGGCGAGTACCGCACTGCCGCAACCACCGAGAACAAGCCAGAATGTTCCAAGGAACTCCGCGCTGTATTGCTTCATTGAATTATCCTTTTTTGACTGGACCGCTATTGGTCGTAAGGTACCCTGCAGGGCACGGGACGAGATTCGCGGCTCCCTTATCCCGGCACATCCAGCGAGCGCCAGAACAGTAACTTGGCAAGGCGACATCGCGTGACATGGCGCCAAACCGGAAACCGACGCCGCGCATTTTAGCCGAAGATTGTGTCGATTCCACAACAGCTTAATCGAAGCAAGCCGCGGATTAATTACCAAAGTCCCGTCTGCCGGCGAAATCGATTGCCTGTTAGAGTGGCCGAACAACGGAAAAACCGCCCGTCCGCGTGAGAAAACCAGTCATTAGTCCGAGCGCTCTTCACCATCGCCAGGAAGCCATCCAGGTCAGCGAACTTCCGTCGGACAAGGCCGCGTACGGCGACTATGAACCGCTGAAAGCCTTTCGACATCGCGAGAAATGGCAGACCCACGCTGGCTGCAGCCCCCCGTGCAGCTGATAACGGATTACCTCGCAAAAAATCCGCCTTCAAGCAGCGCGTCACCTACCCGTGGTCGCAGCCTTGCCGATCAGATCCATTTCATTTTCTTGAAAAGAATGTACTGCGCAAAGGCAAAGACAAACAGCAGGACGCTGACCCAGGCAAATGCGGAGCTGTTTTCGGTTCCCGGAACCCCGCCGACGTTGATTCCCAGAAGTCCCGTAAACAGGCCCAAAGGGAGAAAGATGGCGGCGACGATCGAGAGCACGTACATGGTCTTGTTCATCTTTTCGGAGAGGGCGTTGTTGAGCTCTTCCTGGGTAATTGCCGCTCGATCGCGTGCCGAGTCCAGATCGTCGACGAACCTAGCCGTACGTTCGGCAAGTTCGCGGACTCGTACCCTGTCGGTATCGTCCAGCCAGGGCACGCGCTCAATCTGCAGGCGTGCCAGCACGTCGCGCTGCGGCGAAATATAGCGCCGCATGCTGATCGTCTGCCGGCGCAAGTGGGCCAGCTTGGGACGCAGCTCATGGCTTTCCCCGTTCAGCACCGTGTCCTCCAGCTCATCGACGCTGTCATCGATGTCACCGATCACATCGGCCATTCGATCGGTAAGCTTGCTGGCGGCCATGACCAGAAAATCACCGATCGATTCCGGCCCCTTGCCCGCCTGGATACTCTTGTTAATGTCGTCCATGGCCATCACCCGCCGATGCCGCATGCTGATGATGCGATGCTCGTCGAACCACATCCGGATGGCGACCATGTCTTCGAGATCGGCACCGGGATTGAAGTTGACACCACGCAGGATCAGGAGAAGGGAAGTTCCGGATGACAGGACCCGCGGGCGGGTTTCTTCAGCCATCAGGGCGGCGCACGCCACTTCATCGAGGCCACTCTCTTCGACCAGCCATTGCTTGGCCCCTTCGTCGGCATAATCGAGATGCAACCACAAGATTCCCTGGCCCGGTTCCCAGCTGCTGATCCGATCCCAGTTCATCGGCTTGCCGGAACCGCCCTCCAGAATGTATGCAAAGACCAGACCGCTCTTCTTCTTACCCATGCGCAAAATCCAATCATTCCCTTAGTCAATAATCGCGAGCGGTGGATCACCGACCGCGCCCAAATTCCTGACCCCCTCCAGCGACGGAAAGTTCGACCGGCTCAGGCGAGACGCCGCTAATGGCCGGGTATTCCCGATTTCTCGCAATGAGCGTCCCGGTACGGCCCGCCGACCCGCTGCCAACCGACGCCCGGCGACGTCTGAGCGCAGAATACCTGGGCATCGATTCTGCTGCGCCAGAGATACCAGGGAGCTGGCGCAGCAAGCACAGATGCGCAGACCAGCAGGCATGGCAGCACGATGGCAAAGCAGGGTCTCATGCGCCCTCCTGAGGATCGATCGGCCGCCGGTCGAGTCGTCGGTCGTTCCCTGACCACGAGGCGACAGCTGGACGGCGGAGGTCAAGCGCCATTTTTCGCTGCTCCGCCTTCGCGATCAGCTTCCGCAAACGCGCCGCCGACGACACGAAAAGCAATCGCCGCCCTGCCCCGACGCTTGACCTCGTACATCAAGGCGTCAGCGGCGGCGAGTACCTCGGCCGCCGAGCGGGCCGGTTCAAGAAAGCTGACGACGCCAATGCTGCAGGTGACCGCACGCCCGTTGGCCGAAAACGCCTCGCGCAGCTCATCGACGAGGTTCTCGACCACCCGCTTTGCGCCGTGCCCATCACTTTCCGGCAGGAGCAGGGCAAACTCGTCGCCACCGAGACGTGCTGCGGTGTCCGTCTTACGCAGAGTTTTCTTGAGGACCTGCCCCGTTGTTCGCAGCACCCGATCGCCTTCGGCATGGCCAAGAGTATCGTTGACGAGCTTGAAGTTATCGAGGTCCACGTAGGCCAGGGTGAGCGGAGTCTTGCGGCGCTGGGCCATCGCCAGCTGATGCTCGAGCCGTTCCTCGAACGCGCGCCGGCCATACAAACCGGTCAGGGCGTCGGTGCGTGCCAGCTGCTGCTGCCTAACGAGGCCGTCACGCAGTGCAGTCAGCAGCGAGCTGGTGATGAAGAAGAAACCAAAACGGATGAGCGCGTTCCAGACAGGGATCACCGAATTCGAATAGGGATTGCCGGTGGCCAGCTGAGTGCCGTACCAGAAGAAACAGCTTATCAGCGCGATGCCGATGCCCGCCCGGCGTCCGCCATACCAAGTGGCCAGAGCAACCGGCCCGAGGTAGAAGAGCGACATCGATATTTCGTAGCCGGTGAGGTAGTCCAGCGCCCCGACCAGGAGCGCACCGACAAGCGACAGGCCGACGATGCCATGGCGACCGAAACGATTGAGGAAGCGATCAGCGGCGGCCAGGCGGCGCAGCAGAGCGTCATCGCTCATGAAGAACCCGCGCCCTGCACTAGCGGCTGGCGACGGGCGCATCCGGGATGCGCCGGCACTCCTCCCAACCCAGGTGCCTGGTCAACGCGTCGTTCGTTCATGGATCACGCCATTCCCGATTTCATTTCGATCCGGAGTTTGCTGGCTTGGGGATGATGTCCGCCCGGGGATCGTTGATTGGCATGATGTCTGGCAGTGGCATCGACCTTCTCCCGATGGAAAACGCAAGAACTACAATACTGCGAAACGACACGCTTCGGGGCCTTGAATTCAGCGCCTGCACGCCCGCACGCGACAGAGGCGTGCAGCCATGCAGAGTAGTACACAGTCCGTGCGGCGCTCTGGGGTAAAATGGCGCCCCTTACACGGCGAGGCGACCGTGCGCAATTTCTGTGCTGTTCGGTGCACGATTGTCTCCCGTGCGCAAAGCACTTCGACGGCCCCTGTCAGCACCCCATTCTCACTGACCGATGACCCCTACCAGCGCCCGTTTCGCAAGCCCAACGCAGAATCCTTTCGCCGACTGCCTGGCACTCGACCAGCGTCAGCTGCGCGCGCTGACGCGCGCCCTGCGGCACGGCTTCGGCGCCAAGCGCGACGCACTGCAGGCCGAACGCGACAGTCTGATCGAAAAGTCACGCGCCGCCGTGGCGGCGCGGCGGGCGCGCCGCCGTGGCGGCGCGGCGGGCGCGCCTGCCGCAGCCGGAGTTCGCCGACGACCTGCCGGTCAATGGGCGGCGTGCCGAGATCGCGGAGCTGATCGCCAAGCATCAGGTAGTGATCGTCTGCGGCGAAACCGGCTCGGGTAAGACCACGCAGATCCCCAAGATCTGCCTGGACATCGGTCGCGGCACCACCGGCCTGATTGGTCACACACAGCCGCGCCGGATCGCCGCACGATCGACAGCGGCACGTATCGCGCAGGAGCTGCACAGCGAGGTGGGACGGCTGGTTGGCTACAAGATCCGCTTCAGTGACCGCACCACTCCAGATGCCTTGATCAAGCTGATGACCGACGGCATCCTGCTCGCCGAGACGCAGGGCGACGTCTGGCTCGAACAGTACGACACGCTGATCATCGACGAAGCGCACGAGCGCAGCCTGAACATCGACTTCCTGCTCGGCTACCTCAAGCAGCTCTTGCCCAAGCGCCGCGATCTGAAGCTGATCATCACCTCGGCAACGATCGACGCGCAGCGTTTTGCCCGGCACTTCGACGACGCGCCGGTCATCGAGGTCTCGGGCCGACTGCATCCGGTGGAATTGCGCTATCGGCCGTTGCAGAAGGAAGATGGCGGGGAATCCGGCGGCGAGCGCAGTGGACACGGCGAACGCAGTGACGACCAGCGCGATCTCTGCGAGGCAATTGTCGACGCCTGCGACGAACTCGATCGCGCCGGACCGGGCGATGTGCTGGTCTTTCTGCCCGGCGAGCGCGAGATCCGCGAGGCCGCCGAGGCGCTGCGCAAGCAGCACCCGCCGCATACCGAAATTCTGCCGCTTTTCGCCCGTCTGTCGAGCGAAGAGCAGGGACGAATCTTTAAACCGCACCTCGGGCGGCGGATCGTGCTGGCCACCAACGTCGCCGAAACCTCGCTGACCGTGCCGGGAATCCGCTACGTCGTCGATACCGGCCTGGCACGCATCAAGCGCTATTCGTACCGCAGCAAAGTCGAACAACTGCAGATCGAGAAGATCTCGCAGGCCTCGGCCAACCAGCGCGCCGGGCGCTGTGGACGGGTCGCCGCCGGAGTGTGCATCCGCCTTTATGAGGAGCAGGACTTCGCGCTGCGCCCGGAATACTCGGAACCGGAAATACTGCGCTCCTCCCTGGCCGGGGTGATCCTGCGCATGAAAGCGCTGCGTCTCGGCGACATCGAAGATTTTCCGTTCCTCGAAGCACCACCGCGCAAAGCCATTGCCGACGGCTACCGGCTATTGCTCGAACTCGGCGCAGTCACCGACGACAACGCGCTGACGGAGACCGGTCAGGAACTGGCGAAGATGCCACTCGACCCGCGCGTCGGGCGGATGATCGTCGCCGCCCGCGGCGAAGCGTGCCTGCGCGAAGTGCTGGTCATCGCTGCCGCCCTGAGCGTCCAGGATCCGCGCGAGCGACCACAGGAAAAGCAGGGCGGCGCCGACGCCGCACACCGCAAGTGGGCCGACCCGAAGTCCGAATTCCTCTCGTGGCTCAAGCTGTGGGACTGGTACCAGGCCGAGGTCGAACATCGCAAGTCGCAGCGCAAGCTGGTACAGACCTGCCACGACAACTTTCTTTCGGCGCTCCGCATGCGTGAATGGCGTGACATCCACGCGCAACTGCACACGCTGGTGGCCGAACAGAAATGGCGCCCGAACCAGGTTCCGGCAAGCTACGACGCCGTCCATCGCGCACTGCTCGCCGGCCTGCTCGGCAACATTGGCTGCAAGTCGGAGGATTCGGCGCATTACCTCGGCGCACGCGGCATCAAGATGCTGATCCATCCCGGCTCGGCGCTGCAAAAGAAGGCCGGCAAGTGGATTGTCGCCGCCGAGATCAGTGAAACGACGCGCCTGTTCGCTCGCTGCGTCGCACGCATCGAACCGGCATGGCTGGAGCTGGTCGGCGCGCACCTCCTCAAGCGCAGTCATTTCGACCCGCACTGGGAGAAAAAGGCGATGCAGGCAGTCGCTTTCGAGCGCATCACACTGTACGGAATCGTCGTCGAGGCGCGCCGGCGGGTAAACTTCGGGCCGTTGAACCCACCGGCCGCACGCGAACTGTTCATCCGCGACGCACTGGTCGCCGGTGAGGTCAGCGAAGAGTTCGCGCGACGCTGGGATTTCTTCAAGAACAATCAGCAGCTGGTGCTCGACATCGAAACCCTGGAGCACAAGTCGCGGCGACCCGACGTGCTGGTTGACGACGAACTGATCTTTGCCTTCTACGACCAGATCGTCCCCGAGGGCATCTACAGCGGCGCCAGCTTCGACAAGTGGCGGCGCACCGCCGAGCGCGAGCAACCGCGACTGCTGCACCTGGTGCCGCGACTGCTGCACCTGGTGCGCGAGGACTTGATGCGCCACGAGGCCGCCGGCATCACCAGCGAGGCTTTCCCGCATCAACTGCACCTCGGCAGCGTCGACTACCCGCTGGCCTACCACTTCGAACCGGGCAGTGCTCGCGACGGCGTGACCCTGACCCTGCCGCTGGCGCAGCTGAACCAGATCCCTGCCGCACGTTGCGAATGGTTGGTGCCGGGACTGCTCAAGGAGAAGGTGCAGCAGCTGGTAAAAACGCTTCCGCAACGGATTCGCGCCAAGCTGGTGCCGGTGCCCGACTTTGCCAGCGAGTTCGTCGAGCAAGTGTCTCCGACGGACAAGCCATTGGTGAACGCACTGGTCCATTTCATCTTGCAAACCCGCGGCTTGAACGCGCGCGGCTGGGACCTCACCGCAGACGCTTTTCGCCCCGCTTCAGTACCCGCGCACCTGAGCTTCAACTTCCGTCTGATCGACGAGAACGGCCGCCAGCTCGGCATCAGTCGCAGCTTGAGTGAGCTGCGCAGCGAATGGGGACGCGAGGCGAAGCAGGAGTTCGCCGAACTGCACGAGACACCGGCCGAGTTTTCGGGAATGACCGACTGGAGTTTTGGCGAGTTGGCCGAACTGATTGAAGTCGAGGTCGGCGGCGGTCAGACGGTCTTCGGCTACCCGGGACTGACCGACGACGGCGACAGCGTCTCGGTGAGCGTCTTCGATTCGCCCGAGGAGGCGCTGCAGGCGCACTCGGGGGGACTGCTGCGACTGTTCATGCTGCAGTTTCGCGAGCAGATCAAGTACCTCGAAAAGAACCTGCCGGGGCTGACGCAAATGGGCATGCAGTTCATGGCGCTGGGCACACTCGACGAGCTGCGCGGACAGTTGCTGGAGCTGACTTTCGCGCGCGCCTGCCTGCAAGAGCCCTGGCCGACCGATGCGGCGAGTTTCAACGCCCGCTGCCTGGAAGCCAAACCGCGGGTGGGCTTGCTGGCCCAGGAGGTTTGTCGCCTGGTCGGCCGGATTCTCAGCGACTGGCTTGCACTGCACAAGAAGCTGCCGGCGTTCAAAGCCTACGGCAGCACCGTCCATGACATTGAAGGACAACTGGCGCGGCTGATCAGCAAGCGCTTCGTGGTCGACACGCCTTTCGAACGCCTGCAACAATATCCGCGCTATTTGAATGCCATTGCCGTGCGCCTGGACAAGCTGAAGGCCGGCGGCGCCCATGGCGCAGCTCGCGACGCCCGCCTGCTGGCCGAGGAGTACCTGCCGCTATGGACCAACTATCAGCGACGCGCGACGATACTGGCCAAACAGGGAGTCGGCAACGCACAGCTCGAGCAGTTCCGCTGGTTGCTCGAGGAATTGCGCGTGCATCTCTTCGCGCAGGCGCTACGTACACCGGTGCCGGTGTCGAGCAAGCGGCTGCAGAAGATGTGGGAGGGTATCCAGTGATCGCCAAACGCTTTTCGCATCGGACGAGATGGAGAGTGAATAAGTGACTGAAATTGTTCTTGCGCTGGGACGCAGCTTACGCACGCTTGGAGGTGGACGCGTCTGGCTGTTGTTCTTCGGGCCGGCGGCGGTGGCGCTGGTGATCTGGATCGTGTTGATGGTGTTTGCGCTGGAAAGCCTGATTGCGACCCTGGTCGAACAGCCGCCGATGACCTGGCTGGCTGGCTGGGGAGCGGTGTGGCTGGCCAAGCTCGGCGCGGTGCTCGGCGGCTGGCTGCTGATCCTCGCGGCGGCATTCATCACCGCCATGCTGCTGGCGGCGATTTTCGTGATGCCATTGCTGCTCAATCATGTCGCCCTGGCCGACTACCCGGAACTGGCCCGAGTCGGCAAGGACAGTGTGGTCGCGGGCGCCTGGAACAGCGTCGCTGCGCTGCTGCTGTACATCGTCGGCATGCTGCTGACCCTGCCGCTATGGCTGGTGCCCCCTGCCGCTATGGCTGGTGCCCGGGCTGGGCCTGGTGCTGCCGATCCTGTGGATGGCCTGGCTGACGCGACGCACCTTTGCCTTCGATGCGCTCACCGTACATGCCACCGACCAGGAATGGCGTGCGCTCAGACGTGAGCACGGCGTCCAGCTACTGGTGCTCGGCGTCACCCTGGCGCTGTTGGCGCACATCCCGCTGCTCGGCCTGCTGACGCCAACACTGGCAGCGCTGGCCTATTCGCACTACTGCCTTGAAGCACTGCGCGGTTTGCGGCAGGGTGCGCTGGTGGCGGTGATCGACGAGCAGCCGCAAATCGAGGAGGTCAAATGAAGAGCTTCGGGGCACTCATCATTGGCGACGAGATTCTGTCGGGAAAACGCGTCGACCAGCACTTTGCCAAGGTCGCCGAGTTGCTCGCCGCGCGTGGGCTGCGCCTGTCGTGGGTCGAATTCCTGGGTGATAGGCGCGCGCGGATCGCGGCAACGCTGCGCCGCAGCCTGGCCGCCGGCGACGTCGTCTTCAGCTTTGGCGGCATAGGCAACACGCCCGACGACCAGACCCGACAGGCCGTAGCCGAGGCGCTGGGCGTCGACCTCGTCCTGCATCCCGATGCAGAGCGCGAGATCCGCGGCCGTTTCGGCGATCAGACCAACGATGTTCGCCTGCTGCTGGGCACTTTCCCGCGCGGCGTAGACATCATTCCCAACCCGTTCAACCGCATTCCGGGCTTTCGCGTCCGCGATCACTACTTTGTGCCCGGCTTTCCGCAAATGGCCCATCCGATGGTCGAATGGGCACTCGAAACCTTCTATAGTGATCTTTTCGATTGCCATGCACGAATCGAACAGGCCTTCCTGCTGACCGGCGCCAACTGCTACGAAAGCGCGCTTTTCGATCTGATGGAAGGAATCGTGGCCGACTTCCCGACGCTGCGGCTGTTCAGTCTGCCGTCGATTTCACCGGACGGACAAAGGCGGCACCTCGAATTGGGCGTCGAGGGCGAACAGGCGCTGGTCGATCAGGCAATGAGTCGCATCCGCCTCGAGGTCGAGCGGCGCGGCATCGATTGGCAATGGCGGCCATAGAGCGCTGCTGCTGATCACGCTGACAGCACTGACAACTCGCCACGCGTAGAAAAAAAGAAACCCGGTCATCGCCGGGTTCCTGGGCCACGCCGAACTACAGCGAATGGCTTACTTCTTCGGGGTCAGCGCTGCGGCGGCCTTGGCGGTGGCGCTGCTTGCAGCCTTGACATTGGTGTCGACGATGTCGGTCATCTGCTTGGCCATCTGCGAGATGTTTTCGAAAGCGGTGCTCGAAGCGGTCATCATCTGCTTCATGGCGGCGCCGAAGACGTCACCGGCAATCGGGGTGCCAGCGCTACCCTTGCCGACCAGACTGCTCGCCTGCTGGGCCATGTTGCTGTACTGCTGTTCCATCACCGACGTGATTTCGCGCTGCATGTTGGCGGACAGATCGTAGAGACCGCGCGAGTACTCGAGCAGCTTGTCGACGTTGGGCTGGGCCATCGCACCAGCGACACCGGTCAATTGCTTCGGATCCTTGATGTCCATCAACTGCTGTGCACCAGTGGCACTGTTGTTGAACAGCTCACGGCTGGCAGCAAGATTGAGGGCGGAGAGTTGCTCCATGCCGTGGAACGCTGTGCGCACCAGAGTCATCATCACTTGTGCGTTGGCTTTCTGGCTTTCGGCCAGTTTTTCGAGATCGATGGTGTTCATGTGTATTCCTCCATGTGTGGCAGTGATGAGACGCGTGACGGAAACGCCGCAACACGCGTGCTCTCCTCCCGCCGTGGCTACTACGGTTCGGGCTACTCCAGAATGCTCGCTGCCTGAGGTCCTAAAAAGAAACCCCCGAGAGATGTCGGGGGCTCTGGACGTTATTACTGCTCAGACAGCTGCCTCAAGCCCGATACTCGAGACGCAACAGTCAAGCCTATTTCTTGGTCGCTGCGGCGGTGGCACCAACGGCCTTGACCGTTGCATTGGTCGCGGCGGCGACGTTCGATTCAGCGATATCGGCAACCTGCTTGGCGGCCTTGTTCATGGTGTCGAAGGCAGAGGTCGCCGAAGCGATGGCTGACTTGACGGCGGAAACAGCGGTCTCCGAACCGACCGGTGAACTCTTGGCGGCTTGTTCCATGAGCGCAAAGACCTGCTTCTGAAAGTCGCTAAATTGCGCCTCGAGAAGCTTGGAAACCTCTTCCTTCGACTGCGCGGAGATCTCGTAGACGCTGCGCGTGTAGGCAACGGCCTTTTCGAGATTCGGCTGGGCCAGCGAAGCCTGCACCGAGAACAGTTCTTGTGCGTTCTTGGCACCGAGCATCGCCTTGGCGTTGGACACGCCGTCTTCCAGCATCGAGCGAGCGGTATTCAGGTTCAGCGCAGCGATGCGCTCGGCGCTCGCCAGAGCGGTGTTGGCAAGAGTCAGCATGGCGTCAACGGAAGCCTTGTTAGCGGCGGCGAATTCCTCGGGTTTGGTAAACATGGTCAATCTCCTAAAAAGAATGGGGGCACAACATGTGCAATGTTGAACTCATTGATCCCGCGCTTCTTGGCACCCGGACCGTTTGTTGCACTGCACCATGGACTGAATTATAAACCTTCCCCGAGACTTGTCAAGAAGTTTGTTGTGCGCCGCAACAAATTATGTATGTATTTGTTTTGTATGAATTAGTTGTGTCTTTCCGCGATTGACGAGGAGCGGAAAACGAGATTTCTGCTGCGTCGCTCAGCCTCGGCACGCAAGCCCGGGGAGCATCTGGGGCCCTACTTGCCCCGTGGCGCTGGCCGCAGGGTCAACGGCTCCCCTTCCTGCGCCTTCGGATCCGCGTTCTTGCCACGCGGCTGAATGATGGCGCGCACCCGCGCCTGACTGGCGCCAGTGGCGCTCTTGGTCTTGCCGGCGCCGGTAGTGACCAGGTATTTTTCGTTGAGAGCGTCATAGGAAATGTAGGCACCGCGGACTTCATCGGGCCCGCTCTTCACCCAGCCGCGCCTGAAGAATTCGCTTTTTTCCGCGCGCGCATCGTAGTCGATCTGCTCGGCCTCCCCTTCCATGTAATCGTCCTTCCCCTCACGCTTCTGCTTGAAGCGGGCAAGCCCGTCGGCCCCTCCGAAAGCCGTCCCCTTCTGAAAACCATCGGCATCCTGGGTAACGACCAGACGATCGGTACGAATCTGCAGGGAACCCTGAGTCAGAATCACGTTCCCCTCGAGGACCTGCACCTTGTTGAGGTCATCGATGCTCATGCGATCGGCTTCGAGCAGGACCGGTTTCGCAGCGTCCGCGCGTTCGGCCTGCGCAGGCATCGACAAGGCGATCAGTAGGCAACTGGTGCCGGCGAGGCAAGATTTCTTTTTCATGTCTGTGGTTTCTTTTTCTTGGCCGAACGGCTTTCAATTTCTCCGCGGACCTGGGATTCCAGCAAGTAAGTCTGCAACTTGTTATCGACTTGCATGCCGACCCCCTGCACCCATGAGGCGCCCTGCGTGATCAGCACATGGCTGTTGGTAAATGCTTTTTCCTCACCGGTGAGCACGGTCAATTCGGAGGTCTCGACCAGCAATGGCGGGTTCTTGGCGCTCCCGGCACGGCGCACTTCGACCTGCTCGCTGAGATCCACCCGCTCGCCTTTCGGGCCCATCACGCCGTGCACAGCACTGATGGTCACCGGCGGCCTGGTCGGATGCAGGTAAACAAATTTTGGCTGATCCATGCTGGTGGTGTCGTCGTCGGGATAGTGACGAATCTGGTCGGCGATCAGCGTGTGCTCGAGGATTCCCGACTGACCGATCTTGCGTAAGCTTACGCCATCAACGATGTAATCAGGATCATGGCGATGCTTCCCATCACCCGGCTTTTCCGTGAATTCGGTGGCATAGCGTAGCCAGAAAGTCAGCGCCGCCAACACCAGCAGAATACTGATCGGCAGGGCTGCGCTGCTCCACCGCTTCATTGCCGGCCCTCCGCTGGCAGAGAGGAGGCCAAGGACAGTCGCCGCATGACGCTGTCGACCGTCATCAGATGACCTTTGCCTTGAAGAGGTCGTGCATGTTCAAGGCGCCAAGCAGAATGCCACTGTCGTCGACGACGGGGAGCTGATTGATCTTGTACTGCTCCATCATCTGAACCGCTTCAACCGCGAGGTGGTCCGGACCGATCGCACGCGGCTTGCGACCCATGATGTCGGCCACCACCAGCAATCGCAGGTCGAGGCCCTTGGCGAAGGCTCGTCGCAGGTCGCCATCGGTCACAATGCCAATCACCCGACGTTCGGAAGTGAGCACTGCGGTCATGCCGATGCCGCCCCGCGAGATCTCGAGAATCGCCTCTGGCACGCTGGTCTCGGCAACGACTGCGGGAAGTGCCGGCCCGGCGCGCATGACGTCACGAACGTGAGTCAGCAAGCGACGACCGAGGCTGCCACCCGGATGCGAGCGGGCAAAGTCTTCCTCGCCAAAACCGCGCGCATCAAGCAAGGCCACAGCCAAAGCATCGCCAAGGGCGAGGACCGCAGTGGTGCTCGCGGTCGGCGCCAGATTCAGTGGGCAGGCTTCCACCGCAACCGCCGCGTCGAGGTGCACATCGGCCTCGATGGCCAGGGCCGACTGCGCTTTGCCGGTGATGCTGATCAGCTTGGCACCGAGGCGCTTGATGATCGGTACAATCATCAGCAATTCGGCACTTTCGCCCGAGTTCGAAATCGCGATCAGCACATCGTCGCAGGTGATCATCCCGAGATCACCATGACTGGCCTCGGCGGGGTGAACGAAATACGCGGGCGTGCCCGTACTTGACAGGGTCGAGGCGATCTTGCGCCCGACATGACCCGATTTTCCCATACCACTGACGATCACCCGGCCATGACAGTTGAGAATCAGTGCCAACGCCTCCACGAAGGCCCCGTCAATCCGCTCAGCCAAAGCCATCACGGCGTCGGCTTCAATGCGCAGAACCTGTCGCGCGAGGTCGAGCGCCTTCGACGAGGGCTGGATTTGGTTCATCGGAGGACAGCAGTTATCATCCGCCGAGTATAGCAGAAGGCTCAGGCGCTCTCATCGCCTGCCAGCGCTCCGCGCGCCGTGCAACACCGACCTCGAAGACATAGGAGATGGATGGACACCTTACCCACGATTGTGATGCTGCTCGGCGCCTCGGTGGTATCGGTCATCATCTTCCGTTCCATCAACCTTCCGCCCGTGCTCGGCTATCTGCTCGTCGGCACGGTGATTGGCCCGCATGCGCTCGATCTGGTCGGTGGCGTCAGCGGCATGCAGCATCTCGCCGAGTTCGGCGTCGTCTTCCTGATGTTCTCGATCGGCCTCGAGTTCTCACTGCCCAAGCTGTACGCGATGAAGCGCATTGTCTTCGGTCTCGGCCTGCTGCAGGTCCTGGTGACTATCGCCGTGGTCACCGGCATCGTCACCGCCTTGGATCTGAGCTGGCAGGAAGGCGTTGCTCTTGGCGGTGCGCTGGCGATGTCCTCGACGGCGGTGCTTACGAAATTGCTCACCGAGCGTATGGAACTCGACAAGGCACATGGCCGCGAGGTTATGGGGGTCCTGCTTTTCCAGGACATTGCCGTGGTGCCGCTGCTGATCCTGATTCCCTCGTTCTCCGAGTCGCCGGAGCGCATGGCGACGATGATGGGCCTGGCGATGCTCAAGGCGGTGGTCGTGCTGTCACTGGTGCTGTTTTTTGGGCAGCGGCTGATGAGCAAGTGGTTCTTCATCGTCGCCCGCGGCAAGTCAGCCGAGCTATTCATGCTCAACGTCCTGCTGATTACCCTGGGACTCGCCTATCTGACCGAAGTGGCCGGACTGTCCCTGGCGCTGGGCGCTTTTGTGGCCGGCATCCTGATCTCGGAAACGCAGTACCGGCATCACGTCGAAGAGGACATCAAGCCTTTTCGTGACGTCCTCATGGGACTGTTCTTCGTGACCATCGGCATGATGCTCGACATCCCGCTGGTGCTCAGTCACGCGCCGCTGGTGCTCGGTGTGCTGGGCGCTTTGCTGGCGATCAAGTTTGCCCTCGTTCTCGGCCTCTCGCGGCTGTTCGGCTCGACTTTCGGCGGCGCCCTGCGCACCGGACTGTGGCTCTGTGCCGGCGGCGAATTCGGCTTCGTCCTGCTCTCGGAAATGCGCCACCTGCAGCTGCTGCCGCCAATGGTCCTGCAGGCGGTGCTGGCGGCGTTGGTCTTGTCGATGCTGCTGGCGCCGCTGATCGTCCAGTACAGCAACCAGATCGTGCTTCGTTTTGCGGCCAGCGAATGGCTGATGCGCTCGATGCAGATGACGCAACTGGCGGCACAGACGATGAACACCGAAAAACACGTGGTGATCTGCGGCTACGGCAGAACCGGCCAGTATCTGGCGCGCTTCATGGACCAGCAGGACGTCACCTATCTGGCGCTCGACCTCGACCCGGAGCGCATCCGAGAGGCGACGGCCGCCGGCGAAAACGTCATCTACGGTGACGCCGCCCGGCACGAAACCCTGGCCGCGGCCGGAGTCAGTCGCGCCAGCGTGCTGATCATCTCGTTTGCCGATGCGCGCGTTTCCGAACGCGTGCTGGAACACGCTCGGCAGATCAATCCCGACTTGCCGATTGTCGTGCGCACGCTCGACGAAAAGGATCTCGACGCGCTACTGCACGCCGGCGCGGCCGAGGTCGTACCGGAAACGCTGGAAACGAGCATGGTGCTCGCCTCGCACGCCCTGCGCCATCTCGGCGTTCCGCACGCGCAGGTGCTCGAACACTTCCGCCAGACGCGTGTCGGCCACTACAAAACCCTGCGCGGCTTTTTTCACGGCGAGAGCGATCTCGAGGAAGAGGCGCACGATAGCGATGAAGAGCGCCTGCATTCGATTCTGCTCGGCGAAGGGGCGCATGCCATTGGCCGGACGCTTGGCGAGCTGGCCCTGCAGGACCTCGGCGTCGAAGTGACCGCCGTCCGCCGCCGCAAGATCCGGGCCCTCGAGCCCTCGCCGGAAACCCGCTTCGGCGTCGGTGATGTGGTCGTACTGCTCGGCACGCCGGGCGCCTTGAGCGCCGCCGAGGAGCGCCTGCTGCAGGGGTGAACGCAAGAAAGCCCGCCGATTGCGGGCCTTCCCTATCCATCTTTCCCATCTTACTGTCCTCACCGCAGCGAGCGCGGTGCGGTGCGGCGGCAAGGCTCAGTACGAAGAGCAGACCGTATATTGTGTGCCGTCAGCGATGTTTGCCGTGGCCACCGCCGCAGCGCCACGGGCAGCGGTATCGAGAACCGCCTGCACCGAACCACCAGCCGTGTTGCCGTCATCCATGGTGCTGTCGATCTGCTTGACGTAGCGCCCGAGGATGCCGGCCGAACAGATGAAGAACGATCCGCGCATGCCGGCGATGAACGGTGCGGCCACACCTTGGTTGTTGATGCCGCTCTCGATGCCGATGAACCCGCCGTCGGCATTGCGCGGACGGTAGTTCACGTCGGTCAGGGCCGTGGCGCCGGTAGCCAGATTGGCCAAACGGACATGTTGCCAGAAAACCGAGGTTTCATCGGTAAGGACGCCAGTGCCGGCCCCCCCGGCATTCCAGTCGCCGTCGACGCGGCCATTGTTCTGGACGCAAAGGCCGGCGGTGGCCACCGGCGCGCAAGCTGCCCCCACGCCGGCACCAAAAGCCAGATTGAGTTGCGCCTGCGTCTGGTCGCCAGGGAAGAGCTTGAAGCGGTCCTGGTACCCATAGACCATGCTCGAAACGGTACGGAAATCGCCGACCATGTTCTTCACCTTGGCGCTGTTGATCAGTTCCTGACCCTTCAGCACCCCGCCAAGCAGCAGGCCGATGATGACGAGTACAATGGCAATCTCCACCAAGGTAAAACCCGCCTGTCGTTGTTGCAGCTGGTTCATCTCGTTCTCCAGTGTTTATCAAAAGTGATATGGAGTAACAAGCATGTTTCGTGCCAGCAAAAGTTGGCTTCTCCGCGCGCAAAACCCTTCCAACCTGTCTAATTCTCGACACTTGTGTCCGGAGTCGGACTAATGAAGGCATGCGCGGCGCGCAGCCGGTTTCGGCTCAGGAGCGCCCCATGACCCCGCTCCAGCGTCTGGCCGGCGTACTGCGCCAGCGACAGCGCTGGCTGCTGATCGCCCTGCTTGGCGTGCTGCACCTGGCACTTTTGGCCGAAGGCGACAGGGCTTTCGGCGCCCTCTGCTGGCTGGTGGATGTGGGCCTGTTCATTCTCTGGCAACCCTTCATTTACGCCGAGCGACGGCTCGATTTCAGCGCTCTGGCAGTGATCGCCGTGGCGCTCGGCTGCGGCATCGCCTTCTATGGCTGGTGGCTGCTGATCGTCTGGGTCGTAATCCTGGCCGCCCTGGTCGGCGGACGCGTGATGTTCACCGATCATCGGCCGACGCGAACCTTCTACCTGATCGCTTTTGCCTACCTGCTCGCGGTGCTGCTCTTCTGGCTGGTGCCACGGGTGGTCGCCAACGCGGCGCTGGTCGGACCTTCTCTGGATCGTGAATTTGCCTGGGGCATGCCGCTGTTCCTGGTCGTCATGACCCTGCTGCCACTTTCAAGAGATAGCGACCGGCCAGGCAGCGCCATGGTCGACCTGTTCTACAGCCTGTTCATCTTCCTGCTGATTGCCGTTCTGGTACTCGGCAGTCTGGCCTTCATGCTGCTCCGCCAGTCTGGCTATTTCGAGGCCGTATTCAACAGCCTGACCTCAATCGCCCTGCTGCTGCTGCTGATCGGCTGGACCTGGAACACGCGCCCCGGCTTCACCGGCATCGACGTCTTCTTCTCGCGATACCTGCTAACCATCGGCCTGCCGTTCGAAAACTGGCTGCACCGCCTGACGACGCTGGCGAGCAGTGAAAGCGATCCCGACAAGTTTCTCTCGCAAGCACTCGCCGAAATGCTCGATCTGCCGTGGGTGGAAGGCGGCACCTGGACAGCTGGCACACGCAGCGGCGCTTTCGGCAGCGAGTCGCAGCACTTTCGCCAGGATTTCTCCGGGCAGCCGCTATGCCTGACGCTGCACACCCGTCACAAACTCAGCCCGGCACTTGTCTGGCATTTTCACCTGCTGGCGCAACTGGCCAACGAGCACTACATCGCCAAACTGCGGGCACGTGAATTGCAGCAGGTCAGCTATCTGCGCGCAATCCACGAAACCGGCGCACGCCTGACCCACGATGTCAAGAACCTTCTGCAATCGCTCAACAACCTGTGCTATCTGGCACAGACCGCCACGGGCGAGGACAGCAAGCGCCTCGAACTGCTGCTCGAACGGCAGTTGCCGCAGATCACACAACGCTTGCAGCAAACACTGGCCAAGCTGCAAAGACCGCACAGCGAAGCTGGCGGTGCGCTGCCCGCGGCGATGTGGTGGAAGATCCAGCAACAACGCTATGCAGGTCTGCCAGTCAGCTTTGCCGCCGCAAATCTCGACCCGGAAGTGCTCGTGCCCACGGCCTTGTTCGACAGCGTCGCCGACAACCTGCTGCAGAATGCCTTGCTCAAACGGCAGTCGGAAAGCGAACTGCGGATAGAGATCGCGCTCACCGCCGACGCCTCTCTGCTCAGTGTCTGCGATAGCGGTAGCGCCATCCGGGAGGAAGTCCTGGCCGACCTGCTGCGCGCGCCGCTGGCGTCCGAGAACGGGCTGGGCATTGGGC
Source organism: Candidatus Accumulibacter appositus (assembly GCA_000585055.1). GTDB lineage: Bacteria > Pseudomonadota > Gammaproteobacteria > Burkholderiales > Rhodocyclaceae > Accumulibacter > Accumulibacter appositus. The sequence goes on from JEMX01000017.1 coordinate 34,338, forward strand.
TCTATCACGCGGCGCGCCAGGCGGAGAGTGGCGGCCACGAACTGCGGCTGGCCTGCAACGAGCCCGGCAAGGTATGCTTCGAGTTGCGTAGAGCGGGTCCGGGAACGGAGGCCAGGAGCGAGGGTAATCAGGAATCCCGTGCAGGCGATGACTCGGCGGCACCACCGGTGCGGTAACCGATCAGCCGGTAGACAACCATCTTTCCCTTGCCTTTCAGGTAGATCATCTGTGCCGGATGAAACGTGAACCGATGCTGCAAGCGCTGATGGCTTCTCTCATCGACCTGGACAACACCGGGAACGCCTTCGCTGGTCACCCGACTGGCAATGTTCACGGTGTCGCCCCACAAGTCGTAGATGAACTTCTTCTTGCCGACGACACCGGCCACCACCGGCCCGGTACCAATACCGATGCGTAGTTCGAGACACATCTCGTTGAGCTGTGCGTCATCACGCAGCAGACGACACATCTCCAGCGCCATTTCAGCGAGGGCGCCCGAAAAATCGCTGCGCTCGTCGTTGAGACCGCCGGCCACCATGTAAGCATCGCCAATAGTCTTGATCTTCTCCAGGCCGTACTTTTCGGCCAACTCATCGAAGCACGAGAAGATCTTGTTGAGCATGGCGAAAACCTGCTGTGGCGTCATTCCTTCGGCGACCCGGGTGAAATTCACAATATCGGCAAACATCACCGAGACTTCGGCAAAGCCGTCAGCAATCGGCTGGCTGCTATTCTTCAGGCGTTCGGCGATCGGCGCCGGCAGAATGTTGAGCAGCAAGCGCTCCGAACGCTCCTGCTCGACCTGCAGCAAGCAATGCGCTTCCTGCAGGCGTTGCTGGGCGCGGTGCTTTTCGCTGTCCGAGTAGCGCAGCAGCAGGTACACGATGCTCGATACGGCCGTGAAGTTGAGCGCAAAGAAAAAGGCCGTCGTCGCGGCCGGAACTTCGATCGACGGACTGCTCGCCGAGTCGGCGAGGTAGTAATCGAAAGCACCGGAAAGTGTGGTCAGGCAGACATAGGCGAAAAACCAGGCCCCGGACGCACGCGGGCCGATGAATAGAACGGCACCGATCGGTGCCAGCAAAGCCCACAGGCTGATGCCACTGGCGGTGATGAAGCTGCCGATGCTCCACTGCGCCACGAAGGGCGTAAACAGGAACAGCGACAACTGGATCAGCCGAAAGACGTTGAAGTTCAGGGTCTTCAGGTAGACCAGCAGATTCCCAACGAGGAGCAGCTGCAGGGCAAACGGCAGGTTCGACGAGAAACGCGGTCCGAGTTGCCAGTAAATTGACAGCCAGACCATCGACGCCAGACTGATCAGACCGGTGGCGAAGAACAGCAGAGACTTCTGCAGACGCAGCTCTTCGGAGTCGCCGGGACGGATGCCGGCGTTTCGCAGGCGGTCAAGAAAGGTCCGTGCGGCACTCACCGGCCGGCTCGCGGAAGGTAGAACGTAGGCATAGACCTATTGGACCCTAATCAACGCCAAGGGTCAATGCAAGCAAGTGCGCAATGCTGCCGCCGCAAGCTGCGACCTCGCCGGCAAACTGCTTACGGCAACCTGCCGGCCCGGATCATCCGGCTGAAAAGCACCCCCGGTGGAATCCACGTGACTTCGTCGTCAAAGCCAGGGGTTGGTCTCTTGTAAACGAAATTCAAGCTGGCGGCATCGAGACCACCGTTGATCAACTGATTGCCCACTTCATCGGCATCGGCACCAGCAGGCGTTTGCGTTCCCAGGACGGTGTAGGCACCGTTGCCGTTCTTGCCGTGCGAAACCACGACGGCCGGCACCCTGACCGCAATTTGGGCGCCCCCCACAGTCGCCAACACATTCATGTCGCCCGGCGAGCAGAGCGCGAAAGCAGCACTCTGCGGTGGCGACGGCGGAGGATTGGTGCACTCGTTGGTATTGTTTGCGGGACTGATCCTGGAGAAGGAAGGAGACACTCGATACGAGTAGCGCCGTCCCCAGGCATCGGTCTCCGGGACTCCCAGTGTCGCCCACGGCACTACTCCAGCTTGATTTTGATTAGGACAACCCAAAGCCGTCCAGCCGCCTTCAAGCCCGGCACCAGCCACGCCACTGGCAATGGTCGCGGGTGCCGGGCACGGCAAGCGGCCATTGACCGCTGCATAACCGAGCAAGGCTTCGCGGATCTCCGCCAGCGCCCTCCTGGTATCAGCAGCATTGCGCAGGTCCATCTGCGCCGACAGCGGAACCAGCAGGCTGCCGACCAGCAGCGCAACGATGACCAGAACCACAGCCAGTTCGGCGAGTGTGAAGCCATCAGTCCGCTTGCGCGCGATCGTGTGGGCCGCAGCCCTCGACTGCCTGACTAGAGCGGTCATGGGATGACAGTCCGTGCACTGTTGTTCACGCGTATCCTGGCCGAGTCTGGAGTGAGTCGCTCGTAGGCGATACGCGACAGCCACCCGTTGGCACTCAGCCAGGGGGCGAGAAGCAACTCGTTGTAGGGCAGGCCCCCGGAAATCGTGCCGACATCGCCATTGCCATCAGCATTGCTGTCGGCCCAAGGGAAATATCCGTTGTCGGCATGGTACTTGCGCAAGCCCCATTCCGACGGAGCAGGCCCCGGACCGCCGACTTCTGCCAACACACGCGGGCTGACGACGCGGAAAATGGCTTCCCTGGGGACAGCCAGTACCTGATCGTTGAAGGCATCCGACCGTGGACCTGAAACATAGGCGTTGTCGCCATCACTGTTGCTAGCGTCAAGATAGTCGCTGAGGTTATTGCTCAGGCGACCGCCCTGATTGGGCAGCGGTGCCTGCGCTGAGAAAATGACCGCGGCGATGTTCGGTGCGCCATCCAGCGTAAGGTTCACCGCTGTCTGCGAGTTGATCGGCTGGGCGACGGGGTGATCCCGCAACGCGGGGTCAAGGGCGTACCAGAGCAGCTCGCCGGCACTGTCGCGTAGTTCGCCCACTTTCAGTGTGTACCATGGAAAGCGGCCGATGTAAGTCGGGCAGGCATTGCCCTGAACAAATATCGGGACAATGCCATCATCACTTGTCGCCGGGCAAGGCAGGCTGCCGGGACGATTGTCGTCGCTGGCGGCGCGCCCAATCAGCGCCTCACGAGCTGCGGCAAGAACCGCCGCATCGGTCTCAAGGTTGCCCAGCCTATATTGGGTCGCGCTGAGCTGCCCAACAAACAAGTACAAGCCGAAGAGAGTCAAGAGGGTGAGCATGGCCAGCAGCGCAATGCCGCTCTGGCGTGTTCGCCACGCACGCCGGCGCCGGTCGATTCGCGGCCGTTTCATTGCTGCACGGTACGACTGCCCATGATCGCCCGGCGAAGCGCTTCTGCAGCCGGCGACATCGCCTACCGCGCTCCTCGCGACGTCGAATGAACTCTGACGCGACCGCCATTGAGCAGGTCCGTCGTTTCGCCGGAGTTGCGGTTCACGGTCTGTCCGACACGCGCTTTCGCGGCCGGCGCGTCGCTGATCTCGAGCAGCACCGTGCCCGGATCCCCATGCCGCGGAGTAACCGTCAGGCCACTCCAAAAGTCGTCTTCGTGCTGTGCCTGTCCGTTTACCCAGGCTGTTCGCCGGCCGCTGCTGCGCGTGACAATGCCGTCAATGGTCAGCGTCGGGTCGGCGGGCGCTTGCTGCTCGTCGAGAACATTCATTTCACGCTGATAATCGAGCTGTTGGCGGCGCTCCGGGGTGAAGAACAGGCGACCCAGCGCCTGCTCCTCGGCAACGGCTGACGGACCGCTCGCCAGCAGCAGCCAGACCGTCGCCGCCACGGCGGTGAACTTTGCTGTCGGTAGAACCTCGCTCATTGATCTTCCCGCCCTTTCCTGCACTTCCCTGCCGCCGCTCATTTGCCGCGCATGTCACGCAAGGTCAACCACTCGATTTCGCAATCGGCCAGCAAGTTCGCCCGGCCGCCGCCACGCTGTTCGCCAGTCGCCGGCAAGCGCTCGATGCGACAGCTCTTGACCCGGATCAGCGCCTTCGCCTGCCGCCGCAAATCGCCCAGCAGACGAATAAGATCTTCTTCATGCAGCAGTTTCAATTCCAGTTTCATGCTGCTGGCAAAGAAAACGAAGTCGTTCCCGAGTTGCCCATCGAGCATGCGCTGCGGCGCAATTTCGTAGCGCAGATCGATCAGGCGATGCTGGTCGCGGATGTCTTTCAGCAACTCCACCCAATCGAGGCGCTGCTCGTCGCCAATGATGCCACGCTCTTGCAGCTGCTTGAAGATAATCGATTTCTGCTTGACCTCGCTCTCTTCGTTACGTACCTGCCGCAGCTTCCCGTCGGCTTCCGCAAACTGGGCAGCGATGCCGACCCTGGCCTGCTCGGCGGCTTCCTTGACGGCGAACGAGAAATAGAGGACTAGGGCGCCGGCGGTGATCATCAAGACGCCAAGCAGAATGCTCGCTTGCAGCTTGCGAAAGTCGGCGGGCGCAATTCTCATGGGGCAATCGTCCGCCAAATCTGCACTTTGAAGGATCGCGGCTCCTTGCCCTCCAGCACCGCGTCGCCACCTTTGAGCGACTTTCCCGACTCGACGTCAAAGGGCTGTTGCAGGACTTCGACCTGCAGCTGGGGGTTGGCCCTGAGGGCAGCGACAAGACGATTGAAAACGGCCAGCACCTGCCGCGGGTTGCTGTCGGCGCCAAGGCGCAAGCTGCCGCTAACAACTGCCATTTCATGATCCACGGGCTGGAGCTCGCTACTCACGACGGGGACAGCGCCGCTCGCAGACGGCGATTGCGGCTTCCCGGCTTGCCAGTCGATGGCCTCCAGATCGACCCACTCGGCGCGCTCCACGGCACGACTGATCTCACCATAAATGGTCGTCGGCAAGCCGCTGTTCTTCTCCAGTTCGACGTAGCGGTTGATCACCCGGCGCAGGTTTTCATTGGTGGTTGGAATCGGTGGAAAGGTCTTGACGATGTCCGCATAGCGCTGGCGAGTCAGTGCGGTCTCGCTGGCCAGAACGCTGACCTCGTTGTCGATCTGCGCGGCGTCGAAGAGCAGCTTGCCGGCGAGCAGCAGACAACTCAGCAAGACGACCGCAGCGGCCCTACGTACGATCGAGCGCAGGAGCCAAAGATGGTAGTCGTGGCGCTGATCATCATTGGCAAACTGCGCGCGCGGCGGATCTGTGGCCAGGAGATGCAGGAACAAGGGCTCGCAGTGGGTGCCGGTGAGCACTGTCTTGAGCTTGCATTGGCGGGCGCTGTCCTCGATATCAAGGACCGCGAAAGACACGGCCTCGCTATCGACACAGCTATTCTCGATCGCCTTTCGGGCACTGGCGTGCGCCAGGAGATAGGCCTTGATCGGCTGTTTGCGCCCGATCAGGCGCTGACCGACCAGATATTGCTGCAGTTTCAGGGCTTCACTCGAGAAAGTCTGTGCTATGCCGCCAATACTGCTGTTATTCAATGGCGTCAGGCGACTGAAATGCAGCTCGCCGTTCTCCAGGTAACTCTGCCGCAGACTCTGGTCCTGGATGGTCAGCAATAGGCAAGGCTGCGCGGGAATGCCCAGCTTGCGAAGCAACAGCGGCGCCAGCAGCGGCAGGGAGTGCACGCCGGCAAGTGCCAGCTCGCCCCTGGCCAGTGCATCAAGCCAGGGGGCAAAAACCTCGGGCCTGGTCAGCGCGGCAAGCATGATGCGCTCGTCCTTGCGGCGCGACTTCTGGTGCCCGAGCGACAGCGCGGTCTGCAGCTTGGCATTGAAGAACAGCTGTCCCAGCTTGCGGGCGATGATCGCCTGACGATCGGCGCCACGCAGGAAGGGGATGGTCTCGATATGGAAACCTTCGTCCGAGACGTTGGCCAGGATCGAGAAGACGCTTGTCGAGTTGGCCGCCAGGTAGTCGGCAAAAGCCAGCTGCCCCGCTTCGCTGGCTTCGAACGAGGACTCGTCGGTGAGAACGCCGGCTTGCCAGGAAAAAGCCGACAAGTGATGGGCGCTGAGGTAGAGGAAGCGATTGGCAGCCATCGTGCTATACCTTGATCTTGCTGATCACGTCGTAGACCGGCCCAAGAACGGAGAGCATGATCCAACCGAGCAGCGCACCCATGACTACGGTAAGCAGCGGTTCGATCAACTGCTGTACGCGCGCCACCGACTCCTTGACATCGCGATTGTAGAAGTAGCTGACGTTCATCAAGGCGTCGTCGAGGGCGCCGGTATTCTCGCCAACGCGCAGCATGCGGATCACCAGCGGCGGAAAGAAGCCGGTGGCGTGAAAGGCGGCAGTCACGTTCTGCCCCTCGCCGATCAACTGCTCGACGCGCTCGAGACCCCGGCGAATGACCAGATTGCCGACCACGTCCTGCGTGGTGCGGATGGATTCGAGAATCGGAATCCCGGACGCGTAGAGCAAGGCGAAAGTGTTGGCAAAACGGGAGAGGGCGATCTTGCGCAGAATACCGCCAACAAACGGCAAGCCAAGCTTGACGCCGTCGAAGCGAAAGCGTGCCAGCGGATTGGTGTGCAACAGGACGCGCACGCCGAGCGCCAGGAGAGCCGGCAGCAAGAGGAGAACATACCAGAAGTCGACCATCAGGTCGGAGATGAAGAAGAGGACCACGGTCTGCGTCGGCAGGACCTGCCCCATGTTGGTGACGAACATCTTGAGCTGCGGAACCATGTATACCATCAGGAAGAAGCTGGCCGCGAGGACGATAACGCCCACGAAAGCGGGGTAGGCGATCATTTTTTTCGTTTGCGAGGCGAGTTCGTCCTCCCATTTCAAGGACTCGTTGAGACTTTGCAGGACTTCCGGCAGGCGACCGGTCGTTTCACCGGCGCGGATCAGGCTGACGAATACGGCGTTAAAGACGCTACGGTGACTGTCCATTGCCTGCGACAGCGTCTGCCCTCCCTCGATCGCTTCGATCAGGCTGGCCACCACCTCGCGGAAGCGCGGATGTTCGAGACTGTCGCGCAGGTCGGTCAGCCCTTCGATGACCGGCACGCCAGCACGCACCAACTGCTGAAGATGAAAGCAGAAGTGAATCATTTCCCGGCGCGGCACGCCACCGCTGGCGAACAGCGTGCGGTGGCTGACCGGTTCGCCGCTGACCAGATCAAGCTCCATGCGCCGCAAACGCATTTCGAGGTCGACCAGGTTGAGGGCGTCGATCCGGCCGACCAGCATCCGCCCCTCGGGACTGACCGCTTTATAGGTGTAGATCGGCACCGATCCTACATCCGGTCGGTCAGGTCGACGACCCGGCCGACTTCCTCAAGCGCCGTCGATCCGTCGAGAACGCGGCGCAAGCCGTCGTCGGCGAGGGTGGCAAAGCCCTGCCGGCTGGCCAGCGTACGCATTTCCCGAAACGTGCTGCGTCGGGCGATCAACTCGTCCATGTCGCCATTGATGCGCAGCAGTTCCATGATCGCCAGGCGCCCGCGATAGCCCTGAAACTCACAGCGCTCGCAACCGCCTGGCCGATAGACCACCGGTCGCGGCCCCTCGGCAAGGTTGCCTAGCAGACGCGCCTCGTGCGCCTCGGCCTGGTAGGGGATCTTGCAGTGCACGCATAGCCGTCGCACCAGCCGCTGGGCGATGATGCCGATGATGTTGCCGGCCATGATGTCCGGCACAATGCCGATGTCGAGCAGGCGCGGTATGGCGCCGAGGGCAGAATTGGTATGCAGGGTCGAATACACCTGATGCCCGGTCATCGCCGCGCGCAAAGCCATCTCGGCGGTTTCCGCATCGCGCACTTCGCCGACCAGAATGATGTCCGGGTCCTGGCGCATCATCGAGCGGATGCCATTGGCGAAATCGAGTTTCAGCGAATCGGCCGCCGAGGTCTGCCGCACCAGGGTCATCGGATACTCGACCGGGTCTTCGAGGGTCATGATGTTCACGCCCTCGGAGTTGATGTGGTTGAGGATCGAATAGAGCGTGGTTGTCTTGCCGCTGCCGGTCGGGCCGGTCACGAAGACGATCCCTTCTGGTCGGGCAATCATCAGCTTCAGCTGATCGAGCTGTTTGTCGGCGAGACCCAGGCCTTCGAGCGGCACGATCCCTTTCTGCCGGTCAAGAATACGCAGGACGATGTTCTCGCCGTGAATCGTCGGTTGTGCGGAAACGCGAAAATCGATTTGCCGACCACGCAGGTTGAGCGAAATACGGCCGTCCTGGGGGGCACGTGTTTCGGCGATATTCATGCCCGAGAGCACCTTGATGCGCACGGCCATCGCCGGCCAGTAGGTCTTATGCAGCGAGCGGATCTGGCGCAGCATGCCGTCGATGCGATAGCGGATGCGCAGGAAACTGGCTTCCGGCTCGAAGTGGATGTCCGAGGAGTCGCGCTTGACGGCGTCGGTGAGGATCGAGTCGATCAGACGAACGACCGGCTGGCTGTACTCGTCGGCCGAGGACTGCAAGCCGCGGAAGTCGATCTCGCCGGTCTCGATCTCGTGCAGGATGCCGTCGATCGACAACTCTGCAGGATGCCGTCGATCGACAACTCGTGACCGTAGTACTGGTCGATGGCGCGGTCGATTTCCGTCTCGCCGGCGAGCAGGGTGTCGATCTCGATCTCGTCGCTGGCCAGGGTACGTATCCGGTCCAGAGCGACAATATCGTTGCTGTCGGCGATCGCTACCGTCAAACGCAGGTTCTCGGCGTCATAGTCGAGCGGCAGCAGGTGGTGCCGCTTGGCGAGATCGCGCGGCACGTATTTCAGCGCCGACGGGTCGATGATCGCGTTCGATAGATCGACGCTCTGCTTGCCCAGACTCTCCGAAAGTGCGTCGCGTAGCGTCGCCTCGGAGACAAAGCCCAGCGACACCAGAAGCTTGCCGATCGGCCGGTTGCTCTTCATCTGCTCGAGCAGGGCGATGCGTAGCTGGTCTTCGCTGAGAATGCCCTTGCCAAGCAGAATCTGGCCCAGCGGCCGGGAATAGGCGGAATGGGCGGGAGCGTTCATGAGCGAGTAGTCAGGCACTTCATCAGCCGCGATCGCCGCAGACGATGGCACTCATTGCTGCAGGTCAAGAATACGCTGGGCGGCCGCATGCTGGTCGAAGGCACTGGGCGAGATTTCAGCGGCCGTCAAGGCCATCTGATAGTACTGCGCGGCCAGCTTTTTCTGGCGCAGGTGGTCGAGACTGACGGCAACGTTGAAAACGTGGTCGGCATTGCCCGGGTCCAGAGAATAGGCCTGGAAGTAGGCCTGTTGCGCCTCGCTCCAGCGGCTCTGCCCGGCATAGAGGTTACCGAGCGCGAAAAACAAGGCCGCCGAGTCCGGCTGCCTGGCGATCAAAGTCTTCAGACGACTCTCGGACTGAGCGGCGCTGCTCTGCCCACGCATGTTGATCAGCGCCGCCTGCGCGGTCACATTGCCGGGATCGGACTCGAGCACCTGCAGATAGAGCGCCTGCGCGCGCTCGAGTTGCCCCTGCTGGCTGGCGATGACCGCCAGACCGAGCAGCGCGTCGGCACTCCTCGGGTCGCTGCGCAGAACCTGTTCGTAGCCCCGTCGGGCATCGTCCAATCGGTCGGCAAGCCAGGCGTCGTAGGCCTTGTCAAGAGCCTGCGCCAGCTGCTTGTGGTTGCTGCTGCGCTGGAAGACCCCCGGCGCGGCTGCCCGCGGGCGACTTGCCGCATCGCTGGCTGCGCGCCTTGGCGGCGCAGACGAGGCGGCGGAAGAGTCCGCAGCTCGCGTCGCGGGCGCTGACCGCGCTAGCGCCTCTGGTACTTCTGGCGCGCGTCTGTCGGCGGGTGGCAACTCCAGCGACTCGCCAGGAACTTCTGCGGCCGCCTCCGGCGCAGCCAGCGACGGGCTGGGCGGTGAGTGTGCGGGTTGGCTGGGCGGCACTGGATAGGATGGCGGCCGAGCGGCGGCCGTCGGTGCCAACAGCGTGCCAGCGGGAATCGACCGCAACTGCCACCAGAAATAGCCCCCGATAGCAATCGTGGCCACACCGACCAGTCCGAGAAAGAGCCATAAGGAGGTGCGTGACCGGGGCGTCTGCTTGACGGCAAACAGATTTCTCGCCGCCGTGCGCTCGTCGGCCTGCTGACGGTCGAAATCCGCTCGGGTGGTCGCCGCTGTGGCTGCCCCTTTGCTTGACGAAGTTCGCAAAGCCAGATCAGCTTCGACCGCATTGAGGTCGTCGGCAAGCGAGGAGAGCGGCGCCTCCTCCCTAGTCTCGGTCGGCTCCTTAGTCTCGGCGCGCGCTGACGTTTCCGGCGGCAAAGGGTCAAGCCGCAATTCGCCCGGCACAGTCGCCAGCGGTCGAGCGCTGGCGCTGGCGCTGGCCTTGCGTTTGGCCTCCTCGGCACGCCGCAGGGCGTCCATCAGCAGGCTCACTGCAAGGGCTCCGGAGTGCGCTCGGGAAGCGATAAAGGCCGGTAGACCTGATCGGTCTTGAAGAAATCCTTGCCCGGCAGGACGTCGCGGAAGCTGCTGAAGTCGCCGTCGATGGATGCGTCCTTGATTACCGTTGGGCGGATCAGGACCACCAGCTCCGACTTTGTCGACGAGTTATTGCGGGTGTTGAATATCTCACCAAAAAACGGGATGTCGCCGAAGCCGGGCAGACGCCCGTCACGGTTCTCCAAGCGGTCTTCCATCAGCCCGCCGAGAACGGCGATGTCGCCACTTTCGACACGCATGATCGACTCTATTTCGCGCATGCGGATCTGCGGCACCAGGTTCTTGATGTTGTTGGCGGCCAGGCTCGGGTTGGGATCCTGCTTGAGTTCGGCAATGCTGGAAATCGACGGGCGAACATTCAGGGTCACCGTGCCGTTATCACTGATTTGCGGCGTCAGACTCATGAAGAAACCGATCGACACCGACTGCGGTGTGGTCGTCGTGGTCACCGTGGCATTGGTGTTGGTATTACCCGGAACAACGTCCTGCTTGACATTGAAGTAAACGAAATCCTCGGAAACCTTGAGCGTTGCGGTCTGGTTGTTGAGGACCGTGAGTTTCGGGCTGGAAAGCACTTTGACGGTACCGAAAGCACGCAGCAGCTCCACAGTCGACAGGAGATTCAAGGGATTGATGTCCCGGTATTTGATGACGTAGGGCGTCACCGCGTTTCCGACGTTGGTGGTTAACGCGGGTTTGGTCACGCTGTAGTCGCTACCACTGGTAATGCGGCTCCACTCGATTCCCTGCTGATAGCCATCGCTCAGCCCAACCTCGATGATTGTCGCCTCGATCAGCACCTGCCGCCGCGCGCTGCCCATGACCCGATCGAGGAATTCCTGCACGCGTTCGTGCTGCCGGGAGGTCGCCCTGATATCGACCACTCCTGCTTCCGGATTGACAATCACCGATGCCGCTTCCCGGAAAGTCATGCGCTTGACGACGGTCGCGCCGGTGTTCTGCAGCGCCGCTGGATTCGGACTGCCGGCCAAGTTTTGTGCGAGCTGGGTCAGGCGAGCCGCAGAGCCCTTTGCCTGTGCCGGCGCACTGGCACCCGTGCCGCTCGTGCTTTGCGAGCTAGCCTCCTCGGTCACCGTCTCGGTCGTTCTCGGTCACCGTCTCGGTCGTTCCTTCCGGGAAAATCTTGTCGGTCTCATGTAGCAGGTCTTTGAGATTCTTTTCGAGCGACGCCCAGAAACGGTTGTTCGACTTGTTCTCGATTTGAATTCGCGAGGTGTTGCCCGTCCCTGCCGCACCGCCACTGCCGGTCGCCAGCGCGCTGGTGGAAATCTGCGTATTGGTCGCTATTGTGCCGGTGACGTCGCGCGAGATGTTGACGTAGTCGACCTTGTAGTTCTTCAGGTAAGGCGTATCGGGCATCACCGCCAGATTCGGGCCATCGAGTTCGAAGCGCATGTCGACCTGTTTGGAGATGCGGGTGAGCAATTGCGGCAGGGTCTGATCGATGGCGTTGAGCGTCACTTCGCCGACAATGCCGGGGTGGATATCGACGTTCAGCTTGGCATCACGGGCGAGAGCAAAAAGCAGATCGTGCACGGCGACGCTGTTGACCACCACGCTGTAGGTCTCGGTCTTGCCGGCCGGCCGTGGTCGCGGTAGCGAGAGGCTCTGTTGAACCGGGGCAGGAATCACCCCCGAAGTGCTGGCCACGCTGTCGGCCTGCAAGTGTGCAGGCGCCGGCCCGCCACTGAGCGTCGTCGGCGTACAGGCGCCAAGGAGAAGCGCTAGGAAGATGGCGCTGAGTATTTTCAGAGGCACGCTCGGGCATTCTCCGGTTAGGGGTCGACTTCATGATACCACGACAAAACTTCGATGCAAGTGCATGATTTTTATTGTGTTACGACGCCACCTCAAGCACTCCGGGGGCCCTGCTCAGCGCAGTCTTCCGACCGCTCGAACGTAGGGCTTGCTCGCCGGACTGACCTCGGAAAGCTTGGCCAGCGCAGCGTTCGCCAGCTCGCGGGACGGATAATCGCCATAAATGACGCCGAGCCGGTCCCGGCCACTCAGACTCGAGAGCCGGTCCCGGCCACTCAGACTCGAACGATAGACGCGAAGCTGCTGCTCATCGAGCCTTGTCGCATGCTTATCTATGAAATCAAGCACTTCCTTTTCGCTAACGGCATCGACAACGAGTAACTGAATGAAGAAATGACTATCCGGCGTCTTTGCCAACCAGGTTTCGCTTGCCGCGATGCGCTCGGCCAGACCCGAGGCGGGTCGCAGGCCCGAGGCGGGTCGCAGGCCCGGCGACCTGCTGCCTGGCGACGCCACCGCGGCAACAGCGGCCGACGGCTCCGCCAATGCTGCGCCGGAAGGGGCGTCGGCTGGCAAGGCCGGCGCGGCAGCCGGC
>JEMX01000018.1:0-158 GCA_000585055.1 Candidatus Accumulibacter appositus
CCGCCGGACTCGGCATCACTATCCCGGTCGTGCCAGGTGTCGGTATCGGTCTCGGGGTCGGCCGCGGCGGCGTGAATGCCGGCGTTTCGGCAGGCCATGGTCCGGCCAGCGTGGGTGTCGGTGTCAACCAGGCAGGACGGGTCACGGGCGGCGCAGGT
>JEMX01000018.1:205-49581 GCA_000585055.1 Candidatus Accumulibacter appositus
GCCAGCGTGGGTGCGGGCGTAGGTTCCGGTGGCGTCATCCACGACCCTGACGATCCCGACACCCGCAAGTAGGAGCTTGCACGATAACCTGCGATCGAAGCGAGCGCCGTCGTTGCTGCCGATGGGGACATCCGTGCGCTTGGCGTTGCGCATCGGCATCACGGCGTCTCCGGCCCGGGTAAGGTGTTGGATTCATGGCCAGCTCGGCCGTATCCCCAACGTTCCCGTGCTCGCAAGGTGTGACATGGCTGCCGCAGGCAATTGACCGCCTGCCCGCGAAGGGCATTTGCAGTGCCTGCCGCTGCCTGGGCGGCGGCTCCTATGGCGGCCCGGATCGGGCAATTGGAACGGCAGGATTTCTGTCCCTACCGTCCCTAGCAATCCCGGCGCGGTCGCGACGGCAGCTTGCCAGGGGCGGTTTCGTCATGCCGCCCGGGTGGTCGGGTACTCGACGATGGACTTGGCGCCGGATTTCGCTGACTGCTCATTCCCTGCGCCGGCCGACTGCCGACCGCAAGAGTGCTGCGCGGACTTTCCGATCTACCAGTAAGTCATCCCGCCGCGATAGAGATTGCGCAGGTCGTCCTGAACGATTTCGTGTGGCGCGTTGGTCAGCAGGCGCTGTTGCGCCCATGCACCTTTGGTCAAGGCCTCGACGTCGGCTTCGCCATAACCCACCCCGCCGATGCCGTTGGGAATGCCGGTCGCCTTCATCATCTTGATCAACTGGCCGGCGAGGATTTCCGCCGCGTCTTCGTCGCTGGCGCCCTTTACCTCTGCGCCGAGGCAGCGCGCCCCGTGGATATGGCGTTGCGGGCAGGCGCTGGCGGTGAACCGGAACACCGAGGGCGCATTGACGATGACGCTCATGCCGTGCGGCACCATTGGCTCGTCCTGCGGATAACCCGCGGCGCGATAGTCGCGAACCAACCCCGCCACCGAGTAGGCCATGCCATGGGGCAGGTGCACACCGGAGTTGCCGAAGGCGATTCCGGCGAGCGTGGCGGCATACATCATCTGGTCGCGTGCTTCAGTATCGCTGGCGTCATTCACGGCACGCTCGAGGAACCGACCGGCAAGTTTCAGAGCCGCTTCGCAACCGATGTCGCTCCAGGGATTGGCGCCCTGGCTCATGGGCCGCAGCAGGGGCGTGGCCGACGCGGCGCGCCGAGTGTAGGGTTTCGCGGTGTAGGACTCGAGCGCGTGCGAGAGCACGTCAAAGCCGCTGGCGGCGACTACGTTCTTAGGCAGGCTGTAGGTGGTCGCGGGATCGATCAGCGCCAATGACGGCCGCAGGCGCTTCGAGGCGATGCCGGTTTTTACGTGCTGGGCGAGCAGGTCAAAGATCGTGATGCCGGTGCACTCGGAACCGGTGCCACAGGTGGTCGGACAGGCGATGTGCGGCTTGAGCGGGCCGGGAATCGGCCGCCCCTTGCCGATGGGGGCATTGACGTAGTCGAGAAAATCGGCCGGGTAGGTGGCGTAGAGGTTGGCGGCCTTACAGGTGTCGATGACCGAGCCGCCCCCCAGCGATAGATAGCCGTCGAAGCTGCCTTCGGCGGCGAATCTGGCGGCGGCAAGAAAGGACTGGTCGGTCGGCTCGACCTTGACCTCGTCGTAGATCACCGTGTCGAGTCCCGCCGCCCGCAAGGAGTCGGCGATTTCGGTCAGGCAGGGCAGTTCTCGAATACGTTTGTCGGTAAACAACGCGACCCGGCTCATGCCCAGGGCCTTGGCGTGTTCTCCGGCTTCCTTGAGTACGCCGTGGCCGAAGCTGATGCTGGAAATATCGACCGCGAAGACGCTTTCCGTGCCTTCGCCTGGCAGGTAGTAGTGGTGACAACAGGACATGTGCCGATCCTCCTCCTCAAATGGCGCTACCGTTTCGCGCCGGGTTTTCCGTGGCGCGGGACATGATTCCTGCTGTACCAGGCGCCTTCTGCCAGCTTATCACTCCGCTCTGCGCAGGCGTTCATCAGGCGGCAGTGCGCTCTCTCCGGAAATCGAAGTCCTTGGCCCAGCCTCTCCCGATCTCCCGCCCCAACGACTCCCTGCGCGTAGCACTGCCTTGCGCAGAGCAACATCCGTGGGGCCACGGCTCAATCAGTATCACAAAGCCCCTGCCGTAACCGCGGTGCAGCGAAATCGATGAATGCGCGCACGTTCGGCGAGGAAGTCGATGACCAGCGGCGCCACGAACTGGCGGCCGAAGGGCTCCGGCGCGGTGATCCGCAGATCAAACGCCCGCCTCGCGGAGAGCATGTCCATGCCGTCGGATATTACTGCGCAATCTGCAGCAATCAAATTTCTTTCGCGCCATTTATCGGTGCCTTCGAATCGATCAAGATAGCAATCGTCGCCCCTGCAGCGACATCCGAAACCGCACCCCAAGCCATCAAGAAAGGAAATCCATCATGGCAGGCGTTCAAGTCATCGATCCGGAGAGCGCCACCGGCGAAACCCGCGAATTGCTCGACGCCGCCTAGCAGAACGTCGCCCGGTTCGCTTGGTGGCGGCCCGGCCCGCGCGCTGTTCATTTCCCACAGGAGATGATCATGGCTCGTGCCTTCAGCGAAATCGCTTTCACCCCCGGCGTGCGCGCCTTCCAGACGCGCATGGGCAGCCGGAAAAACCATGCCCGACTGGACCATGTTGACTACCGTGGCGATACGCTTGGCCCGTCCGAGGTCGAATTCATCGCCGAACGCGATGGCTTCTACCAGGCCAGTGTTGGCGAGAACGGTTGGCCCTACGTGCAATTCCGCGGCGGGCCGGCTGGCTTCCTGCGCGTGCTGGATCAGCGCACGCTCGGCTACGCCGATTTTCGCGGCAACGTGCAATACATCAGCGCGGGCAACATCGAAGCTGACGGTCGCGTTGCCCTGATTCTGATGGACTATGCGCAGCGGCGCCGCCTGAAGATCTGGGGGCGCGCACGGCTGGTGGACGAGGCCGACGATGCGCCGCTGATCGCGCGCCTGGAGGATGGCAACTATCGCGCGCGTATCGAGCGCGCGGTGCTGATCAGCGTCGAGGCCTTCGATTGGAATTGCCCGCAGCACATCACGCCGCGCTTCACCGAAACGGAGATCGGCCAGCGCACGCAAGTGCTGCATGCCGAGATCGCGCGACTGCAGAAAGAGCTCGCGCGCGGGGCCGGCGGCTCTGACGCTTGATCTCTAGCGTAGTGCTGCTGTATTTCTGACGAGGCGTTCAGTAAGCGTGATAGCAGCGGAAAGTGCGTTTGCGGGCCGGCGATGTTCAGCAGAAAGGCTTTGGCGATCAGGCGCGCCGCGCCGCTTGCCGATGGCGCCGGGTCGCTAGTGAAGGCCGCCTTGTCCCGCCAGGCCGAGCACGGTCGCCAGCAGGTGGGGAAGAACGACGGCGGTACAGCCGAGCGCCGCAAACACGCTGTCTCACCGTGGCGCGTCGATCCTGTAGAAGGCGTAGTCGTGAGCGATGCCGTTCGATTCGACGCTTGCCGCATGTGACAGCTTGCCGCCTATCTTTTCCATTGCCCGGCGTGAACGCCAGTTGGTCGCGCCGATGTGGAACCAGACGACCTTCGCAAAACGGAAGGCGTGGCCGAGCATCAGCTGCTTCATTTCCCGGTTCGCGCTGCCACCCCAATGACTGCGCGCCAGGAAGGTGTAGCCGATGGCGACCTCCCTCGTGTCAGGATTCCAGTCGTAGTAGCGCGACGAACCGATCACCGTGCCCGAGTGCCTGTCGATGACCACCAGCGCGCCGCCCGATGCCAGGGCGCTGGCAAAAAAGCCCGCAAAGACCGCTCGCTGATGGCGCAAGGGCTCCGGATGCTGTTCCCAGATCAGGGGATCGGAAGCGGCCGCGAAAAGCGGCTCGAAATCTTCGGCACGCACCGGGCGCAGCGAAATCGTTTCGCCGATCAGTGTCGGCTGTAGGCCAAAGTCAGGGGCCGCCGGCGTCCTGGATTCCTCTGCCAGTACGTTTCGCTCAGCATTCGTCGTGTCCATCGGGCGAACCTCATCGTTGTCCACACGAGCAGTCGCGCAAGAGCGGCGCCGTGTTGTTACGCCACCTGCCTGCGCGGAAACCGCTGAATAGGCCATCGCGAGGTTCGCTTATAACCAGTGCAGCAACTCGCCAACAGTGGTGATTTCGATACGTGACGTACAGGTCGGGGCAAGAAGCCGCTGGAGGCAATGCCGGCGGGTGTGTTGGCCTCCTTCAGCAAGGAGGATTTACGATCGCAGATGCTAGCAAGAAAACGCCTGCAACAACACATCAGGCCATGGGCTTGATGCCGTTCAAACGAGCCCCCGTCTTACTTCGTCGCAAGTGCCGGATGACCACTGCGAGCTTACCAGTGGCTTAACAACAAGCTGCAAACGGGCGACGCCGAGCGCTTTCCAGCGATAGGCATACGGGCCTGCAACACACCTTCCTGTGCTTTATTTCCCCGCGGAACGTTCTGAAAGCCATCAGGAAGTGTTACCGAAAAAAATGTTCTCAAGTTGAGCCGGCCTGATGCCGTAAGAGGTGTGTCGCCCCTTCATTTCTCCGCTTTGAGGCGCGCGGCTCATGCGCGAAACGATCTGACCATCTTTGTGAGGACACGGGAAGGAAGGCGTGATGCTGCAGTTTCTGATTGTTATAGCTGTAATTGCCATGATGATTATTTACCTGCCCAGGCTTGCAGTGTTTGCGATCTCTGCCATGTGGGCTGCTGGGGTTTGCATCTGCGTCTGGATGCTTGGGCCATTTATTGGTCTGCCGACACATCGATGGATAAGCGATGCTCCCTGGTACTTTGGGAGCATTTTTTTGGCCTGCCTCGTGTTCGGGTTTTTCGGGATATCGGGTATTTTGAGAAAGTCCGGCCGGATAAAATGATGTTTGAATGTGTGATTGCGCTATTTTCAAGAAAGGTGTAAACGTGAGCGTCCGCTTTGTCAATACCACAACAAGCATCCCGGTCGATAAAAAGCTATTCAAGCTATTTCTGAAAACTGTGCACCCTGAGTTCGGTCGCGCCGTTGAGTCGAAAATCCGTCATCTTGATCAAGAGTCATTTGATGTGTTTTTCGTCGATGCCAAAGATCTTGATCTTGAACGTGATAACAAACGTGATCGCGAAATAGACGGTAAGGACGGCGGTATGGATCTTGTTGGTGTATACGTTCCTCCTCACCAAGGGTCGCCGCGCCCGGTAATCAAGGTGAGTCCTGAGAAGGTGATGGATTGGTGTGTGACCTTCAAGGGCGATTCCGGCGTCACGCTGCCACTTCTACATCTCTACCCGGTGTTTCTGGTCGGGGTTGTTGTCCATGAGCTGGCGCATTTGATCATGGATGACTTGCCACGTTCAGATATCCTACCCTGGGAATGGCTTGCAAAAACATTGGAGGAATACCCCAGAGACGATTTCTTGCCTCGCTTCTATCACGACGCAAGCAGACCGCCTCCGTCAGTACGCCGGATGCGCCATTTTGTTGAAGAGAGTCTTGCAAATGCTTTCGTCCTCAGGCAAAGAGTCAAAGGCAAAGCGCTGGCCGCCCTGAAACTGGCGATGGAAACTCAACCTGAGGGATACACGCATGGTTTGCTGTGGTCTGGTAGCTTGACTGCTACGCTCGAAGCCGCGTGGGGATGGGGGCGTTTCAAGAAGAAGCTTGCACGTCCGCGCTTGTCTTTCGTTTCCTCGGAAACATATATTTCAGTTGAAAAGCTGGTTGGTCACCTTCGCGCTAACAACTCTAGTTTTCCAGCAAATGGTTCGGCGGACGGGTTTGATGAGTTGCAGAAGAGGCTTGCCGAGATTGCCGTAGCAAAGGCAGGCGATCAACCGGCGCTGAGCTCGGAGCTTGAACGCTTGGCGAACGTTCCGAAGCTACGGAGCAAGGACAGGTCCGAGATAATTCGACATTTGAGCGATCTAGGCATCGGTGAGTATTCTATAAGAAACGACGGGGTGGTTGATGTTCAACAAAAGACACCAATCCATTTATCATTTATCAAATATGAAGAATTGCCATTCAAATTTGGCGTAGTTGCGGGCGATTTTAGAATTTCAAAATCAAGAAACCTCAAGTCGCTTAAAGGGTGTCCTGATGTGGTTGAAGGGGACTTTACTTGCGATCACAATTACAGGCTGGAGAATTTGCAGTTTTTTCCGAAAAAAATCTACGGCTGTGTTTCGGTTGTGTTTTGCGATCAGATAAAATCTCTTGAAGGAGTTCCCCGAGAAATCGCGAGAGATTTTAATTGTTCAAGTAACAGCAGTTTAGCCTCACTCAACGGGCTGCCAGATAGAATCGGCGGGGTGTTGAATATTAAATCAACCCCAAAACTTAGAGGTTATCTCGGGGTGTTCTTCGCTGAAGAAATTTCCAGAATTTTGACCTCCAATAGGGATGTGGAAAAAATTCTCAATAGAACTTACGCAGATGATAGTAACTTGGCTGAATGTCAAGAATGTTTGATAGAGGCCGGGTTTGAAGAGCATGCAGAATTTTAGGAATGTGCGCGTATTCAAGGAGCGGGGTTTTTATTTTTAGTAAAACTGAGCTTAACAAAGGATCTGGTGTGCTGCTCCCTGGTGCGTTGGGAGTTCTCTTGGTTTAATTATTATTGAGGATCACCATGAGTCTGACGCATGCGGATTTCGTAGTGACGAGCGAGGAACTCGCAAAAATTAACCGCTGTATCGACGATGCGGCTACCCGGTATGCAGCAGGAGATGCCGACCCGGCATCTTCGGCCGCGGTGCAGTTTAGCTGGACGGCGGGGATTGGCAGGAGCATCACGGTCTATTTCGAGGGTTCTGAACAAGACCAGTGGTGGTAGAGCTAGTCGTGTGTGGGCAGCGACAGTTTTCGCCTTCGCAATTCGCTGGCGGCCTGCGAATTGCGAAGGACCTTGGCGACCATTTGAGAATCTGTCTTTCTCGAACTCGCCAAATATTTACAGCCGACCACCTTGGCACCATGAAACAAGACCCGCCGCACGCTTGTTCGCCAATGGGCGATGCAGCGCCTGCTGCCGAGTTGGCCGCAAGTGGCGACCTATGCAGAAATAGCCGCCCGCCTTAAAAAAATCGGGGGGAGTTTCAGGACTGCTCGCAATGCCGAGCGCCTGGGCCTGGAGTAACGACCTCGAGCGCTTGACCGAAGAAAATGTTTTGCCCGTTGGCTGTATTGACAAAGAGCACTGATCTTCCCGGTGCTTCCGGAGAAAAGAATAATGAGAATCCGTTTCGGTAGCCACCTGGATGGTGAGCGCGGCTGGCAGCCTGCCAATCAGCTCAATGTCACCACCGTCGGCCCGTTGGGCTTGCTGAATCTGCTCGAAACCCAGCTGGGTTTGTTGCGGGCAGAGCAGACGTCGGCCAGGCGGGTGGTTCATTACCTGACGTGCTTGAAGCAGTGCGACGCGCCCTCGCGCTTTTATCATCGCAGCCTGGCAAGCGACGAACTCGGCACCGCCGCGCGCTTGCTGGCGTGGAGGGACCTGTGGCATTTGCATGGTTGGAGCGGGTCGCTAGCCACAGCGCACTCGCCCCGCCTAGGCGACATGCAGGCGGTCGAGGCCATCGCGGTCAGGGTCAAAGGGCTGGCTGGCTCGGTCGGTGAGCGGCTACAAGGCGTCGCCGCAGTGCTGGAGAAGCGCAAGCCGGCGATCGCCGAAGTGTTGCTGTGCGAATTTTTGACTGCCCACCCGCAGCGTTGGCAAGCCGTCTTGCGTCTGCTGCCCCTCCGCGAAGACGCCTCCGCCTCGGCAAGCTCTGCCGCATCGCCGGCCTGTTTGCTTGGGGACCTGCAACGGGCTCTCGCTGCGATCAGCTGTGGTGGCACCCCGGAGAAATTGAGCTGGCAAGACGATGGCAGCTTACGTTTCGTGCGGGCGGAAACCGCGACGTTGGCTGCTCGCTGCTTGGCCGAAAGCCTGCGTCAGCAGGGCGCCGGCCAGACGCTGATCGTCGCGGAGCAAGGCCGCAGCACGCTCGATGAGGTGCTGGCCAACGCCCAGCTGAATCGCCAGGGCTTCAAGGAGCCCAGCGCTTTCCGCCCGGCGTTGCAGGTCCTGCCGTTGATGCTCGAGCAAGTGTGGTCGCCGCTCAATGTTGTCGGCCTGCTGCAATTCCTTACCCATCCCGTATGCCCGCTACCGGCGCTGGCCCGCACGCGTATTGCTAAAAAGCTTGCTCGCTCACCGGGGATCGGTCTCGGCAAGGATTGGCAGGAGATGCTGGCCCAGATCGAAGCGGCCTGTAGCGTCTATGGAAGGAATTGGCCTGCCGTCCGTGACAGCATTGCTTTCTGGATCGAGCAGCCACGCTTTGCACGGAACAGCGCACCAGGCGCGCCAATCGAGGCGCTGCTGGCGCGAGTGACGGCACTCGCCGATTACTTCCGCGCGCGTCTGGCGGCGGACAAGGTCGAGCAACGCTTCGCCTTCAACGCCGCTTACTCGCAGGTGTGGGCGTGCAAAGAGGCGCTTGAAACCCTGCTTGAGCAGGGCACCCTGGATATCCGACCGCGCCAGTTGCAGAAGCTGGTGGCGCAGGTAACGGCGCGTGGCAGCAGCAACCCGTTGCTGGTGGCTGAGCTTGGCGCCTGTTTGTCGGTTGCCAATCCGGCGGCGGCCATTGATGCCTGTGACCATGTCGTGTGGTGGCAACTGGCCGCCGGCGCCATGCCCAGCCCCTATCCGTGGTCGCGGCAGGAACAGGCAGAGCTGAACGCTGCGGGCGTCGTCCTGCCGTCGCTGACCGACGAACTGAATCGACTCGCCGTCGACTGGCTGAAACCGATTCTTTCTGCCCGCAAGAGCTTGACCCTGGTCCTGCCGCCACCTGGCCAGGAAGTGCATCCGGTCTGGCAAATGATTGAAACCGCCTTTGGTGAGCCACCACCCGTGCACAGCCTTGAGCAATATTTGGAAAGTGGGGGCGTAGCGATGCAGCCGATTGTTCATCGCCCGCTACCCGCACGCGAACGCTGCTGGCAATTGCCTGCGGGCACGCCGATTCAGCCCAGGGGGCCTGATTCGTTTTCCAGCCTGGAGAGCTACCTCTTCAACCCCTATCAGTGGCTGCTCAAGTACCCGGCTGCCTTGAGGCCTTCCGAGATTCTGGATGTCAGCGACAGTTTTCTGCTCTACGGTAATTTGGCGCACGGCTTGATCGAACACTTTTATCGGCGCCCGGACGCACTCACCATGCCCGATAGCGATTTCGCCGCATGGTTTGACGAAAATTTCGCCGGTATCGTACAGGCCGAAGGCGCCGTGCTGTTGATGCCGGGGCGCGGCGCCGATCTGGACAACTTCCGCGGGCAACTGCGTCGCGCGATGGGGCAACTGCGTAGCCACCTGGCGCAAGCCGGAGTGACAAAAGTCGAGCCGGAAAAGGCGTTGGCCGGCCACTTCAAGGGCGGCAAGATCATGGGCGTCGCCGATCTGGTGCTTACCCGTGCCGATGACAGCATCGCGATCGTCGATTTGAAATGGGCGGGCGGTGCGAAATATCCGAAGAAACTGGCGACGAACAGTCATCTTCAACTGGCAATCTACGCCGAACTGCTGCGCCAAGAGACCGGGCAGTGGCCGCATTT
This sequence comes from Candidatus Accumulibacter appositus, assembly GCA_000585055.1. Lineage (GTDB taxonomy): Bacteria > Pseudomonadota > Gammaproteobacteria > Burkholderiales > Rhodocyclaceae > Accumulibacter > Accumulibacter appositus. The sequence continues at coordinate 9,802 of JEMX01000018.1, forward strand.
GGCGTACTTCATTCTCAGTCAGGCGCGCTTGATTGCGCCGGATGACCGCTACTTTCCCGACGCCGCGGTGATCCCCAAGAACAAGGGCCTGAAAAATCAAGGCACGCCGCAATTGTGGGCGCGCTTCCAGAGCACCTGGCAGTGGCGCAAGGAGATGCAGGACGCCGGGCAGTTCGAGCTCATCCTCAGTGAGGCCGATCTCAAGGACGAATCGACGCCCTGGCCTGACGACGGCCTAGCCCCGGAAGTGCTCAACCCACGCTACAACGACTTTCTGGCCCTGGCCGGCTGGGAGGTGACGCAATGAGCTCCGCACTGACTGGCCACGCAGGCAACAGACTACATTTCATTAGCGCCGGGGCGGGTAGTGGAAAAACCTATCGTCTGACGCAGATTCTGAGCGCAGAACTGACCAGCGGTCGGGCGCAGGCGGCTGGCGTCATCGCCACCACCTTCACCAAAAAGGCCGCGGCGGAACTCCGCGAACGCGTACGCGAGCATCTGCTCAAGGAAGGAAAACTCGAGCTGGCCAATGCCATGGGCCAGGCGCGGATTGGTACGGTGAACAGTGTGTGCGGCAGCTTCCTGGAGCGCTTCGCCTTCGAGGCGGGCTTGGCGACAGAGCAGCAGGTACTCGAAGAAAACCAGTCAACTTTGCTGATCAAGGTGGCGATCGATGAAGCAGTCAGCGGCGCTGACGTGGCTGCGCTGAACGCGCTGGCGGCTCGCCTTGGTATCGAGGAATGGCAGAGTTCCCTCAAGGACCTGCTCGACAAGGCTCGCGCCAATGACATCCTGCCGGCAGCGCTGGCGGCAATGGCCGATGCCAATGCAGACAGTTTGCTCGCGCACTTTCCAGCAGCTGCCAAGGGAGACCTGACACAGGAGATGTTGGCGCAGATCGCGCACTGCCTGGCGGAACTGAAGCCGAAGGTGGCAGCCAGCGGCAAGAAGAACTCGGCGGATTATCTCGGCAAGCTGCTTGAGTTCCAGCGCAAGCTGTCGCGCAACCAGGCGGCATGGAGCGAGTGGCTTGCTCTTGCCAAGGCGGAACCGGAAAAGTCACTCAAGCCGCTGGCCGAGCCCATCGGCGACATAGCGCGGCGCTATGACCAGCACCCCGGTTTGCACGATGATCTGCGCGCCTACCTGACTCTGATGTTCGCGCTGGCGGCGCAAACCCTGACCTTGTACGCCGATCGCAAGCGCGAGCTGGGTGTCATCGATTTCACCGATCAGGAACACCTGCTGCTGGGTTTGCTGGATGACCCGGCGGTGTCCGCAGTGCTCGGCGACGAACTCGACCTGCTGCTGGTCGATGAGTTTCAGGACACCAGCCCGATTCAGCTGGCCCTGTTCATGAAACTCGCGAAGCTGGCCAAACAGACGTATTGGGTGGGTGACATCAAGCAGGCGATTTACGGTTTCCGCGGAAGCGACACGCGATTGATGGAAGCGCTTGTTAACGCATTGCCGGCGCTGGGTGGCGACAAGACGATCCTCGATAGCTCGTGGCGCTCACGAGCATCCCTGGTCCATCTGGTGAATCATGCCTTTACCGCGGCCTTTGCCAACACCCTGGCGCGCGATGAAGTGGTGCTGCAGCCGCAACGCAAGGACGTGTTGACGTCCACAGCCTTCGCGCACTGGGTGCTCTCCGGCAATAACAAGGGGCAGCGCGGTAGTGCGCTGGCTGAGGGCGTCAAGCGTTGCCTGTCCAGCGGCTATCAGGTGTTCGACAAGCACAGCCAATCCGCACGCGCACTGCGCTACGGGGATATCGCCATCCTTTCGCGGTCAAATGCCGGGGTTCAAGAGCTCGCCGCCGAGCTGCGGGCCAAGGGTATCCCGGTTGTTGCCGCCGCGCAGGCAGGTTTGCTGGCGACTCCGGAAGCACATCTGGCGTTGGCCTGTTTACGCCGCCTCAACGACTCCCGCGACACCATTGCCACGGCAGAAATCCTGTCAATGGCCGACTGCGCCGCTCCGGAAAGCTGGGTCGCTGACCGCCTGAACTACCTGGCCGGCGAGGGAGACAAGACGCTCTGGAAAGAAAGCGGTGTCGGCGCGCACCCGCTGTTGCTGACCATCGCCGGCCTGCGTGCTGCGTTGCCTCTGCTCGCGCCGCGTGAAGCCCTGCAGACGGTGATCATCCGCTGCGATCTACCCAGGATCGTTCTGCAATGGCAAGCGAACACCAACGCCGCCCGCCAGCGCCTGGCGAACCTGGAATCCCTGCTCGAAATGGCGGATCGCTACGAGGACAGTTGTCGCAGTACGCAGCAGGCCGCCACCATTTCCGGCTTGATCCTGTGGTTGAAGGCCGAAGCGGAGGCGAAACAGGACAAGCTGGCCGAACCGGCGGTCGATGCCGTCAAGATCCTGACGCATCACGCGGCCAAGGGGCTGGAGTGGCCGGTGGTCATTCTGACCGACTTGAACGCCCACCTGCGCGATCAAACCAGGAACATCACGGCAACCGCCAAATCCGGCATCGACGTGCATCAGCCGCTGAAAGACCGCTTCATCCGTTACTGGCCATGGCCCTTTGGCAAACAGTCGGCGGGAATTGAGGTGGCCAAGCGGGTCGCCTTGTCGGCCGAAGGGCAAGCTTTCCAGCGCGAAGCGGTAGAAGAGGCCAAGCGCCTGCTCTACGTCAGCATGACCCGCGCCCGTGATCTGCTGATTCTGGCCATCGCCGAAAACGACAAGAGTCGCCCCTGGCTGGAGACGGTGGCAGCTGACGGCTTGTTGCCGGCCGGTTCGCAGGCAAGCACGCTGACACTTGCCGGGGGTGAGACCATCGCCTACGAGCAATGGAAGCTTGCCGCCTCCGATGAGGAAAAGCCGGGCGGACAAGCCGAGGCGGCGGATGCCCCTGTCAAACCGCTGCACTGGTTCGCCACCCCGCCTGAACGGCCGCGCCACCCGCTGTACTTCTCCGCTTCGGGGGCCGCACCCATTCCCTGCGCCGTGCTGGAAAGCGTACAGGTAGGGCAAAGAATCCCGATCATCCTGCAGCCGGATTTGGGTGCTCTGGGCACGGCCTTGCATGCCTGCATCGGTGCTCACTTCACCGACGTCAATGCCCCACTCGATGAGGCCGAAGCGAGCGGGATTCTCGCCGGCTTTGAGGTGGCAGCGTGCCTCTCGGCTCGGGATGTGTTACGCCAAGTCCATGCGCTACAAGAATGGATAAACGGGCGCTGGCCCGCGGCACAGGTGATCGCGGAGGTGCCGATCGAACTGCGCCTCAACAACGGCCAGCACATGAGCGGGCGAATCGATCTGTTGCTGAAATTGCCGGATGGCTGGGTTCTGATTGACCACAAATCGTCGCCGCTTGCCGCCGAGCAGTGGCCCGAGCTCGCCGCGCAATATAGCGGCCAGTTGGCGGCCTATGCCGATGCGATTGAGCAGACGACCGGAATGCCGGTTCTGGAGCGGTGGCTTTTTCTGCCGGTCGCTGCTGGGGCCGTAAGGCTCGATAGGCCGCGTGTGCCGGGCGTTGTTCCGGAAACCGGGGTAGAGACCCACGGGGAAATCTTTGCAGAACCAATAGAAACATCACTTTCCGACCAAGCAGCGTCACCGCTTTGAGGAGGGTGGATTAAAAGATAAGTCGATGATGCGGATCGCTTCAGGTAGCAAATCAGCATGAAAATATCCGCTCGAGCGGCAAGACGCCCTTGCGCACAGCAACACCACTTTTTAGCCTGTCCGGCACCGTGTCGGAACAGAAACCAGCAACTGAAACCGAGGATGTATAGCAATGAATGCTCCGCAGAACCCATCTACCGACATGTTCCGCCTGGACCAGGCTGGCAGCCAGCTGAACAACCCATTTAAAGCGAGACCTACACGCCGTGCCCCTGGAAACGTCCCTTACGTGGTGGATAACCTTTGGGAGTGGAGTCGCCCTGAAGGCTTTCCCAGCCGGAGGCATTGTGTTTGCGCAAGCCCGAGCGCCGCACTGGCTCAGCAACTTGGCGGTACAGGTGATGGGAGGGTTTTCACGATCAACAATCTCGTAGGGGCGAAAGTTGCCCAGATTCCACATCAGGATGCCCGCTACCATCCCGATGCCACGTCGCTGCACAAGACCCTGCTGAAGCTGCTTGGCTTAGCCTGGGTCGGCGACGATAAAAACCTGAGCGAAATGCACGCCATTGCACCGCTGTGGATGCCCGGTTTGCCGCGCCAGGACGCCGAGGTGCTATTCAAGAATAATCCGCGACTGGCAGCAATCGAGCCACAGCTTCGAGCAGAGATCAAGTTTTGGGACGACGCACAGTCGGTTTCGTTGCATGGTTCCTGGCCGTTTCCAGACGGCGAGATTTTCTTCGAGGCCGAGAGTTGGGAACTGACTTTACCTTGACCTGAACTTCGTCAGACAGTGTCGGGCGGGGTGCAAAAACTATCGATTGCTTCGGCATTCGGCAATGCGTATGCAGTTGGATGACGCGGGAAGGCGCACAGTACGGGAAAAAAGATGATTAATCTCGTTACTCTAGATTGCCGCGGGATAGGAAAGGCGTCCGTCATGCTCAGCTGCTCCGAAAATGATTTCTTTGTTTCCGGGTGCTTTGCCTTCTGATAGAGTTAAACGCCAAAGCCGATAAAGCTGCTCTAGAGTACGTGTTTTCGATGTTTGGTCGAGTTCTTTTATGTCAATTAATAAAAAAGGTGGTGTCCATGGACAAGACGGAGTACGTTCTAACAAGCCTGGCGAAAACACGAAATAAAAAGTGGGAGTTATATGTTGTATCTCGTATTTATCATTTGCTAGATGATCCAGATATTGAATTTGTCTGCCAGCAATTGATTCGCACAGAGAATTCGTGGTATCTGGTAGATTTGTTTTTCCCCCAGCTTGGTATATTCTTGGAAATAGATGAAAGGCACCATCTTTCACATCAAGAGGCCGATGCTCTCAGGTCTAAAGAGATATTTTATGGGACAGGCTTAAGTGAGAAAAGAATCGATGTTTGCGATAATGCTCGTCATGACCGCCACATTAATGAGGTTGACAAGCAGGTTGACAGTTTTGTAGATGTCATTAGGCGCGAGAAGGTAAAAAAAATGGAGAGCGGTAAGTTCAAGGCATGGGATTATGAGAGTAGATTTTCACCGGATCCTCATATTAAGCGTGGCCAGATTTGCCTTGGGAATGGCGCCGTGTTTAGAACTCATAAGGACGCGCTTCGGTGCTTTGGCTTCAGCGGGAGCGACCATAGGAAGGCGGTGTGGGGGGTTGGAGGGAGTAAAGAGGAACGAGCTAGCACCTGTGTCTGGTTTCCAAAACTCTACAGGAATGACGGTTGGGATAATTCGATCGACGAAACTCAGACTAACATCTATGAGAAACGAATAGAGGATCCAAAGGGGTATATAAGAGACAACCCGAGAAAATGGAAAAGAAGAATAGTGTTTGCGCATGAGAGGGATTCATTTGGCAAAACACTTTATAAGTTCAAAGGGGTGTTTGAAAGAGATGATGACAGCAATTCTGATGATAGAGTTGTTTATCAGCGCGTAGGCGAATGCGTTCACCTGCCAACGGCCGGGGTTCGCGAAATTGGCGCTACGGAGCAGAATCCCCAAGACGAAAGCGATCGCCTTGATGACGGGCTATCGGGAGTTCTGCAAACACCACAAGCAGAGAAGGCAATAAAGGAAGGGCATATAGATTTCCCGGGATCTGGGGTGTTCAATGATTGGAACACGCTCCCGTTTGGTCAACCCTGCGGGTGTAAGGAGAAACTTCTTGCGTGTATCACAGATGTAAAGTCGTCCGCGGATGTGATCGCCAAGGCGCTGCTGCATGTCGGTTCCAGTTGTCGGGAAATAACCACGCTTCTGGTTTTTGCCGTTTATATAAATCGGGACACATGGAATGGTATTTGGAGACTTTTCTACCCTTCCTTTCAAGAGCTTGAAAATTCAATCAGCATTGAGATAGAAATTGTGTTCGGACAAGAAGTCTCCACGCAGATTTGCACGATCTGTGGAGTCAGGCCTGTAAGCACGCACCGAGAATGGACTGATACTTGGTCGATGAAAACCATACGGGAGCCTGCTTGCAGAAAGTGCGCATCAACGCCACGAAATATAATGACCTAGTTGAATTGTGCCCAACGTCACACCCATTAAGGAGTACCCGCAATTGTCGGGGTTGCTTCGTTTCGTCTGGAATGGGCGAGATTGGCGAATTGCGAAAGCGAGCAAAGATGTGGGCCTTTCACCGATGAGGTGTTCGCCGTAGCGATCTCGGCGACCGCGACCGCGGGCGCACGCGTCGTGAAGGCCTCGCTTCATCGCTTCGACCTGGCCATTGTGTTTACCTGCGTGGCGCCCGTCGAGGGTGCCACGAAGGTGTTGCGCATTTGGTGGACGGACGCGGAGAGTCAATGTTGACGCATGCATTCACCGACAAACTGATCATCGCCATATCGTCCAGAGCGCTGTTCGATCTGGATGAGTGCCATGGGGTCTACGAGCAGGCCGGCGTCGACGCGTATACGCTCTACCAGATTGAGCACGAAGACACCCCGCTCGAGCCTGGTGTCGCCTTCCCTCTGGTCAGGAAGCTGCTCTTGCTCAACCAGGGAATCCCCAACCGGCAACGCGTCGAGGTGATCCTGCTTTCGAGAAACAGCGCGGACACCGGGCTGCGGATTTTCAACTCGATTCGCCACCATGGCCTGGACATCACGCGCGCTGCCTTTACCCGCGGTGAGAGCACCACGCCCTACGTTGGCTCCTTTGGCGCGCATCTGTTTCTCTCCGCAAATTCGGACGACGTGCGCGATGCCCTTGCCAGTGGGCAGGCGGCCGCATTCCTGCTGCCTTCGGTCGCACCGGAGAGCGCGCGCGATCAGGTGCGCATTGCATTCGACGGCGATGCGGTGATCTTCTCCGATGAGTCGGAGACGATCTTCAGGACCAACGGCCTGGAAGCCTTTGTCCGCAACGAAACGGAGTCGGCCCGGACGCCACTCGCGGGCGGCCCGTTTGTCGCCTTCCTTTCTGCGCTGCAGCGGATTCAGCAGGAGGACAGTGCGCTGATTCGAACCGCACTGGTCACGGCCCGCGGCGCACCCGCACACGAGCGCGTCGTGCGCACCCTGAGAGCCTGGAATATTCGTATCGATGAGGCCTTTTTTCTGGGGGGATTGGAAAAAGGCCCTTTTCTGAAGGCTTTCGGCGCCGATATATTTTTCGACGACCAGCAAACCCATTGCGATTCGGCGCGCCAACACGTCGCCACGGGCCATGTGCCGCACGGCGTAGCCAACGCCAGGTTGACGCCGTAGCGTCGATGATCGGGCGGTCGCGTGGCTCGCCGGGAAGCCCTCCAGCACCTTCTACGATCCGCTGACCGAAACGGCCCAGGCGAGAATCGGCCGGAGTCGCGGCCCGAGCAGCGTTGCGGCTTCCTCGGCGCTCACCCAGCGGTACTCGTCATGCTCTGGCCTGCCGAGTTCCTCGCTGATCGGCAGGCTCAGTTCCTGCCGGGCGACGCGGGCGAGGAAGTAGGTGGCGACCTTGTCTCCCGAATAGATGGCGGTGTCCTGCGAGACCTCACCCCAGCACAGCTCGCATCGGGCAATGCCGGTTTCTTCGCGCAGCTCGCGAATCGCCGCCTCAAGCGGCGTCTCGTCGCCATCTGCCGCGCCTTTCGGGAAATCCCAGTTGGCGTAGGCGCGCAGCAGCAGATAGATCCGCTTTCCTTGCGCATCCGTGGCCGTCGGTACGACGCCGTAGGAGTGTCTTCTTACGGTTGGCATGGCGTCTCCTCAAAAGCCTTCAGTTTGTGACGAGATGTCGCGAGCGATAAGCAGTTGAGCGATCGGCTGCGCAAAGCTCGGGTCGGCGGACTTGCTTCCCTTCCTGCGCCGCGCTCGCGCATTCCCTAAGCTTGAAAAGGCTCGTCGGAATCTGCCATTGATTCTTCTGAAAACTCCGCGTTTTTCAGGGCCTCGAGTAGCTCGCTCTGACGTTCGCCGACACCAAAGAACGACAGTTCATAGGCAACGCTATGCAGAACCTGGATGAGGGTCGGCGGGCCGAAATTGATCTCTTCCATGGAGATTGCCTGGCCAGCCGCTTCTTTCGGAGCCCGGTCGTAAACGAACACCTTTGAAGTCCGCTCCAGTCGGAGAGGATAGTGCAGGCATGCCTGTACCGGAACGCCGAGCATGCACCACTCTTGTCGGTCGCCCACGCTGCGACCATTCGAAGCAGGCTCACCTTGAGGGAACCCGACCCCTGACATGAACAGGCGCGTCATCGGCTCATAGGCCTTGGTACTCATATCAACGCTGCAATTGCGGGCAAGAAGCAAATATTCCACTTCGTCGGGGTCGTCGACGCCACTGCCGGAATCTGGCTCTTCGGCAAGAGCTTCCTGGATCAACTCCACTGCCCAAAACCGGCGAAGGACTTGTAGCAGGGGCGGGTTATTTTTCAGGAGCAGCAGAATATCGCGCAGGGTAACGCCATCGTCGAGGACCACCCGCTCGCAGAGGTACTCGATAGCAAGTTCGGATACGTCCGTCTCGGCGAGGTAGGGGTCCACATAGGACAGCAGGCCACCGACGCTCAGTCGGACGTGGCTGCCTTGCTCGATCATTTCCATTCATTTCTCCTTGGTGGCCTGTTGGTTATGCACTTGTCGGCATCGATTTCGTTCATCTGGCAGTTACTCCGTGAGTGAGGTCGAACCGCTTGTCGAGCCGCCGCGCTCTTCGTACTGCGCTGCCGCATGTTTGAGTGTCTCCGCGATCAATTCCCTGAGTTCCGGTGGCTCAAGAACTTCCACGTTATCGGCATAGCTCAGGAGCCACCAGAGGAGATGGCCGGAGAACTTCACCCGGGTTTTCAGGGTCACGCGCCCGTCGTCGCAAGGATGGAGGGTCTGCTGCTCGCCCAGCGATGTTTCGGCGAGACGTTCCGCGGTCTTCTGGCTGAAGATCGCCACCAGCTCAAGCGTGCTTCCGACCTTGATCGGGTAGGTCCGGCCGAAGCCAAGCTGCCCGGACTTGATGTAGGCGTCAATATCGAACGCCGCCAGCGGAGGGCGGGCCAGCAAAGAGGGAGCGGCGCTCTGGATACGGTGCATCTGGATGTAGGTTTGGCTGCCGTCGTCGAGGTTTTTGTAGATCAGGTAAAGCACGACGCCCCGCTGGGTAAGCGCCAGGGGCAGGATCGTGGCCGGGAACGTCTGCTTGCCGCTTCGATCGCGATAGGTCACGCGTAGGGCTCTGTCATCCAACAGCGCTTCCCGAATCGCCCGGGCCACACCGGGAGACATGCTGGCCGGGTTGAGCATCTGGGTCGAATCGATGAGGCGGAATTTCTTCTTCCACGACCTCACCCTGGCGGGCGCCGCATCGAGCTTGCTCTCGGCGGCACGGAAAAACGGCGTCAGACTCTGCAGGGTGGCTTCGGGTAACAGCGACTTGAGATTTTGCTCGATCATGTAGAAGGCCAGTGCCTGTTCCGCCGTCAAGCCAGGCAACCACATGCGGGGGACGTCCTGCCATGACCAATAGTAGGTCTTTCCCTCGGCCCGGTAGTGAATATCAAAATCTTCGCTGAGCGCTTGCAGGTCGCGTTCAACGGTTCTCTTGCCAACAGCCTCGCGCGTCTGTTCGACGAGAATCCGGTGGATTTCTTCGGTTGACTTCGCCTGCCCACGCGCTTGCGGAACAAGCGTCAGGATGATCCACTGCCGTTTCACCTGGTTCATAGATTCGAACCTTCATCGACCGACCCGGAAGCCGGACACCTCATCGCTCACCTGTCATCGACAAAACCGGCTGGTAGCTCATGACGAACCATTCCTGGATCGCTGTCTCAATCGTATCCGGGCGTGCCAGCCGCACCTGCACTATTGCCTCCTCCGCCGACATGCCGGACTCGATCAGCAAGTAAGCGGCGATGGTTCCCGTTTGGCCCAGACCGCCCTTGCCGTGCAGAAAGACGCGCTGACCCGCCTGTAGCGTGCTCATGATTTCTCGGCCCAGCTCCGGCCAGCGTTCGTTGAAGGATTTTCCGGGAAGGGAGATGTCAGGGATAGGCAGGTGACGCAATTTCATGCCCAGGCGATCGACATCATCGGGCAGTGTCGCCACCTGGAGCTCCTCGAATTCATGCGCCTCAACGAGGGAGATTATCATGCGGCTACCCCATTGATGAATGCGGGCCAGGTCGGCGGCAAGGTCGCGCTGCCAATGTCCTGCTTTGGCATTGCGCTGCTTCTTGCCGGGGCAGAACGACATACCGATCAAGGCGCAGCCGCCGGCAGGCTGAACAGCGTCGATGCGGATCGGATCGGTGTCACTGGTGCGGTCGAGCGAAGGGTTCATGCTGCCTAGCTCAGAAAGCCGATGGACGTCGTCTTGGCACCTTTTTTCACGGCGCACTCGCGTTCAAGGCACTGCAAGAAGTTCTCCGCCGTATAGCGCTCACCGAGCAGGCGTTCCTGGCGTTGCACGGTTGCGAAATCGCCGGGAGTCGCGGCAGTCAGTTTCTGGAGCGCCTGGCGAAGCGGCGGCGTGAGAGGCGCGGTGGGGCTGCCAAAGACGATCTCGGCAAACAAGGCCTCGACCTGCTGCGGCGTCAGCGCATCAAAGCGCAGCTTGAAGGTGAAGCGGCGCATGGCTGCTTCGTCCACATCGTTCATCAGGTTGGTGGTGCAAATGAAAATGCCGTTGAAGGCTTCCATTTGTTGCAGGAGCTCGTTGACCTGGGTGACTTCCCACGAGCGCTGAGCCTGTTGCCGGCTGCGAAGAAAGCTGTCGGCCTCGTCGAGCAGAAGGACTGCGCCTTCCTGACTGGCTTCATGGAACATGCGGGCAATGTTCTTTTCCGCTTCGCCGACGTACTTGCCAAGCAGGTCGGAAGCGCGCTTGATGGCCAGCGGACGACCAATGGCGTCGGCCAGATGACGGGCCAGAGAAGTCTTGCCGGAGCCCGGAACGCCGTGGAAGCAGAGGGTGGCGGCGGCGTTGCGGCGCAGCGCCTGCTCGATTTTTTCGAGCGGCAGGTCGCTATCAAGGTTGAGATAGGCAAAGTTGCAGGGGCTGGCGCTGACCAGCTGGCTGTTGATCGAGAAGCTGCGGCCCATGGCGGTCTGGCTGGCCTTGATCGCCTGCAGGAAAACCGACTCGTCGATCTCGCCGGAATTCGTGTTGCAAAGCAGGGCGAAGCGGCTGGCCTGGTTGACCTGTGCGGGCGACAAACTCTCGTCGGTGGCCAGCGCGGTCACCAGACTGTCGCTGACAACGGCACTTTCCAGACAGCGCCTGATGACGCGCTCGCGGACCGCTTTCGGCGGCGTCCGGAATTCAATGTGAAAGCTGAAGCGACGCAGAAAGGCGTCATCGATGGCGTCGATGGAATTGGTAATCCAGATCGCGGGAACCGGCGAATGCTCGAGTTGCTGATTGAGCCAGGCCTTCGGCTGATCGGAGCGCGAGCTGGAACGGCCGCGTCCAAACAGAGACGAGAAGCTCGGGCCCAAATCGGGAAAAACATCTTCGATTTCATCAAAGATGACCAGCGACCGCTCGCGTTCGGATAGAAAGCGTTGCGCGACGGCAAAGCAGTTCAGGCGATTCTTGCCAGCGACCGGATCGCCATCGCTGTCGGCGGAGCGGACATCGAAGGCCGCCAGGCCTGCGTGCTCGGCGAGCAAGCGCGCAAACTCGGATTTCCCGGTGCCGGGAGCACCGTAGAGGAGAACGTTGGCCCCTTGCTTCCGACCATTTGCCACGTTCTTCAGGTAAGTCACCAGCCAGGCGAACTCACGCTCCATATGGGGATAGTCGTGTGCCGCGAGGCCGGCGGCCGGTGCGGGCTGGAGAACGGCGCGCAGCATGTCTTCCGGGGTCGTAAACTCCTCTACCAGGAAGGTCTGGCCGACGTTATCGAGACGCAGAAAGTCTTCGAGATCGTTGGGTGTGCTGTCCAGCGTGACCAGGCCATAGGCGCGCAGGGTGGCGTTCGCCCGCAGCGCCTTCTTGACGGCTGCGGTGGGCGCGTCAATGGCGGCGGCGACCAGGCCATAGGCCTCGGCGGGAGCAAATCCACTGACCGTGCGCAGAAACCTGCGGAACTGCTCATGGCCGCGCGTTTCCACGAAGTCGAGCAGCCTGCTCTCGACCGGCTCCAGGTCGAGCAGCTTGACCAGCAGTGGAATGTTGCGGTTGCCGGGAGCTTTGAGCGCAGTCTTGGGTTTCAGGCGCGCGAGGTTGTCTTCCAGCGCACCGACGATCAGCTTGGGGCTCTTGGCGTACAGCCGAGAAATGGTGTCTTCGTAGGTGCTCCACTGCTGACGGCTCTTGAGCAGTGCGCCGATGTTGGCTGCTGCACCACCTTGGTTGGTGACTGCGGGGGCTTCTTCGTCGGTGTTAGCGGTCAGGGCAAGATGCAGGGCGTGACTAATCTGCTGTGGCCAAACCACTTGCTTGCCGAGCATCCGCAGCCAGGGCTCGCAGTCATCTACCTGGGAGGCAAGAATTTCCGGATGATGCAGCAGGATATGCAGGGCGAAAACCGCACCGCGGCCAGCAAGCCGACCCGCCGCTCCGTTCGCGGGCGTACTCCGGAAATCCGCATAACTATCCATTCCTGGCTCCTTGTTTGGTTGATGGTACCCAGCGTAAAACCACATGCGTCAGCTTATGTCGCATGGAGTCTGGGCCGCTGCAGGTCCAAGAATCCAGCGGGCAGATGGAGAGGGTTACAGGGGCAAGCGTGACGCTCTGGTGTAGGGATGTGGCGAGGTGGTGTGTGCTTTTTTTCCGGCTGGTGTAGCGTTGCACTCTTGACGAGCTTTTTTCAGGCGGCGTGAAACCTTGTGAAGGCTGAGGTTCCAGGCTGCGTTTCGCACCACGCCAACATGCTCGTCGTCACCTATTGGCGTGGTGTGCGAACGAACAGCTTTTATCGCCCGATGAATCGGGCTCCTACATGGGCAGGCGCGTCGTTCTTTGGGTGGGAGTGATTCATTGGGCGATGTCTTACCAGAGGTGCGTCAGCGCTCGCCTCGGTTGCCAGGAGGTGCGCCGAGCAGCAGCGCCAGCGCACTGTCGGCGAGTTCATCCAGCGAAAGCTTGCCGTCGGCACGATACCAGTGCTTCGACCAGTTGAGCATGCCGAACAGCAGCAGTCGCACCGGGGGCGTGGCGGAGGCGATCCTGCCGGCCTGCGCCAGTTCGTCGAGCGTCTCTTGCCACGGCACTTGGTAGCGGTCGAAGGCGGCGGCGATTTCCGCGTGCGCGGCGGCGTCGAGGGCGCGCGTTTCGCCGAGCAGCATCGGCGCCGGGCACTCGCCTTCGAGAAGCGTGCCGAGATGCGTGCGCACCAGCACGCGCAGCCGCTGCTCGGGATCGGCAAGGCCATCGATGGCGGCGAGCAGGCGCGCGTAGCCGGCGTCGAGGCCCTCGATCATCGCCGCCTTGAGCAATTCCTGCTTGCTGCGGAAGTGGTAGAAGGGGCTGCCCGAGCGCATGCCGACGGCTTCGGCAATGTCGCGCGTGGTGGTGGCGTCGAAGCCTTTTTCGACGAACAGCCTGGCGGCTGCGCGCAGCAGGTCGCTGCGTCGATTCGGTTCCAGCCCTGGTTCCAGTTTTCTTCTCGGCATGCGATCAGCGCCGGTCGCGGGATTTCCGGACGCGCCGCGTCGATGGCGCCGGATGCTGCCTTTGCCCGCTTGTCATCACAGCGCCGCAGCCACTCGCGTTCCCTGGTCGATGGCGCGTTTGGCGTCGAGTTCGGCGGCGACGTCGGCGCCGCCAATCAGGGTCACCGCGATTCCGGCTGCCTGCAGCGGGGCGAGCAGCTCGCGGCGCGATTCCTGGCCGGCGCAGACGACGACGGTGTCCACCGGCAGTGTCCTGGCCTCGCCATCGACGGTGATGTGCAGGCCGGCGTCGTCGATGCGCTCGTAGTTCACGCCGCCGATCATTTGTACGCCGCGCTTCTTGAGCAGGGTGCGGCGAATCCAGCCGGTGGTCTTGGCCAGGCCGTCACCGACTTTCGATGACTTGCGCTGTAGCAGATAGACTTGTCGCGGTGCGGGCTCATCGACGGGCGGCTTGAGGCCGCCGCGATGCGCGTAGCTGGGGTCGATGCCCCATTCGTCGTTGAAGCGTTCGGCTTCGCTCCTGTCGTCATGCGCATGCGTCAGGAACTCGCCGATGTCAAAGCCGATGCCGCCGGCGCCGATGATCGCCACGCGCTTACCGGCGGCTCTACGGCCTTCGACGAGGTCGACGTAGCTCGCCACCTTGTCGCTGTCAATGCCAGCGATGGTTGGCTGGCGCGGAGTGATGCCGGTGGCCAGCACGACATGGTCGAAGCCACCGGCCTTGAGCAGGTCGGCATCGACGCGCTGCTTGAGGCGCAGTGTCACGCCGCTGGTTTCGATACGCCGGCCGAAGTAGCGCAGCGTTTCGGCGAAGTCCTCCTTGCCGGGTATCCGCTTGGCGATGTTGAACTGACCACCGATCTGGTCGGCAGCTTCGAACAGGGTGACCGCGTGGCCGCGTTCGGCGGCAGTCGTGGCGCAGGCCATGCCGGCCGGCCCGGCGCCGACGACGGCGACTTTCCTGGGCGCAGTCGTTTTCTCGATGATCAGCTCGGTTTCGTGGCAGGCGCGCGGATTGACCAGGCAGCTGCTCAGCCTGCCGTTGAAGATATGGTCCAGGCAGGCCTGGTTGCAGGCGATGCAGGTGTTGATCTCGTCGCTCCTGTTGGCTGCGGCCTTGTTCACGAAATCGGCGTCGGCGAGGAAGGGGCGGGCCATCGACACCATGTCGGCGCTACCCGAGGCCAGCACCTCTTCGGCGACTTCGGGGGTGTTGATGCGGTTGGTGGTGATCAGCGGGATGTTCACCGCGCCCTTCAGGCGCTTGGTCACCCAGGCGAAGGCGGCGCGCGGGACCATCGTGGCGATGGTCGGGATGCGCGCCTCGTGCCAGCCGATGCCGGTATTGATCAGCGTCGCGCCGGCGGTCTCGATGGCTTTGGCGAGCTGCACCACTTCTTGCCAGCTGCTGCCGCCTTCGACCAGATCGAGCATCGACAGGCGGAAGATGATGATGAAGTTCGCGCCGACTTTCTCGCGTGTGGCGCGCACCGTCTCGACCGCGAAGCGGATGCGGTTTTCGAAGGAGCCGCCCCACTGGTCGTCGCGCTTGTTGGTCTGCTGGGCGATGAACTGGTTGATCAGGTAGCCCTCGGAACCCATGATCTCGACACCATCGTAACCGGCTTTCTGCGCCAGCTGCGCGCAGCGCACGTAGTCGCGGATCGTCTTGCGGATTCCCCATTCGCTCAGCGCGCGCGGCGTAAAGCGGTTGATCGGCGCGCGCAGTTTCGACGGTGCCACGTTCAAGGGGTGGTAGGCATAGCGGCCGGTATGCAGGATCTGCAAGGCGATCTTGCCGTCGGCGGCATGCACCGCCTCGGTGATCAGGCGGTGCTTGCGCACCTGCCAGGGAAAGCTGAGCTGCGAACCGAAGTGGTAGACCCGCCCGGCCAGATTGGGCGAGAAACCGCCGGTGACGATCAGCCCGGCGCCGCCGCGGGCGCGTTCGGCATAGAAGGCGGCCATACGTTCGAAGCCGTTTTTTTCCTCTTCCAAGCCGGTGTGCATCGAACCCATCAGTACGCGATTCTTGAGCGTCGTGAAGCCGAGATCAAGCGGGGCGAGTAGCTGCGGGTAGGGGGAAGGCGATGGGGGAGGTACGGCGGTGCCGGTGTTCTGGGTCATGACGTGGGTTCCGGAAGAGGGCAAAAGCCGATGAAGAAAGCAAGCGCTTGGTTATTGTTCCGGAAGCAGGTATGGATTGCAAGCGCGGGGCTGCGCGACCGTCGTGTCCTGGCCGCGCCAGGGCGAGCAAGGCAATCGCTCCGTTCAGGGCTGGTGGCCCTTCGCCGCTTCCGCCCCGGCGGTATTGTCCAGCAAGCTCCGGGTGGCAATTTGCAGGAAGGCATCCAGCTTCGCTTTCAGTTCCGGGGCGAGGTCGATGGCGATGCGTTCGGCTTTCGGATCAGCCCCCAACTGGTAGCTGTAGAGGCGGGGCTCGAAACCCTTGGGCTCGATCAGAATACGTTCGGGGGTGATCAGGGCGACGGTCTGATCGCCGCCCGAGGGCTTGACCACCCCGATTCCGAGGTCGCCCTCCGGCAGATTGAGCAGGTCGCGTCCCCAGCATTGATGGCGAACCGTGCCGCCGAGGCGACCCATGATCGTCGGCACCACGTCGACCTGCGTGCCGACGTGGTGATTGCGGCTGCCGAATTTTTCCTGAATTCCCGGAGCAATCAGCAACAGCGGCACATTGAAGCGGAAGAGGTCCATTTCGGTCAGTTGCTGGTCGCTGCCGAAGCCATGGTCGCCGACGATGACGAACAGGGTGTGCTTGTAATACGCAGACTTGCGGGCTTTCGCGAAGAACTCACCGAGCGCCCAGTCGGAATAGCGCATGGCGGTCAGGTGTTCGCTGGCAGTGCCGCGATCGCTAACCGGCTTTACCGGCAGATCCTTCGGCAAGGCATAGGGCGTGTGGTTGGAAAGCGTTTGCACCAGGGCGTAGAAGGGTTTGTCGGCAGGCAGCTTGGCGAGTTCGCTGGCGGCGCGGTCGAACATGTCCTGATCCGAAACGCCCCAGGTCGGGTCCATGTACACCGGGTCAAGGAAATCTTCGCGGCCGATGAAATTGGTCATGCCCTGGTTGCTGAAGAAGCCCGACTGGTTGTCCCACTGGAAATTGCCGTTGTACACGTAGAGGTTGTCGTAGCCGCGCGCACTGAGCAGCTGCGGCAGGCCGGAGAATTTGTGCGCGCCTTCCGGAGTGCGCATCAGGTACTCGAAGCCGGGCAGGTTCGGAAAGCAGGCCATGGTGGCGAACATCCCCTGGTGGGTGTGCGTGCCATTGGAGAAGAAGCGGTCGAAAAGCAGGCCCTCCTTGGCCAGTGCGTCGAAGTGCGGGGTGATGTCGCCGGTGCCCCCCAGTGCGCCGACGAAGCGACCGGCGAAACTTTCCATCAGGATGAGCACCACATTGCGAATCGGCAGGCTACGCTCGGCGGGTGGCCTGAAGTCACGGCGGATCGCGGCGCCGTCCGCGTCGACCAACTGGTCGTGCGGCGTGAGCAGCAGCTGGCGTAGGATCTGCAGCGCCTGTTCGTCGGGCATGGTCGATTGCCAGGTCTTGCTGCGCTGCGAGGAGAGGCTGGCCTCGGCCGCGGAAAGCAGCGTCAGCGAACCGTTCAGGCCGAGCTGATTGGCGAACATCGAATCGGTCGTGTAGGCGTCACCCCAGCGCAGTGGCGGCCCCTGCCGCAAATGGCCGCGGGCGGCGACCACGGCCAGGAGTGTGCACAGGAGGAACAGGCTGCTCCGCCAGTACCAGCTCGGCGCCGTGTAGGGCGGCTGCGGCTGTGTGTCGTCCTGCGCCGCCGCGATCGCCGGCCGGCTGAGCCGGTCAAGGCCCTTGAACAGTTTCGCCAGCAGCCAGGTGGCGGCCGCCCAGGCCAGCAGGTAACGGCCAACCGGGAAGCCGTTCCACAACATGCTGCCGACGGTGGCCAGGTCTTCCTCGAAATACTGGAACACCAGGCCGTTCAGGCGCTGGTGGAATTCGCGATAGAAATCGAGCTCGGTAATGCCGAGCAGCAGGGTGAAACTGGCGAAGGCGGTCAGCCAGCCGCGCTGCAGAGCGCGGGCGGCCATGGCGCGGACGCTGAGCAAAGCCAGCAGCAGTGGCGCGAGCGCATAGACCACCAGACGCACATCGAAACGCAGGCCGTTGTAGAAAGCCTCGACGAAGGTCGTTGCCGGGGTGTCGCCGATCAGCTCGCGGTTGTAGTACAGCAGCGTCATGCGCAACAAGGCGTACAGGGTGAGCAGCGCGGCGCCGCTGAGCAGGGTGAAGGCGAGGTGACTCTTCAGGGTCGGGCCGTTGATGCGGCGGCTGAGCGGCGGCGTACGCCGCGTGAGGGTGGCTGTCATGGTTGCGCGGAATTTCAGAGTGTCAGAGTTTCAGAGTTTCAGAATGAGGCGGGGGGCGGTCGATTTTCACAATGCGCTGGCCCCCTGTTGAGCCGGAAGCTAGTTGCCTGCCGACAGCGAGGGGGAGGATGGTTTTTTTGGAGCGCAGGTGGGTGAGGATGATCTGTAGCGCGCCAGCGGTGTCGAGCCGTCGCGCACGCGCCATGTGCGTTGCGTCTTCGGTGGGCCACAGGCTGTCGTTCGTGCATTGTACAAAACCGGCTGCGTTTGAGGCCATCGGCGACGATGTTCGGCCCTGTGATCGGGCATTGCTTGACGCAGCCCCATCGCTTCTCGGTCTGGCCGTTGCGTAGCCAAGGCACTGGCAGCGGGCCAACCTCCTGGCCGGTCACCAGACCGCCACGGAAATTCAGCTGGCCGGTCCGGTTTGGAGAGCCCACCGCGGAGTGCGCCCAGGCTGCCGTAGCCTTGCCGTGAAAGTCGCGTACGCGACTCGCGAAGCTCCCGTCTATTCGGCAGTTGGCCTGTTTTCCGATGGGCTCTTGCCAGTACCGGGTCAGCGGCCATGCATGGTGTCAGATCAGGCATCGGCAGGGGGGCGAAGCCCGCGTTGAGGGACTTTCTAAGTTTCAGCTAATTCTTGGTCGCTATCTTCCTCGGCATGGCAAAGGCTCGCGCGCGCATTGCCCAGCTGCCGGGCAGGCCCTCCTTTCGAGCGCGCGCTTTGGCGGCACAGGATTCCGGCGACCTGAGGCGGCGGCGCGGCGAGTTTGTCGATACCTCTCTTCTGCTAAAGGAAACATGGAAATGAGCGCACCTACGGTATTTCACAAGCACGCTTTCGCGACGCGCCTGCTCCATGCGGGCCTGGCCTTGGCGGTCATTCTGCAGCTCCTGAGCAGTCTGCCCATGGAGCCACCCGAACCCGATCACGCCGGCAACTGGTATTTCCAGCTTCACCAGTATTCCGGGCTGCTCGCCTTTGCCTTCGTCTTCGCTTTCTGGATGGTCCTGGCCATGCGCTCGCAAGGAACGGCGCCGGCTGCGTTGTTCCCCTGGTTCTCGGGCGCCCGCCTGCGTGCCTTGCGTACCGACACCAGAACCCATTTTGCCGCCTTGCTATCGCGCAGGCTGCCAGCCTACGATCCACACGCGGCGCTGCCGTCTGCAGTACATGGTCTCGGGGTATTGCTGATCTCGGCCATGGCGGTCAGCGGGCTGATCTACTATTTCATCAACAGCGGCGACCCGGATGCTGGTGGCCCTGTCGGCGCCGTGATGTTCGTACACCGAACGCTGGCCAAGCTCGTCTGGGCCTATCTGCTCGGCCACGCCGGCCTGGCCCTTGTCCATCACTACGCGCACGACGTTTGCCTCGGAGCAATGTGGTCCCTCGACCGAGACGCGGCCGGGCAGGGAAACGCTTCATCGGCGCCGAAGCCACAATCGATACCGACAGCGACTGCGCGGTCGCGCTGAGCGCGACCGTGCGGGCCTTCCTCCGGGGCTAAGGGTCATGCCACGAGGGGACACCCCAAGTCATGTAAGTCATGACCGGTGGCGGAGACTTAGAGGGAAAAATGGCGATTGCTGCCCCGGCGGTTACAGGACTTATACGCGAATGTCGGAGACCGGATAAGATCCGCATTCACCGCCACCAGAGGTTGCCAATGCCCGCTACCTTGCGCTCTCGATCCGCCATCCGGGGGAGCCCCGCACACTGCGTCTTCGCTCCCGCAGCGGGAAGATCCGCCGGCCAGCCCGGGCCGTGCGCGAAGCGCACTGCGACCGTGCCGACAGGGCTGTAATCGCGGCATGTCTCAGTCCTTATCCGGCGATCCGCAGCCAAGGCCAGGCAGCGGCCCGAAAATCGCCGCAGCCGTGTTCTTCGATCCAGCCAACAAGCGCTGGCCACGTCTTCGCCTGGGGATGGCGCTGATCGCTGTCACCCTGAGCCTGCTGCTCGGCGGACTGCTGCTCAGTATTCTGGCGGCACCGGTCTTGCCGGCGCTGCATCTGCCGAACGTCAGCTTTCTCCCGCACGGTGCGCACGCGGTCCCGGACCTCCCGGCGCTGGCTCCCGAACGACCCGCGAGTCGTCGTGAACGCGGCTTGCGCAACGAGCAGCTCAAGCTCGCTCACGAGCGTGAGCGCAGCCTGCGGCAGCTGCTGCAGCCAGCGCGCGCGAATGCCGCGAACGTCGATCAGCAGCCACTGGCCATCGGCTTTTTCGTCAACTGGGACGATGCCAGCATGAGCTCGCTGAAGGAGAACCTCGGCAGCCTGGATACGGTGATCGCCGAGTGGCTACACCTTGCGAGTGAGGACGGCACGCTGCGCGAGAACGATCCACTGCGCACCGCACACGTCACCGACTACATTCGTGCCCGCCGGCCCGACCTGACGCTGGTGCCACTGGTCAACAATTGGAACGGCCATGAATGGGAAGGCGCCAAGCTGGGACGCATGCTCGCCGAACCGGCCGCGCGCAAGCGAACGATCGAGCAGATCCTGGCTTTCGTCGAAAGCCATCGCTATGCCGGAATCAGCATCGATTTCGAGAACATGGCGGCCAGGGCGCAGCCCGATTTTCAGCGCTTCATGGCCGAGCTGTACGCCGTCATGCATCCGAGGAAGCTGCTGGTGTCGGTCAATGTGCCGGCTGCCGATGCCGCTTTCGACTACCGTCGCCTGGTTCGCAATGCCGACTACCTGATCCTGATGGCCTACGACGAGCACTGGGCCGATGGCACGCCGGGGCCGATCGCCAGTCTGCCATGGTTCGCACGCGTCCTGCGCGCCAGACAGCGCGATATCCCGGCCGAGAAAATGATCGTCGCCATCGGCAACTACGCCTACGATTGGGGGCCGCCCGGCCACCCGGCCGAGGAACGTACTTTCGAAGAGGCCGTGCTTACCGCCAAGGAATCGGAAGCCAGGCTGCAACTTGACCCGGCCTCGCTCAACCCGACCTTCGCCTACGCCGACGACGACGGCCGCCTCCATCACGTGTGGCTGCTCGACGCGGTGAGCGCCTTCAACCAGCTGCTTGCCCTGCGCTCGCTGCAGCCGCGTGGCGTCGCCCTGTGGCGGCTCGGCAGCGAGGATCCCGCCTTGTGGAAGATCTTCGGCAGGAAAGGTGCGCTGGACGCCGCGCGCGCCGAGGAACTCGGCGAGATTCGCTTCGCCTACGGCGTCGATTACGAAGGCAAGGGCGAAGTCCTCGACGTCACGGCGCAGCCGCAGATCGGCAGGCGGATCATCAAGTTCGACACGCAGCGTGGGCTTATCTCGGGCGAGCGCTTCACGGCTTATCCATCGCCCTACGTCATCACCCGCCACGGCGGCGCCGAACGCAAGATCGTCCTCACCTTCGATGACGGTCCGGATCCCCGGTTTACCCCACTGGTCCTCGACGCGCTGCGCGACGCCGGCGTGCCGGCGACCTTTTTCATCATCGGCGCCAACGGCCAGAACCATCCGGACTTGCTGCGCCGTGCGGTCAATG
Source organism: Candidatus Accumulibacter appositus (assembly GCA_000585055.1). Taxonomy (GTDB): domain Bacteria; phylum Pseudomonadota; class Gammaproteobacteria; order Burkholderiales; family Rhodocyclaceae; genus Accumulibacter; species Accumulibacter appositus. The sequence goes on from JEMX01000018.1 coordinate 31,341, forward strand.
AGGGGCACGAGCTCGGCAACCACACTTTCACCCATCCGAACATTTCAAGCATCTCGCTGAAGCAACTGGAGCTCGAACTGTCGGCGACGCAACACTTGCTGGCCAGTGAGGTCGGTCGTCACTCCCTGCTGTTCCGCTCGCCCTATGCCGTCGACGCCGAACCGGAAACCATCGACCAGGTACGCCCAGTAGAATTCGCCGCGCAGCAAGGCTATGTCAACGTCGGCATGCAGATCGACCCGGACGACTGGAAGCGCCCCGGCACCGACGAGATCGTCAAGCGCGTCGTCGACGCGGCCGAGCGAGGCGAGGGCAACATCGTGCTGCTGCACGATTCGGGCGGCGACCGTACGCAGACGGTTGCGGCGATTCCACGCATCGCCGAAGCGCTACGCAAGCAGGGGTTCGAATTCGTCACCGTGGCGCAACTTCTCGGCCGCAGCCGCGACGCGATCATGCCGCCAGTGCCTCCCGAAGAGCAGTTGCGCAGCCGCTTGGACGGCGCCGCTTTCGCGGTCATCAATTGGGCGGGGACAGCGATCGACTGGCTCTTCGTGCTCGGCATCGTCCTCGGTATTGCCCGCCTGCTGTTCGTTGGCGGGCTCGCCATCTACCAGCGCTACAGTGAGCGCCATCGCGTCTTTGATCCGGCCTATGCGCCATCGGTCGCGGTCGTCGTGCCGGCCTTCAACGAGGAAAAAGTGATCGTTCAGACAATCGCCTCGCTGCTCGCCTGTGACTCGCCGGGGGCGTTCGAGATCATCGTTGTCGACGACGGCTCCAGTGATGCCACCTATCGTGTGGCCAGCGAAGCCTTCGCCAACGACTCGCGCGTGCGCGTGTTCAGCCAGGCGAACGCTGGCAAGCCGGCAGCTCTCAACTTCGGCTTCGCCCAAGCGGGCGCCGAAATCGTTGTCGCCCTCGACGCCGACACGGTGTTCACCAGGGAGACGATCAGCAAGCTCGTTCGCCACTTCAGGGATCCGCAGGTCGGTGCCGTCGCCGGCAACACCAAGGTTGGCAATCGCGTCAATTTGCTCACTCGCTGGCAGGCGCTCGAGTACATCACCAGTCAGAATCTCGATCGCCGTGCCTTCGCCGTCCTCAATTGCATCACCGTCGTTCCCGGCGCGGTCGGCGCCTGGCGTCGCGAACTGGTTGAAAGTGCTGGTGGCTTCAGGCACGACACCCTGGCCGAAGACGCCGACCTCACCCTGGCCATTCGCAAGCTCGGCAAGCGCATTGTCTATGAAGAAGAAGCCATCGCCCTGACGGAAGCGCCGGACACCGTGCGCGGCTTCATAGGCCAGCGCTACCGCTGGATGTATGGCACCATGCAAGCGGCCTGGAAGCATCGCGATGTCCTGTTCCGTCCGCGTTTCGGCGCGCTCGGCTTTGTCGCCCTGCCCAATGTGGTCATTTTTCAGGTGCTCTTCCCGCTGCTCTCACCGATCATGGACCTGTTACTGATCGGCTCGCTGGGGTCGGCCGCCTTCAACTACTCGCATCACCCGGAGGAGTATTCCGCCGACAACCTATGGCGGGTCCTTTTCTACTACGCGCTCTTCGTCAGCGTCGATTACCTGGCCGCCATCCTCGCCTTCGCCCTCGAACGCAAGGAAAGCTGGGGCCTGTTGGTCTGGCTGTTCTGGCAGCGCTTCTTCTATCGCCAGTTGATGTACTACGTCGCCATCAAGAGCACCGTGACCTCGCTGAAAGGCGTACTCGTTGGCTGGGGCAAGCTGGAACGTAAGGCGACGGTTCAGGCGCAGGCTTGACTGTGTCATCAGCCCTTGATGAACCACGGCACTGGCAGCCGATCAGTCTGTGACGACAGTCATCTGGCGAACCAGTCTCCAGCCTGCCACCGTTCATCGACAATCCGGGCTCGCCGGGCTGCGGCGGCAGGCGATCGGCGCCACGCCGCAGTCGCCGGGAGGCGCGAACGAGATCTACAGCGCCGTCGCAGCGTGCCGCCGGCGCATCTGGCCCGCCAGCACCAAGGCGAGCGCAGCGAGGCCGAGCGCTCCCGGTTCGGGCACCGCGTTCGTGCGAACGTAGGTCCGGAATCTCGGCGGTACCCAGCGTGATGCTCGTGAAAGGGACGTTAAAAATGTCTAGCGCGGGGACGGTGATCGGAATGACGCTCAGAGTCGACAATACGAATAATCCGGGTGGCCAAGGGAAAGCGCTGTAATAATTTTCGACAGGCAAGACAACTGCGGAGTGACTTAGCCGAGGCGGGCCAGCAAGCCGAGGAATTCGTCGGCGCTCATGAAGCCGACGACGCGTACGCCGTCGATCTCCTGGCCCTGGCCGTCAAAGAAGATGATTCCTGGCGGGCCATAGAGATTGAAGGCTTGCAGAAGTTCCTTGTCTTCGTCCGAGTTGGCGGTGACGTCGGCTTGCAGCAGCGTCCAGCCGGCCAGCTGGGCACGCACGCGCGCATCGGAAAAGGTGAAACGTTCCATCTCCTTGCAGGACACGCACCAGTCGGCGTAGAAGTCGAGCATCACCGGCTGGCCAGCGCTCTTGATGCGGCTTTTGAGTTCGGCCAGTGTCCTGACGCGGGTGAAGGGCAATGGCCGGACTTCGACTTCTGCCGCGCTGCTGCGCAGCACCGACAGCGGCTGCAGTGGGTCGCGCGAGCCGGCCAGCGCACCGAGCAGCATGGCCGCGCCGCCGATGAGCATGAAAATCCCGATGCCTTTCCAGAAGCGCTGCCAGCCCTTGGCGTGCGGCGGCAGCGGATCGAGCGCGTGCAGGTAGATCGCCGGGATGATCAGCAGCAAGGCCCAGGCAATCATTTGCGCGACGACCGGGATGACCGGCGCAAGCAGCCACACGGCAGTGGCCAGCAGGAGCACGCCAAAGGACTTCTTGACCGCCTCCATCCATGGGCCCGAGCGTGGCAGCAGGGTGCCGGCCGAGAGCCCGACGGCGAGCAGCGGGGCACCCATGCCGAGCCCCATGGCGAACAGCGCTGCCCCGCCGAGGACGGCGTCGCCGCTGCGTCCGATGTAGAGCAGGGCGCCGGCCAGCGGCGCGGCGACGCAGGGGCCGACAATGATCGCCGAGAGCACGCCCATCGCCGCCACCCCGGGCAGCGAGCCGCCGCGCAGGTGGCTGGCTTCCTCCGAGACCTTGCTTTGCAGGAAAGTCGGCATCTGCAGTTCGTAGAAACCGAACATCGATAAGGACAGGGCGACGAAGATCAGGGCGAAGGCGCCGAGGACCCAGGCATTCTGCAGGGCGGCGGTGAGCAGCGTGCCGGTCAGTCCGGCAGCGACGCCGGCCGCGGCGTAGGTGATGGCCATGCCGAGGACGTAGGCCAGGGACAGCGAGAAGCCGCGTGCGTGCGAAACGCCGTGACCCTCGCGGCCGGAGCCGACGATGATGCTCGAGAGGATCGGAATCATCGGAAAGCAGCATGGCGTCAAGGACAGCAACAGCCCGAAGCCGAAGAAGCTGGCGACCAGCAACCAGAAGCTGGCGTTCTTGAACAGCTGGGCGATACGTCCGGATTCGTCATTGCTGAAGTCCTGGCTCGGCGTGGCGGCGACAGCGGCTGGCGTCGTCGCCGGATCCGGCAATTCAAGGCGCAGCGTCTGCCTTTGCGGCGGATAGCAGATGCCGGCGTCGGCGCAACCCTGGGAGGTCACTTTCAGGGTCAGCGGCAGCGGCCCGGAGCTGTTGCGTTCGACCGGAATACGGATCAGCGCCTGCTGGTAATAGACTTCGACGTTGCCGAAATTGGGATCCTCCTTGACCTTGCCCGGTGGCAGGATTGGCGTGCCGAGTTGCACGCTTTCCGGTTCGGCGGCGAAGCGGAATTTGTCGCGGTAGAGGTAATAGCCCTTGGCGATCTCGAAGCGCACTTGGATGGTCTGTCCGTCGATGGCCTGTGCAGTCGGCTTGAAGGCGATGGCCGGATCGAGGAATTCCTCGGCCCGTGCGCCCCAGGGGAACAGCATCAGCAGCGAAAGCAGCAGTGGCAGTAGCCATGAATGGTGGAAGAAGCGCCGCGAGGGGCGCTGGCAAGAGAACGGCCGGGTCATTGCGCTAGAGGTCTTCAGGGTCATCGGGGTGGCGCGTTTCAGCGGCTACCCAGGCGAGATAGCCGGGTAGGCCGGCGGTCACCGGCAGGGCAATGATTTCCGGTAGCTCATAGGGATGGCGTGCGCGGATTGCTGCTTCGAGCGCCGCGTAGCATTCGCTGCGGGTCTTGATCAGTAGCGGGACTTCGCTGGCAGTTTCGAGTGCGCCCTGCCAGCGGTAGATCGAGTGGCAAGGTGCCAGCACATTGATGCAGGCCGCCAGACGCGCCTCGACCAGTTCGCTGGCCAGCGCTTCGGCAGACGGTCGATCGGGGAGGTTGGTCAGGACGAGCAGGGTGGCCACAGGGCGCATTGTACTCCTCTACGCCTCTACACCTCGCTCCGTGCGTCTCCGCAGCGCGCTGCGGAGGCGCGCGTGGCGGTTGGCGGAGGCTACTACTGCACGCCCCGTCGGCTCGGAGTGGCCTTGTCAGCGCTCAGTGCCGCCAGGCGCGGCTGACGATTTCGCGAATGACATGCAGGCGGCGGTGGAAGAAGTGATCGGCACCGGGGACGACGATCACCGGCAACTCCAGCGGCTTGGCCCATTCGATGACGTTGGCCAGTGGCACGGTGGTGTCTTCGGAGCCGTGGATGACGATGGTGTCGCCGGGGACGGCCTTGGTGTGGTATTGGCGCGCGCCCTCTACGAAGCCCGAGGCCGTGCCAACCAGTACCAGGCGCTGTGCCGGATGACCGGCTTCGAGCAAGGCCTCGGCGACGCGCGTCTGCACGTAGGCGCCGAAGGAGAAGCCGGCCAGTGCCACCGGCAGATTGCCGTAGCGGCACTTGGCTTCGGCGAGCACCGCCAGCAGGTCTTCGGTTTCGCCGCGGCCGTCGTCGTGTGTGCCCTCGGTCTGCCCGATGCCGCGAAAGTTGGGGCGCAGCGCGACGTAGTCGAGATGGTTGAAGGTACGGGCCAGGGTCTGTACCACCTTGTTGGTATTGCCGCCGCCGAACAAGGGGTGGGGGTGGCCGATCATGGCGATGCCACGCGGCGCGCCGGGGTTTTCGACGGTGATCTCGATCTTGCCGACCGGTCCGTCGATCAGCAGGTGTTCGGGCTGTATCTTCATGGCCTGGGTTTCCCTTCGCTGCCGTGTTTCAGATGCGTAGCCGATCGACGACCCGCCCATTCACCAGGTGTTCCTGGATGATTTCCTCGATGTCTTCGTTGTCGACGTAGCTGTACCAGACATCCTCCGGATAGACCACCAGCACCGGCCCGTTGTCGCAACGGTCGAGGCAGCCGGCGCGGTTGATGCGCACCTTGCCCGCTCCCTTCATCTTCAGTTCGCCGATGCGATCCTTGGCGTAGGTCTGGGCGGCAGTTGCGCCGACGTTGTTGCAGCAGGTCTCACCCTCGCCGCGCTGGTTGCAGCAGAAAAAGACGTGATGCTTGAAGTAACTCATGCGAGCGGGCTCCTGACGGCTGTTGGCTGATTGCGGCGGTCGATTCTAACCCCGATTCGCCTGCCGCAAGCGTACCGCCGAGCGATGGCCTTGGGTCGAAGACGGGAGGAGCGGTCTTCGATCGCGTAAAATTCGCCTGCTGTCGTGGTGTCGGCTGGTATGCCCTCTGTCTCGGCAGCTATCCGAGGTTGCCGGAACTGTCCACTTGATGACTACCTGTGAAGATCCCTTTGCCGTCCTCGGCGTCAGCCCGGAGGCTTCTGCGGCCGACGTCAAGCGCGCCTATCGCCGGCTGGCCATGCACTGGCATCCGGATCGGAACCCGGCAGCGGTGGCCGAGGCCGAGTTCAAGCGTGTAAACGCGGCCTACGAGCTGTTTCTCGATCCGCAGCGGCTGGCCGAGTGGCGACAGGCGCAGGCTGCCAGCGGACGCAGTCGCAGCGAAAGCAAAGCCAGCGCCAGCAATGCGCGCGCGAGCAGCGGCGAGGCAAGCCGTTCTGGCGCCGGCAAGGCTGCTGGCAAGCAGCGTGCCGGCAAAGACGTCACCGAGTCCTTGACCCTGAGCCTCGAGGAGGCGGCCCTTGGCTGCCGGAAAACGGTTGTCCTGACGCACGGTCTGCACTGTGGCGCCTGTCGCGGCAGTGGCCGCGTGCAACACCGCAATTCGGTGCCCTGCAAGCGCTGCAGCGGTTGCGGTAGGGTCAGCCGAGGCGGCGGCGGGACCAGCGTCTGCGAAGGTTGCGCCGGACGTGGCTTCCTGCGCGAAACCGAGTGTCCCCCTTGCAGCGGCAGTGGCTGGTTGCAGCAGGCACGGACGCTGTCGGTGGCCGTGCCACCCGGCCTGTTCGCCGGTGAGCGCCTGCGCCTGGCCGGCCAGGCGCCGCTGCCCGCGGGCAGTGGCGCGGCAGGAGGTGACGAAGCGGGCAAGGCCGGCGATCTTTACTTCGAGATCCTGCTGGCAGAGCATCCGCTGTTTGTCCTGCACGGGCGCGACCTGCATTGCCGGGTACCGGTGAGCGCCTATCGCCTGCTTTGCGGCGGGCCGATCGAAGTGCCGAAGCTGGCGGGGACGACAACGCTGGAACTGTCCACGGACGCGCAGCACCCCTTGGAGTATCGTCTGCCCGGGCTGGGCTTTCCGGCAAAGGGACGACGTGCAGCCGGCGACCTGGTGTTGCAGTTGGAGCGCATTCATCCGCAGAGCATCACCGCCAAAGACAGGCAGCTGCTCGAGCGCCTGGCGGGCGAACTCGAACGCCGGACGCCGCAACTTGCGGCCTGGGAAGCGCAGCTGCGGGCGCGCCGCGAGTCGGCGCGCGCCTGAGGGCGACAGGCTTACCGTGAAAGTCGCGCGTGCTCCCTGCCCGTCGAACGATTCCGGCGTGCAAGCCGGAATGCGCGCATCGCTGCGGGTTCGCGAATCGCCCTACAGGCGTCGACCGAGGGCGGTCAGATAGGGCAGGGCGAGGAAAGGCCAGAGGCTGGCGATCCAGCGGGTGAGACCGTTGAAATTGAGGAAGTGACCTTGCCGCCAGGTGGCCAGCGCCGCTTCCGAATAGGGGTTGGGTGGCGTCAGATTGACCAGCGCCGTTCCGGCCATCAAGGCGACGCCGGCGAAGCCGATGCGCAAGGCCGCCGGCAGCATCAGCAGCAGTGAGAGCAGCACGCCGCCGATCAGCAGGCCGAGCCGGGCTCCCGGGGTCAGCCAGACCAGGGCGTCGTGCGGCGCGACCAGCACCGCCGCGGCCAGCGTCCTGATCGCCAGCGCCAGTGCGAAAAAGGCGAGCAGCACCAGGTGTGGCGCGTTCTGCTCGGCAAGCAGGGTGCGCGCGAACAGTCCGATGACAATCGTATTGCAGACGATGACCCCGGTTTCGAGCATGAAGAAGGCGGGCGCGGCATAGGGTACGGCCGGCGTCAGCCCAAGCACCTGGCGCAGGTCGCCGACGCCAAAGAGCAGCGTTTCGGGTGAGAGCTGGGTCAGCAGCCACATGCCGATCAGTACCAGCCCGAGTTCGGCGTGCGGGATCGGCGCCAGCAGCTTCTGCTGCAGCTGTGTGATGTGCCGAAAGATGGCCTTGCCCTTCCAGACCGCGATCACCGCACCGATGGCGCTTCCGGCGCTGTTGCACGCCAGGTCGAGATTCGAGGGCACGCGCGTCGGTAGCCAGTTCTGCAGACATTCGACGGTGAAGCTGAGCAAGGCGCCGATGCACAGCGCGGCGAGCGCCGCCGGCCAGCGGCCGGGCAGCCGGCGCAGGCTCAGCGCCAGCAGGAAGCCAAGCGGCACATAGGCCATGACATTGACCGCCAGGTCGAATCCCGTCCAGTAACGCGGCCAGGCGGCGCCGAGAAAGGCCAGCGGCGAGAGGCCCAGGTCGCGCCAGTTGGCGAAGGGGTAGAGGCTGGCGTAGCTGATCAGCACCAGGTAGGCGAGGGCCAGGTACACGGGCAGGCGCGTCGGTCGCGGCAGCGGCTGCTGCGCAGGCGTTTCCTCGGTTGGGGCAATGATCGGCGGCTGGGCTTGTTCCATGCGGATGGTGTGCCGAGCGTTATGAAGCCGCCATTCTAGCGCCTGCGAGCGTTGGCGCGGCCGCAGCAGGCGGCTCGCTAGCCCCAAGGTACGCACCCGTGCCGCGCGGCAGGCGCTCGTTTCGGCCGGGGTGCTCGGGTGGCCAATCAGTTCTTGCCCGGCTGCGCGTCGGGTATGCTGAAGTGCTTTCTTTCCTTTTCGTCGAGCTCGCGCCCGACGCGCCCGAGTACTTCGGTGGCGGTCTCTTCGATCGGGCGGCACGAGTCGCAGTGCCACCGTTGCACCGTCCCTTTCCTGCTGGTGGTGAGCACGCTGTTGCCGTCGGCAGAGAACTGCGCGCTCAGGAGCGCTCCGTCATCGCCGCGCAGGACTTCCAACTGACGGCCGCTGGCCACATCCCACAGTCGCGCGGTCCCGTCCTCGCTGGCGGTGACCGCGGTCTTGGCATCGGGAGAGAACTGCGCACTCACGACCCACTGCTCATGGCCGCGCAGCACATGCAGCTCCCGGCCGCTGACCACATCCCACAATCGCGCGGTCTTGTCGTCGCTGGCGGTGATGACCCTGAGCGGGGGCTTGCCATCGGGAGAGAACTGCGCGTTTTCGACCCAATCATCATGGCCCTGCAGGACGTCCCACAATTTGCCGTCTTCAACCGTCCACACTCGCGCGGTGCCGTCCTGGCTAGTGGTGATCACGTAATTGCCATTGGGGGAGAACCGTGCGCTCTGAACCGGGCCCGTGTGCTCGTTCAAGGTGTGCAACAGTTTGCCGGTGTTCCCCTCCCACAGGCGGGCGGTCTCGTCGTCCTTGCTGGTGGTGATCACGAACCTGCCATCGGGGGAGAACTGTGCGCTCTGAACCGGGCCCGGGTGGCCTTTCAGGGTGTGCAACAGTTCGCCACTGTCCACGTTCCACAGGTGCGCGGTATTGTCGTCGTCGCTGGTGGCGGTAATCACGAACTTGCCATCGCAGGAGAACTGTGCGCTCAGAACCGGGCCCGCGTGGTCTTTCAGAGTGTGCAACAGCTCGCCGGTGTTCACCTCCCACACTCGCGCGGTGCCGTCCTTGCTAGTGGTGATCACGGACTTGCCATCGCAGGAGAACTGTGCGCTCAGAACCGGGCCCGGGTGGTCTTTCAGGGTGTGCATCAGTTCGCCGGTGTTCACCTCCCACAGGCGGGCCGTCTCGTCGTCCTTGCTGGTGGTGATCGCGGTCTTGCCATCGGGAGAGAGCAGGGTAGTCCCGACCAAGCCTCCAGGAGGCTGGCGCAGCACTACCGGCTCGTGGTTGCCGTCCAGCATCCACAGTCGCGCCGTTTTGTCGTTGCTGGCGGTAAGTATGGTCGTGCCGTCGACAGAGAATTGCGCGCTTCGGACCCAACTCCCATGGCCGCGCAGGATGTGCAACAGTTCGCCGGTGTTCACCTTCCACAGTCGCACGGTCCTGTCGTCGCTAGCGGTGAGCACGGTTTTGCCGTCGGGGGAAAACTGCGCGTCCAGGACAGAACCCTCATGGCCTTGCAGGATGTGCAACAGTTCGCCGCTGTTCACGTCCCACAGTCGCACGGTCTTGTCGTCGCTAGCGGTGAGCACGGTCTTGCGGTCGGGAGAGAATTGCGCGCTCAGGACCCAATCCTGATGGCCTTTCAGTTCGTGCCGTAGATGACCGCTGTCGACGTTCCACAGTCGTGCGGTCTGGTCCTTGCTGGTGGTGATTGCGGTCTTGCCATCGGGAGAGATCTGCGCGCTCAGAACCGAGCGCTTATGCCCTTGCAGCGTGTGCAATAGTTGACCGTTGTCCACGTTCCAGAGTCGTGCGGTATCGTTCTTGTTGATGGTGATTGCGGTCTTGCCATCGGGGGAGAAGTGTGCGCTCAGAACCGGGCTTTCATGGCCGCGCAGTACGTGCGACGGGTTGCCGCTGTCCACCTCCCAAAGTCGGGCGGTGTTGTCGTCGCTGGCGGTGATCGCGGTCTTGCCATCGGGAGAGAACCGAGCGCTTCGGACGGGTGCCGTATGGCCTGTCAACACGTGCAACGGTTGGCTGCTGGCCACGTTCCACAGTCGCGCAGTTTTGTCGTCGCTGGCGGTGATCGCGGTCTTGCCATCGGGAGAAAACCGAGCGCTACGGATGGGCGCCGTATGGCCTTTCAGCTCGTGCAACTTTTGGCCGCCGGCCACGCTCCACAGTCGCGCGGTGTCGTCGTTGCCGGCGGTAATCGCGGTCTTGCCATCGGGCGAGAACTGCGCGTTCCACACGTGGCCCTTATGGCCGCGCAGGACATGCGAGTACGCATAGTCGGCGTTCGCCGATCTGAGGATCCCGTCGGCCTTGGCGTTGGCCTCGGGCTTGTCGAGCTGGTGCACTGCCAGCGCCAGCCGCAGGCTCTGGTCGGGATTGTACCTGCCGAGTTCTTCGGCCTTGATCGCCAGCTCACTGACGCGATTCTCAAGGGCCCGCTTTTGGGCTTCTTCTTTTGCGGCGATGGCCTGGATTTTCGACTGTTTGGCGTGGTAGCTTGCGTAGTTTGCGTCGTTTTTCGACTGCTCGGCTTCTTCTTTTGCGGCGTTTGCCTGCCATCCCAACCAGGCTGCGATCAGAGCCGCGACCACCGCGATTGCGCAACCGCCGATGGCGATATGGCTGCGCCGGGAAATGCGCTGCGCATAGTCTTCCGCCTGTTGGCGGTCCTTCACTGCGCGCGCGCGTTCCCCTTCAGCGCGCTCCGCAGCCGCGTGCTGCAATTCGGCCTCCGCCTCAAGCCTCGCCGTGCGTGCCTCCTCGGCCTGGCGCTGCAGGGCCTGCGCGCGCTCGGCTGCTTTTATGTGCCATTCCAGGCTGCCCTGGATGTAGGCGTCGACCAGCGCGTAGGCGCCAGGCCCTTCGTAACGTGTGGCCCAGGTCTCGGGATGGGCGCGGCTTTGTACCCGCGTACGCCAGCGCTCCGCGCGCCGGCGGTCGTTGTCGTCCAGCAGGTCGCCGCCTTCCTTCTCCCAGCGGGTCGCACGCCGCTGCCACTCGCGGAGTTCGCTGACGTCGAGGTCCTCTTCGTCGAGCCAGTCGCGGAACAGTTGCCATTGCCGAAACAGGCTCTCGTGGCTGATGTCGATCAGGTCGTCGTCGCCGATCGCCCGGCCGGCACGCGGCAGCACGAAACCGGCGCTCTCCGCACGAAAGGCGTCGAGCACCGCGTGCAGGTCGTCGTGCTCGCTCCCGGGCAGTAGCTGCCGCAGCTCGTGCAGCGTCTGCGGTCGGCGTACGTCGCGGCCTTCGTGTCGTTCGACCAGCGACAGCAGCACCTGGCGTGCGATGCGGCGCCGCGCGGCGCTCAGCGATGCATGGATCGCCGAGGCATGGTTGTCGATGGCGTTCGAGAGCGATGGCCCGGTGCCGCCCTCGGCGGTGCCGAGGCTGTCCTGGCGCGGCGCACAGATGGCATTGAAATCATCGGCGTCGATCTCGCTCCGCCCCTGTGAGCTGGCGCGTTGCCACATGCAGAGCAGGGCATGTTGGAGGATCGGCAGTTCGTCGTCGCCGCTTAGTGCGTTGAGCATGCGGTTGGCGAGTACCGGGTCGATACTGCCGCCGGCCAGAGTAAGCGGCGAGACGATGACCGATTTGATCTGCTCGACAGCGAGGCGCGGCGTCAGGTAGATGCCACTGTTGATGGCTTCGGGAAAGCCATGGAAGGTGACGCAATTGCCAAGGAAGTCCGAGCGCATGGTGATTACCACGTAGATCGGCAGGGCTTCGCTCGCCGAACGCAGGAGCAAGGCGACGAAACTGTCGGCCTCGTCGGGGTTCCGCTGCCGGTAGCGGAAGATTTCCTCGAACTGGTCTACCACCAGCAACAGGGACTGGCCTTCGAAAGCATCGGCTTTCTGGCGGTACAGCTCGGCCAGGGCCAGCGGGCTGGTGCCGAGCATTGCCGCCAGCGACGAGAGCGCAGCGGCGTGCTCCCTGTTGTCAGCCCAGCGGGGGTCTTCGCTCAGTGCGTTCGCCAGATTGGCCAGTGGAGCGTCGCCGGGCTGGAAGGTGCAGATGTTCCAGCGACAAGGCGGACTGGCGTCGCTGCCGGCCGGGGCATGCAGTGCGCCCCGGTGCAGCGCCGGAATCAGTCCGGCGCGTACCAGCGACGATTTGCCGCTGCCCGAGGCACCGAGCACGGCGGTGAAGCGCTGCCGGCGTTCGAGCTTGGCGAGCAGTTCACGGACCTGCGGCTCGCGGCCGAAAAAGAGCAGCGACTCGTTTTCGGTGAACGGGCGCAGGCCGACGTAGGGTGCCGGCAGGCTGAGCTTGATGCGCTTCATGCTGGCGACAGTCCGCGCAGGAAATCGGCGAGGTCCTGCTCGTTGATCGCGACCACGTCGTCCGACTCGATGCGGAACTCGCTGGCAACGGTCCCGTTTTCGAGGTACACCCCCCAACGTTCGAGCGGCAGGCCGCTCTCGGCGAGCTGGTTGAGAAAGTAGAGCAGGCGGTTGTAGACCGCGAAACGCTTGCTGGGGTCGGCAAAAATGGTGATGCCGGCGCGACAGGGCCGCAGGAGTTCCGTGACGTCGACGCCATTGTTGCCCAGTGGTGCGTTCGGCGGCAGGCCGCGCTGGTCGAAATTCTGGCCGCGAATGATCGCGCTGAGCCGGCCGGTCAAGGCCGGCACGCTGGCCAGGTCGTCGGGCACGCTGGCCAGGTCGTCGACGAAGACCAGCGGCTTGCGCACCCTGGCGAGCGCTGGCGCCGTTGGCGTGACAGCCGCGCGTTCGCGACGCGTGCGTTCGGCGTGCAGACGTTCGATGACTTCGCGCTGGAAAGCGGTACGATTGGTAACCCGCAGGGATTCGGTCTGGAACAGCGCGGCGTGTCCGGGATCTGCGATCTCGTCGGGGGCTGGGAGACTCTCGCACCATTGCATGATCGGCATGCTCGCCCGGCGCGCGTCGCGGGCGCGCTGGAATTGCAGCTGTGGCAGCGGCGCCGCGAAGCCTCTGAACTTGCGCCCGGCGCTGGCCGAGAGCAGTTGCACGAAGAGGTCGCTGCGTTCGAGGTCGGCGCTGATCGTGGTGTCGAATTCCTGTGGCGTCAAGCCGACGTAGTCGCCCTCAGGCAGGACGGTGATGCCCTCGGCTGCCAGCGCCGCCCTGATGGCGCCGTGCTGCAGTTCGAGGTCGTCGGTGGCGTCGGCGAGTACGACCGTTCCGAGGGGCGCGAGGCCGACAGCTGCTTTGCCGTTCGTCCTTGCCGATTCAGGGCGGGTGTTGCCGGCGGCGATGTCTGCTTGGGTTGTTGCGGACGTCATTGCCGTGACCGTGCGCGCGGCGCGTATGCGGGCATCGATGGGCACGCGCAGCTCGTTCAGGATCCGCCAGTAGTAGCGGGTGCCTTCCTCGTCGCAGTCTTTCGGGCTGGGGTAACCGGCGAGTACCGGCGATGCGGCGTTGACCGGCTTGTACCAGAACTTGGCGTGAATCGTGCCCTTGCGCAGCGCCTGAATAATCGGCGGCACGCCGGTGAGGTCCTCGAAAGGCCAGATCTCGACGACCAGGACGTCACTCGGCTTCTCCGCGCTGCCACCATGGCTGCGGACGAAGTGTTCGAGCTCCTTGCCACACCACTGCGAATCGACGTAGTTCTGGGACAGCAAGAGGACCAGCAAACGGCTGCGCCGGACCTTGTCCAGCAACTCGTCGTTGAATTCGTCGCCGGGCCGGAGCTGGTGGTCGATGAAGATGTTCTTCGGGAGTGCGCTCGGTCCTTCGTTGAGGTTGGCCGCCAGCGCAGTCACCCAGCCGACCGAAGTGGACGCCCCCAGGGCAAGGCCATTGTCAGCATGCGCGTAGCTGACGAAGATATCGTACGTTTCAGAAGGGTCCATGGCGGCCTCCCAAACATTTTCATCGCGGTGGTGGGGATGCGCATCTGCACCGTAAATACTAGCAGCCGCGAGGGATGGCTGCCGAGTTTTGCGCCACCCGATCGACATGTCGGCAGAGGACTTGGTGCCGGCTGCCAGGATCTCTGCCAGGAGATGGAATGTCGGGCGCCTGAGGGCAGATGCTGTCGCACGAGTGCCTCGAATGAGCGTGTCGCCTGTGGTGTGTGGCAATCGCTCGCGCGACTCGCATTGCTGCCTATCGCCACATCGGGCGCCGCTACTGGCCGGATTTGTGCGACACTGCCCGCTTTTTACTTCGTCAAGCCGCTCGCGCGGCTATTGGGGGACTCGCCGCGGCTATTGGGGGACTCGCCTTGGCAAAACCAAATTATCAGTTCGAGAAGCGCCAGAGAGAACTTGAGAAGAAACGCAAGAAGGAAGAGAAGCGCCAGGTCGCTCTTGCTGCCAAGGGTGCAGCGGCTGGCGACGATACAGAGGCTGCGCAGCAGCCTGCAGCGGTGGACAGCGATGCCCCGGAGACCACTACCGGCGGTTGAGCGAAGTGATCGCTGTCGGCTTCGTGTCGTAGGTGAGACGTGCTGAGGGCCCGGGGCCGGCGCCGTACTTGTGCACGCATCGCAAACATGCCGCTCGTCGCTGCTGCCTGGTGCTTCGTTGCCGGTAGCGGCGCGGGCGACGGCGGCAAGGGGTGACGGGCGACATGTCTCTGACGCTGATCGTTCTATGCGTGCCCGCTTTCCTGGTTGCTGCGGCAGGCCTGCTGGCGGGACTCGTCTTCATGTCTGCTCTGTCCATGCCCAGGGTGCAGCGTAGCGGTACGGTGACCATGATCCTGCCGCTGACCGGTGAAGCGGTCGGACTGGCCGCCCTGCTACGCGCGCTCGAGGTGCAAACGCTGCCGGCACGGCGCCTGTTGATCTGCGTCGAGGGCAGGCATGATCCGGCCTATGCCCGTGCGCTGCAACTGGCGAGCACGACCAGCCTGCCGATCGAGATTCTGATCGCCGGCGAGGCAAGCGATTGTGCCCAGAAGTGCTGCAATCAGATCGCTGGACTGGCGCGGATCGATGCGCGCGACGAGGTCGTCGTCCTGTTCGACGCGGACATCGCGCCGCCGCCGTGGTGGCTGTCGGCTCTGGCGACGCCACTGCTCGACGGCAGTGCCGATATCGTCACCGGCTACCGCTGGCCGCTGTTCGCCGGACAGCGTTTTGGCGCCATGCCGGGTGTCTTGCTTTCCTCCCAACTCGCAGCCGCAATCGACCGGGGAATTGCCCTGTTGCCGCGGCTCGCAGCCTTTCCGGTCACCTGGGGCGGGTCGCTGGCGCTGTCGCCGCGCGCGCTCGAAAAACTCGATGCGGCGCGTCTTCTCGGCAGCACCTTGTCGGACGATTGCAGCCTCGGCGCACAAGCCGCCGCCCTGGGCCTGCGCGTGCTGACCCGGCGCGCGCTACTGGTGCCGACACCGGCGAGCGGCGGTCTGGTCGCGCTGTGGCGTTTCGGGCGCCGGCAGTACCAGATCATCCGCGTTTATCGACCGTCGCTGTGGTGGCTGGCCTTGCTGGCGCTGAGCAGTCGCGTCACGGCCTGGGGGGTGCTTATGGCCAATTTCGAGCAGGGGTGGGCGCGCCTGGCGACCCTGGCTTTGCTCATCTTCGCGCTGCTGGCCGTGCTCATTCAGGCGCTGGTCGGGCGCCGGCTGGGCATGGCCGATCCGCTCGCCATGACGGTGCTGCAGGGCTTGCTCGCGCTGTGCAAGCCGCTGCTTGATGTCTTCCACTGGAGTCTGGTGCTGGCGGCCGTGGACACACGCATCATTCGTTGGGGCCATCTCGCTTATCGTGTTGCCGGGCCGGCGCAGATCGCCGTCATGAGTCGTCGCCGATGGGGCTGATGCTGTCCCTTGCCGGTCGTCTGGCCGGTCGCTCGGCGGTCCTGACGCGGCTGGCGGGGCGTCTGGTTGCGCACGAGCTGCGGCACCTCAAAGGCAAACCGGTCGAGCGTCAGTTGCTGGTCTACGAGCTGCCTGAGACGCAACTGGCGCTGGCCAACGATCTGCGCGTCGTCGACACCCTGCTCAGTGATCGGGCGGGAACTTTCCCCAAGGCGGCGGCGCTCGAGCGCCTGCTGCGGCCCTTGGTCGGCGGCGGGGTTTTCGGCCAGCCTGGCGGCGACGCTGTCAAGCAGGCGCGGCGCGTTTTTCTGCGCGCGCTGGCGCGCGTCCCCGAGCAGCGGGTGACGGGCGTGGCGCGCGAGCTGACGCGCACCTATCTGGCCGACTGGCAGCGGCGAGGCCAGCCGGTGGCCATTCCCAGCGAGCTGTCGCGGCTGACCATCGACATCGTCAGCGAAGCGACCCTGGGCGGGCGTTTCACCGCCGCGGAGGGGCAGCGCTTCGTCGAGCTGTTCTTTGCCTACCACCAGCGCGCCAATCCGGTGCTGCTGCTGCTCGGCGGTCAGGCTCCGGCCGTGCAGCAGGCACTGGTCGAAGGCATGGGCCTGGCGGCGATTGGCGCCGAGATGCGCGCGCTGATCCGCCAGCGCTTCCTGCTGCCATTACTGGAAGAGCGGCCGTCGGCCGAGGGTGCGCCGTTCGCTGCCGCTTTGCTCGAAGCCGCAGCGGTCGGGTTGGGCGCAGAGTGCTCGCTGGCCAAAGATGAGGCGCGCCAGACGGCGATGCTCGACGAGATTGCAGTGATGCTTCTCGCCGGTCACGAGACGACCGCCTCGGTGCTCAGCTGGCTGCTCTGGGAACTGGCCGACGCGCCGCAGGAACAGGATGCCGCCGCGCGAGTGATCGCCGCGGCAAGCGGCGGCGAGGAACTGCAAGCCGACGCCGATATCGACAGGCAGCAGGCCGCTGCTGGCGCCGATAAAGCCGTTGCCAGGCAGTTGGGCGCGCTGACCCATGAAGCATTGCGGCTTTATCCGCCGATTGCCTTCCTGTTGCGCGAAACGACCGAGGCGGTGAGCTTTCGCGAACGACCGATCTGCGCCGGCGGCTTCGTGGTCGTTTCGCCGTGGACCATCCAACGCCATCGTGCGCTGTGGCCCGAGCCCGATCGCTTCGATCCGGGGCGCTGGCTGGCCAGCGAGCCGCCGGCGGCGAGTGCCGAGCGCCTGGCGATGATTCCTTTCGGTTACGGCCCGCGCGTCTGTCCGGGCAAACGTTTTGCCGAGCTTGAGATGCAGGCCATCCTCTCGGAGCTGCTCGGCAGCCGTCAACTCGCACGCAGTCGCGGGCGGGCGCCCAATCCGCTCGGCACGCTGACTTCGCGGCCGGACTACGATTTCCGGCTGCAGATCACGCCGCGCGGCGTCGGCTGAGCTGCGCGCATGCCGCTTTCGTCGACACTTCCCCCTTGTCCGATTACCGGGCGGCCTGCGCGCCGTCGCGTGCATGGCGTGTCGACGCGGGTGCTGTTGGCCATGTGGCGTGCGGCCGGCGCTGGTGACCTGAGCCACCTTTTTCCCGAGGCACCGCAGGTGGTGCTCTACGAGTCGGATACCGGGCTGTACTTCTTTGCACCCGTGCTTGCCGGCGACGCGGATTTCTACCGGCGTTTCTACGCCAGTCACGCCGCACATGCGGCGCTCAGCGCACATTCCGAGGTGCGGCGCGAGTTCGTCCATGCAGCCCGCCACATTGCCGCCGGGTCGCGGGTGCTCGACGTCGGTTGTGGCAGTGGCGCTTTCCGCGAACACCTGCCGCAGGGCACGTATCGCGGACTCGATCCCTTTGCCGAAGCCGGGGCGGCAGGCGACGTGATCCGCCAGAGCTTGCCCGAGCATGTCGAAGAAGCGCGTGGGCGCTACGACGTGGTGACCGCTTTTCAGGTCATCGAACACGTCGTCGATCCGCTCGGCTTTGCTCGCCAGCTGCTCTCCCTGCTGCGTCCAGGCGGCACGCTTATCGTCTGCGCGCCGCTGCACCCCTCGCCACTGACCGAGATTCCCAATTTCCTGATCAACGCGCCGCCGCACCATCTCAGTTGGTGGACGGCAGGCGCTTGCCAGGCCCTCGCCGAGGCCATTGGGGTGGAGCCGGTCGAGATCGTCGAGATTCCGGCGTCGTCCCATGACTCCGAGGCCATGGTGTACTGGATGCACCGTTTTTCTCTACTGCGCGCGCGTCCCGGCCTGGGCGAACGCTATTTCGCGCATCGCTGGCGGTGGCACCTGAATCTGGTCGTCAGCTATCTGCTTGCCCGTCTGGCGACGCCTTTGCTGCCCTTACCAAAGGGTGGACGGCCGTGCTCCGTGATGTTGGTGGCGCGTTCGCGGCGGGCCTAGCCGCGCGCC
>JEMX01000018.1:49586-61179 GCA_000585055.1 Candidatus Accumulibacter appositus
GGCCTAGCCGCGCGCCAGCCGCAGTCTCCCCCGCACGCCGCGGCATTGGCTCGGTTGAGGACGTGCAGGCGCCCTGGCCCTCGTGAGCAGGAGGCGATTTCATGGTGCCTGTTCACCGGTTTTCTATATTCGCGGCGACAGTCCGAGTTGACCCCTTCGCGCATGGTACTTCCTGAGCCAGTTGTAACCAGGCGATGCTGATTGGCCTAGAATCTTCGAGGGCGAATCTTATTTTAAGCAGCGCAAGACGCTTTTCGAAATCGGCAGAGGAATACCCATTTACAACGGTCTCGGCAATGAGGAAGAATATTTCCCGAAACCGGGAAACATTATCAGCTGAAAGAACGCTTTCCAGTTCGTCGAAGTGTCCCCAGTTCTCTCCAAAATCTTCGGCATAGATCAGATGCACTTTTGGACTGTCGCGGATGCCCTCCCGGAGTCCTTCTATGTTCGGTCGCAGGAGAGAGTATTCCGCAGAGAGAACGATAAACATCTGCCCGAGATGAGGCGCATCCAGTTCGAGCAGTGTGTTGGCTTGCTCTATGTCAAAAGGATCAACGAGGACAGGATAGTAGACCAGACCCTTGCCACTCTTCTGTCTGGCCTGCGCTACAGTGGACAGGGTGCTGGCGATGAGCTGTGGGCGACCTCCCAGGCTGTAGTGCAGGCCAATGAAGCGGGTTCCTGCTTCCTCCTGCATGCGTGTACCGATCCTCTCCGGATTGCGGTCACACAGCTCCTGGTAATCTTTCGCGTATCCATGCTCTACCAGTATCTTGGCGCTCTCGGCGGTGACGTTGTTGCCGCAGTTGAAATCAAGCCACAGCATGCCTGGGTGGACAAAAACAGTATTGATATTTAGCTGTTCCAACTCCTGGTGTGGCGTCTTACAGGATGCTGAAATCTCGCGCGCGAGAGCGCTGTCTTTCCCCGATGTGTGCAGGCGGGATTCTCGATGTTCTTGTTGTGCCTTGTAGTATCGACCGGCCGAGCACCCATTCAGCAGGATGAGCAGCAGCAGGTAAGCAGTGATTTTCAAGGGTTGCTCCATCGTGGCTGGATTTGGTGGTCATCGCGCCGCCAGTGAAGCTGCGAGCGCCAGTGCTGCGATCGAGCTGATATGTTGCCACAGAGGTAGGCGTCGGCGCAGCCGATCTGGCAAAGCCAGGTCGTCGGTCAACAGGCGCGGCCGTCGGGCAGGCGGGAACATTCGCAGCCGTCGTCTTTTGCTGCTGCGCGAGCGACCTGATACGGACGCGCGCTATTCCGCGCACCGATGGAGCGGGCATTTGAATCTCCTTGCCAGCTACCGGCTCGCTGGCGTGGCGACGGAAGTGTTGCCGTCCCCCCTCGCCGGCCGTCCGTGCAAGCTGCTGCTGATCGCTCGCCGCAGGCATAGCCAGTCTGGTAGACTTTGGCGCCCAAGCGTGATCGCCGCAACCATTGGAGAGCTTTGCATGTGTGACGACCCGGCCGTGCCCGGCAGTCCTCGGCTCGATGCCGAAACCAGAACCTGCGCCAGGGATGAGCGGCGGCCCGTGCCTTACTTCGCGAAGTGGGCGGTGTGCGTCAGCCGCCGGTCAAGCGTGCGTGCCTGCCGATGAGTGAGCACCGTTACCCGGCGGCGGATGTGGCCGCCATCGAGCGGGTTATCCGCGAGCGTCGCGATATCCGGCAGTTTGCCGAGGGGACGCTCCCCGAAGGTTTGCTTGGTCGCCTGATCGAGGCCGCTCATCGCGCGCCGTCGGTGGGTTATATGCAGCCTTGGCGCTTCGTGCGTATCGCCAGCGCCCCGACCCGCGAGGCGCTGTGGCGCATCGTCGACGCTGAACGCCTGGCGACCGCTGCAAGCCTGCCGACGCGCGCTGCCGAGTTCCTGAAGTTGAAGATCGAGGGTATTCGCGAGTGCGCCGAAGTGCTGGTGGTGGCGCTGATGCCGGATCGCGAGGCACATATCTTTGGCCGCCGCACCTTGCCGGAAATGGACCTCGCGTCGACGGCCTGCGCCATCCAGAACATGTGGCTGCTGGCGCGGGCCGAGGGTGTCGGCCTGGGCTGGGTTTCGTTTTTCGACCCTGAAGCAGTTGCCGACTTGCTCGAGATGCCAGCTGGCAGCCGTCCGATCGCCATTCTTTGCCTTGGTCCGGTGACCGAGTTTCCATTGCAGCCGGTGCTTGAATCAAAAGCTTGGGGCAGCCGCCTGCCGCTCGACGAAGTGCTCTTTGAAGACCGTTGGCGAGCCGGTGCCGGCGGTACACCGACAGCGTATTGATTGCCATCGCCCAAGCCCGCTTGCCCGGCGAGTGCTGCCGCGTACGCCGGCCTGATCAAGCGCTGCGGGTCGAACCTGGACTCGCCCGGTGACCGACCCGAGCAGCCGTCGCAATTTCCTCCGTGGCCGATTTTCGCGCCGCCCGGCCGCGCTGAGGCCGCCGTGGGCGCTTGCCGAAGCCGCTTTTCTGCAGGCCTGCACGCGCTGTACTGATTGCCAGCCGGTGTGTCCAACGGGCATCATCAGCAACAGCGATAGCGGCTATCCGGTGCTTGATTTCAGGCGTGGCGAATGCTCGTTCTGTGCGGCTTGCGTAGATGCCTGCCGCACCGGCGCCTTGCAGCGGGTACCGGCGCAGCCGCCGTGGTCGCTGCGCGCTTCGATTGGCGAGCGCTGCCTGGCGGCCAAGCAGATCGAGTGCCGAGTTTGCGGCGACCAGTGCCTGGCCGGCGCTATTCGCTTCGTGCCGCGGCTGGGCGGCGTATCGCTGCCGGTGGTGGACACTTCGCGCTGCACCGGTTGTGCCGCCTGCTTCGCGCCGTGTCCAACCGAGGCCATTCGTATCGGTGAAATTGATGACAGATAGTAAACACCGGCAGGGAAGTAGGTCCTGCATCGCCGCTTGGCAATTGCTGTGCGCTGGAACTGGCGCGGGCCGGGAGCCAAGACCGTGAGCGCAGCGCAGTCGCAGGAAGCGCAGCCGCAAGCATCGCCGATGACCTCGGAGCGTCTGCTGGGCGTGCTCACTGCCCTGGTCGCCGAGACACGCCCGGGACGGGTCGCACGCGTAGGCCTCGGCAGTCACCTCGAGCGCGACCTTGGCCTGGACAGCCTGGCGCGCGTCGAGCTCCTGTTGCGGGTCGGCATTGAGTTCGGCTGCTCCTTGCCGGAAGCGGCGCTGGCCGAAGCCGAAACGGCGCAGGACTTGCTGCGCTTCATTGCCACCGCCAGCGGCGAAGAGCATTCGCCGACGGTGGCCGATGCCTCGACAGCCAGTGGCCCGATCAGCGTTCCGACGCAGGCGATGACGCTGGTCGACGTCTTCGAATGGCATGTGCAACACCATCCGCAGCGCACACACGTGCTGCTCTACGGAAGTGGCGGCGAGGGGGGTGAGTTCCGTCCCGAGGCGATCTCCTACGCCGATCTGTTCGAGCAGTCGCGCCGCATCGCCACGGGCCTGGTGACGCGCGGGCTGCTGCCGCGACAAACGGTGGCCCTGATGTTGCCCACCAGCCGCGATTATCTGAGCAGCTTTTTCGGAGTGCTGCTCGCTGGCGGAATTCCGGTGCCCATCTATCCGCCGGCGCGGCTGGCGCAGATCGAGGATCACCTGTGCCGGCACGCGCGTATTCTCGCCAACGCCGAAGCGGTGTTCATCATTACCGTACCGCAGGCGAAAGGCGTTGCCGCGCTGCTGCGCCGTGAGGCGCCGAGTCTGAGTGAAGTGCTCACGCCAGCGGAGCTCGATAGCGAACCGATCGAACTGCTGTATCGCGCGCAAGCCGACGACATTGCGTTCCTGCAGTACACTTCGGGCAGCACCGGCGACCCCAAGGGCGTCGTGCTCAGCCACGCCAACCTGTTGGCCAACGTGCGTGCGATGGGGGCGGCCTGCGAGGCCAGCAGTGACGATGTCTTCATCTCATGGCTGCCGCTTTATCACGACATGGGGCTGATCGGCGCGTGGTTCTGCCCACTCTATTTCGGCATGCCGCTGGTGTTGATGTCGCCGCTGGCCTTCCTGTCGCGCCCGGTGCGCTGGCTGCGGGCGATCTCCGATCACCGCGGAACGATTTCCCCGGCGCCCAATTTCGCGTACGAACTCTGCGCGCGAAAGATTGCCGACGCCGATTTGCAGGGAATTGATCTCTCATCCTGGCGCCTGGCCCTGAACGGTGCCGAGCCGGTGAGCCCGGCAACCCTGCAGGCATTCGGCGAACGTTTCGCTCCTTACGGTCTTCTCGGTGAGGCGATTACGCCAGTTTATGGCCTCGCCGAATGCTCGGTCGGGCTGGCTTTCCCGGCACTGGAGCGCGGTCCCTTGATCGATCGAATCGAGCGCGAAGAACTGGTCAATCGGAAATGCGCAGTTCCGGTCTCCGGAAGTGATGGCCAGGCGATGTGCGTTCCCGCCTGTGGACGGGCTCTGCCCGGGCATGAAATCCGCATCGTCGATGCGGAAGGCTGCGAGCTCCCCGATCGCTGCGTCGGACGACTGCAGTTCCACGGCCCGTCGGCGACACGCGGCTACTATCGCAACCCGCAGGCGACGCAGGCGCTGATTAGCGACGGCTGGCTCGACTCCGGCGACTTCGCATACACCGTCGCTGGCGAGATCTATCTGACCGGTCGGGTGAAGGACTTGATCATCCGCGGCGGAAGAAACCTCTACCCTTACGAGCTCGAACAGGCGGTGGGCAATATTCCGGGTGTGCGCAAGGGCTGTGTGGCCGTTTTTGCCAGCAAGGATGCGCGCACTGCCAGCGAACGGCTGGTGATTCTGGCCGAAACGCGTGAGCAAGAGGCAAGCGTGCTCGATGACCTGCGGCAGAAGATCAGCGACGCTGCACTTGATGAAATCGGCATGCCTGCTGACGAAATTGTCCTGGCGCCAGCGAACTCGGTGCTCAAGACCTCTAGTGGCAAGATTCGTCGCAACGCTTCGCGCGACGCCTACGAGAATGGCTTGATCGGTGCGCCCACCGTGCCAGCCCGGCAACAGATGTTGCGCCTCGGTGTGGCCTCGCTGCGTGCGCGTCTGGGGGAGGCGGCGCGGCGCTTTGGCCGACGCGTCTATGGCGTCTGGTGCTGGAGCGTTTTTCTCGTCCTCGGCGTGCCGACTGCAGCGGCGGTGGTGCTCCTCGGCAAGCTGCTGCGCTCACCGGCGAGCGGACGCCGCCTGGTGCACCGGGCGGCGCGGCTGTTTTTCGCGCTGGCCGGGATTCGCTTGCAGATCAGCGCCGTCGCAGACCTGCCGACAGTGCCGCATTTGTTGCTGGTCAATCATTGCAGTTATCTCGATGCGCTGGCTCTTTGCGCGGCCTTGCCGCCGAGCCGGGCCTACGCCTTTGTCGCCAAACGGGAGTTGGTCGAACAGCCGGCGATACATGCTTTCCTGAGCGCGCTCGGGACGCTGTTCGTCGAGCGCTTCGCGGCCTCCAGGAGTGCCGAGGATGTCGACGAGATCGCCGCGGCGCTCCGGCGGGGGCAGAATCTGGTCATTTTTCCGGAAGGAACCTTTTCTCGAGAAGCCGGGCTGAAGCCCTTCCGAATGGGGGCCTTCGTTGCCGCTGCGCGGGCCGGGACGCCAGTAGTGGTGGCCGGCCTATGTGGTTCGCGAGCGATTCTGCGCGATCAGACCTGGATGCCACGGCGTGGTCGCCTGGCACTAACCGTCGGATCGCTGCTGGCGCCGGCGGCTGACGACTGGTCGGCTGCTGTGGGTCTGCGTGACGCGGCGCGCAAGGAGATGCTCGGCCTTTGTGGTGAGCACGATCTGGAACGTTGACCCGCGCGAGTGACGCTGGGGGCAGCAGCAGCAAGGCGGCTTGCTGGTTTTGCACAGCTGAGTGCCGGCGGCGGCTTCTTGCCGGCGACTCCCCGCCTCAGCCCCTGCCTCAGTTCTTCTGGACCGGTTTCTTGACGGCATCGCCCTTGAAAGTGTTGTCGACCAGTGGCGGCGCGTCGACCTGGGGCACGTGGCACTGCACGCAGCTGTAGCGACCACCGGTCGCTTCGGCGTGTTTCTTGCCGTCACGGTCGATGAAATGGCTATCGCCCATCTTCGGCGCCTTTTTCTTCTGATAGGTTGCTGCCGAGTGGCAGTCCATGCACTGGTTTTCTTCGAGGTTTATTTCGTCGAAGTTCTCCACCGCGTGCGGGATGACCGGTGGCTGCGTGCTGAAGGTACGTGCGACCGGCGCTTCGGTGCCCGGGCGTTTGCCGGCGTAGTCCTTGACCGCGGGTGCGTGGCTGGGGGCGGCGACGTCGCTACCGCGCATCGAGGTCGTGGCGTCGGCGGCAAACACCAGCGAAGTCAGGCAACTGGCGACGATGGCGATGCTAAGTTTCAGTGAGTGCTTCATGATTGGCGTTCCCTCCACATCAAAAAAATTTGTGCTGTTTATCGAGTACTTCGGTGGCTGCTGTTCGCTGCGTGCGGGGTGTTTTGCGTGCCGTTTTCCGGCGGGTTGTCGAAGCGCAGGCCGAATGTGAACACGTCCTTGGAGCAGACATCAATGCAGCGCCCGCAGTTGGTACAGTTGCTGGCCAGGATGACCGGGCCGACACCCTTGCCGGCACCCTTAAGCGCGGGGCGAATGACCTGTGGCTCCGGGCAGACTTCGAAGCAGTCCATGCAGTCGTTGCACGCCGCCCGCTTGCTGGCCGTGACACGCAGCGGACTGCCCTTGGCGAGCAGGCTGTAGAAGGCGCCGACCGGGCAGAGGTGGCCGCACCAGCCGCGACTCATCACGAACAGGTCGAAAAGAAAAACCGCCAGCACGACCATCCACGCCGCACCGAGTCCGAAAATCAGTCCGCGATGCAGCATCGATACCGGGTTGACCAGTTCCCAGGCGATGCTGCCGGTGAGTGCGGCGAGCAGCAAGGTCATCGCCAGGATCCAGTAGCGGCTGCTGCGCGCAACGTGCGCGCTGCCCTTGATTCCGAGTCGACGGCGCAGCCAGCTGGCGAGGTCGGTGAGCGGATTTATCGGGCAGACCCAGGCACAATAGACACGCCCACCCACCAGAAAATAGAAGGCCACAACGATCACTACGCCGATCAGCGCCAGTCGCTCGGGCCAGTTGCCGGCCAGCAGCGATTGCAGCAGCACATAAGGATCGGTCAGCGGCAGGGTGTCGAGGGTCAGGCTATAGGCCAGATTCCCTTTGACGATCCACACGGCTGCCAGCGGACCGAGCAGGAACAGGGCCATAAGCGCCAACTGGCACAGGCGGCGGGCCAACAGCCAGCGGTGGGCGGCAATCCAGCCTTTGCTGGCAAGCGCATCGGCTCCTGGGCGCTTGTTGTTCATCGTGGGGCCTCGGCAGGCAAGGCATTGACGCCGCTGCCCGGCGCAGCGGGGCCGCCCAGGCCGGGCGGCAGGCTGGGAAGCGCCGGGCTGCTCGCCGGTTTTCGTGCCGGCAGCTTGTCGCTACCCGGATCGAAGTGGCCTTCGAGGTGCATGCCGTCAGGCATGCGGTCTGGCAAATCAACGATGCCCCTGTCCTCGACCAGCGAATGCCCACCGGCCTTGCTTTTCTCGTCCCAGCCGAGGCGGTAGTGCTCGCCGAGTGAGCCTTTTACCAGCTTGGCGGGCAGCACCCGGATCGACGCTTCTTCGGTGACGCAGGCGCTCTCGCACTTGCCGCAGCCGGTGCAATGCTCGGAGTGCACGGTCGGAATGAACATCGCGTGCCGGCCGGTACGGGTGTTCGGCCGCACTTCGAGGGTAATCGCCTTGTCGATCACCGGGCAGACGCGGTAGCAGACGTCGCAACGCAGCCCGAGGAAGTTGAGGCAGGTTTCCTGGTCCGAGAGAACCGCGAGGCCCATCCTTGACTGGTTGATGTCGGTCAGGCCGTGGTCAAGGGCGCCTGTCGGACAGGCCTTGACGCAGGGAATGTCTTCGCACATCTCGCAGGGCCCGCTACGCGCCGTAAAGTACGGTGTGCCTGTGGCAATCGGCGACTCTGGCCGGGCCAGTTCGAGAATGTGGTAGGGGCAGTCGCGCACGCACATGCCGCAGCGAATGCAGGCGCCGAGAAAGTCGTCTTCGGCGCCCGCGCCGGGTGGGCGCACGGCCAGTGGTGGCTTGGCCTTGGCCTGTTTCGTGTAGGTCGCCAAAGCGAGCCCGAATATCCCGATACCGCAACACAGCCGTGCTGAATCAAACACGAACTGACGGCGCGTCAATGACTGCGTGTTTGCCGCGCGCGGAGGCTGGGGGCTGCTCTTCTTGTTTGCCGTGGGCATTTTTGCGTAGCCAGAAACCGGGCCGGTGCCAAATGTGAAAGTTGCGTCCGCGACTCGCGGATCTCCCTTCTCTCCCTGCCCGTCGAACGACTCCGGCGTGCAAGCCGGAATGCGCGCTGCAAGGGGAGGGGGCGGCCATTAGGCGGGCGATGTTCTGCCCGCCCTGGCTCTCCCTGATTGTCCTGCGTTCGCGTGTCGATCAGGCCTTGACCACCTTGCACGCGCATTTCTTGAAGTCGGTTTCCTTGGATATCGGACAGGTCGCGTCGAGCGTCAGCTTGTTGACCAGTCGATGCTCGTCGAAGAACGGGATGAACACCAAGCCGGCCGGTGGCTTGTTGCGACCCCGCGTTTCGACGCGCAATTCGATCTCGCCGCGTCGGGTAACCGTCTTGACGACATCGCCGCGTTGCAGGCCGCGCTTCTTGGCGTCGTCCGGATGCATATAGATCCAGGCATCGGGCATTGCCTTGTACAACTCTGGAACGCGCCGCGTCATCGAGCCAGTGTGCCAGTGTTCGAGAACGCGTCCCGTGCACAGCCAGAGGTCGTATTCCTGGTCGGGCATTTCGGCGGCTGGCTGGTACGGCAGCGCAAAGATGACTGCCTTGCCGTCCGGCTTGCCGTAGAACTTCACGCCTTCGCCTGCCTTGACGTAGGGGTCGTAGCCTTCGCGGAAGCGCCACAGCGTTTCCTTGCCGTCAACCACCGGCCAGCGCAGGCCGCGTGCCTTGTGATAGGTGTCGAACTCGGCCAGGTCGTGAGCATGGCCGCGACCAAAGGCGGCATACTCCTCGAACAGCCCCTTCTGCAGGTAGAAGCCACAGGCCTTGGCCTCGTCGTTGTCGAAACCTTTGTAAGTCTGGCTGGTCGGGAACTTGTCGACCTGGCCATTGGCGAAGAGCACTTCGTAGAGCGTCTTGCCCTTGTACTCCGGGTTCTTGGCGAGCAGTTCTGCCGGCCAGACTTCGTCGGTTGTGAAACGCTTCGAGAACTCGACGTACTGCATCAGGTCGGAGCGGGCCTCACCCGGGGCCTTGACCTGTTGGCGCCAGAACTGCGTGCGGCGCTCGGCGTTCCCGAACGCGCCTTCTTTTTCCATCCACATCGCAGAAGGCAGGATCAGGTCACCGGACATCGCGGAAACCGTCGGGTAGCAGTCGGAGACGACGATGAAATTGTCGGGGTTGCGCCAGCCCGGGAAGATCTCGTCATTGATGTTCGGCCCGGCCTGCATGTTGTTGGTCGTCGTCGTCCAGTAGAAATTGATCTTGCCGTCCTTGAGCAGGCGGCTCTGCAATACGGCGTGCGCGCCGTTCCAGTCGGGGATCGTCCCGG
Organism: Candidatus Accumulibacter appositus; assembly: GCA_000585055.1. Taxonomy (GTDB): domain Bacteria; phylum Pseudomonadota; class Gammaproteobacteria; order Burkholderiales; family Rhodocyclaceae; genus Accumulibacter; species Accumulibacter appositus. The sequence goes on from JEMX01000018.1 coordinate 59,179, forward strand.
CCGGCAGCTTCCATAGTTTCTCGCTCAGTTCCCGGTGTTTGGGATTGGTAACCACCATGTCGGCCGGCAGCCGGTGCGCGAAGGTGCCGACCTCACGAGCGGTGCCGCAGGCCGAGGGCTGGCCGGTCAGCGAGAACGGGCTGTTGCCGGGCTCGGAGATCTTGCCGACCAGCAGATGCACGTTGTAGACCATGTTGTTGGCCCAGGTACCACGCGTGTGCTGGTTGAAGCCCATGGTCCAGAACGACGTCACCTTGGTGTTCGGATCGGCGTAGGCCTTGGCAAGCGCTTCGAGGTTTTCTTTCGGTACACCGGAGATCTCGTGCGCCTTGTCGAGCGTGTACTCGGAGACAAAGACCTTGAATTCGTCGAAGCTCATGTCGCTGGCGCCGCCCGGGTTGCCCTTGGGTTTGCCGTCTTCGCCTGGGTAGCCGTTGTTCATGGCCACCTTCTCGAGCGGATGATTCGGCCGTAGGCCGTAACCGATGTCGGTGACGCCCTTCTTGAAGTTGACATTGCGGGCGACGAATTCCTCGTTCACCGCGTTGTTCTGGATGATGTAGTTGCAGATGTAGTTGAGGATTGCCAGGTCACTCTGCGGTTTGAAGATCAACTCGTTGTCGGCCAACTCGGTTGAGCGATGGCCGAAAGTGGAAAGGACGTGAACCTTGACGTTCTTGCCGGTCAGCCGGCGATCGGTGAGCCGCGACCACAGAATCGGGTGCATCTCGGCCATGTTCGAACCCCAGAGCACGAAAGTGTCGGCGTGTTCGAGGTCGTCGTAGCAGCCCATTGGTTCGTCAATGCCGAAAGTGCGCATGAAACCGGCGACCGCGGAGGCCATGCAGTGACGGGCATTCGGGTCGATGTTGTTGCTCAGCAAGCCGGCCTTCATCAGCTTGGCCGCAGCATAGCCTTCCCAGACCGTCCATTGCCCCGAGCCGAACATGGCGACGTTGCGCGGACCGCCTTTCTTGAGCGCGGCCTTGCATTTCTCGGCCATGATGTCGTAAGCCTGATCCCAGGAAATCGGCGTGAACTCGCCGTTCTTGTCGAACTTTCCATCCTTCATGCGCAGCAGGGGAGTGGTCAGGCGATCCTTGCCGTACTGGACCTTGGAGAGGAAGTAGCCTTTGATGCAGTTGAGACCTCTGTTGACCGGTGCGTCCGGGTCACCCTGGGTGGCGACGATGCGGCCTCCCTTGGTTCCGACCAGCACGCCGCAACCAGTTCCGCAGTAGCGGCAGGCGCCTTTGTCCCAGCGCACGCCATCGGACTTCGCGGGGGCTGCCTGGGCGATGCCAGGAATGCTGATTCCAGCCACGCTGGCGGCGGCGGCAACGGCATTGCTCTTGATAAAGTCACGGCGAGTCAACGTCAATTTCATCTCATACTTCCTCATCGGGATCGGGTTCAAACTGGCTATAGACCAATGACGCGGAGAGTACGCCCGGTTGTCGACTGATGGTGCTGAACAAATCTGCCGCAGCACGGTCGCTGTCGGCTTCGATGGTCACTATCAGTTGGCCATTCGCGGTCGCTGCGTGGACTTCGACGCCACCGAGAAGCAGCAGGCTGTCGCGCACCTGCTGTTGAACTTCGGGGCGGGCATTGACCAGCAGGCTGGAAATATTCATCAGATCGAGGCTCTCCTGTTGGCAAGCTGAGTGAGTGAGCGCGTCGCCAATGCAGCCGAACACGGAACCAAGCAGTCTTGCGTCAGGCGATTACTCTAAGCGCCCGGTGAGGTCTTTTGCTTGATGCAAGTCAAGCGAAAGACATCCAGCTTGCCGCCGGCAGCGATGGTCAACGCCAGGCGGGTGGTGGGGCGATCCTGCGCGCGGGGGATGAGATCGCTGCTCGGCGGTCGCGAGTGTGGCGCAGGTCTATCGAAGGAGGTAACGCAAAAAAGCGCGGGACCAAAGGTTCCGCGCTTTTAAATTTTGTCCCCGCAAGTGCCGTCAGGCCGGCATCCTGAACCTGGGTTCAGATAGGTCACAT
>JEMX01000019.1:0-1400 GCA_000585055.1 Candidatus Accumulibacter appositus
ACCGTGTAATGCTGGCTGGCGCCGCGACTCTTCTGCTTGAGCCGGCCAATTCTTTCGCGCAATTTGTCGGGCCGTTTCTCGGCGCGTGGCTTGGCCAGGCCGTCGAGGATTTGCTGCAAACCGGCTTCGAAGCGCTGGCTGAAAGATTCGAGCATCGCCTCCTCCTTGAGCTGCCGACTCGGTGAATGGCAAAACAACTGCAGCTCTTTGCCGTCTTCACTGAGCGCCTTCTGCAGGCGCAGCGGTTGCTCGTCGGCGGTTTCGATGGTCACCGCCTGTGTTTCATCGAACTGGCGGGTCCCCCCGCGACGAACGACCAGGTAGCGATAGCCGTGCTCGACCAGCCAGGCGACATTCGCTTCGGTGGCGATGCCCGCATCCATAATCACCAGCGCCCCTGCCGGGGCGTCCAAGCCGGTCAGCATGCCGGCAAGTGTCCCGGCTTCGCTGACATTGCCTTCGAAGGTCTGCGAGCGGCGGACAAAGCCGCTGCCGTCGAGCACCAGACCGAGGGTAATCAAGGGGCAATCGCTGCGCTTCTCCTTGGAACGGGCGCGCTTGGCCTTGCGATTGCTGGGGACTTCGCCTTCGAAATAGGTGTTGGTCAGGTCGTAGAGCGTGATCGTCTCTTCCAGACCAAAGAGGGTGCGAACGGTCCCGAACAAGCGCGCTTCGATCGCCTCCCGGTGCTTCATCAGCACATCCGAAGCGCGGTAAAGACTCATGTGCGACATCGACAGATAGTCGACGTCGATCAGCTCGCCCAAAGCGCTCTGCTTCTGCAACCAGTTCCAGGTCGCCCGCTCGGAGCCCGGATGGCCCATTCTTCCGATCAGGTTGCCGATAATCGACGCCCGTACAACGCCATTGACACCCAACTCCCCCAACTGGTCGATGATGCCCAGCTCGGCCAGCGCATGCAGACCGACGTGCTCGACACCGACCGAACGCGGCTGCATCACTTGCAGCGAGTCAATATCGACTTCCGCGAACGTCACCGGCGGACGCGCTTGCGCCGCCGGGTCGCTGCTCGCTACCGGCGCCGAGTCACTGATTGGCGCCCGCACGATCAGTTGCCCTGCGTAGCGCTGGGCGGCACTTTCGATATGCGCACTGCATGGCAGCGGCAGCAGCGCTTCCTGGGAGTGCAGCAGCTGTTCAATGCGCAGACACAGCACCGGCCAGTCTTCCTGCTTGATGGCGAAGTTGCGTCCGAGATTCAGCAGGGTGATCTGACGGACCTTGCCTGCAATGCGTTCGCCACGCACCAGGCGGTAGGTGAAGTAGCCCTCGCCGGTGGCCTTGTTGTTCGTTCGTGTCTGTCGGATAAACATGCCCACGATCGTACAAGAAATGCAAGGGGAAAAACTGGATTTCTGAAAAGATTATGGCACAACATT
>JEMX01000019.1:1456-44330 GCA_000585055.1 Candidatus Accumulibacter appositus
CTTAAGGTTGGCGTAGGCCAGAAAAGCCCGAGATATGACATCGAGCTGTTAAAGGCCGGCTAGGCAATGCCAGCGCTTCGTTGGCAATTTCTTCTGGCGACAGGTGCATATGCGAACTCCTGTTTCAGGTCATGTGTGGACGGCCCACCTCGGGGTTCCTTGCGAACGCGTAGCGGAATTTGATCGTCCGGATCAGCCAGGAGCGCGACACCGCTCTCCGGCGCACTCCGTGCATTATAGGAGTTGCCGGAGATCGCGTCGTAGGCTTCTTCCTCGGTGAGAATCGCGGCGTCCATCGTCGTCGGTGATTCGTTCAGCAGACGCAAGCTCCAGGACATGGGAGTATGCTTCGTTGCGACCGTGCGCTGCCGATAGCGCAATCGGCCATCGGCTGGACCTGGACATGCTCAAATCAAGTCGTTTTCCGATGGCATTTTTTCTTGGATTCTGATGACCTCCCCGCCATTCGCGCCGAGATGTCTGTGCCTTGATATCGAAACCGCCTTCGATGACCTGCTGTCCATTCACAAACTGGCGGCCTGGCGAGCAGACAGCAAGGAAGGCTTTTCCCTTGCCGGGCAGCAGATCGCCACCGCCATCGAGCGCCTCGACGCACTCAGCGAAGGCGCCGCCTTCGTCCTCGGACACAACATCGTGCGCCATGACCTTCCGGCGCTCGCCAGGCTCTATCCAGGCCTGAAACTCAACCAGCTGCCAGCCGTCGATACGCTGGAACTTTCCCCGCTCGCTTTCCCCGCCAATCCGTATCACAGCCTGGTCAAGGACTACAAGCTTGTCCGCGACGCGCGCAACGACCCGCTCAAGGACGCGCAACGACCCGCTCAAGGACGCGCAGCTGGCGCTGAAGCTCTGGCAGGACCAGTACGCGGCCTTTGCCGAACTCGCTGTCTCTTCTCCCGACGAGATTGCCTGCCACCATTTCTTCCTCGCGCGTGACACCCGGGGAGGTGTTGGCAGCTTCTTCGCCAAGCTCAGGGCGGCAATGCCGCCGAAAGCTGGCGAGGTTCATACCGCCGTCTGTCGTCTGGCGGCAGGCAAGGTCTGTCCCACTCATCTTGCGGAGATCCTCGACGAGGCGCTCGTTGATCCGGCCGTCGGGCGGGCTTTCTCCTACGTGCTCGCCTGGCTGCGCGTCAGTGGTGGCAACTCCGTTCTGCCGCCATGGGTACGCCTGCAGTACCCGGCGACGACCCAGCAGATACAAAAGTTGCGCGCGACACGCTGTGCCGACTCGGCCTGCCCCTACTGCGCTGTCCATCTGGACCCCGGCCGGGAACTGGAGCGTTACTTCGGCTTTTCTGCCTTTCGTCCGGAGCCGGCGAACGCCGCGGGAGGCTCCCTGCAGCAGGACATCGTCCACGCCGGGTACAGGCACGAAAGTCTCCTCGCCATCCTCCCGACCGGCGGCGGCAAGTCGATCTGCTATCAGCTGCCGGCCTTGTCGCGGCACTGGCGCAACGGCAGCCTGACGGTGATCGTCTCGCCGCTGCAGTCGCTGATGAAGGACCAGGTCGACAACCTGATCAAGATGGGGATCTACAGCGCGGCGACGCTCAACGGACTGTTGACCATGCCGGAACGACGCGACGTGCTGGAGAAGATCCGCCTCGGCGATGCCGGAATCATCCTGGTGTCCCCCGAGCAGTTCAGAAACCGTGCCTTTATCGAGGCCATCCGCCACCGACAGGTCGGCGCCTGGGTATTCGACGAGGCGCACTGCCTCTCCAAATGGGGCAACGATTTCCGTCCGGACTACCTGTACGTCTCGCGCTTCATTCGCGAGCGCTACGCACGGATGCCCGACGAGCACGCGCCGCTCAGTTGTTACACCGCCACCGCGAAGCGCGAGGTCATCGAGGACATCCGCAGCCACTTTCAGGATTCGCCTGGCATCGAACTGCGCGTGTTTGACGGCGGGCACGAGCGCCAGAACCTGCATTACGAGGTGATGGCGGTGAGCAAGCCGGAAAAACAGCCGCTGATCCATCGGCTTTTGGAGAAGGAATTCGGCGACGCCGGCAAAGCCGACCGCCAGGGCGGCGCCGTCGTCTTCGCAGCCAGACAAAAGCATGTAGAAGAAATAGCCGGTTTTCTGCGCGACATGGGCTGGGCCTGCGCGCACTTCCACGGCGGCCTCGACGCGGGCATCAAAAAGGACGTTCAGCAGGCTTTCATCGAAGGTGAGCTCAAGGTCATCGTCGCGACAAATGCTTTCGGGATGGGCGTCGACAAGGCCGACGTGCGCCTCGTGATCCATGCCGACATCCCCGGCTCCCTGGAAAACTACCTGCAGGAGGCCGGACGCGCAGGCCGTGACCGGCAGGACGCGCGCTGCGTGCTGCTCTACGACGAGGAGGACGTCGAATCCCAGTTCAACCTGTCGTCCCGTCCCAGTTCAACCTGTCGTCCCGCTCCCGCCTCTCGCGCAGTGACATCGCCGCCATTCTGCGCACCCTGCGCCGCTACGCCGGAAAGACGAAGAGCACCGAGATCGTCGTCACGCCCGGCGAAATTCTCGCCGACGAGGATCTGGACACCAGCATCGAGGCCGGCAATCCGGACGCGGACACCAAGATCAAGACGGCCGTTTCCTGGCTGGAACGTGCCCGCTTCCTCGAGCGCAACGAGAATCACACCCGGGTTTTCCCCGGCAGCCTCAAGGTGCCGAGCATGGAGGCTGCCGCAAAGCGTCTCGACAAGGCGAATCTCTCCGATGACCTGCGCCGCAAGTACCTCAGCCTGGTGTCGCTGTTGATCAATGCCTGGTGTCGCTGTTGATCAATGCACGCGACGATGAAGGCATCAGTACCGACGAACTGATGGCCGCGCTGGGCGAGTCCAGCGAGCACATTATTCGCATGCTTGATCAACTGGAGCAGATGGGCGTTCTCAGCAACGACCTGGCGCTCAGCGTGCTGCTGCGCAAGGGCGTCAGGGAAGCCAGCAGTGATCGCCTCGCCCGTCTGGCGGAGATGGAAAAGGCGGTCCTCGCTCTGTTGCCCGAGCTAGCTCCGGATGCCGACAATGGCGAGTGGCAGGATGTCAATCTGCGGGGGCTGTGCCAGGATCTCAAGCTCCGCAGCGGCATCGATTTCATTCCCGAGCAGCTGATGAAGCTGCTGCACTCGCTGGCGCGGCCTTTTGGCGATGGCGAAAAGGGGCGGCGGGCGTCCTTTGACGTCAAGCTGCTTCGCCGCGAGATCCTCAAGGTCCGCCTGCTGCGCGGCTGGTCCAACATCCGCGAGATCAGCGACAAGCGCCGGGCGGTGGCCACGGTTCTGTTGCAGATGCTGCTGGGCAGGATCGACGACAAGCTGCGCGGCGTCGACCTGCGCGTGGAATGCAAGCTCGGCGACCTGGCGGCGGCCCTGCGCGCGGATCTCGAAATCGGTCCACAGTTGAAGGACGAGCTGACCGCCATCGAGGCCGGCCTGCTCTATCTGCACGACAACGGCGTCCTGATCCTCGATCGCGGCAAGACGGTCTTCCGCTCGGCGATGACCATCCGCATCACCCCGGAAGAAAAGCCGCGAGGCTTCACCAACGCCGATTTCGAGCCGCTCAAGGAACACTAGATTTCGAGCCGCTCAAGGAACACTACAGCGAGAAGAACTTCCAGATTCACGTCATCCACGAATACGCCAAGCTGGGCCTGAAAAAGCTGTCCGCCGCCTTAAGCTTCGTTTTCGCGTATTTTTCCCTGCCCAAGCTCGAATTCATTCGCCGCTACTTTGCCGGCCGCAAGGAAATCCTGGAACGGGCAACAACCGAGGAATCGTATCGGCGCATCGTCGAAAGCCTGCGACACCCCCTGCAGCAACGCATCGTTGCCGAAAAACCCGACGCCAACCGGCTGATTCTTGCCGGTCCCGGGTCAGGCAAGACACGTGTCATCGTGCATCGGGTGGCGTATCTGGCCCGTGTCCTGCGCGAACCCGCGTCGAGCATCCTCGTCCTGACCTTCAACCGCGGTGCGGCCTGGGAGATTCGTCAGCGCCTACGCAATCTCATCGGCAGCGAAGCCGGCGCGGTGACCGTGCTCACCTACCATGCCCTGGCCCTTCGTCTGACCGGCACGAGTCTCGCCGCCCTGGCCGAGCACAGCGGAGACGAACCCGCACGACAAGGTCTCGACCAGATCCTCGACCAGGCTGTCGCCCTGTTGCAGGGGAAGGCCCCGCCGGGCGGCGTCGATGGCGAAGGCGACGAACTGCGCGAGCGACTGCTCGCCGGCTATCGCTACATTCTGGTCGACGAGTACCAGGACATCGACCAGCGCCAGTACGCACTGATCAGCGCCCTCGCCGGCCGCCAGACCCAGGACAAGGATGCCCGCCTGACGGTCCTTGCCGTCGGCGACGACGATCAGAACATCTATACCTTCCGCGGCACCAGCAACCGCTTCATCCATCGCTTCCAGCAGGACTATCAGGCGACCGTCGAGTATCTCGTCGAAAACTATCGCTCCACCGCCCATATCGTCGCCGCCGCCAATGAGCTCATCGCACCGCATCGCGAGCGGATGAAGACCAAGCACCCGATTCGCATCAACCATGCACGAAAGGCCGACCCGGCGGGCGGACGCTGGCGGCAACTCGATCCAGCGGCCCAGGGCCGCGTGCAGGCGCTGCGCGTCCCCAGGGATGCCATCGGCGAGGCCGTCGTGGTAATGGCCGAGCTCGCGCGGCTGAAAGCGCGAGCTCGCGCGGCTGAAAGCGCTCGACCCGACCGGCGACTGGTCGGATTTCGCCGTGTTGGCCAGAAACCGGGCCACCCTCGATCCCGTTCGCGCCTGGTGTCACCAGAACGACGTCGCCTACCGCCTCTCCGAGCGCGACAGCTCCGGCCCGAAATTCCACCAGACCCGCGAAGCCTGCCGCCTTCTCGACCTGTTGCGCCACAAGCCGAACCACCGCCGCAAAGCGGCCACCCTGTCGCGCTGGTTCGAGGCACGTTTCTCGGACGCGCAGCGCGCCAACCCCTGGCTGGTGATGCTTGCCCAGTTCATCGAGGAGCTGAACTGCGTCTGGGGCGATCTTGCGGTGCCGAGCAGCACGATCATCGACGAACTCTACGAGTTTGGCACCGACGCCGCGCGATCCGAGCAAGGCCGCCTGACGCTATCCACGGTTCACTCGGCCAAGGGGCGCGAGTTCCGCCATGTCGTGATCCTCGACAACGGCGACTGGCAGGATGCCTCAGACGACGAACGCCGTCTCTACTACGTCGGCATGACCCGCGCCAAGGAATTGCTCCTGATGTGCGAATCCGCGGGCGCGACTAACTCCTTCTCCGCACGCCTGTCGGACGCCGGCATCGCCCGGCTTCCCCTCCCCCAGGACATCGAACGTCCGGAGGCCCTTGGCTGGCGCTACGTTTCGCTCGGCTTGGCGGATGTTGACCTCAGCTTCGCGGGGCGACGGCCCTCAGGCCATGCCATTCACCGCGCACTGGAACGGCTCGATTACGATTCGCCGCTGCGAGCGGTTCGAACGGGAAAGCGAATCGAGCTTTGCGCCACGGAGAACAGACAGGCCGTAGGCGCCATTGCCAAGAACTGCCGACTTCCTGCCGGCCAGATAATTGCCATCCATGTCGACACCCTCGCCCGGCGATTGAAAAAGCAATCGCATCCGGACTTCGCCCACCAGCTCAAGGTCGAGGCCTGGTGGGTGCCGCTCGCCACCGTGACCATTGCACCGAATAGGGAGGGTCAGGGCTGTCAAGTGGGCAGCCGATCGAACTCGCACGCCAGCGTCGAAGTGGCGGCTGGGCCGAGCGTTGAAGTGCCTTGAGTTCTGGGTCGGCAGGATTTCGGCCAGCGCTCCTCATTCGCGGAGAACCCTCGTCTCGCCCCGCTTACTGCGCGTCCTTTTCGCTCAGCCGCTGGACCGCCCAGTCAATCGTTCTCGTGACCAGCGCCTCGCACCAGACAGCGTCGACGGCTGGCGACTGGTCATCAATAACGTCTTCGTAGCGCAGGACCACACCAAACGGCGTGAGACAGCCGAATTCTTCGACGTCCGGTGGCAAGGAGCAAGGCGCGTTGCGCAGCAATTCGGACAGCATTACAAGGTTGTGGGTGCGCGGGTAGAGAAGCTCGCAACCGGACAGCACAGCCTTGACGGCTTTTTCAACTGCTTGCTGTGCATGAAAGCCGAGTACCCAGGCGGGCGCCTCCGGATCATCGCGCAGTCGACGCAGGACATAGAGATCGTCCTTGGCGCGAGCCAACAGCGCGAGAGCGTGTTCAATGCTCACGCAGCGCATTCATGAACCAGCCCTTCGCGTGACGCGCGCCATGCCAGAGTGTTCATGATGGTCTTCTGGCGCTCAAAATTAGCCGCGCTCATCACCACCACATCGGCCGGAATAAGCCTTCGCCCGAGTAAAGTGGACAGCCGCGCCATCTCCAAGAACCTGTCAGGCACCACCGGTTCCACCACCAGCAGGTCGAGGTCGCTGTCGACGTCGGCATCACCTCGCGCGCGCGAACCGAACACGATCAGCCGGGTGCCAGCGGGTACGGCCTGCGCCAGGCAAGCCAGCGTCTCGTCAATCAAGCTCATGCCCTAGCTCTTTCCTGGTAATGACAAGTCATGGAATTCATCCGACTCACCATTCTATTGGCGAGCCGAGCTTCGGTCTCTTACGTTTTAACAGCAGCCTGCGCGCCAGATCTGCAATCTGTCGGCTGCCCACTGCCTTGCGCGGCTCAGCATCCTCGCGCTACTGTGACCGGAGTATACAGACGTCCACGAATATTGCGATCGGTTCCAAAACGCGGCAGGTTCTCGACATCAGGGCAAACGATTGGCATCGACGACCTGCAGATTGCCGCGCATGCGCGCAGATCGACTATATTCCCCAGTCCAACCGTAGCATGACCCGAGGCTGACACATGGCAACGAGCAGGTGGAAAAACGTGGACGGTGCCTTCGCCGCCGCGCCGGACGAGGCGGCTTTCTGGACCGGCAGGACCTTCGACGACTTCCTGTTCCGACCGCAGAAGACAGATTCGCAAACCCGTCGCAATATCAGCGTGAGCTCGCTGCTGACGGCGAACGTGCCCCTGGATCTGCCGATCGTTTCCTCGAACATGGACAGCGTGACCGGCGCCGACATGGCGCGGGCGATGGCCATGCACGGCGGCATTGGGGTCGTCCATCGTGGCATGAGCATCGCGCGCCAGGCGGCCGAAGTCGGCGTGGTGAAACGCAGCCAGAGCGCGGTGATCGCCAGGCCGCTTTCCCTGCCGGCCGGCACCACCATCCGCCAGGCCAGGCGTTTCGCACGGCAGAACGGCATCACCGGCATCCTCATCGAGACGGCCAGCGGCTCGAACCTGCTGGCCGGCCTGCTTTCGAACCGCGACACGCCGGTTTACGGCACTGACGAAGACCGACCGGTCGATGATTTCATGACGCCGCTGTCCCGCCTGGTGACCGGCGCACCGGATATCCCCACCGATGAGGCCGAACGGCTGATGTTCGAGCACCGGCCGAACGGCTGATGTTCGAGCACCGCATCGAGCGCCTGCCGCTGATCGATGGCGCGAATCGCATCCATGGGCTGATCACGCGCCGCGACATCAATCTCAAGCGCGAACAGCCCGGCGCCAGCAAAGACAGCGCCGGCCATTTGCGCTGCGCCGCGGCGGTCGGCGCCCGCGGCGATTACCTGGAGCGGGCCGCCGCGCTGCTCGAAGCCGGTGCCGATCTGCTGTTCATCGACATCGCCCACGGTCACTCGGCAATCATGGAGCTGGCGGTCGCCAGCCTGCGCGGCAAGTTCGGCAGCATACCGCTGGTTTGCGGCAACGTCGCCACCGGCGCTGGCGCGCGCTTCATGCGCGATATCGGCGCCGACGCCGTCAAGGTCGGGGTCGGGCCGGGCCGCGGCTGCCGCACGCGGCTGGAAACGGCCGCACGCGGCTGGAAACGGCGGCCGGCGTGCCGCAGCTGCAGGCCATCCGCGAGGCCTATCTCGCCGTCGGTGACAGCCTGCCGATCATGGCCGACGGCGGCGTGAAAACCGACAAGGATATCTTTCTCGCCCTGATCTGCGGGGCGTCGACGGTGATGCTCGGCAGCGCACTGTCCGGTACCGACGAGGCGCCGGGCCGCGTGATCGAGGATCCGGCGACGCACATGAAGAAGAAGATTTACCGCGGCATGACCTCGCCCGAGGCCGTGCTGGAAACGCTGTACGACAGCGGCAGCAGCGAAGAGCTCGACGCGGCGCTCGAAACCGCGCCCGAAGGCCAGGAAATCCAGGTGCCCTACCGCGGCAGCGTCAGCAGCATCCTGGAGCGCATCCGCGGCCACCTGCAGTCATCGGTGAGCTACGGCGGCGAGATCACACTGGCGGCGGTGCGGCAGAAAGTGCTGCCGGATCCGAGCGCCTTCCTGGTGCCGCTGAGCGCGGCCGCGCGCAGCGAATCCTACGAGCGCTGAGAGCTGTTCGCCCGACAACAACAAGGCGAAAGCTGCGCCGATAGCATAGAAAGGGGCCAAGGTTAATTTCGCGCCCTGCCCGTTGGGACCATTGGCGGTACTGCCTGGCGTACTGCTTGTCGACAACCAGAGCCACGCGTCCGTTGGCTGGGTTGTCGGGCTTAGATCAGCTCGTTTCGGGTCCGGGTCCGATGCGTGCAAGGATGGCAACGGCTAGGGCCTCGAAGTCTGTCCTGGCGTCCCTTACCGCATAGGAATGACTGCCGATGGCACCATCGGCCGTGCTCAGTCGGAAGATCGGTTTGCGTACTTCCTGGGCCATTGGCACGAGGCTGCGGTAATGCTTCAGCTTGGCGAGGCAGTTCCCATCGCTGGGCTTGCCCTTCGCCGAAACGCTGTCGCGCAAAACGGCCTGTTGATAGGTTGCTGGAATTCGGTCGGCCCATTTGTTGTACGCCTTGACGGGACGGGAAAGGCGTTCGCTGTGCTGCATGAGGATATAGCCGACCGGCTGCATGCTGCCTGCAGGAAGCGCGAAAGCCGGTGCGGCCCAGTTGTCCACGCGCTTCTTCCACTCTTGGCGCCACGCCTGCAAGGTTGGACCGAGGTTGCGCAGCCCTTGCAGCGAAAACAGGTCGGCCGCCAGTGGTATCACTACGTGATCCGTGCCGATCAACGCCGAGCGGTTGATGGCGCCGAGGTTGGGGCCGACGTCCGCCAGGATGATGTCGGCGCTGTGCTCCCGGGCAGCCATCTGGGCGACCTGCCAGAAGGACGACAGGATGCGAAACGGACGATAGAGATTCCTGGAACCAAGCGCGTTAGGCCATTCCTGCGAAAGGAAATCCTCAAAGCCCGCCAGCCCGAGATCGCCTGGCACGAGATGCAGGCGAGAGCTGATGGCCTGGGCTTGTGGAACGAGAATGTCGCCAGTTTCCATCAGCGGTCGGATGCACTGATAGATCGTGCTGGTTCGCCGGGAGGTATCGTCAATATCCCAAAGCAGCTCAAGGTCTTCTTCCGACAGGAAGGCCGACGTCAGATTCGCTTGCGGATCAAGGTCGACCGCCACGACGCGTTTGCCCATTTCCGAGAGCATCCACGCCAGATGGAAGACGAGCGAGGTCTTGCCGACCCCCCCCTTGTTGTTGAAGAAAGTAAGGACGGGGACGCTCATGGCGCCTTCCTTACGGTTGCCAGCACCACGGTCGGCTCAACCTGAAAGTCGAGCGGCGGGTTGCCGTTGGCTGCCAGCGATCGACGCGCTTCGGCGATACCGAAGCCGAAGCGCTGAACAAATCCCATGGCCTTGAGCACTGTCGCCACGCTCGGGTTACGGTAATCGCTAACGCCCGGGCGCCCAAAATTCTCGGTGGTAACCGTGCCATAGGGTCCACCGGGGTTGGTGATTTCGATGCGATCGTCAAACCAGTAGACGCGCACGGGCGCATTGGTGCCTTCGTAGCTCCGGTGCATCACCGCGTTGCGGGTCAGTTGTTGCAGGGCGCTGAGTGGGTAGGGAATGGAACGAAGCTCGGTAGTCGATCCGGAGGTGAAGTCGACCGAAACGGCGAGGGTCGCCTTGATCTTGTCGTCGAGCCGGCGCAAGACGAGGTCCAGTGTTCCGTCGAGTTCCTGCTCGTCGGCCACTGGGTCGCCCCACTCTGTACCGCGAATACGCAGGAACTGCACGTAGGCGCAAGGCACCCAGGAGCGCGGCGTCTTGCCGAGAGTAAGAACCCCAATGACCGTGGGTGTCGGGTCGTCCAGCGAAGCAATCATGCCCATCGAGGCCAAGCGCTCTTCATAGCTACGCGCGTTGGCTGCCAGCACGTCGACGGCAACTGCCTGAGGCAGGTATTCGTTTTCGAACACCGTTCGATTCAGCTCACTGAGTGGACAGCCCTGGATCGGATGAGTATCGAAGGCACGGTCGCGGTAGCGGCGCTTTTCATTCAGGATGCGCTCATCCTGTGCGCTGGCCAGCCCGCGACGTGGGCCAATCCGAATCCAGACGCGCCCTTCGTAGCGCACCGGCGGCGAATCGGCTGGCCACACCGTCACGATCGCCAGGGAAGCGCCTTTGAGCACGCGTCTCTCCACCGTCAACGTCGGTGGCGGGACCGTCTTGCCATCGGTCTTGATATCGGAGAGCGTCAGCAAGAGCTGGTCTGTAACCTCAAGACCGGCGACGCTACCATCGTCATTGGCGCCGATGAACACGACCCCCGGCCTGCCGTGGTTTGGCAGATCGTTGGCGAACGCACACACGGCCTGGCGCGCCTTCTCCGCGGCGTCTCCCCCCCACGCCTTCTTGCGCTCGATGCGGTCGGATTCGAGATCTTCGAGCAGGGTGGTAAGTTCTTGATCGCTGAGGGGGTTCATGAGACAAGCTCCCGGAATTTTCGATGAAGCTCGCAGCCAGCGCGACGACGCCCTTCGTTCGCTGCTTTCCAAAAGCTGCGCAAGAAAACGACGCGGGCAAGATAGTACCAACTTGACGGAAAAGCCAACGCAGGCATTTGGCTGACGCTCAATCAAGGCCTGCCGCTTGGCAACCGACGCTTTCACGCCGAAATCGCGCCCGCCGTCGGAGAAGCCCGCGCCACCCGGCCACGCGAGCGAGCATGTCGTACGGGAAAGAACGCCGACAATGGAAGAAAAAAACCGCTGAACTTACTGGCTGACTAGACCGGTGGAGAAAGCACGCCATGATGATGGAGCTGCCCGGTCCTTACGTTTTGGCAACTTGGGCTTTGGTCGTTGCGTAGCGGAAGACATCGAGCCCAGCCCCTTTCTTTTCCTCTTGGCTTGCCTCTCTTGCGGCGGGAGAAAAATCCTGGCGGGATGCCAAAGATCCGCTGCCGCGCGGGCAAGTGACACAGCAGCGGTTGATCGATCGGCGCTTTCCTAACGAACCACCAGTACGGAACAGTTGGCGTGACGCACGACCTTGGCTGCGGTCGAACCGAGGAAATAGTCCTGCAGACCGGGCCGATGCGAGGCGATGATGATCAAATCGGCCTTGCTCTCCTCGGCCACCTCGAGAATCGTATTGTAGGAATGGCCGGTTCTGACATCGACATCCATTTTGCAGCCACTGGCTTTGGCTATCTCCTGCAGTTGCGCCCTTATCGATTCGACTGATTTCTCGAGCAGACCTGCCGGCAGATCGATCGCTGCCCAGTTCGGAATGTCTTCCACTACGTTAAGCAAAATGACCTTCGCACCCTGCGCGCCGTAGCTTGCGGCAAGAGTGACGTTTGCCTTGCCTTCGGCAAGGTGCGCCATGTCGATGGGTACCAGAACAGTCTTGTACATAGTTGATTTTCCTCTGCTTATCGGCCTAAGTGAACCTACGAAGAGACGAGCGCACTGACGTGACCAGCAAGTATCACCGACGGAAGCCGCCACCGTCAATCGCAGATTCAGGCCCAGATCCCGCGCTTGCTATCCTCGCCGACCGCTTGCCAGAGCGGTGGCACACGCTGGAGACGCGCGAAGCGCGCAATGAGCCACGCAACAGGTGGCTGCACTTCGCCGAGCACGCCAATAACGGAGCACCGGATCCAGATCGCATGCTGGCATGAATTCTTAACGAGTCGATCCTCCCGCGTACCCAGCGCAGGCACCGACTACCAAGGAGCAGACGGAGTCGCCAATCACGCCCGCCAAGGAAAAAGGAAAAAGCCCCCGCCAGCTTGCCGGCGGGGGCTTTTTCAACGGTCGCTGACTGCAGACGACGTCAAACGGTCACCGTATCCGCCACCTCGCTGAACTCCTTGATCTGGTCGAAGTTCATGTAGCGATAGACATCGGCGGCCTTGGCGTTCACCACTTTCACCTGCTCCATGTACTCGGCGACGGTCGGGATGCGTCCGAGCAGGGCGCAGATCGAGGCCAGTTCGGCGGAGCCGAGATAGACGAAGCCAGTTCGGCGGAGCCGAGATAGACGAAGGTGTCGATGCCGAGGCGGTTCGGGAAGTTGCGCGTCGAGGTGGACATCGCCGTGCTGCCCTTCTTGATCTGCGCCTGGTTACCCATGCACAGCGAGCAGCCGGGCATTTCCATGCCGGACTTGCCGAGGATGGCGTAGTAGCCTTCCTCGTTGAGGATCGCGGCGTCCATCTTGGTCGGCGGCGCAACCCACAGGCGGGTTCGGTCTTGCCTTCGAGGACCTTGCCGGCGGCACGGAAGTGGCCGATGTTGGTCATGCACGAGCCGATGAAGACTTCGTCGATCTTGGCGCCGGCCACTTCCGAAAGCAGCTTGGCGTCGTCCGGGTCGTTCGGGCAGGCGACGATCGGCTCCTTGACGTCGGCGAGGTCGATTTCGATCACCGCGGCGTACTCGGCGCCAGCGTCGGCCTTGAGCAGTTCGGGCTTGGCGATCCACGCTTCCATGGCCTTGATGCGACGGCCCAGCGTGCGCTTGTCTTCGTAGCCGGTGGCGATCATCCACTTCATCAGCGTGATGTTCGAGCGCATGTACTCGATGATCGGTGCCTTGTCGAGCTGGATCGCGCAGGCGGCGGCGGAACGCTCGGCAGCGGCATCGGAAAGCTCGAATGCCTGTTCGATCTTCAGATCCGGCAGGCCTTCGATTTCCAGGATGCGGCCCGAGAAGATGTTCTTCTTGCCCTTCTTCTCGACAGTCAGCAGGCCGGCCTTGATGGCGTAGTAGGGGATGGCATTGACCAAGTCACGCAGGGTGACGCCGTCCTGCAGCTTGCCCTTGAAACGCACCAGCACCGATTCCGGCATGTCCAGCGGCATCACGCCGGTGGCGGCGGCAAAGGCGACCAGGCCGGAGCCGGCGGGGAACGAAATGCCGATCGGGAAACGGGTGTGCGAGTCGCCGCCGGTGCCGACGGTGTCGGGCAGCAGCAGGCGGTTCAGCCAGGAGTGAATGATGCCGTCGCCCGGACGCAGCGAGACGCCGCCACGGGTGCTGATGAAAGCCGGCAGTTCGCGGTGCGTGCGCACATCGACCAATTTCGGATAGGCGGCGGTATGGCAGAAAGACTGCATCACCATGTCCGCCGAGAAGCCGAGGCAGGCCAGATCCTTCAGTTCGTCGCGGGTCATCGGGCCGGTGGTGTCCTGCGAGCCGACGGTGGTCATGCGTGGTTCGCAATAGGTGCCCGGCAGAACGCCCTTGCCTTCCGGTAGACCACAGGCACGGCCGACCATTTTCTGCGCCAGCGTGTAGCCCTTGCCCGGGTCGGCAGGATTGTGCGGCACACGGAACAGGGTCGAGACCGGCAGGCCGAGCGCTTCGCGCGCCCGGGTGGTGAGGCCGCGGCCAATGATCAGCGGGATGCGGCCGCCGGCACGCACTTCGTCGAGGATCACCGGGGTCTTCAGTTGCGACTCGGCGATCACGGCGCCGTTCTTCAGCGCGGTGACCTTGGTGGTCTCGGTATCGATCTGCAGTTCGATCTCGTCGCCCATTTCCATTTGCTCGACGTCGAGTTCGATCGGCAGCGCGCCAGCGTCTTCCATGGTGTTGAAGAAGATCGGGGCGATCTTCGAACCCAGGCAGAAACCGCCGAAACGCTTGTTGGGAACGAAGGGGATGTCCTCGCCGGTGAACCAGAGCACGGAGTTGGTCGCCGACTTGCGCGACGAACCGGTGCCGACGACGTCGCCGACGTAGGCGATCAGATTGCCCTTCGCGGCCAGTGCTTCGAGCTGCTTGATCGGGCCGCGCTCGCCGGCGACATCAGCTTCGATGCCCGGACGCGGGTTCTTGAGCATGGCCAGCGCGTGCAGCGGGATGTCGGGACGCGACCAGGCGTCGGGCGCCGGCGACAGGTCGTCGGTGTTGGTTTCACCGGTGACCTTGAACACGGTCAGTTTCTGCGAGGTCGGCACTTCCGGACGCGAGGTAAACCACTCGCCATCGGCCCAGCTCTGCAGGACGGACTTGGCGTTGGCGTCGCCCTTGTCGGCGAGTTCCTTGACGTCGTGGAAGAAGTCGAAAACCAGCAGCGTCTTCTTGAGGGCTTCGGCGGCGATGGCGCCGGTCGGGCCGCCGAGCAGGTCGATCAGCGGTTTGACGTTGTAACCGCCGAGCATGGTGCCGAGCAGTTCGGTGGCCTTGTCTTTGGAAACCAGCGCGCAGCTCTCCTCACCCTTGGCGACCTTGGCCAGGAACGCGGCCTTGACCTTGGCCGCGTCATCGACACCCGCGGGTACCCGATAGGTCAGTAGCTCGACCAGAGCCTCCTCCTCGCCTTGCGGCGGATTCTTCAGCAGTGCGACCAGCTCTTCGGTCTGCTGTGCAGTCAGCGGCAGGGGCGGAATGCCAAGCGCAGCGCGCTCGGCGACGTGGGCACGATAGGATTCCAGCACGGCGACGTCCTTTCTCAAAAATGGTGACAGCAAAAGGCCAATTGTACTGCAAGGCCGCAACGGCAGCGGCGCACGAGCTCGCGGCGGGCAGGCGTTTGCCCCGGATGGCAGAAAATTCCGCGGTCGGCAGCCTGGCTCGATTGATATGTATTATATAAGACATACGACTTGTTGTGAAGCGCCCGACCCGGCGCTGACGAACAAAGCCCCGTGCGCACGTGCCTCATGCGACAACAGGGGGCCAGACGCGCCCGCTCTCAAGTCAGGTCGGTCACCGTGCGAAAGAGCTGATGCCCGGAATCCAGATACTTGCGCTCGAATGGCGTCATCGGCTGCGCCGGGACGAAAGGCTCGAGAACCGCCGCTCGGCCAGTGAGCTGCTGCACCGCCAAACAGTGCTCGGCAATATAGATCGGCCAGTTGCTGCGACACTCGAGCACCCCGCCAAGAGCGAGCAGTGCCGGAAACACCGGGTGTCCGTGCCAGCGCCTGCGCAGGTGCCCGATTTTTGGCCAGGGATTGGGATAGAGCAGGTAGTGGCGATCGAGCCGCACCCCGGCATCGAGCAGCAGGCGCCAGTAGTCGACCAGATCGGCGCGCACCAGATCGACGTTGGCTGGCCCGGCATGCTGCCCGTCGTGCGACTCGTGCGACTCGCCCCGGCGGTGCTCACCTCGCTGCCCGCGTTGCAGGCGCGCGGCAGACTGATCGACGCCGATGACGTAGTGGGTCGGGTAGGCTGTGGCCAGCGCGACGCTGCTCTCCCCTACCCCGCAGCCGGCGTCGAGAATCAGCGGCGCACCGGGCGCCAGGCGCTGGTAGCGTGCGAAACTCGTGGCAAAGGCGGCGCGATTGTAGTCGGCATAGGGCTTGCGGAACGGCGCGCTGGCATGGCGGGCGACAACCGTGGCCAGGTGCTCGTGCACGTCGCTCTGGGCACTGCTCGGGACGCGGGAGTTGCCTTGCATCTAGGCCCGGAGCTGCGGCGCGCTGATCCCGTGCAGTTCGAGCACGCTGCTGATTTCTTCCACCCCGACCAGCGCCCTGACGGCCACGAACAAGGCTTCGGCTTCGACGAAGTTGCGCCGCAAGGACCCCAGCCAGAGCTTGAGTCGCCCCGGCGCATGCCGGGCCGCGACCTTGGCGCAGACCTGCTGCCAATAGGAGGCCAGGAGCGGCTGCAACAGCCGCCAGTCGGCACAACGATCAGCGCTGACGACTTCGCCGGCCGCGTGCGCGCGAATACGCCGTGCGAGAAAGGGATCGGCGACCGCGCCGCGACCGATCATCACGTCGTCGCTGCCACTCACCGCACAACAGCGCGCGTGGTCGGCAAGCGTCCATACCTCGCCGTTGGCGACCACCGGCTGTTGCACCACTGCACGGATGCGCGCTATCCATTCCCAATGCGCCGGCGGTCGGTAGCCGTCGGCGCGGGTGCGGGCATGCACCACCAGCGCCACGATACCGCCGGCGGCCAGCGCCCGCGCGCAGTCGAGCGTTCTCGCGGTGTCGCGCACGCCGAGCCGCATCTTGGCGGTAAACGGGATTTCCGGCGGCACCACGCGACGCACCGCCGCAGCGATGCGCAATAGCTGTTCCGGATCGGCCAGCAGCGACGCGCCACCGCCGTGGCGATTGACCGTCGGCGCCGGACAACCGAAGTTGAGATCGATCCCCGCCGGCGCAAGCTCGACCAGTTGCGCGGCGTTTTCGGCCAGACAGCCCGGATCGCTGCCGAGCAGCTGCACCACCAGCGGCGTGCCGGCGCGCGTTCGGCTGCCGTTGTCGAGCTCGGGGCAGAGCCGCCGGAAGGCGCGCGGCGGCAGCAAATTGCCGGAAACGCGGACGAACTCGCTGACCGCCAGATCATATCCGCCGACGCGCGTCAGCACGTCGCGCAGGACGTCGTCGACCAGCCCTTCCATCGGTGCCAGCAGCACTCTTCCCATGTTCCCTCAGACTTTCAATCGTCGCGGTGCCGGCGCGGAAACCAGCGCTCCAGCAATAGTGCCGCCCATTCGCGCCCGCCGATGCCGAAAGCCAGGGCCAGTGCCAGGACCACACCTGCCAGCAGGATCAGGAAAGTGTCCTGCACCAGCCCCCCGCCGACCTCGATATGATCCACCGCAATCAGCACCATGAACACCACGATCGCGTACTTGGCGATGCGCCCGAGCAAGTCGCCATCGCTGATGCCGGCATTGCGCAGCGACCTCTGCACCGCCTTGCCAACGAAGCCGGCGAAATAACTACCGACGATGATCACCAGCAGCCCGAGCAACAGCTTGGGCAGGAACAACAGTAGCCGGGTGAGCAGATCGGTGACCTGATGCAAGCCAAGGCCGTTGAAAGCCACAATCAGGGCGGCGAGGATCACCACCCAGTACACGACCAGGGCAAAAAATTCGGTTGTGTCCGTTTCACTGCCGCCCTGCTGCAGGAAGCCATCGACGCCAGCTCGTTCGCTAAGGATGTGGAAATTCAGCGCCCGCAAGGCCTTGACGACGGCAAAGCGGACAGCCTTGGCGATCAGCCAGCCGGCAATCAGGACGACTATCGCGACCGCCAGACGGGGCAGATAGGCGCCAATCTCGACCAGAAAGGCGCGCAGCGGGTGAATGATGACGTCAAAACTCTCCATGTCCGTCTCCCTAATCAAGCACTTTCGTTGACCCCGGCCAGCGCGCTCACACCGCGCAAGGGTACGCCAACCCAGTCCGGGCGATTGGCCAGTTCGTAGCGCAATTCGTACAGCGCCTTCTCGATTTCGAACAGGGCCAGCAGCGGCTGCTGCGCGTCGAACGCTTCCTTACTACCGTACAGGCGGGCGGCGACCGCCTCTTCCCGGTAAGCATCGAGAAAGTCGGCACGCGCTTCCTGCAACCAGGCGGCGGTCACCGGCGCCAGTCTATCGAGCTCGCCCGCGTGTTGCGCCGCCTGCTGCAGCGCCGTGTGGCGCGCGTAATCGAATGAACGCAGCATGCCGGCCACATCGCGCAGCGCCGAGTGCTTGCGCCGACGCTCGGCCAACGATCGCGCTGGCTCGCCTTCGAAATCAATGATCACGAAGTCGTTCTTGACGAGCAGGACCTGGCCGAGATGGTAGTCGCCGTGGTAACGGGTCTTGACCCCTTGCGGCGGATGCTGCGCACAGTCATCGACGCGCTGTAAGAGCCGTGGTGCGCCGGCAATCAAGGCCAGCAGCGCTGGCTGCAGCGCCTGCGGCAGGCGTTCCCGCTGCGCCGAAAGCAGATCGATGGTCACCAGCGCATCATCGTGCACCTGCTTGACCCACTGCGGAATGTCGTCTGCCAGTATCGGTTCGGGATCGAAGGCATCGTCGCCAGTGCGCTGCGCCAGCGCCGCATGGATCTGCGCACTGCGCATGGCCAGGGTACGCACCAGCGCCATGAAACCGTCGGGCAAGGCGGGCATCTCCGTCGCCGTCGCCGCCGCCGACTCCTCGAGGTGGCGAACCAGTGCATCGATGGCAAAACTCCACGCGTCGCCCTGGTTATCGACACCCGCCTGCAGCAAAGCCAGGGTGCTGACCGCGCCGGCCTGGTCGGCATATTCGAGATGACCGGCGACCGGCACGCAGTGCGGAAATTTCACCACGTCGGTCAGGAAGCGGCCGATCTCGAGTTCCGGATTGATGCCCTCGCGGATACGCCGGTAGGCCTTGAGGAACAGCCTGCTGCCCAGGAGAGCGACGCTATTGCTGCTCAGGCGCAGCAGCTTGACCGGCTTGAGCTCTTCGGAAGTAGCCGGCGCCAGCTCGGCGAAGGCACGCGTCGGCACGAAACGCAGCTGACCGCTACCAGCCTTCACCGTTCGACCGGCACCGATCGCCGCGACGACGGCGTGACAGAAGGCATCGTCGGCCATCGCGTCGCCGATCAGGCCAACATCGGCCTGCTGGCGGACTTTCGCCAGCGCCCCCGCGGCCATGTCCCTGACCCGCTCTTCCTCGCTGTCGTCCCAGGCCAGCGCCAGCGGCATGAAATAACGCCCGGTCTCGCGTGGTCCCAAGATATCGACCAGGGTCAGCAGCCAGCTTCGCTGCTCGACCTCGAAGCGCGCATGCTCGACGATCTGCACCCGTGCGACGCTCTCGCCCTTGGCGGCAAACCAGCGTTGGCGCTGGACGTAGGCCGGCGCCAGCTCGCGCTCGAACTGCGCGCGCAGCTTCTCGGCCATGCCGATCCGCCACGGCACCACATGGTCGCGGAAGAAGCTCGACCAGCCGTCGAACAGCACCAGCACCGGCAGGGTGTCGGGCGCCAGGCGCTGCTCGTACCACTCCGGCGCGGCGGTATCGGTGCTCAGGCGAAACCAGTAGAACGCATGCCCCGGCAGGGTCAGCATGTACGGCAGTTCACCGAGCGGCGGAAAAGCGTTGCGACCCATCATCTCGACCGGAACGCGGCCCTTGAAGGCCTCCAGCTCGAGTTCCACCGGTTGCGCCGAGCGGCTGACGTTGGCCACGCAGAGAATGACATCGTCGCCGTACTCACGTAGATACGCGAGAACCTTGCGGTTGCCCGGATGCAGCAGCTTGAAAGTGCCGCGACCGAAGGCCGAGGAGGTCTTGCGTACCGCCAGCATGCGCCGCGTCCAGTTGAGCAGCGAGCCCGGCGCGCGCAGCTGCGCCTCGACGTTGATGGCCTCGAATCCATACACGGGATCCTGGATCGGTGGCAGATAGACGCGCTGCGGGTCGGCCCGCGAGAAGCCGCCATTGCGGTCCGAGGTCCACTGCATCGGCGTGCGCACGCCATCACGGTCGCCAAGGAATATGTTGTCGCCCATGCCGATCTCGTCGCCGTAATAGAGCACCGGCGATCCCGGCATCGAGAGCAGCAGGCTGTTCATCAGCTTGATGCGTTCGCGGTCGTTTTCCATCAGCGGCGCCAGGCGACGCCGGATCCCGAGATTGATGCGCGAGCGCTTGTCGGCGGCGAACATGTTGTACATGTAGTCGCGTTCCTTGCTGGTCACCATCTCGAGCGTCAGTTCATCATGGTTGCGCAGGAAGATCGACCACTGGCAGCCTTCCGGGATCTCCGGCGTCTGCTGCATGATGTCGACGATCGGGTGCCGGTCCTCCTGGGCGATGGCCATGAACATTCGCGGCATCAGCGGAAAGTGGTAGGCCATATGGCATTCATCGCCATCGCCGAAGTATTCGCGCACGTCCTCCGGCCACATATTGGCCTCGGCCAGCAGCAGCTTGCCGGCGTATTTCTCGTCGAGGTTGGCGCGGATCTCCTTGATCACCTGATGCGTCTCGCGCAGGTTCTCGTTACTGCTGCCTTCGCGCTCGACGAGGTAGGGAATCGCGTCCAGCCGAAAACCATCGACGCCCATGTCCAGCCAGAAACGCATGGTGCGAATGACCGCCTGGGGCACACTCGGATTGTCGAAGTTGAGGTCCGGCTGGTGGCTGAAGAATCGATGCCAGTAGTACTGCTGCGCCACCTCGTCCCAGGTCCAGTTCGACTTTTCGGTGTCCGTAAAGATGATTCGCGTCCCGGCATACTTGTGCGGATCGTCGCTCCAGACGTAAAAATTCCGTTTCGACGAGCCTTTCGGCGCCCGCCGCGCCGCCTGGAACCAGGGATGCTCGTCCGAGGTGTGATTGACCACCAGCTCGGTGATGATGCGCAGGCCGCGCTTGTGCGCCTCGCGCACCAGAACACGAAAATCCTGCCGTGTGCCGTAAGTCGGGTGCACGTTGCGATAGTCGGCCACGTCGTAACCGTCGTCGCGAAACGGTGACGGATAGAAAGGCAGCAGCCAGATGGTGTTGACCCCGAGATCGGCTACGTAGTCGAGCTTTTCGGTCAGCCCGATAAAGTCGCCCGTGCCGTCGTCATTGGAATCGAAGAACGCCTTGACATGTAGCTCGTAGATCACGGCGTCCTTGAACCACTGCGGATCCGTGGCAACCCTGGGGGCGGCGACAGCCCCTGCGACAGTCTCTTTCTCTGTTTTCACGATGGCCATCTTCCTTGCGGCTTTTCCAAGTGTCTAGGAGTGATGCCTACGTGCGACGCACGACAGATGTCCAGCCTACCGCCAAAGGCGGCAAGGCGCCAGCCGGGCTTTCCCGCGCTTTCGGATTACGCAAATACTACGCGCATAAAAAGGGCCGGACATGCCGGCCTCTTTTCAAGAAAACGCGCGCGCTTAGCGCTGCTTGCTCTTCCTCTTGGGCGCCTGCGCCTCCTCGGCTCCCTGCACGCCCAGGTTGCCACCGGTACCCAAACCACCTTGCACCTCCTGCGCCTGGTAGTTCCGGACGGCCCGCACCAGATTGTTGTAGGAGTCCGTGAAGGCGGCGACGATCACCTTGCCCTGCGCGGTATTCGCGTAACCGCCAGCGGCCCCACCCAGGCCACGGCCAAACAGACTGCCTACCGCGCCGAAGTCGATGTTGCTGGCACTGCCTTCGGCGGCCGCCAGCTGTACGCCCGAACGGTTGTCGATCAGGGTCAGCAGGGTGCTGGCCTCCTTGACGTTCATGCTGCCGGCGATCGCACCGAGAACCCCGAGCGCCCCACTCATGCCACCCAGCGCGCCGCTGGCGCCACCCGCATTGTTGTTGGCGAAAGTGATCGATGGACTCATCGAGTAGTCAGCAGAAACCATCTGGCCCTTGTGAAACTTGGAGCCCTTGCGCAGCTCTCCCGAGTCCTCCAGGGCACGTTCCTGCATCATGTTGTTCATCGCGCGACCGCGTTCGACGACCACGAAACAGTTCGATTGCTGGACCATCAGCTTGAGCACCGGCGTCGTTGACCCGAGACCCCACTGGCCGGTGAGAATCCCGTACCATGACGCTTGCGTATCCTCGACCACGGCCAGCGTGCCCAGCGACCTATCGCATCTCTCGAGTTGGCTGTTGGCATTCTGGGCGTTCGCACCGCCGGCCGCCCCCGTCGCCGTGGTCTTGGCATCCTGCGACCCCATCTGCATGTTGGAGCAACCGGCCAGCATGGCCGTTGCAGCGGAAGCCATGATCAGGCGTACCGCATTACGAGAACTCAACAAAGACATGTATATCCCCTCCTCTCAATTGGCAATTGACTAAATGAGGCGTGAACGCGACCGTCGACTGCGGCGCCCTCCTCACCGGCCGCCACTATAACAGCAGGGATACGACCTGCGCAGTTCCCGCCGATGCTTGCCGCCAGTGCATCTTCCCTTACAATCGCCACGGGCAATCATCAGGCCACGAGACCATGACCACTCTGCTGCGTGCGCTGCACGCCGATATCACGACCCTGGCGGTGGACGCGATCGTCAATGCCGCCAACTCCTCGCTACTCGGCGGCGGCGGTGTGGACGGGGCCATTCATCGCGCTGCAGGTCCGGAACTGCTCCGCGCCTGTCAGGAACTCGGCGGCTGCCGAACGGGCGACGCCAAACTCAGCAAAGGCTATCGCCTGCCGGCTGCTTACATCATTCACGCCGTGGGTCCGGTCTGGCACGGTGGCGGCAGTGGCGAGCCGGAACTCCTGGCCTCCTGCTATCGTCGCGCGATCGAAATCGCGACCGCCAAACAGTTGCGCTCGCTCGCCATTCCCAGCATCAGCACCGGCATCTATGGCTACCCGATCGAACAGGCGGCAGCCCTTGCCGTGGCCACGGTTCACTCATCGACAGCTGCGCTTGATGGCATCGAAGAGGTGATCTTCTGCTGCTTTTCGGCCGGCGACCTGCGGATTTACCAGCAGCTGCTGGCCGACTTGCCCGCCGTCCCGGCTCCCCGGCCACCTGCGAGCTGAGCTTGCGGCCTCAGCGGCCAGCGCTCAGCAGCGAACACCGGCCGGGCACTGCGCGACGGCACTGGCGACAGGCGTCACTGGCCGCCCTTCCTGTACCCAGGCGCGCATCCCGTCCTTGACGTTGTACACCTTCGCGTAGCCCGCCTGTTGGGACAGAAGCTGACTTGCGGCTCGCGTCCGATTGCCGCTGCGGCAAATCACGATCACCGGCTGGTCAGGCTTTGCCACACCCTGCACCTTTGCCAGCCAGACTGGCGCATCGACGCGACCGCTTTCATCGACGTAGGTAATCAGTTGGCTGCCCTCGACAACCCCGCTTTGCTGCCATTCGCCAGCCGTACGGATGTCAATGATCGGCACCCCTGCAGCCCGCAAGCGCACCAGTTCGGCGTTATCAATATCGATCACTTCAGCCTGTAGCGGCAGCGCCAGCAGTAGAAAGGAAAACGCGACAGCAATCGTGCGCAGCATGATCAAACCTCCGGAAACTCTGATGGCGGTATCTTACAACGAGCGCTGGCCGCCAGGCGTCCGGCGCGCGCTTCGGCCACGCCACGGCGCGAAGTTTCGATGACATCACCCTGAAAAATAACCCTTTTCAGGCCTGCACTGCCTTGCTAGTATGAACGCTCTCTGTTGGGGCCGGCAGCCGCGCCCCCCGATTCGTGCCGAAGAAAGGAGTCGCTCGCCTTGAGACCGACCGATATCAGTGTCCCCGACTATTTCCACAAAGTCGTCGATTGCCAGTGGGCCTGCCCGGCCCACACGCCCGTTCCCGAATACATCCGCTTGATCGCTGCTGGCCGCTACAGCGAGGCCTACATGGTCAACTGGGTGTCGAACGTCTTTCCCGGCATTCTCGGGCGAACTTGCGACCGCCCCTGTGAACCTGCCTGTCGGCGCGGCCGCGTCGAGGACGAAACACCGGACGGCCACGGCGAGCGCAAGGCGCCGGTTGCGATCTGCCGCCTGAAGCGCGTCGCCGCCGACTACAAGGAGGATATCCGGCACCTTCTGCCGCCGCCAGCGGCCCAGAAGAACGGCCGGCGCATCGCCTGCGTCGGTGCCGGGCCGGCGTCACTGACCGTGGCGCGCGACTTGGCGCCGCTCGGCTACGAAGTGGTGATCTACGATGGCGACGCCCTCGCCGGTGGCATGATGCGCACGCAGATCCCGAAGTTCCGGCTGCCTGAAGAGGTCATCGACGAGGAAACCGGCTACGTGCTCGACCTCGGCGTCGAGTTGCGCGGCGGCCAGTACGTGAGTTCGCTGAAGAATTTGCTCGGCGAAGGCTACGATGCGATTTTCATCGGTTCCGGAGCGCCGCGTGGGCACGACCTCGACATCCCGGGACGGAAAGAGGCCGCAAAGTCGATTCACCTGGGTATCGACTGGCTGGCCAGCGTCGCTTTCGGGCACACCACTTCGATCGGCAAGCGGGTGATCGTCCTCGGCGGCGGCAACACCGCCATGGACTGCTGCCGCTCCTCGCGCCGCCTTGGCGGCGAGGACGTCAAGGTCATCGTCCGCTCCGGCTTCGAGCAGATGAAAGCCAGTCCCTGGGAGAAAGAAGACGCGATGCACGAAGGCATCCCGATCCTCAACAACCTGGTTCCCAAGGCTTTCACTCACATCGGCGGTCGCCTCACCGGCGCCACCTTCGAGAAAGTGCGTGCGGTATTCGACGAGAACGGCCGCCGCAGCCTGATCCCGACCGGCGAACCCGACGCTCATTTCGATTGTGACGAGGTGCTGGTCGCCGTTGGCCAGGACAATTCCTTCCCCTGGATCGAGCGCGACATCGGCATCGAATTCGACAAGTGGGGACTGCCCAAGGTCGACGAGGCAACAATGCAATCGACCGTGCCGAACGTCTTCGTTGGCGGCGATGCGGCCTTCGGGCCGAAGAACATCATCTGGGCGGTTGCCCACGGCCACCAGGCAGCGGTCTCCATCGACCGCATGCTCAACGGCGAGGATATCGCCCAGCGGCCGGCGCCGCAGACCTCGCTGATCTCGCAGAAAATGGGCATCCACCAGTGGATGTACGATAACGCCATTTCCGCAGATCGGCGCCTGCGCGTGCCGCTGCGCGACTTGAGCGCCGCCTTGAAGAACATCAAGATCGAAGTCGAGCTGGGCTTCGATCCACAGCTCGCTTTCCAGGAAGCGCAGCGCTGCCTGAATTGCGACGTGCAGACGGTCTTCGCGGCAAAGCTGTGTATCGAATGCGACGCGTGCATGGACATCTGCCCGATGGACAGCATCTCCTTCACCGTCAATGGCGATGAGGAAGACCTGCGGCAGCGACTGAGCGCGCCGGCTCTGGACAAGAGCCAGGATCTTTACGTTTCGGATTCCCTGAAGACCGGGCGGGTGATGGTCAAGGACGAGGATGTCTGTCTGCATTGCGGCCTGTGCGCCGAGCGCTGTCCGACCGGCGCCTGGGACATGCAGAAGTTCCTGTTCGAAACCACCTACGCCGGGCCCGCCTGCCGCAATGCAGGCTCTGCGCCGCCTTTGCCCGAGACCCCGCCCCCACCTGCACCCGAGCAACCGCCGAAGGCAAGGCGGAAGCCAAAGCCAGTGCCGGCTCGCGACCAGCAAACTGCCTGAGGAACGACCATGCAGAAGATCGAAGCGATCAACGATTTTGTCATCAAGTTCGCCAACATCAATGGCTCGGGGTCGGCCTCGGCGAACGAACTTGTCGCCCGCGCCATCCTGCGCATGGGAGTGCCGGTCTCGCCGCGCAACATCTTCCCTTCGAATATCCAGGGCCTGCCGACATGGTTCGAAGTGC
This sequence comes from Candidatus Accumulibacter appositus, assembly GCA_000585055.1. Classification (GTDB taxonomy): domain Bacteria; phylum Pseudomonadota; class Gammaproteobacteria; order Burkholderiales; family Rhodocyclaceae; genus Accumulibacter; species Accumulibacter appositus. The sequence goes on from JEMX01000019.1 coordinate 26,889, forward strand.
GCGTCACCGAGCGCGGCTACCTCGGCCGGCGCGGTGGCGTCGATATGATGGTGGCCATGAACGCGCAGACCTGGGACCAGGATGTCCGCGAAATCGAAACCGGCGGCTACCTGTTTTACGACAGCTCGCGACCACTGCCACGCTCGCGCTCGCGCGACGATATCCACGTCATTGGCATGCCGCTGACCGAGTTGTGCAACAATACCTACAGCGACCCGCGACAGCGACAGCTGTTCAAGAACATCCTCTACGTGGGCGCTCTGGCGCACCTGCTCGACATCGACCCGAGCGAAATCGAGAAGCTGTTCGGCCAGCAGTTCAAAGGCAAGGAGAAGCTGCTCGACTCCAACATCCAGGCGCTCAATGTCGGCCGCGACTACGCGCGCGAGCACCTCAAACCGATCGGACTCAAGGTCGAGCGCCGCGACAAGGTTGGCGACCACATCTTCGTCGATGGCAACACCGCCGCGGCGCTGGGCTGCGTCTATGGTGGGGCGACAGTCTGCGCCTGGTACCCGATCACCCCGTCATCGTCCGTCGCCGAGGCCTTCATCCGCTACGCGCAGAAGTTGCGCATCGACCCCGAGACGGGTAAGCAGCGTTGCGCGGTAGTTCAGGCCGAGGACGAACTGGCGTCGATCGGCATGGTCATCGGCGCCGGCTGGAACGGCGCGCGCGCCTTTACCGCCACTTCGGGACCTGGCATCTCGCTGATGTCGGAGTTCATTGGCCTGGCTTTCTTCGCGGAAATCCCGGCGGTGCTGATCAACGTCCAGCGGGGCGGCCCCTCGACAGGCATGCCGACCCGAACCCAGCAGTCCGACATCCTCGCCTGCGCCTACGCCTCGCACGGCGACACCCGGCACGTACTGCTCTTTCCCGAAGATCCCTACGAGTGCTTCGAAATGTCGGCGCAGGCGCTGGATCTCGCCGAGCGCCTGCAGACGCCGGTTTTCGTGATGAGCGACCTCGATATCGGTATGAACCAGCGCCTGTGCCGCCCCTTTGCCTGGGACGACAGCGTCGAATACGACCGCGGCAAGGTTATGACCCACGACGCACTCGACGCTGGCGCCGACTTCGGCCGCTACCTGGACGTCGACGGCGACGGGGTTACCTATCGCACCTACCCGGGCACGCATCCCACCAAGGGCGGCTACTTCACGCGCGGCACGACCAAGAATGCGTATGCCGCCTACTCCGAAGCCGGCCCCGACTACGTCGAAAACATGCAGCGACTGCTGCGCAAGTTCGAGACCGCCAAGTCCCTGGTACCGCTGCCAGTGCTCACCGCCGCCAGGTACCCGGCACGCTTTGCGGTGATCTTCTACGGATCGACCAGTCCGGCGATGCACGAAGCGCTCGACGCGCTTGCCGAACACGGCATCTATCTCAATGCCCTGCGCGTGCGCGCTTTTCCGTTCCAGAACGAGATCGCCGACTTCATCGCTTCGCACAGCAAGGTCTTCGTTTTCGAGCAGAACATGGACGGCCAGTTGACCACCCTGCTGATCAATGAGGCCGGCGTCGAGCCACACAGCCTGGTAACGGTTGTCCATTACGATGGCACTCCAATCACCGCGCGCTTCATTACGCAGGAGATCGCCGACCGCGTCGCGCACCTCAACGTGCATCCCATCAAAGAAGACCGAGTGGCCTGACATGACCTACCTCGCCAAACCCAGACTCCACCATCCCACTCTCGCCAAGAACCGTGTCGGCTACACCCGCCGCGACTACGAGGGCAAGATATCGACGCTCTGTGCCGGGTGTGGCCACGACTCGATCTCGGCGGCAATCATCCAGGCCTGCTGGGAACTCGACATCGAGCCGCATCGCGTCGCCAAGCTTTCCGGGATCGGCTGCTCGTCGAAGACACCGGATTACTTCCTCGGCAACTCGCATGGCTTCAACACCGTGCACGGGCGCATGCCGTCAGTCCTCACCGGCGCCAACCTGGCCAACCGCGAATTGATCTACCTCGGCGTTTCCGGTGACGGCGACTCGGCGTCGATCGGCCTTGGCCAGTTTGCGCACGTCCTGCGCCGCGGCGTCAACATGACCTACATCGTCGAAAACAACGGCGTCTATGGACTGACCAAAGGGCAGTTCTCGGCGACCGCCGACAAGGGTTCGAAATCGAAACGCGGACTGGCCAACAACGACACCCCGATCGACCTCGCCAGCTTGGCGCTGGTCATGGGCGCGACCTATATCGGACGCAGCTTCTCGGGCGACAAAGCGCAGCTGGTACCGCTGATCCGGGGCGCGATCGCGCACCAGGGCGCGGCGGTGATCGACGTCGTCTCGCCGTGCATCGCCTTCAACAACCATTCCGGCAGCACCAAGAGCTACGACTACGTGCGCGAGCACAACGAAGCGGTCAACCGGCTGGACTTCTTCCCGCAACGCGAGGAGATCACCACCGAGTACGGCGAAGGCGAGGTCATCGATGTCCGCCAGCACGACGGCTCCATCCTCCGCCTGCGCAAACTGCACGCCGAGTACGACCCCAGCGACCGGGTGCGCGCCATGGCCTACGTCCAGGAGCACGCCGCACGCGGCGAAGTGGTCACCGGCCTGCTCTACGTGGACAACGAGGCCTGTGACCTGCACCAGCAGATCAACACCGTAGAACATGCCTTGAACACCCTGAGTGCCGCTGAACTGTGCCCCGGCTCGGCGGTGCTCGAGAAGATCAACGCCTCGCTGCGCTGAGCGAACGCACTGCAGACGGGCGGCAGGACATTTCCCCGCATATCGCCGCGGCCCCGCGTAGCCATCAAGTGTGCACTGCTGTCGCCCTGCCCGACCGGTATAATCGCGACTTGTTCATTTCGCTGGCGCACTCGTGTCCGACCGTCTCGCCGTATTGGCCCAGTACCTGCTGCCCAAGCAGGCCCTTACCACCCTCGCCGGCAGCTTTGCCGGCGCGCAAGCCGGCGGGCTCACCACCCAGGTCATCCGCTGGTTCGTGAAGCGTTACCGAGTCGACCTGAGCGAAGCTGCCGATCCCGACCCCACCAGCTACAAGACCTTCAACGACTTCTTTACGCGCGCCCTGCGCTCCGATGCACGACCGCTGGCCGACGCCGACTTCCTGTGCCCGGTAGACGGCGCGATCAGTCAGTTCGGCAGGATCGAAGGCGAGCAGATTTTTCAGGCCAAAGGCCACCACTACTCGGCCACGGCCCTGGTCGGCGGCGATGCCGAACTGGCGGCCGGCTTCGCCGATGGCGCGTTCGCGACACTCTATCTCAGCCCGCGCGACTATCACCGCATCCACATGCCATTCGACGGGCGACTGACGCGCATGATGCACGTACCTGGCGAGCTGTTTTCGGTCAATCCGGCGACTGCACGCGGCGTCCCCGGGTTGTTCGCGCGCAACGAACGCGTGGTCTGCGTTTTCGAAGCCGAGTTCGGCCGCTTCATTCTGGTCCTCGTCGGTGCGACCATCGTCGGCAGCATGGCCACCGTCTGGCATGGCCGCGTGAATCCACCGCGCAGCGGAAAAATCCGCGAATGGTCTTATGATGGGCAGCAGATCCTGCTTGCGAAAGGCGAAGAAATGGGGCGCTTTCTGCTCGGTTCGACGGTCGTCATGCTGTTCCCCAGGCACCTGCTGCATTTCAACCCCGCCTGGGCACCTGCCGGCGCAGTTCGCCTGGGCGAGAACATGGCCAGCAGCGTCGAGCGGCGCTGAACAGAGGCCACTGATGAAGCCACTCCCGCTAGGGTCAGCACTCGCCGCGCTGGCTCTCGCAATTGTCGCTCCCGCGAACGCAGCCGGCGCCATGCCCATTGGCGACTGCGCCGATCCACAGGCGGCGACCGACCTCTCGCAGTGCGACTTCTCACGCCAGAAGCTGGCCGGCAAGAACCTCCGCGGTGCGCGCCTGGCAGGGGTGCAGATGGAAAGCGCGGACTTTCGCCAGGCCGATCTGCGCGACGCCGACTTGCGCGGCAGCAACGCCAAGTGGGCAAACTTTGCCGCGGCCCAACTGGCTGCTGCCGACCTGCGCGACGCCGACCTTTTTCACGCCACGTTCGACGACGCAGACCTGAGCAACAGCAAGCTGCAGGGCGCCAATCTGTTTGGCGCCAACCTGATCAACACCAAGGCCACAGGCGCCGATTTCTCCGGAGCCTACCTCAAAGACATCCTGATGGAGGGGATTGACCTCAGCGGCGGCTCGATCCGCAACTGCAATGCCCTGCGCGGCGTCTTTTCGGACGCGCGCCTGGTCGGCGCCGACCTCTCCGGCGCCGACCTGACCGGTGCCGCCATGGATAACGCCGATCTCTCGCACAGCACCCTCAAGGGCACCCGCCTCGCCGGCGCGACCTTGCGGCATGCCCTGTTCAAAGGCGCCAACCTCGACGCAGCCGACTTCAGCAACGCCGATCTCTGGGACGCGAATTTCCAGCAGGCAACGAATCTGGATGATTCAGTCCGAGCAGCCTTGGCCGAGCCCTTCGTGGTCAGGGGACGCTGAGTAACGCGGCCGCGCCTCTTTCTTCCTGAACAAGTGCCCAAGGCTGAAAAAAGTCCAAAAAAACGCTCCCTTCCCGGCAAGCACCGCCGGATTCGCGTTTTTTTCCGTTTTTTCCTTTTTGGCGAACCCGCAAGTTCGACCATCGTACCGCTGCTCTGTGTATCCTAGACGCCGTTTGACTTGCTTGGCTTTTTTCAGCACGCAGCCACGACTATCAGCCGCTGTTGATGTGGAAGTCGCGTACGCGACGCACGACGCGCCCTTCTCCCCTTGTCCGAGAAGGGTGGGGGAAGAGGGGGAAACGGTCATGACTTTCATGATCCGGGCTATCTCGACATGTCATGACCGTTAGCAGGAGAACGAAATGCTTTTTGGAAGCCGGGAGAAAATCCGCAGCCTTGCGGCGCGCCTCGGCGAGCTTGAGCAGCAGAATCAGGCGCTGCGCGAGCAACTGGCGTCCGCCCAGGCCGTGCGCGACGACTGCCTGCAAGCCGCAGCGGCTGGCGAAAAGCGCAGCAAGGAACTGCAGCAGCTGTTTCGTTCCTTCCAGTCCTATCGTCAGTCGCTGGCGGAATCGCAGCAGACCCTCGCCACCTTGGCCAATCGCCTGCGCGACGAAAAGAAGGAAACGCACGCCGCCGCCGGCATTGCCGCGAGCAGCCGCGAATCGGTAAACACCATCAGTACCGAATTGAACCAGCTCGCCGGTGACTCGCGCAGCGCGCTGGAAAAAGTGCTCAGTCTGCAAGGCAGTAGCGAGAAGATCGGCGGCATCGTCCAGCTGATCAAGGAGATTGCCGACCAGACCAACCTCCTGGCACTCAACGCGGCCATCGAAGCGGCGCGTGCGGGTGAATCCGGCCGCGGTTTCGCGGTCGTCGCCGACGAAGTCCGCAAGCTCGCCGACCGAACGACACGGGCCACCAGCGACATCTCGCGGTTGGTCACCAGTATCCAGGGCGAGACCGTTTCGGCGCAGGGCTGTATCAGCCATCTCGCCGAGCAGTCTGATTCCTTCAGTGATCAGGGACGCCAGGCATCGACCGCAATCGGCGGCATTACCCGCCTCACCACGCGAATGGAACGAAGCATTGCCACGGGCGCGCTGCGTAGTTTCGTCGAACTGGCCAAGATCGACCATCTGCTGTTCAAGTTCGACGTCTATCAGATGTTCATGGGCGCCTCGGCCAAGAACCCCGACGACTTCGCCTCGCATACCAACTGCCGCCTGGGCCAGTGGTATTATGCGGGCGACGGACAGCTCTACGGCGCTCAACTCGATGGTTACCGGGCAATCGAAACGCCGCATGTCGCGGTTCACCAGCACGGTCGCGCAGCCGTCGCGGCGTATTGCGCGGGCGACTTCGCTGGCGGCGTGGGCGCCATCGAGCAAATGGAAGCCGCCAGCATGGCTGTGCTGCAGGGCCTAGAAAGAATGGCCCAGGATGGCGAAGCCAGACCCGACACCCTTTTCGTGGAACACTGACCCGGCATCAATTGCCGTCTTTTCATGTCTGCACGCAATACCCTGACCGCAGCCCGCCACATCGTGGTCGAGGGCCCCATTGGCGCCGGCAAGACGAGTCTTGCGCGACGCCTCGGCACGCATATCGATGCGCAACTGCTGCTCGAACAGCCCGAGCGGAATCCCTTCTTGAGTCGCTTTTACCAAGACCAAGAGCGCTTTGCCCTGCAAACGCAGTTGTTCTTCCTGTTTCAGCGCCTCGACCAGCTACGCGACCTGTCACAACCCGATTTCTTCGTACGCCCGGTGGTGGTTGACTATCTGCTGGAAAAGGATCCGCTGTTTGCGCTACTGACGCTCAGTGAAGACGAATACGGGTTGTACCGCAAAATCTATGAACAGCTATCACCCACGGTGACGCCGCCCGATCTGGTGATCTACCTGCAAGCCAAGCCGGAAACCTTGATCGCACGCGTCCGCAAACGCGGTGTCGACATGGAACGGCGGATCGGCGACGCCTATCTGACGGTCCTTGCGGAAAGCTATATGCGCTTCTTCCACAATTACGATGCGGCGCCGGTGATGGTGGTCAACTCGGAAAACATCAACTTCGTCGATTCCGACGACGATTTTCAACTGCTCGTGAAGCGCATCGAATCGATGCGTGGACACCGCGAGTATTTCAACCGGGGAGAGTAAACCCATGTCCACCCATGTCGCGACGCGCAGGCGCACGCACGTCGATCTCGCAACAATGCGTGCCAACGGCGAAAAGATCGCCATGCTCACGTGTTACGACGCGAGCTTCGCGCAGCTCTGCGACGCTGCCGACGTCGATGTACTGCTTATCGGCGACTCGCTCGGCATGGTCCTGCAAGGCCGCGAGTCGACGCTGGCAGTGACGCTCAACGACATTGCCTACCACACGGCCAGTGTCGTGCGCGGCAGCCAGCGCCCTTTAATCATCGCCGACATGCCCTTCGGCAGCTTCCAGGAAAGCCCCCAGCAGGCGCTGCGCAACGCCGTCAGCCTAATTGCCGGTGGCGCACAGATGGTCAAGCTCGAAGGTGGCGCGGAGATGGCCGACACCACGCGCTTCCTGACCAGCCGAGGTATTCCAGTCTGCGGCCACGTCGGGCTCACCCCACAATCGGTACACCAGATCGGCGGCTACCGCGTCCAGGGCAGGGACGATTCCGGGGCTGCCAGACTGCTGGCCGACGCACTCGCCCAGCAGGAGGCTGGCGCCACGCTTATCGTCCTCGAAGCAATTCCCGAGACACTGGCCGCTGACCTCACTTCCCGCCTCGCCATTCCGACCATCGGCATCGGTGCCAGCGGCGCATGCTCGGGGCAGGTACTCGTCCTGCACGACATGCTCGATATCTCGACCAGCAGGAAGCCGCGCTTCGTCAGGAATTTCATGACCGGCCAGCCGTCCATCGCCGCAGCCATCGCCGCCTACGTTGCCGCCGTCAAGAATGGCAGCTTTCCGGGGCCCGAACACTGCTACTGATACTGATGGCCGTAGCAAAAAAATCGTCTACCAGCAAAGCGTTCTTTCCGAGTTTCACAAGAGGTTCAGCAAGCGTATGCAGATTCACTCCCAAATCCCTGAGCTGCGTCGAGCGCTGGCGAATCGTGGGCGGGTCGTTCTCGTACCCACCATGGGCAACCTGCACGCCGGCCACATCGCGCTGATGACCGAGGCGCGCGCGCATGGCGATACTGTCGTCGCCAGCATTTTCGTCAACCGTCTGCAGTTCGGACCCAGTGACGACTTCGACCTCTATCCGCGTACCCTGCAGGACGACTGCGACAAGCTCTCCGCCGCCGGCGTCGACCTGCTGTTTGCGCCGAGCGAGAGCGATCTCTACCCGGAAGCGCAGCAATACCACGTCGAACCGCCGCCGAGCCAGAATCAGCTCGACGGCGAGTTCCGCCCCGGTCACTTCCGCGGCGTCGCCACCGTTGTGCTCAAATTGTTCAACATCGTTCAGCCGCAGGCCGCGCTGTTCGGCAAGAAGGACTACCAGCAATTGATGGTGCTGCGCAATATGACGCGCCAGCTGGCGTTGCCGATCGACATCATCGGCGGCGAGACGGTCCGTGCCGACGACGGTCTGGCGCTCTCTTCGCGCAACGGCTACCTGTCGGCGGCCGAGCGCTACGAAGCGCCGCGCCTGCAACGCCTCCTGCAGCGCATCGGCACGGCGATCCGCGCAGGAGAAACCGACTTCGCCCGCCTCGAACGCGAAGCGGCCAGCGAACTTGACCAGCATGGCTGGAAAACGGACTACATCGCCGTGCGTCGACAGGCCGACCTGCAGCTTCCCGATGATGACAGAAAACAAGCGCTGGTGGTGCTCGCGGCGAGCCGGCTGGGCGCCGCACGACTGATCGACAATCTCGAAATTGATGCCCGCGACGGCCGTTGACAGGCGGCAATTAGCCGCTACAATGCCCTTCCCCCTTTAACTCAACACCCGGTGATTCCATGCAGAGGACAATGCTGAAGTCGAAGCTGCACCGCGTCAGCACCACACACGCCGAACTCCACTATGAAGGTTCGTGCGCCATTGACGAAGACCTTCTGGATGCCGCGAATATCCGAGAATACGAACAGATCGACATCTGGAACGTCAACAACGGCGAGCGTTTCACAACCTACTCGCTGCGTGCCGAGCGCGGATCCGGCGTCATCTCGGTAAATGGCTCGGCTGCCCGCCGCGCCGCGCCGGGTGACATTCTGATCATCGCCAGCTTCGCGGTGTACAACGAAGTCGAGCTTGCCAAGTACGCTCCGAAACTGATCTACGTGGATACCCAGAATCGCATCGTCCGCACCGCCGGCACGATTCCGACGCAGGCTGCTGCCTGAGCGTTCAAACGCGTCAGCTCTGGCGCAGTGCAAAAAAAGAAGCCGCGACCCAGTCACCCAGTCGCGGCTTCTTTGCTTTCAGGCTCTCGCGGAGGCCACATTCGGCCCCAGCTTGCGTGCGTCGAGAGACCGCACACGGCCGGGCCTAGGCCTGCTGGGGCGCTCGCCGGTCACTCTGTTTCCGGCGCAGCCTTGGGCTTGCGCGGCCGACGCGGTCGCGGCGCCGGCTTCTTGACCGGAGCAAGCTCTGACTGCTCGCTACTGGCCGGGAGCACGGCCGTTTCGACAACGACGACGCTCGCTTCCGAGGCTGGCGTGGCCGCGGCCTGATCACCGGGTGCAGCGGACTTGGCAGCACCGGCGAGCGCGCTATCGACGGTCTTCGCCGCCGCCCGCCGGCGCCCGGTCGCCCGCGGTTTTGCCGCCGGCTTCTGCTCTGCCATGGCTTCCGGCTGCGGACGCTCGGTCTCGGCTTCGCTGGCCACCTCGAACGATGGTCGTGCTGATGAGGCGTCAGGCGATCCAGGAAGTTCGGACAGTGGCAAGGCTGGCAAAGCGTCCGCAGATTGCGCAGAGTTCGCAGATTCAGCGTGCTCCGACGACTGGGGTGATGCAGACGCAGACGCTTGCGGTACTTCGCCTGCGGCAGGTGGCACTGGCGGGGCTACGGTCGCATCCTGGCCTTGACGGGCATCGCCTTCGGCACCGTCGACTCCTTCAACGCTCTCGACCGCCGCCGTGTCGTCCTTGCCCGCCTTCTGCTCGCGGCCTCGCTTGGCGCCTTTTTCGCCGCCCTTTCGTCGGCCCTGCCCCTTGTTGCGGCGGCCTCCAGGGTGCTCGCCCTGCTCATCCCCATTCGTCGCGCCCTCACTGGCCGCTTCGGGCGCTGCCAGCGGCAGCCCCTCGGCATCCAGTTCAGCGCTTGCTTCACCCGCCGCATCACCGCCGTTGCTGCGATACACGTAGGTGCCCGACTTTTCGTCGCGACCAATGAGCAGCAGCCCACGTTTCTGCGCCTCTTCGAGCAGGTTGCCAAAGGCCCGAAAGCCGTAGTACGACTCGTTGAAATCGGGCTTGCGCCGCTTTATCGCCTCCTTGAGCATCGACGCCCAAATCTTGCTGCTGTCGCCGCGCTCGCCGATCAGCGCGTCGAAGGTCGCCACTGCCAGTTCGACGGCCTTGCTGCGACGCGCCTCGAGTTCCTCCTTGCGCTGCGCATCCTCCTCGGGCGAGCGCCTGGCTAGCGGTTGCACCTCTTTCGAATTGCGCCGCGCAGAGCGCTGGATCTCGCGCACCAGATCGTCGTAGAAAATGAACTCGTCGCAGTTGGCGATCAAGAGATCCGACGTCGACTGCTTGACGCCGACACCAATCACCGACTTGGCGTTCTCGCGCAACTTGGACACCAGCGGCGAAAAATCGGAGTCGCCGCTGATGATAACGAAAGTGTCGACATGCGACTTGGTGTAGCACAGGTCGAGGGCATCGACGACCAGCCGGATGTCGGCCGAGTTCTTGCCCGACTGGCGCAGGTGCGGTATTTCGATCAGCTCGAAGTTCGCTTCATGCATCGCGGCTTTGAAACCCTTGTATCGCTCCCAGTCGCAATAAGCCTTCTTGACGACGATGCTGCCCTTCAGTAACAACTTCTCCAGTACCGGCTTGATGTCGAACTTGTCGTAATTCGCATCGCGAACGCCAAGGGCAACGTTCTCGAAGTCACAAAACAGCGCCATGCTGGCGGTTTCGGGCGCTACAGCCATAAATTGTCTTCTCCACAGATTGCGCCGCGCCTGAGCGTGGCGGCTTGATGTCGCCAGAAGGCGTAGAGGGCGCCGGAACGCCCTGGCAGCACGCAGCAGCCAGCAAATCCACTACAGCTGAGTGTGGCGAACGATCGCGGGTCGACGAACATTCGAAATGCTCGACGAACTCGCGAGATCGAGTCCATTGGCGATGGTAAACAAATGCCTGCAGGAAGCAAGGAAAAGGTCCGCTTGAACCAAGCCGTATGGCGCCGGAGAGTTCGGAGGTGGCTGCGCGCTCGCTAGCGCATCAGCCAACGATAAGCTTTTTGCCCGGTCAACAGCGCGCCTCGCGGTCCCGGTCACCACGCTCGCGACACAGCGGTCTTGATACCGGCTAGCAAGTAGTCCAGCTGTGTGGCGATGGGCAGAATCAACTCGGCGAACCCGAGCTGCGCCTAGCCTATCCGATCAAGCGTGCCGTTGGATCGTCCTGCGGCGCCGGCCCGCAGCCAATCCCGCCGGCGCCAGGGCCAGCATGGAAAGCACTGCCTCGCGCACGTCGCGGCTGGCGTAATCGTCAGTCGGAGCGTGTTGGCCGAAGGTCGCCACGACAAGCGGATGGCCACCTTCGCCCCGAAGTCGTACCATTGGCGTTCGCGCTGACCAGACTAGGGGTGGTAAGCACGGCCAGCTGGCCGGTCGGGCGTCGCTCTCCCTCGCCAAAACCCGCTACGGGAAATTGCGCCAGCGCTAATCCGACGAAAGGAACCCCATGCGTCACTTGTTGCTCATTGCCATCCTGACCATCCTGGCTGCCGCCAGCGGCTGCGCGAGCAAGACCCCCACGTCGAGCGCTCCTGCGACACAGGCCGGCAAGCCGATCAAGCTGGCCCTGGCTCTCGGCGGTGGCGCGGCGCGCGGCTTTGCACACGTTGGCGTGATCAAGGCTCTGGAAAGCCAGGGCATTGTTCCAGACATCATCGTCGGCAGCAGCGCTGGCGCAGTGGTCGGCGCCCTCTACGCCGCCGGCAATAGCGGCTTCGAGCTGCAGAAGCTTGCTCACCGACTCGACGAAACGAGAATCAGCGATTGGTCGCTGCCCGACCGCGGCCTGCTCAAGGGAGAATCCCTGCAGAAGTTTGTCAACGAAGCCGTCGGCCAACGTCCCCTGGAGGCCCTGAACAAGCCTTTCGGGGCCGTGGCCACCGATTTGCGCAATGGCGACAGCGTCGTCTTTCGCACCGGCAACACGGGCATGGCGGTGCGCGCTTCGGCGACCGTCCCGGGCGTCTTCCAGCCGGTGCGCATAAACGGCCGGGAGTATGTTGACGGCGGCCTGAGCAGCCTGATTCCGGTGCGCGCGGCACGCGAAATGGGCGCCGATGTGGTCATCGCCGTCGACATTTCGGCGCGCCCCAGCACCCAACCGGTAAGCAGCACCTTCGACATCCTCATGCAGACCTTCACCATCATGGGCCAGAGCCTTGCCCGCTACGAGCTCAAGGAGGCCGATGTGGTGATTCGCCCGCAGGTCGGCGCGCTCGGTTCGACCGAGTTCCAGGCACGCCACGACGCCATCCTCGAAGGCGAAAAGGCAGCGCAGGCAGCATTGCCGAAAATTCGCGAAGCGGTGAAGAAAGCTGGCCGGCAATAGCCAATAGGCCAGCCTGCGCCGGAGCGAACGAGCCGCGCTTATCGCCCGGCAAACCGGGCTCCTGCAGAGGCCGGCGAGTCGCTATTTTTTTAGGAGCCCAATTCATCGGCCGATGCTAGCCTTCGAGCACCTCCCAGCGTTCGAGTAGCTGCACCAGCTGATCGTCGATTTCGCTCAACCGTTCCGCCAGGCGCTGCGCTTCCTCGGGTTGCGCCTGGTACAGCTCGGCATCGGCCAGACGCTCGCCGATCGCCTTCTGCTCGCTCTCCAGCGCGCTGATCCGCTGTGGCAACTCCTCCAGCTCGCGCGCTTCCTTCCAGGAGAGCTTGCCGCCGCCCGGTTTCTGAGCAGCCGCCTTGGTGTTCACTGCGGCCTCGGTCGCACGCGCATCAGCACGCTTGCCGCTGCTCGCCACCAGCGCCTCGTCACGCAACCGCGCCGCCTGGTAGTCGGCCCAGTCCTGATAGCCACCAGCGTACTCGCGCCAGACACCGTCGCCTTCCGAGGCGATGGTCTGGGTGACGACGTTGTCGATAAAGGCCCGGTCGTGGCTGACCAGGAACAATGTGCCACTATATTCCTGCAGCAACTCCTCGAGCAGTTCCAGGGTCTCGATGTCGAGGTCGTTGGTCGGCTCGTCGAGTACCAGTACGTTCGCTGGCCGCGCGAACAGCCGCGCCAGCAGCAGCCGGTTGCGCTCGCCGCCGGACAGCGAACTGACTAGCGAACGCGCGCGCTGCGGCGCAAAGAGAAAATCGCCGAGGTAGCTGATCACGTGCTTGCGCTGATTGCCGATCTCGACGAAGTCCGAGCCCGGCGAAATGACATCGATCAGCGTCGCATCTTCGTCAAGCGCGCTGCGAAACTGGTCGAAGTAAGCCACCTCCACTTTCGTGCCCAGATACACCTTGCCCTGGTCCGGTGCCAGTTCGCCGAGAATCATGCGCAGCAGGGTCGTCTTGCCGGCGCCGTTCGGGCCGATGACGCCGATCTTGTCGCCCCGCTGCAAGCGGCACGAGAAATCGCGCACCACCACCTTGTCGCCATAGCTCTTGCTGACATGTTCGAGCGCCGCCACCAGCTTGCCGCTCTTGACCCCGGCATCGAGCGCCAGCTCGACCTTGCCCTGGCGCTCGCGTCGAGCCGCCCGGTCACGACGCAGCTGTTCGAGTCGCAAGACGCGGCCCTCGTTACGCGTGCGTCGCGCCTTGATGCCCTGGCGAATCCAGACCTCTTCCTGGGCCAGGAACTTGTCGGAGCGAGCATTATTCACCGCCTCGTCGTGCAGCATTGCTTCCTTGCGCGACTGGTACTCGCTGAAACTACCCGGGCAGGACAGCAGACGACCACGGTCGAGCTCAACGATGCGTGTCGCGACGCGCTCGAGAAAACGCCTATCGTGAGTGATAAAAGCCAGCGTCACCCCTGACGACACCAACATTTCCTCCAGCCACTCGATGGCAGCGATGTCAAGGTGGTTGGTCGGCTCGTCGAGCAACAACAGCTCCGGCGAGACCGCCAGCGCCTGCGCCAGCGCCAGCCGCTTCTTCTGGCCACCGGAAAGCGTTCCGACCAGCGCGTCGGCGTCGAGTGAAAAGCGCTGGATGACCCGCTCGGCCTGCGCCTCGAACGACCAGGCATCGCGCGTTTCAAGCTCCGTCTGCAGGAGTTGCATGCGATCGAGCAACTTCTCGTGATCGGCGTCCGCCTCGCCCAGCGCATGCGATACCGCGTGGTACTCGGCGAGCAGCGCCGACAAATCACCCATGCCAGCGACGACCGCTTCGAACACGCTCAGGGCCGGGTCGAAGGGCGGCTCCTGCGACACATAGCCAATACGCAGTCCCGGCTGCCGCCACACCGTCCCGTCGTCGAGCCCCCCCGTGCCGGCCAGCGCGCAGAGGAGCGAAGACTTGCCGGTGCCGTTACGACCGATCAGCGCCACCCGTTCGCCAGGATCGAGCTGGAATTCGGCGTGGTCGAGAAGCGGCACATGGCCGAAAGCAAGCGAAGCGTCGGAAAGAATCAGATACGGCATGAGGGCGGGTAGTTTTCCTGTAAGTTGATGCTGCGCAGCAGCGATGGGCGCCTGCCCGAGCCGCGAGCTCCACAACTCGACAGCGCGATGACCGTCGCAGCAGAGTGGCAAGAGCGGGGCAAGAGCGCGCGATTTTACTCCGATGCGCGCTTCGCCAGGTCCAAATCGGGCAAGCGGCCGCACCGCGCGGTCGCTAAGCACGATCGCAAGATCGGCGAGCCCGCCCGCATCCGAATTGGCGAAATCGAAGGCAGCGGCTACAATAGCCGCCCCTCTCCTCGTAGCACAATGGATAGTGCACGCGCCTCCTAAGCGTGGGATACAGGTTCGATTCCTGTCGAGGGGACTGCGGTAGATGTCAAGATAGTTGTCGCCTGAGTTCATGCGGCCATTGGCCTACTCTTGCTGGTAGCGGTGACCGCGGCCACGACGCCATCGCGTTCCGGGTTGAGCGCCACGGCAGCGATGGGCGACCAATGCCGGGTGTGTCGACTCCAACGCGCCGGGTGCTTCGCACGCGCTGCTCGACCGGCTTCAGCATCGCTGCTTCATTCTGCGCTTGTGCGGTCCCTCTTTGCGAAGTGAGCCGGGAAGCGACTTTCTCGCCCGAATCCACTGCGGGCGGGCCGCGCTGCGCTCGGCACTGATCGCCGCGGTCCACAGTCGCACCCTGTACCTCGCATTCCCCGAAGCAGTCACCAACCTCGACATCGTCGCCTTCACGCGCGAGAAAGTGGCACCGATGATGCGTGGCCTCTTCCCGGCTTGTGAGCAGGCGTTGGTCCTCGATTTGCTCGAACGCTCGGTCATTCTTCTCACTCCGGCCACGATCGATGCGCAGCTGCAAAGCACGCCATGGCTGGCCACGGCCTGGGATCTGGCGAACCTCTATCTGGCGGGACTGGGCGCGGAGCTCCTTGCCGAGGACGCTCCCGGCCTGGTAGGCGCAGCGAGGAGACGACCTGCTATCTGTCGGCAGCCTCTTTCGACGCGCCTGGTCGCTTCGAGGACTTCGTGGTGCACGAGGCGGCGCACATCTTCCACAACTGCAAGCGCGAAACCATCGGACGACGGGCAACTCGGACGCGTGAGTGGCTGCTGGAAATCGATTTCGGCAAGCGCGAGACGTTCACCTACGCCTGCGAGGCCTACAGCCGACTGCTTGCGCTCGGCGACGGCCCGCGGGAGAGGCAGCGGCTGCTCGCGGGAGAGGCAGCGGCTGCTCGCGGAACACGAGCAGGGATCGATGCCGCCCGATGAACGCGTCGATGCGTTGGAGGACGTGGACATCCTGCGCGAGGCCGTCGCCGCCCGCAACGGCTGGGAAAGGATCCTCCGGCGCTGTTCGCCTCCGCGCGTGGCGCGACGCGCGCGGATGGGGGCAGCGTGATGCGATTGCTCAGCGAAGGGCCGTGCCCTCCTCTGCTTCATGTGGAGGCCGCAGGATGGCCCGCCGCATCACCCATCTGGAAAAGCTGCGAAGCGAGCTGCGAGGAATGAGCCGCGGCGATCCGCTGATCATCACCGAACGGGCAATCGAACTCGTGCCGAGGTCGACGCGTTGCAGGCGCTCGTGGGCGACTACGTGCACGTAGACGGCGTGTCAGAAGCTCCCGCGAAACCAAGCTCCTGTCTCGACCTCATCGGTAAGCGCCGCCCCGTCATTTAGGTCTCGCGCTACATGCGCGCTCGTCGAGAATTACCGCATGAGGGTGGCGTGCTCTGATCGCAGGGTCTGTCCTCTTGCCGACAAGCCACAACCGCGCTCGCTCGCCCGGCAGGACGGACTCAAGGGCGGCGCGGTGCGCTGTGCGCGCGCAACCAGCGCGCGAACGTCGCTTCGTCGATCTGGCCAGATGCGACGGCGAGCGCGGTCAGCGTGGCATCAGCCTGGCTCGCCACCAGGCGCCAGCCGTTGAGCGCCAAAAACAGGCCAACCGCCAGAAAAGCGACGCGCTGGTTGCCGTCGACGAAGGGGTGGTTCCGCGCCAGACCAAAGCCGTAGGCGGCAGCCAGGTCGGCCACATCCGGCTGACCATAGAGAACAAGGTTCAGTGGCCGCGCGAGTGCGGAGTCGAGCAGACCTTCGTCACGCAGCCCACTGGCGCCGCCATGCTCGGCCAGGCTCTCGTCATGCAACAGTTCGAGCGCGCGCCGGTCGAGCCAGCGCCAGCTCACTTGGCGAGCTGGTGGAAGGTGTCGCGGTACTTGGTGGAAGGTGTCGCGGTACTCGTGCATGAACTCGCGCCCGATCTCGAGTTGCTGGTCAAGATCAGGGTCGTAGGGGGTCAGCAGCACGCCATTCGCTGCGTCGGTAACGAATAGCGTATCGCCCTTCTGCAGCTTCAGCCGCGCCAACACTTCCCTGGGCAGGATGAGGCCAAGTGAGTTACCGATCTGGGTAAGCTTGAGGGTGGTCATGGAAGGCTCCACACGGTTCAATGTTATAACCATCGTTATACTCAACCCAAGGGTGCAGAGCAAGGGGCGCGAAATTCGTGATCAATGCTCCTGGATCAACGCCTCTTCTTCCCGGCCAGCGTGTCCTGAACAGTTACCGGTAACTGTTGGGCGGCCCGCACCCGCAATGCGCGGTGTACATCGTCGTGCAAATGGCCGACTGTTAGCATTGTGATGGCAGCACGTCACAAGAATGCAGTCGATGCCTACAGCGTGCAAAAATGTATGCAGTTCTTCAAGGCGGGGTGAGCGCGTTGGCCATGTCGGTAAACACTTGTCTCGCAGGGCATACCTGCGGCCCGTCCCACCCTGACACGGTGCACCCACCCTCGCCTCGCCACCTTCAAATCCGCGCCAGATACTCCGCCATCCTTACCCGCTGCTGCGCATCCGGCAAGCGACCAAGACCCGCCGCGAGGTTATCCTGCAGGTGCTGCAGCTTGCTGGTCGCCGGGATGGCGCAGGTCACGGCCGGCTGGGCGAGGATGAACTTGAGGAAAAACTGCGCCCAGCTGGCGCAGTCGAACTCCGCCACCCATTCGGATAGCGGCTTGCCGCGCACCTGCGAGAACAGCGATGCTTTGGCGAAGGGTCGGTTGATGATGACGGCGATGCCCAGATCCTGCGCCAGCGGCAACAGGCGTTTCTCGGCATCGCGTTCGGCCATGCTGTAGTTGATCTGCACGAAATCAGGTTT
>JEMX01000019.1:44514-46465 GCA_000585055.1 Candidatus Accumulibacter appositus
CGCAGCCGCGCCAGCGAAGTTTCCATCTGCCGGATGCCGTCAGCGCGGCCGCTGGTCCACACCTTGGTGGCCAGGAAAAGGCGGTCGCGCACGCCGAGCTTCGCCGACAGATCACCGACGACCGACTCAGCGTGCCCGTACATCGGGGAGCTATCCACCATCCATCGGGGAGCTATCCACCATCTGCCCGCCAAGCGCGACGAAGCGCGCCAGCACCTTCTCCAACGCCGGATCGGCAGAATCCGGGACGTCGAAGCTCTGGTAGGTACCCAGCCCGACGGCGGCAATCAGCTCACCGGACGACGGGATAGGCCGCCTGAGCATAGTGGTGTCAGCCGTGCTGCTGGTGGCAGGTGCCGCAGCCAATGCGCCGCTGGCAAGGGCCAGCCCGCCAGCGGCAATCGCCTTCAGCGCCGCGCGCCGCCCGTGAAACATCGGCTCTCCATCGCCTGCTTTCATTGCGCTCTCCTTTCATTTCGGCGCGGGCAGCATCCTTGACTCACTACTCACGATGCGCCCGGCACTGCTCGCCCCGACCCGCTATCCGACGATGTCTCGGCCACCTTCTGCTGGTAGCGCCTGCCGAGCTTGATTCCCAGCCAGGCGAGCGCCAGGGCGCCGGGAATCGCCGCCAGCGCCACAGCCGGCGTGCCCAGCCCGGCGGCGGCGTGCAGCCAGCCACCAAGGGCATCGCCAGCGCGGGTCACTACCGTGTCGAGGACGTTCTTGGCCTTGTAGCGGGATTCCCGCTCGACGGCCGTGAACAAGGCCTCGCGTGCCGACGGCCGTGAACAAGGCCTCGCGTGCCGGGCGCATCAGGCCATGCGTGCCGGCGCGCGAAACGACCTGGATAGAAAGCACCACGGCCAGCACCGGGATCGCCGCCAGCACCGCCAGCGGCACCGCCAGCAGCAGGGGCACCGCCGCCAGGGTGATGCCGAGGCCCAGCTTCTGCATCAGCCGACCGGCGACCAGCGCCTGCAAACCGAGGGCGAGCAGGTTCACCGCCAGGTCGATCAAGGCGAAGAGCTGGGTGCGCACCTCGGGCGCCAGGGCCGCCGCCTTGACCAGACGCGCCTGCTCGAAATACACGAAGGTGCCAAGCACGCTTTGCAGCACGATGGCCAGAGCGATCATCGCCAGGTAAGGGGATGACGCCACCTCTGTAAGGGGATGACGCCACCTCTCCCAGCCCGGCCAGAATCC
Organism: Candidatus Accumulibacter appositus; assembly: GCA_000585055.1. Lineage (GTDB taxonomy): Bacteria > Pseudomonadota > Gammaproteobacteria > Burkholderiales > Rhodocyclaceae > Accumulibacter > Accumulibacter appositus. The sequence continues at coordinate 45,721 of JEMX01000019.1, forward strand.
TGCCGCCGAGGGGTCGACCTGCCTCGGCACGGGTATGGTCGTCCACCACCCGCAGGATGCACAGCAGCGACAGCAGCATCAAGGCGGCCGACACCAGCAGCAGGCCATGCACGCCGACGGCATGCACCGACAGGGCCGTGATCGTCGGGCCGACCAGCGCGCCGCTGCTGCCGCCGGCGGCGATCACGCCGAACAGGCGCCGCGCCTGCGCATGCGCGAAGCTGTCGGCCATGGCGGTCCAGAACAAGGAGACGACGACCAGGTTGAAGACGCTGACCCAGACAAAGAGAGCAAGCGCCGCGACCGGTGAAGCGCCACCGGCAATCCAGGCCTGAAAGCCGGCCAGCACCAGGGCAGTGATGCCGAAGACGCTCGCCAGCAAAACCCGGCGCGGCAGCCGGGCCGCTGCCCAGCCATAAAGCGGGACGATGGCCAGCATGCCGACAAAGGTCAGGGTGAATGCCCATTGCAGCTTGTCCGGCCCGATCTCGACGCCCATTTCCTCGCGTACCGGCCGCAGCACGTAGTAGCCGGCCAGCAGCAGGAAGAAACCCGCAAAAGACCAGAACAGGGCTCGTCCCTCCCCCGGCCGGCAATCGACCAGCCGCGCGCAGCGTGCAAGCCATGCCGGTGGTACCGTCACCCGCCGCCCTGCCCGGCAGCGCCGAGCACGATATCGAAGCGGGCGAGCAGCTCGCCCCCGCCAGGCGTCTGCTCGAAGGCGACGATCAGGGCGGCCCGCGCC
>JEMX01000019.1:46482-46823 GCA_000585055.1 Candidatus Accumulibacter appositus
CCCGCGCCAGTGGATCGCGCACGCGCTGCAGCAGGCCGTCGCCGGCGTTTTCCGCGGCGCCGGCGACGTACATCTGCGTTACCAGCGGCGCCTGGCCGTCCACGGTGATGGCGAAATGGATATGCGGTGCGCGGCCGGGATAGGCCACCGGCTTGATGGTGCGAAAACGATAGCCGCCGGTAACCGGTAACTCCGCGGCGTTCTTCCCAGGCGGGGCGCTGGCGTCGACAATTTCCTCATCGACAGACGAGAAGATGAGGAGGTCAAGATGGCGACGAATCAAGAGAGCCGGCGGGCACGGCGTAGCGCGGCCGAGTGGCGGCAGGTGCTGTCGCGATTTG
>JEMX01000020.1 GCA_000585055.1 Candidatus Accumulibacter appositus
GCCGAAGGCGAGGTGCTCTACGTCACGCACTCCAGCTACCTCGCGCAAAGTGCCCGCGACCTTTATTACGCCAACGGCTTCGAGCGCAGCGGCCAGGAGGCCGTGTTCCTCTCCTACCGCGAATTCGTCGAGTCGATCCGCGTGCCACCGGGTCGCGAGGCGAGCTGGCGCGACTTCGCCGGCTGGTTCGGACGCATGCGGCAGACGTTCCGGGAATTCGACGGCCATCAGGTGTTTGAGGAGATCCGCGGCGTGCTCGCGGCCGGCGCCGGCGGCGTCCTTTCGCGCGCTGACTATCTGGCGCTCGGCGTGCGCCAGTCGATCTTTCCGGTCGATCTGCGCGACCGGCTGTATGAGCTGTTCGAGAAGTACCGCGGCTGGCTCGCCGAAACGAAGCTTTACGATCTCAATCTGGTCGCCCAGGACTGGCAGGCGCTGGCGGCACCGCGCTACGACTTCGTCGTCGTCGACGAGGTCCAGGACATCACCGCCGTGCAACTGGCGCTGGTCCTCGGAACCTTGAAGAGGCCGGGCCACTTCCTGCTTTGCGGCGATTCGAACCAGATCGTCCACCCCAACTTTTTTTCCTGGAGTCAGGTCAAGAGCCTGTTCTGGAAAGACCCGAAACTGGCCGAGCGGCAGGAACTGCGCGTGCTCACCGCCAACTTCCGCAACGGGCTCGAGGCCACCCGTGTCGCCAACCGGTTGCTGAAGATCAAGCACCGGCGCTTCGGCTCGATCGACCGCGAGAGCAACTTCCTTGTGCAGGCGGTCGGCGGCGAGGCCGGACAGGTGGCGCTGATACCCGACAAGGACGCCAGCAAGCGCGAGTTGGACCAGAAGATTCGCCAATCGACGCAGTTCGCCGTGCTGGTGATGCGCGACGAGGACAAGGCCGAAGCCAGGAAGCACTTCGCCACGCCGCTGCTCTTCTCGATCCATGAAGCGAAAGGGCTCGAATACGACAATATCGTCCTCTACCGCTTCATCTCCGACCATCGCGCCGAGTTCAGCGAGATCGTCGACGGCGTGCAGCCGGCCGATCTGGCGGCAGAAACGCTTGACTACCGGCGGGCGAAAGACAAGACCGACAAGTCGCTCGAGGTCTACAAGTTCTTTGTCAATGCCCTCTATGTGGCGCTGACACGCGCGATCAGGAATGTTTACGTGATCGAGTCGGATACTGGCCATGCGCTGTTCGGGCTGCTCGAGATGAATCTCGGGCAGGTCAAGGTCGAAGCCCGGCAATCGAGCCTCGAAGACTGGCAGAAGGAAGCGCGCAAGCTCGAACTGCAGGGCAAGCAGGAACAGGCCGAGACGATCCGTCGGACGATCCTCAAGCAGACGCCGGTTCCCTGGCCGGTTTTCGGCGAAGCAAAAGTCGTCGAGCTGCTGGTCAAGGTGTTCCGCGAACAGCTTCCCGGCGCCAAGATGAAGCAGCAGCTCTACGAATACGCGACCTGTCACGACGAAGCGCAACTCGCCGAATGGCTGGTCGCGGAGGCGAAGTTCGAGCAGGCGACGAACTTCGCGCAGCAACGGGCGAATTTCGCACGAAAAACCTACCTTCCCTACTTCGCCAACCATTTCAAGGACATCCTGAAGCAATGCCAGCAGTATGGGGTCGAGCATCGACTGCCGATGAATCTGACCCCGTTGATGGCTGCAGCGGCGGCCGGCAACGTCGCGCTGGTCGAAGCGCTGCTCGAGCGTGGCGCCGACCGCGACGCCGTTGACCACTATGGCTACAACGCGCTGCACTGGGCGTTGCGCGAGGGATTCCGCGATGCGAAGTTCGCGCGCGGCCCGCTGGCCGCGCTTTACGAGCATCTTGCCCCGGTGAGCATCGACGTCAATACCGGGGAACGCCTGGTTCGCCTCGACCGGCACCTGGCGGAGTACTTCCTCTTCCAGACGCTATGGGTTCTTTTCAAGTCCCGCTTCACCCACCGCCAGCGGCGGACCAACGGCGCCTTCGAGGCACAGGCCATTCTCGACGCCTGGCAGCATCTGCCGGCCAATATCGTCCGTCCGGAACGTAACCGGCGCCAGCATCTTTCCGGCGTCCTGGCGCGCAACGAAATCGATCGCGACTACGCATACAACCGGGCGCTGTTCAGGCGCGTCAGTCAGGGCTGGTACCAGCTCAACCCCAAACTCGCCATCCGGCGCCGCCAGGGCGACGAGGAAATGTGGACGCCAGTCTGTGCGGCCCTCAACCTGCCGCTGATCAGCGAGTTTTCCCGGCTGAACGACTGGGAATGGCCGGAGCCGATTCCGAAAGTCATCGACCGCTTGCTTCTCGAGGCGGGCCTGCCCGGATGGCGAGTGCCGATCGCAGCCGAGCGTGCCGTGGCCCGTGTGCAGGCACTCGAGGAAAAACGCCTGGCCGAAGTGCGAGCCCTCCAGGCGCAACGCGAGGCCGAGCGGGCAGCCGCGGCGCAGAGGCCGATCCCGTGGGGCAGTCCGCAGGCCAAACGCCTCGAGATCGAACGTATCCGACGGGAGATCGAGGCGCGCAAGAAGGGCTGACGCGACGGACGGCTTCGCGTCGCAGACCGATGCCGGTACGGCAGGCGGTGGTTGGCTGATGACCGAAGGCCCAGGCCGAATCGGCGTTCATCCGCGACGGCAGCGAGATCTGGAAACCGGCACATCGGGCCCAGGGTAGAGGCACAACCTCGGCATTTCGGCGAGGCGGTCCAGTCCGCGTCGCTGGTCGAGTCGCGGCGAAGAGCCCGGCCTAGTGCAGCAGGTCGAGCCTGCGATGCGCCAACTGCGCTCGCGACCGGCCACCGGGTCGTCGATCTCGCTCTTGTCAGTATCCGGCTATTTCCCTTCCAGCCAGGCTAGGTCCAGGCTGGTGACGTGGCGATTTTCTCCAGCAAAAAGTCTATTAACGTTCTGACTTTCGCGGTCAGAACATTTGATTTCGGATAGACGAGCCACAGGGATGACTGGTCGTTGATCTCATATTCGGGAAGGACCCGAAGCAGCGTGCCATCGGCAAGTTCGCGGTGAATGCTCCATAGGGAGTTCATCGAAATTCCTGCTCCCGCGAGCGTCGCGACTTTTTGGCTCAAGCCGTCATCGAGCACCAGCCGCCCCCCTGCCTGACGTGGATCAAACAGCCCTGTTTGCCCATCGCTACCGATGAGCTGTTTCGGCGAAGAGTCCCTGAAGCCGATCAGCTGATGTCTCGCCAGATCATCCGGATCCCGGGGTATGCCGTGCTGATCAAGGTAGCCGGGCGATGCACACAGAACCCGTCGATCATTGGCCAGTTTTCGACACTTGAGACTGCTGTCGTCGAGCGCAGCGTTGCGCAGGGCAAGGTCGAAGCTGCCCTCGATCAGATCGAAGGGTGTATCGGACAGCCGCAGGTCGAGCTTGATGCCCGGGTTGCGCGCCAGGAACTCCGGCAGTAGCGGCGCGATATAGAGCTGTGCAAAGGTGCTGGATGCCGCGAAGCGCACCGTGCCGCTCACGGTCGGACGCCCCAGCCCCAAGGCTGCGCGAGCGGCGCTTTCCTGCGCCAGGATTTCCCTGGCGTAGGGCAGGAATTCGGCCCCTTCCAGCGACAGCACCACCTTTCGCGTCGAGCGGTGCAGCAAGTCCGCGCCGAGGGTGGTTTCCAGCTTGGCCAGCCGGGCGCTGGCGACGGCCGGGGCCATGCCCAGGGTTCGACCGGCGGCACTGATGTTGAGTTTTTCCGCCGCCAGAACGAAGAGGCGAACGCTTTCGGTATCCACAGATTATATTGGTTTTGCGAATTATGAACTCAATTTTAGACTCTTTTTAAGGTTTACAGAGGCGCTATCTTGCTGATGACAGCGAATCACCCATCAACGGGAGACGCACAGTGCACGCAAGCCTTAGGAGAACTTCGATGAAAGCAATGATCCTCAATGAGTATGGCGACAATGCCCAGTTCCAATTAGCCGACTTGGCCCAGCCCATCGTAAAAGCTGGACATGTGCTCGTGCGTGTCGCTGCCAGCAGCGTGAACACGGTCGATACCATGATCCGGAAAATGGGCAAGGAACTACCCCTTTCGCCTGAACTGCCCGCCGTGCTGGGTATGGACTTTGCCGGCACCATCGAAGGGGTGGGTGAGGGTGTCACCCGCTTTGCTCCTGGCGATGAGGTTTATGGCTGCGCCGGAGGGCTCGCAGATCTGCAAGGCGCGCTTGCTGAATGCATGCTGGCCGATGCCAATCTGATTGCCCACAAACCAAAAGCCCTATCCATGCGCGAGGCGGCAGCGCTGCCACTGGTGGGTATTACCGCCTATGAAGGCCTGCAAAGAGCCGGTGCCCAAGCCGGGCAGAAAGTTCTCGTTCACGGTGGTACGGGCGGTGTGGGACATGTGGCCGTGCAATTGGCCAAGCATTTCGGCGCCGACGTTTCTGCCACCTGCAGTGGCGGGAAGCAGATGGCCATCATTGAAAGCTATGGTGCCGCGGCCATCAACTACAAGACCGAGAAGGTCGCCGATTATGTGGCAAAACATACCGCTGGTGCCGGCTTCGATGTCGTTTTCGATTCTGTTGGCGGGGCGAACATGAGCAATTCCTTTGCCGCGGCGGCATTGAACGGACAGGTCGCCACAACGACATCCTTGCTGGAGTTGGATTTGACGCCTGCTCACTTCAAAGGCCTGTCGCTGCACGTCGTCTTCATGCTCATCCCGATGCTGTACGGCCACCGGCGGGAGCAGCACGGCGCCATCCTCGCAAAGCTGGCCGCTATCGTGGATGCGGGCGCACTTAAGCCTTTGCTCGATGAAGCGCAATTCGGCCTTGAGGAAGTCGGCAAGGCACACGAGCGCCTGGCCAGCGGGCAAGCCATTGGCAAGGTGGTCATTGAAATCTAGGGCTTTGCCGAGCGTGCCGCCCGCTTTCGCGAACGCCTCGTTGATAGCGAGCGCATGCTCCCTGCCCGGCGAACAATTCCGGCGTGCAAGCCGGAATCCCCACTGCAAGAGAGGAGGGGGAGACGGTCATGCCTGCGATGATCTGGCCTCTCTCCACAAGTCATGACCGTTAGAAGAGGGCCCCTCATGCCAAAAACCATTCTTGTGACCGGATCCACCGACGGCATCGGGCTGGCGACAGCCGAAATCCTGCTTTCGCAGGGCCACCGCATACTCTTGCACGGACGCAATCCGGACAAGCTGGCGGCTGCGGAAAACGCGCTCTCTGCCCTGCCGAGGAGCGGCGGTGTGGAAAGCTACGTGGCCGATCTGTCGCGGCTTGGGGCTGTCGAAGCACTGGCCGCGGCGGTCACCGAACGGCACGCCAGGCTCGATGTGCTGATCAACAACGCCGGGGTCTTGCGCGCGCCCGAGACGCTCACGCCGGACGGGCTGGATGTGCGCTTCGCGGTGAATACCATCGCGCCCTATCTGCTGACGCAACGGCTCCTGCCTCTGCTGGGTGGCTCCGGGCGGGTAATCAACCTCTCCTCCGCGGCCCAGTCACCGGTTCAACTCGAAGCGCTGGCCGGGGGTGTCCGCCTGGCCGACATGGCCGCGTATGCGCAAAGCAAGTTGGCGCTGACGATGTGGTCCCGCCGCTTGGCGTGGGAACTCAAAGCGGGGGGGCCGGTGATCATCGCCGTCAATCCGGGGTCGATGCTGGGCAGCAAGATGGTGAAAGAGGGTTTTGGCGTTGATGGCGGCGATATCCGCATTGGCGCCGACATTCTGATCCGCGCGGCACTTGACGACGATTTCGCGAGCGCGACCGGCCAGTATTTCGACAATGACTCAGGCCGTTTTGCCGAGCCCCACCCCGATGCGCTTGACCCTCGGAAATCGGAAGCGCTTGTACAAGCGATCGAGGCGCTCTTGTTGCGAGTGCAACGGAAATCCAGCGCCGGAGGAGCCTTCTCTGGTCCATTAGGCGCTAGGGGGTAGCGCTTGACGTCGTCCGTCAGGAAGGTGGCCGGGCGAAGGTCAGCGCACCATCGCCGGCTGACTGCCACCCAGATCGCGGATGAAGCGCTGAAATTCCGGGTTGCTCAGCAGCAGCTCGCGACCGACCGCGATCAACTCGTCCACCTGCTCCGCCTTGAGAGAAAAGCTGGTCGGAATCTGGTTCAGGTAGCGTTTTCGCTCAGCTTGTTGGACATCCTTGAAGTCGATGTCAACGAAATAGGATTCGACCGTTTGTTCGGGCCTTGACAGTTCCGCCGCCCAGCGCTTGATGCTGCTCTGCAGGAGGGCCATTGTTGCCGCGTTGGTGCGATGCAACTGGACGTCGGTCACAAGATTGACGGTATCGGCCATCGATGGGGGGGCCTTGCTCAGTTCCATGCCGTATTGCGGCGAGGTCGAGGCATTGACCGAGATGACGATGAAACGTCGTCCCGGTACACCGCCAAGCGAGCCGAGTAGATTTCTTGCTCCGCCAGCCAACTCGATCATTTCATAGATTGCGAGCAGGCCCAGGTTGTCGGTGATGCCGCCGTCGACCAGATGAATATAACGACGCTGGTCTTTGAGCGCGTAGCTGATGAGGCCGTCGACGACATGCGCCAGCTGCGGGGAGCGCTTGGCGTGGGCCTGTAAGTCGGTCAGGAAGCTTTCTGGGCGATTGCCACAGCCCTTGCGATTTTCGAGCACCAGCGGATGGAACACGACCGGCACGGCGGATGAGGCGGTGACGGCGCTGGCAATCGGGAAGGAAGACAGATCCGAGCACAGCAGATCGAAGTAATCCTGAAGGAAGGAAAAACGTACGCCGCGAGCGAGATCGGTGGCATTGATCACGATCAGCGGCCCGTCGCCATTCTGCAGGTCCGCGAAGGTCGCGCCCTTGAAGACGTTGCCATCATAATAGTTGGCCGCCACTTCGGTACGGCCACGTTCAGAGAGCAAGTTTGCCGGGTCCAGTAGCCCCTGCATCAGGTCAATGGAAATGTTGCGGCGCAGGAAGTCCTTCTCGAAATCCGTGAAGATCTTGTCGCCATACAGGCCGAAATAGGCGGCCGTGAAACTGCCACCCGAAACAGAGCTGATGGTGTCGATTTCGTCCAGTAGCCGTTGCGATCGGCCATCCAGGTTGACGCGGGTGTCGCGCAGCGCCTGCAGGACGCCGTAAGCCAGTGCGGCTGCGCGCGTGCCGCCGCCCGAGAACGCCAGGACCATGGTCGCTTCGTCAGAGCGGCCGGAATGCACCGCCTGGGTGATCGAGTACCTTGCCGATGACTCGGCCGCGGCGATGGGTTCGTTACTGATTTTGCCGTAAGACACGCAGGCGGAAAGCAGTGGCAGGAAAAGTGCCAGCAAGACGGCAAGGTGCTGACGGCCGAAGAAAGAACTATCCATTGGATCCTGTCGAGTTTTCTGCGAGCAAGAAGACAAGTAGCGGCACGCTTGCCAGCGCCGTCGAGCGCCGAGTCATGACCCGCTGCGAAACGAAGCCCGCAGGGTCGGAAAGCCGCAGCGGACTTCCGGCTTTCCGACCTTGGGGCGGCCGCGGTGTTCCTTGATGGATTCCAGTGTACTGCGGCCTTTCCTTTCTGAGGCGCCTTTCGGCAAGCTGAAAGCGGCGCACAGCAGCCGCGCAGCAGCCGCGCAGCCGTCGTGGCGGCGGCCCCTAGCTACAAGGTTTTCAGAAACTCGATGAGCGCTCGCTTGTCCGGGATCGCGAGTTCGCTGCCGTAGCGGTGGCCGCCATTGCCGTTGCCGCGCAGGCGTGTGTCGAAGCGGAAGCCTTTGACTTGCGCTGCCTCGCCGCTGGCGACGAATCCCAGGTGCACGGTGTCGAGCACATCGTAGCCGCGCTGGAAGACTGCCGGACGCTGCTCCGGCGGCGACAACAGGTCGTGCAGCGTCGGCACGGAACCATTGTGCAGATAAGGCGCCAGCAGCCAGACACCGACCAGCGGACGCGCGACGTAGCCCGCTGCGCCCTGCATTTCGGCGTCATCCATACCGAGCGTCGCGGTGACGCGATTCATGCGCTTGGCGTCCTTGGCCTGAAAAGTCAGCACATGTTCGGGGTCGGTGCCGACCTCGTCGACCGGAATGGCTTGTCCGCTACGTTCGCCGTTGCTGGCGTGGCACGTGGCGCAGTGGTCAGCGAACAGCTCGCCGCCGCGCGCGGCAAGGGTGGCGTCGATGGCGGCCGGGAAGGGTGGCGGCGCGAGTTCGCTCAGGAAGCCTTCGAGCCAGCGATTGCGGGCCGCGAAGTCGCCGAAGGGCAGGGCGCCGGTACCGAGCGCGGAGGTCGCGATCACGGCGGCGACGCTGCGCGCTTCACCGCCGGAGTGCATCAGCTGTCCGCGGCGTTGGCCGAGCTGCCAGAGCGCGGGAAAGTCGGTATTGCCGACGGTGTTGTCCCAGGGGGCTTGCGTGAGGACATATTTCGGCAGGTTGAAAGCGTCGTCGCGACCGGGACCCCAGGCCGGTTTGTCGTCCATCCAGGCGAGCTGATTGTCGGCGATGCGCAGCGCCAGACGCGTCAGCGGGATCCACAATACCGTGTACATGGCCCGCTGGCTCCAGTCGAGCGGCGAGTGTTGCTCCATCGCCGGCAGCATCTCGGCGGCGCTGAAGCGTGGGTCGCGCGCGGCGGCAAACAGGAAGCGCAGCAATCCCTGGATGTTGGCCGTGTGTCCCGGGCCACCGCGCGCGTAGCGCGGCGCTTCATCGGGGTCCAGGCGATAGGCTGTCGTGTGGCAGAGGGCGCAATTCACCGTGACCCGTTCCACGCCCAGTCGCTTGATCGAAAAGCCGATCGGCAGCGCCTGATCGGTTTCTACAGCAAGCCCGAAGGCTTCGTAGCCCGTGCGCCCCGGGCTGTCCGTGCCTGCTCCCGGGCTGGCGTGGCGTGCGAGCAGATCGGGGAAGAGTTGCGGCAAGGTCCGGAAGATCGGATAGGGGATGCCGGCGACCAGTTCGGCTCCCAGTGAGCCGTAATCGAAACGCTCGTCGTCGCTGGCGAACGATTGCTCACCGCCACGCAACAGCTGCCAGCCGACGAAGGCCAGCAACACGCCCAGAGCAGAAATCAGATAGCGCTTTGTTTTCCATCGACGCATGCTTGGCCCTCGCGATTCTGGTGATTATTTCTGCTCTTCGCGCCCGGTGGCTTGTGGGCGGCGGAGGGGGGGCTTGTAAGGACCCGGAACGGTGGTGATCGGCACTTTGCCCGGCGAAGAGTACTGCGCGGTGGCGAACATGCCAAAGCGGGGCGGGAACACTGCCGGGGGCTGGCCGACATAGAAGTTGAAGGGGAGTGAGGTGGTCGTCAAGCGATCGCCCCCGTGCAGGACCGTCTGGATGGCGAAATGCAGATGTGGCCCGGAGGAGTAGCCGGTAGAGCCCGACAAGCCGATTTGCATGCCCGCTTTGACTCGTTGCCCCGGGAAAACGTTCACCCCGGCGTGTGCCAGATGCGCGTAGAGGGCGATGGTGCCATCGCTGTGCTGGATGCGCACGCTGTTGGCGCGGCCAATCAGGTCCGGGTGCCGGCCACCATAGCGCTCCCGGGCTTCGGTGTAGACCACGATGCCATCGCGCGCGGCGACCACCGGCGTGCCCTCGGGCATGCCAATATCGACCGCGTATTCACTGTCGGGCGTACGGTGGGTGCTCAGCGGGCCGCCCGGGGACTGGCCAATATGGAAGGCACGTCCGTTCGCGTAAGGCAGGCGATAGATGGCGCCGGAGCTTTGCCGTGCATGGTAGTCGCCGAGCAGCCATGAGGCCTGCGTGCGAAAGCTGTAGCCGGCGCCCCTCGCCGCCGGCCGGATGCGCGCCAGGGAGACGCTGCCGCCACCCGGGGGAATGACTGCGAAAAGTGGGAAGGGGCGGTCCGGAGCCGCGTTGCGCGAGTTGGCGAGAGACACCTTGACCGAGACCGCTGCCGCGCCGCGATTGCGCGCGACTATATGGTGGCTGTCGCCCTCCTTCCTGGTTTCGAGGACGAAAGGGTAGTTCTGCTCCTCAGCGGCAGTTACGGTCAGGCTGCAGAACACGGCCAGGGACATGAGCACGGCCTGTTTCAACATCACCACCATTGCACTCCCGAAAATTCTTGTCGACACCGATGATAGCGCAGCGATCGGGACACCCGGCCCGTTCGCGGCTGGCGCTGCGGACCTTCCAGCTGCTGGCGCTTGCAGTCCGGGGCTGAATCTGGCAGGCGCCGGGCGCCCGTCTGGCGACACCGCGGGGGCCGGTGGTCACCAGCCTGATCCATCTGCAAGGTATTACGGTTGGCTCCCGTGATGGTTTCGAAGCGATGCTGCTGCGTGCCAACGACCAGCATCGGCTGCAGCCGGTGGTCGATGGCGTTTTCGCTTTCGCGGAACTCAAGGAGGCGATGGCCGACCTTAAGAGTAATGCCCCCTTTGGAAAGATTCGCGTCTGCCACTGACGGGCGGCATCGCTCGCCGGCCGGTGATGGCCCGTGTATAACAGCCAAAACGGGCGGCGTAGACGGCGTTGCTTTTGATAAGATGCACGGCGACAGTGTTGTCAGCGCAGTGCCGTGCTGTGGCTTTGTCGATGGAAGGTGCGCGCACGTGTCCCGGTATCCGGATTGCGCGCGCTTTCGACCGTCGTGCTTGCACAGGGGGGGTGATGTTCAGAAAACTAGTCATGCCGGTACGGAAACTATGGCACGGGACTTTGCGAAAACTGTTCAACGTCCTCCCCAGGAAAAGACGTTTTGCGGTCTATCGTAATTTTGTCGACTGCAATCCAAGCCCAAGTGACCGGCTGGTCTTGAAGATCGCCGATACCAAAGAGGAGCTGGAAGCCTGCTTCAAGCTCCTCCACGATGCCTATGTCAGCAGTGGATTCATGACCCCGGATCCTTCCGGGATGCGCGTCACGATATATCACGCCCTGCCAACGACGACGACCTTGTGCGCAAAGTACGATGGGCAAGTGGTGGGCACGCTGTCGCTGATCCGCGAGAGCGTGCTCGGCTTTCCGTTGCAGCGGATTTTCGATCTGACCGCGGTACGTGCGAAGAAGGGGAACATCGCCGAGGTGTCGGCACTGGCTGTCCACCGGAAGTTTCGTCGCACGGGCGGCAGCATCCTGTTCCCGCTGATGAAGTTCATGTACGACTATTGCCACACCTTTTTCGACACCCGGCACATCGTCATCGCTGTCAATCCCCGCCATATCGAGATGTACGAATCGCTGCTGTTCTTCCAGCGTCTGACTCAGAACGTCGTCGAGAATTACGATTTCGTCAATGGCGCGCCCGCCGTTGGTGCGACCCTGGACCTGCGCGCTGCAGACGCCATCTTCGAGAAGCATTACGCGTCGAAACCTCCGAAGCGAAATCTGCATGCCTTCTTCTTTCAGCTAAAACTGGACAATATCCAGCTGCCGCAGCGTCGTTTCTACACCACCAACGACCCGGTGCTGACACCGGAATTGCTCAACCACTTCTTCAACGTGCGGACCAACGTCTTTGCCGAGCTCAGTGATCGCAAGAAATGCCTGCTGCACACGATTTACGATCTGCCCGCCTACCAGGCGGTGCTGCCCGCGGTCGAGGAGAGCGGGCAGGACGAGACCGGACGGCGGCGGCATCGGCGTTTTTCGGTGCGCTGTCCGGCGAAGTTCGTGATTACCTCGCCAGACGGTGTGGAGAACAAGATCAGCCTGGAAATCATCCAGCTTTCGCGCTACGGCTTTCAGGCGCACGCGCTGGTGCCGGTTCCGATCGGTGTCTGGGGTGAAATCACGATTCAGCTTGGCCCGGCTGAAACCTCGCAGATCAAGGTCTCGGCCTCGAGGGAATCGGAAGGGGGGGGCTACGGTTTCCGTCTCGGCGAGCCGGATCTGATCTGGCGCAAGTTCGTCAATGCCCTCTACAGCGGCAGCACCCATGCCGACCTCGAAGACGCAACGCGTTTCATGACCGACCGTTGAGGCGGTGCAGTCTCGGCCGGCGGCTCCCGCCATCTCGGCATCGGCGCTTTTCTCGTCGGACGGCCCTCGTCCTGCCAGGGGGAGCTTCGTGAGCCGCTTGCTCTCCTTCGACATCAACTGACATGTGCCCGAGTGCTGCGCTCCTGGCTCTGGAAACCGCCTGGGCGGTCGAACTATTTCGTTGCGCCGTCTGGCGCCGCACGCGACGGAGTGGCGCTCTGGCGGCGTTTGCCCGATCCATTACCGTTGCCGTTCGCGGCGGCATGCAGTCGCCGTCGATAGTGCGCCGGTGCCATGCCGGTCCAGCGCACGAAGGCGCGGTAAAAGGCGGCGGTGTCGGCGAAACCCAGTTCGGCGGCGATCTGCGCCAGTGCCTGCCTGGTCTTGGCGAGACTGCTGATGGCCAGGTCCCGGCGCAAGGCGTCCTTGGTGGCCTGAAAGCTGGATCCCTCTTCTTCCAGCCGGCGATGCAGGGTACGTGGTGACAAATGCAGCTGATGCGCGACGCTAGCCAGCGACGGAGAACTGGGCAGGGCATCGCGCAAGGTGTTGCGAACGCGCAATACCATTTCGCGGTCGCGGCGGTAGAGGGTTGTCAGCTTGCCCGGCGCGCCGTCGAGGAAAGTCTGCAGACTGGCTTCGTCGCGGCGGATCGGCCAGTCGAGCAGGTTGGCCGAGAAGCTGGTGGTCAGTGCCGCGGCGTCGAAAGTCGAATCGGCCGTGAAGATCAGGGCGTAGTCGTCGGCGTGTTCTGGGCGGGGGTAGGGAAAGGCCACCGCTTCGAGCACGATACCACGGCCGATCAGCCACGACAGCAGGCCGTGCAGCAGGCGCAACAGCCATTCGAAGGCGAACACGCGTCCGATCAGCAAGGGGCGAGTCTCGGCGATGCACAGGCGGGCCTGCTCGTGGGTGGTTTCGAGGCTGACGCCGAGATCGGGCAGGACCAGGCGCAGAAAGCGGATGCTGCGTTCAATGGCCTCGGCGAGGGTGGGCGCGGTGATCGTGCTGCGACAGAGGAATTCGAAGGCGCCGCAGCGCATCGGCTGCGAGAAAAGCCCGAAGCCTTCGTCGTCGAGTTGTGCGTTGATCAGGTTGTAGAGCGCGGCGTAGCGGTCGACGGGAATACGCGCACTCGGGTCGTCGAGCAGGGCCGGGGCGATGTTGGCGCGTTCGAGCAGTGGCGCGGTGGGGTTGCCGGCATGCTGCACACCGGCGAGCATTCCCCTGACGAAGGCAATGGCCACCGTCGCGCGACCGCTCGCGATCCCTCGCGACGCGGCGGGGCTCGTCGGCAGCTGTTTGGCAGTCTTCTCAGCGTAGCGCATGGTCGTCTTGCAAGGCCGTGAATTGATAGCATATTTCAAGTTGGCGAGATTTACACTGTTCCAGGCGTGTCGGGTAATGGCTTTATCGTCGTCAAGTTTTTACCATGGGTCTCCCCGTGAAATTCCCGATCACCGAAACCTCTTCAATTTTCGTGGAGCACAAAGCTGATGACCGACCTTTCGATTGCCAAGAAGCTTCTACCGTACAAACCCAAGCACAAGCTGCGCTTTGTAACTGCAGCTTCGTTGTTTGACGGCCACGACGCGTCGATCAACATCATGCGCCGCATCCTGCAGGGGACCGGCGCCGAGGTCATCCATCTCGGCCACAACCGTTCGGTGCAGGAGATCGTGAACGCGGCACTGCAGGAGGATGTGCAGGGAATCGCCATCACCTCCTACCAGGGTGGGCATGTCGAATTCTTCAAGTACATGATCGACCTGCTGAAAGCCGGTGGCGGCGAGCGGATCAAGGTCTTCGGCGGTGGCGGCGGCGTCATCGTGCCCAGCGAGATCGACGAGTTGCATGCCTACGGCGTGGCGCGCGTCTATTCGCCGGAAGACGGTCAGTCGATGGGTCTGCAGGGGATGATCAACGACCTTGCCGAGAACTCCGACTTCGACCTCTCGGCACTGGCTCCACAGGATCCCGAAGTGGTGCTGGCGACGCTCAAGGCCGGTGATCGCCGTCATCTGGCGCAGGTGATTACGGCCCTGGAGAACGGAGTCTATCCGGAAGCGCTGCGCAAGAAGCTTGTCGACGCGGCCGCCGGGCTGAAAATCCCGACCCTGGGCATCACCGGCACCGGTGGCGCCGGCAAGTCGTCGCTGACCGACGAGCTGGTGCGCCGTTTCCGGCTCGACCAGAGCGACCGCATCAAGCTGGCGATCATTTCCATCGATCCCTCGCGCAAACGGACGGGAGGTGCCCTGCTCGGCGACCGCATCCGGATGAATGCCATCGAGCACGAGAACATCTACATGCGCTCGCTGGCGACGCGTGACACGGGCTCCGAGCTCTCCGCCGCCCTGCCCGAAGTACTGGCCGCCTGCAAGCTGGCCGGCTTCGACCTGGTGATCGTCGAAACTTCGGGGATCGGTCAGGGCAACGCGGCAATCGTGCCGCTGGTCGATGCCTCGTTGTACGTGATGACCCCCGAGTTCGGCGCGGCGTCACAGCTGGAGAAGATCGACATGCTCGATTTCGCCGATTTCGTGGCCATCAACAAGTTCGACCGCAAGGGCGCCGACGATGCTCTGCGCGACGTGCGCAAGCAGTATCAGCGCAACCGCGAGGCCTTCGCTCAGCCGACCGAGGAAATGCCGGTTTTCGGAACCATGGCCGCGCGCTTTAACGATGACGGTGTCACCGCCCTTTATCAGGCCATGCTGCCGCGTCTGCTCGAGCTCGGCCTGCCCCTCAAGAAGGGCAAGCTGCCGCTGGTTGCTGTTCGGCAGTCGTCCAATCAGCGCGCGATCGTGCCGGCGCAGCGCGTGCGCTACCTGGCCGAGATTGCCGACAGCGTGCGTGCTTACCACGCGCATACCGCCGAGCAGGCCGAAGTGGCGCGCGAGCGGCAGGCGCTGCGTACCGCCAGGAACCTCTTCCAAGCCTGTGGCAAACCGGCCGGCAGTGATTTCGACGAGCTGATCGAATGGAAGGACGGGCAGCTCGACGCGCGTGCCCGCAAGCTTCTCGACATGTGGCCGAAAACCGTCGAGCTGTATGCCCAGGACGAGTACGTCGTCAAAATCCGCGACAAGGAGAAGCGTACCCGCCTGACCAGTACCTCGCTGTCGGGGTCGCGCATCCGCAAGGTGTCGCTACCGACCTACAAGGACGACGGCGAAGTGCTGCGTTTCCTGATGCGCGAGAATGTGCCAGGCTCTTTCCCCTTTACCGCTGGTGTTTTCGCCTTCAAGCGCGAGAACGAGGATCCGACGCGCATGTTTGCCGGCGAGGGCGATGCTTTCCGCACCAACCGCCGCTTCAAGCGCGTTTCCGAGGGCATGCCCGCGAAGCGTTTGTCGACCGCCTTCGACTCGGTCACCCTCTATGGCTGCGATCCGGACGCCCGGCCGGACATCTACGGCAAGGTTGGCAACTCGGGCGTGTCGATCGCCACGCTCGACGACATGAAAGTGCTTTTCGACGGCTTCGAGCTGTGCGCACCGACAACTTCGGTGTCGCTGACCATCAACGGCCCGGCGCCGATCATTCTGTCGATGTTCTTCAACGCCGCGATCGACCAGCAGATCGACAAGTTTCAAAGCGAGAACGGTCGCCAGCCAACCGAAGACGAGATCGACAAGATTCGCGAATGGGTGCTGGCCAACCTGCGCGGCACCGTCCAGGCGGATATTCTCAAGGAAGATCAGGGGCAGAATACCTGCATTTTCTCGACCGAGTTCGCGCTCAAGATGATGGGCGACATCCAGGAGTTCTTCGTCCATAACAACATCCGCAACTTCTACTCGGTTTCCATTTCCGGGTATCACATTGCCGAAGCGGGCGCCAACCCGATTTCGCAGCTGGCCTTCACCCTGGCCAACGGCTTTACCTATGCCGAAGCCTACCTGGCGCGCGGCATGCACATTGATGATTTCGCGCCGAACCTGTCGTTCTTCTTCAGTAACGGCATGGACCCGGAGTATTCGGTGATCGGTCGCGTCGCCCGTCGCATCTGGGCGGTGGCGATGAAGAACAAGTACGGCGCCAGCGAGCGCAGCCAGAAGCTCAAATATCACATCCAGACGTCGGGGCGTTCGCTGCACGCGCAGGAAATGTCCTTCAACGACATCCGCACGACGCTGCAGGCGCTGATCGCCATCTACGACAACTGCAACTCGCTGCACACCAACGCCTACGACGAAGCGATCACCACCCCGACCGAGGAGTCCGTTCGCCGCGCCATGGCCATCCAGTTGGTGATCAACCGCGAGTGGGGCCTGGCGATGAACGAGAACCCCAACCAGGGCTCTTTCATCATCGACGAGCTGACCGATCTGGTCGAAGAAGCGGTGCTCAAGGAGTTCGAAGCGATCGCCTCGCGCGGTGGCGTTCTCGGGGCCATGGAAACCGGCTATCAGCGTGGCAAGATCCAGGAAGAGTCGCTACATTACGAGCACAAGAAGCACGACGGTTCCTTCCCGATCATCGGCGTCAATACCTTCCGCAACCCGAAGGGCGACGCCCAGATCGAGATCGAGCTGGCGCGTTCGACGGAAGAAGAAAAGCAGTCGCAGCTCACGCGCCTGCAAGCCTTCCAGGCACGCAACGCCGACGCCTCGGCGGCGATGCTGGAACGCCTGCAGCAGACGGTCATCGAAGACGGCAACGTTTTCGCGGTGCTGATCGACGCCGTGCGCGTATGCTCCTTGGGGCAGATAACCCATGCGCTTTACGACGTCGGCGGTCAGTATCGTCGTAGCATGTAGCTTGCAAGCGCTGCTTGCCGGGAGGGGCGGGAAGGCAAGCCGTCCAGCGTCGTGCTCTCAGTGCGCCGCGTAGGTGTCTTTTGCGTGGCTGGCACGGCGCCAGAAAAAAGAGCGTAGCCGGGATGCGGCGAGTCCCGGCATACGGTTTGTTGGCCAATAGCAAGGAGGGGATGGAGCATGTCGGATATTTACCAGCGGATTTACCAGAGCAAGAAGATGACCGCAGCAGACGCCATGGGTCTGGTCGAGAATGGCGATCTGATCAGTGTGCCAACCGGTGTCGGCGAACCGCCGACCCTGTTGACCGCGCTGTCCGAGCAAAGGCAGCGTTTTCACGGGGTGACCGTGGCGCAGATTCTGCCGCTACGAAAATACGCCTATCTCGACCGTGAGACGGTCGATAACGTCCGCCATCTCGCCTTTTTCTACGGTGGAGCGAGCCGTCCCGGCGGGCAGGAAGGGTGGATCGACTATCTGCCGAGCTATTTCTCGGAAATGCCGTCGCTGATCAGGAACCGGCAGATTCGCGTCGACGTGGTGTTCACGATGGCCTCGCCGATGGACGAACATGGCTATTTTTCGATCAGCCTGGCCACCGACTACACCATGGCGGCGATCAGCGCGGCCCGGGTGGTGATCCTCGAGGTCAATCCCAACGTGCCGTTCACCAACGGCAATTGTCACGTGCATGTCTCGCAGATTGCCGGCCTGATCGAGAGCGAGGATCCGGTGCTTGAAGTGGGCCTGCCGCAAATTGGCAAAGTGCAGGAGGCAATTGGCGAATACGTCACCGACATCATCGAGGACGGGTCGACCCTGCAAATCGGCTACGGCGCCATTCCGGACGCGGTGGTCATGCAACTGGTGAACAAACACGATCTGGGAATCCACACCGAGATGATTGGTGACGGCATTCTCAAACTGCTCGAATGCGGGGCGGTGACCAATCGCAAGAAGTCCTACCTGCCGGGCAAGATGGTCGCCACCTTTGCGCTCGGTTCGAAGCAGCTCTACAAATTCATGCATCGCAACCCGATGCTCGAAATGCATCCGGTCGACTACACCAACGATCCCTTCCTGGCGGCGCGCAACGACAAGCTGGTGACCATCAATGCGACCTTGCAGGTCGATCTGATCGGGCAGTGCTGTTCGGAGAGCTTCGGCCCGCAGTCCTACTCGGGTACCGGGGGACAGGTTGACTTCGTGCGGGCCGCCAATCGCTCACGCGATGGCAAGTCTTTCATCGTCCTGCCGGCCACGGCCAAGGGCGACAGCATTTCGCGCATCGTGCCGACGCTGACCCCCGGCGCGCATGTCACGACCAGCAAGAACGACGTCAACTACGTGGTCACCGAATACGGGCTCGCGCAGTTGCGCGGTAAGAGCGCCAAGCAAAGGGCACAGGCGCTGATCGGCATCGCCCACCCTGATTTTCGCGGCGAACTCAGCGAAGCGGCGCGCAAGCTGAACTTGCTGTAGCGCCGCCAGCAGCCCACCAGCGACTCTCCGCCAGGCATCCTCGCGCAGCGGCCGCCGGTCGGGGCTGCTGCCGGGGTTGTCGGTCGCGGCTTGCCTGTGGGTGTCGCGCGTTTGGTGACGCTTGTGGCGCTGTGCGGCGAAAACTCAGCGTCGTTCGTACACCAGTTCGACTTTACGCATGCTCTGACGACAGGCCTCGCTGTCGCAGGCGTCCTTGCTGCTCTGCTCGCTGCCTAGCGGTAGGCGCCGCAGCTGGTTCTTGGCCACCCCGAGCGAGCGCAACTTGTCGTTCACCGCTTCGATGCGCTTGTCCGCAACCGCCAGGTTGTAGGCGGCACTGCCGAGATTGTCGGTATGGCCGACCAGTGTCACCACCAGTTGCGAATCATTCTTGAGGTGCAAGGCATTCTGGCGCAGAACCTCGACGCCCTCGTGGCTGATCCTTGCTTCGCCGAAGCCGAAATAGACGGTTCTCTTGTCCGGCGCGTCGGCGAAAGGCGTGTTGGGGACAGCCGGTTTCGCCGCTATGGGCTCGTGCGGCCTGGCCGTCTGCCCGGACGTGTCAGGCGCTGGCTGGTCGAGGGTGCCGCAGGCGCTGAGCAGTAGGGCGCAAGCCAGGCTGACGAGGCGAAGACGAAGGCGAAGGTGAAGGTAGGAAGGCATTAGCGATGCACCTGCAGGTCGAGACACGTCCCCCAATGCGGGAGGCGACGCCCAAGTCGGGAGATGACTCCCCAGGCGCGAGCCGCCTAGTTTAGCAATGATTCTCTTTCGTGGCGCGTGTTCAATGATGTAGGCCTTGACGGACCCCGGGCCGTTCCCGATACTGCGCCGTTCGCAACTACTCGCTGTCCCCATGTCAGTCTCTTGTCTGCGGCGCTTGATTCTCGCCCTGCTCAGCGCTCCGCTGCTGGCCCCTTCGGCGCGCGCTGCGCTTGCCGAAACAGTCGCCTGCCACGTCAGCTACGGCGGCGAAACCCGGGTTCTGCAGGCGAGCCCGGTGCTCTCGCCCTATGCTGTTGCGGTGGAGAAGGTGGGTTCGTACTTCCTTTTTCGGGTCGTTTTCCAGAAGCAGCCTGCCGACCTGGCGGCGATCAAGGTCTACGTGCTGGCCGCCGGGGACAACGGTCCAACGCCGATCCATCAGGCGACGTATACCTATCCACCAGCGGTGGTGAAGGCTGCGCCATGGGGCTTCAGCGGACTCAATCACGTCTATGAGCCCCTCAGGGACGGCGAATTGAGCTACTGGTGCGCGTGGTCCGGGGAAGTGTCGGCGGCAGGCGGCGGTGGCTGACGGTCATGACAGTCGACATGCCCCAGATGATGAAAGTCATGACCGTTTCCTGGTCCCTTGCAGTGGGGATTCCGGCTTGCACGCCGGAATCGCTCGCCGGGCAGGGAGCATGCTCCCTGAATTCCCTGCCTCACCCCGCAGGGGGAGAAGGGAGCCTCGTGAGTCGCTGGCGCGACTTTCACATTAAGGGCCAGCAACAATGAACAAGGGACGCTGTTTTCTCGCCTCGCTGGCGCTCGCTCTCGGTCTGGCGCTGGCCAGCCCGGCGGGCGCCGAGAGCGTGCGCCTGGTCTTTGTCGGTGATGTCATGCTTGACGACGGACCGGGTCGTCTGATCAGCCGTGGCGGCGATCCCCTGGCGGGGTTTGCGTCGCAGTTGCAGGACGCCGACTACAGCATCGGCAACCTCGAATGTCCGATCGCCACGCAGGGTCAGGCACTGGAGAGCAAGATTTACAGCTTTCGCGCCGATCCGCGCGTGGTGCCCTTGCTCAAAGGCCGTTTCGACGCGTTGGCGGTGGCCAACAATCATTCCGGCGACTACGGGCAGGCGGCTTTTCTTGAGACGCTCGATCACCTGGCCGGCCAGGGAATTGAAGCCTTTGGCGGCGGCCGTAATCTCGAAGAAGCGCACCGGCCGTTGTGGATCGCGCGTGGCGGTCTGCGCATCGCGGTACTGGCGTACAACGAATTCAAGCCGCGTTCCTTCGAAGCCGGGGCCGACTGGCCGGGCATCGCCTGGAGCGAGGACAGTCAGGTCGTCGCCGATATCCGCGCCGCGCGTGCGGCGGGTGCCGACCTGGTGATTCCCTTCATGCACTGGGGATGGGAGCGCGAGGAGCAGCCGAGCGAGCGGCAGCGGCAGCTGGCGCGGACGATGATCGACGCCGGTGCCGATGTCGTCGTCGGCGGTCACCCGCACGTCACTCAGGGCGCCGAGTACTACCGCGGCAAGCTGATCGTCTATAGCCTGGGGAATTTCGTTTTCGATGGCTTCGACAATGCTGCCACGCGCACCGGTTGGCTGCTGCGCCTGACCCTGGACAAGAGCGGGCTGCTCGCCTGGGAGACGCTGGCCGCGCACATGGACGACGACGGCAGCCCGCAGCCGATGGCCGGCGCCACGAGTCCCTGCGGTCGCGCCGGGGACAGCGTTGTCAGTGAGTGCGTCAACAAGCCTTGAAGTGCGTGCCGGAGCCGCTCCTGCGCGTAGCTTTTCTGCGCTCGGCCAGTGCGCTCAGTCCGCATCGCCGCAGGCCGTGACCTGGGCGGTGCCGCCATTGCTTTCGCCATCTGCAGCGCTTTCCTCCAGCCCTGGGGCAGCGGCGTCCGGCAGCCACTGGGGTGATACGGCGCTGCTCCACTCCAGGCGCGCCAGCAGGCGGTGGAAGTCGTTGGCCAGTGGCGCCCGCAGAGTCAGCGCTGCACCGCTCACCGGGTGCACCAGGCGCAGCTCGGTGCACGCCAGCAGCAGTCGGTCGCAAGCGAACAGGGTCTGAAAGAGGCGGTTGTGGCGCCCCTTGCCATAGGTTGCGTCGCCAATTATCGGGTGCGCGATGTGCTTGAGGTGTCGGCGCAGCTGATGGCGGCGTCCGCTCAGTGGTTCGAGTTCGACTAGGGCGTAGCGGCTCGAGGGGTAGCGGTCGACGCGGTGCGGCAGTTCGATGGTGGCCAGCCGCCGGTAGCGGGTGCAGGCGTCCTGCGTCGGGGCGTCGGCGGTGGCGCGAGCGCCTTCGCTGTCGAAGTGGCGACGCAGGGGATGGTCGATTTCGCCAGCGAGCGGGGGATGGCCGCGGACCACCGCCAGGTAGCTCTTGCCCACCTGGCGCTCTTCGAAGCCCATGCTCAGCGCCCGCCCGACGGCGCTGCTCAGCGCGAAGAGCAGGACCCCGGAGGTTCCCTTGTCGAGGCGGTGCACCGAGTACACCCGCTGGCCCAGTTGATCGCGCAGCATCTGCAGCGCAAAGCGTCGCTCGCGGCGGTCGATGGGGCTGCGGTGGACCAGCAATCCCGCCGGCTTGTGGATGGCGACCAGGTGCTGGTCTTGATAGATGATCGGCAGCACGGCGGCGCCGGTCTCAATCATTGCCGCCTTTCGCGGGCGGCTTCGCTCTGATCGAAGTCGGTGATTTGCCTGCGGGTGACTTCGCTGCCGACGACTTGCTCGTTAGCGCGGGGAACTCGCCATCGACGTAGTACCAGCGGCCGGCTTGCTGCACGAAGTGACTGATTTCGTGCAGACGCTGTGCGCGGCCACCGACGCGGTAACGGGCGACGAATTCGACGATCGCCGACGCCGCTCCGGTGGTTACGTGGCGGCGGACTTGCAGGCCCAGCCACTGCGGCGCCAGGGCGCCATCAGGGTCGATTTGTGTCGGCCGGGTCGATGGGTGCCAGGTGGACAGCAGGTAGAGTTCGATGGCCAGTACGTAGGCACAGTAGCGCGAGCGCATCAGCGCTGCCGCATCCGGCGCTGCCGCCCCATCGTGCAGGGGGCCGCAGCATTCGGTGTAGGGAAGTTCGCTGCCACAGGGGCAGGCGCTCTTCGCGGGTTGTTTCATGGCCGACTCCTGAGCGGAGCTTGCGAGGGATCAAACCGGGGCGGCAGAGGCGGAGAGTGGTGCCTCGGCCTCGGCCTCAGCTGCCGCGCCGCGCCGGGCCGCGAAACAGCGCTGCCGTGGCGGCGCCGCCGTCGGCTCGCGGACGTTGCGGTGCACGTGCTGGGTTGTGGGCGGCGCTTGGATTGGCTCTGGCGGGGGACGAAGTCGCTCCCGGTCGCGCCGGGGGCGTCGCCGCCTTGGCCGGCG